>CAZSDW010000029.1:0-41221 GCA_964605705.1 uncultured bacterium
CGCCACCGGTGTTCTTCCTGATATCTACGCATTTCACCGCTACACCAGGAATTCCACTTTCCTCTCCTATACTCAATCTTTGCAGTTTTTCAGGCAGTTCTTCCGTTGAGCAGAAGTATTTCACCAGAAACTTACAAAGACGCCTACGTGCCCTTTACGCCCAGTGATTCCGGACAACGCTTGCTCCCCCCGTATTACCGCGGCTGCTGGCACGGAGTTAGCCGGAGCTTTCTCACAGGGTACCGTCAAAATCCGAAAATATTCTCGTCGGATTATTTCTTCTCCTGCGACAGATCTTTACACTCCTCAGAGCTTCAATCAATCACGCGGCGTTGCTGCGTCAGGCTTTCGCCCATTGCGCAAAATTCCTCACTGCTGCCTCCCGTAGGAGTCTGGGCCGTATCTCAGTCCCAATGTGGCTGATCATCCTCTCAGACCAGCTACTGATCGTTGCCTTGGTAGGCCATTACCCTACCAACTAGCTAATCAGACGCAGGCTCATCTTCAAGCAGTAGGTCCGAAGATCCCCACCTTTCATCTTGATATAAACCAAGGCATTATCTGGTATTAGCGCCGATTTCTCGGCGTTATCCCAATCTCGAAGGTAGATTACCTACGTGTTACTCACCCGTTCGCCAGTTTACTAATCCCGCAAGCGGGACTTTCTCCTTGACTTGCATGTGTTAAGCACGCCGCCAGCGTTCGTCCTGAGCCAGGATCAAACTCTCCGTTGTATTAAAAAAAATATGTTATTGTTCGGGGTTATTTAAAACCCTACATCATCACTGTCTTTCGCACACTCTCCATGTCAAATAGCTCGTATATTGAATCGATCCTCTCGTCGAGCATCGCTCATTATATCCATTCTCAATTAGCAGGGCGAATATAAGACAAATATTTAGATCGCGCAAGCAATTTTTAAAAAAAACCTTAAAAATTTTAATAGGGAGTATCCAAACGCAATTGCTGGGAAAGCGGGTAGATCCGGATTAGTTTTTGGATGGTTTCATCCATCACCCGATCACCGTACTGCTGGACTGTGTTATGGGTTGCGTAGAGATTCAAACCATAATAGACCAACGTTGCGGTGATCGAATAAAAGTAAAACGCCGGTTGATGCTGCAGGGTGTACTCAGACAGTTTGACCATCCCATAAAATCCGACCCCCGTAAATATTCCATCCTTGTACTCTTCCATCAATATCCGTCCGCTCCCGGGGAGCAGCGCTGAAAACAGATAGGCGCCCATTTTCCGGGTCCATTTTAATGGCACACCATTTTTCCGCAAATTTACGTATTCGGGAATAAATTCCGCCCTGTACATATCCGCTGGCAGATCTGCAACTAAGGAATCAGCAACCTCAATCTCATGCAGCATCAGCCAGCTGTAAATTTCAACCAGCAGAAACGGCATTTCCCGCTGTAATAAGGCAAACTGGATCGCCGCATCATAATCACCTTTTTCATATAGAAACACCGCCAGCCGTAAACGGTTTTCCAAATCGAACTTCGTATGGGCATAATTTTCGGCTGCTTTGTGATAATATTCCTCAGCCAGCTGCAGCTTGCCGCTTGCCTGATAGACCGCTGCGATCCGAACCATGATATTTGGTTCAAGCGAATCATCGGGAAAGCGGTACATGTATTCATAATATTGCATCACTGCGTTTTGAAATTCACCGCTTCTGGCATAATGATCAGCGACCTGCAGAAAATTCACTTTGACATCATCCGATTTAAATTGAATCTCCTGGGCTGGACAGAGTATTGCGGACAAGCCGATCACCAACAGGATAGACCTTCGTAGAATCTTATATAGATAAAAAGATAACATTGTCTGCCAAATATAGGTCAGCGGAGTAAAACCATCTTCTTGGTTAAGACCCCTGACGTTGTGCGTAATTGATAAAAGTAAACACCTGAGGCTAAGTCATTACCTTTAGCGGTTCGGGCTGTCCAGTCGACCATATAGTGCCCTGGTATCAATTCACGCGCCAGGAGCTTTGCAACGGTTTCACCCATCAAGTTGAAAATTATCAATTCCACCCTGTCTTTATTCTGTATATCAAACGTTATGGTCGTTGTTGGATTAAAAGGATTGGGATAATTGTCGTAAAGGCGGAAAGTTGACAGCTTATTTCCGGGAGTTGCTTTAGTTTCGGTCACATCTATCGAATCAAGACGGGTTGTATTTTCGCTCAACCAGGAAACCAAACTGTCCAGCAAACTGATAAAGTCGATATTCCCGGCAGCCCATTCAATGGGTAAGCTGAAAGTTGCCGTTCTAAAATACCCGCCGTCGAGACAGATGCCCAATCCGGATTCCGAACCCACTCCCTGAAATAGACCGGCAGCCGAACTGCTTGGCTCGATATAATCCGCCCAGTTCTCAACAGCAGAATCACCAATCGAATACCGGATAGGTCCATAAGCAATTGAGTCCGCTCCGAAATCCGATGTCACCGGGTTTCCCGCTAAACTCAGCATCAGGGTGTCAGCCGAACCTCCGGGCAAACTGAAATCCTCATCGGGATCCGCAATAAAATCCTCAATCCCCAGATAATCATAGGCAAAATCCCCCGCTTCAAAACGCCCGGCACCGATAAAGTCCCAGCGATATAGGTAATCCATATCCACAAGCAGCAGGTTTCCCCCACTTTCCAAAAATCCGGAAATACCATAGTAATCCTGATCAACTATATCGGTTACCGGCAAAATCATATTCTCACCATCCAAAATAATCAGTGTCTGGAAATCCCGATAATAAATCACCGTTGTATCAATCCCCTGATGCTGTTTCATATTCCAATATAAATAGCTCGAGTCGATGGCTGTCAGGGCGTTTTCATAAAGCACCCCACTATTGTAAGCCGAATCATCAATCAGCAGAAGGTGGGTGTCCCGGGGCGGCTCGACACAGATAAAAGACTTGATCAGTGAAGATTGCTTCATCCCTTCGGAATCTTCCGCCCAGACATAATAATAAAGGGTGTCACCATATTCATAATCAAGATTCGCCCAGAAATAATTCTCATCATCATAACTCATCGGCATTGTATCCGGTATCCCGAACTGACCGGACTTTACAGTCAGGAACACGTCAAACGCATCCCCTTCAAGTTCCATAACCTCCGCCCAGATTGTCCTGTTGCGGGTAAAAGTATCACTCAAGTCCGGCAATTTGGAAATAATCGGTGGAATGGATTGATAAACCACCTCGATCTGCATCATATGAGCTGCCCAGTTTCCTGTGCCTGCCTGTTGGGAGCTGAACCACTTCCCCGGTTCAGTGCTATTCAAAGTAGAATAACTCCGGCAGCTGCCATCCAGCCAGGGATAATGCAATGCGCCGTCCTGATAAATCTTTGGATTGCCCTCTGAATCCAGCCGGTAGCCTGCCCAGAAATCCAGTTGCGAAGCATCAAAAACAACCGCGGCTCCCTGCTGTTCAAGGTCATAAGTATTCCAGACCAGGCTGTCCATCTTCTGTTGGTTTGTTTCCAGCTTTCGGCAAAAATGGGGCGGGATACTAACAGGAAGCAGTGGTGAAACACCCGGATCACCGGGAAATTGATATTTCATCCCTTCGATTGCCGGTACCCATAACTGCCATTGCGCCGAGCCCGTGGAGCTATTCTGCATCATCAGCTTGGTCACCTTGCCGGGCGCCAATAAGGTAAAACGGTTGATACAGGTATCACCAGCCCCCTGATACCCCGCCAGGTAATAGTCGTAATCCAGGTTGCTCTGCGGTGGTTCATAATAGAACAATGTATCGACAACGAGAGTATCGCCATTAATCTGCCGGATCGATAAGCGATGGTAGATCGAACCCGTTCTCAAAATTGCCGACTGTTCCGTTGAAGAAAGTAATTCCATCCTGCCGGCATATAAAAGCTGACCGACCAGGACGATTAAATAAAGTGATATCAGTTTTTTATTCATTGGAGAATCGATCTTATTTATTCATAAAACGTTGGACAATTTTAATCTTATTTCAGCAAAAAGCCAAATTGATTTGCGCCGCTGTGTCTATATTCAACTGAAATCATGGCTCTATTTCAATTATATATTCAAACCGGGAAAAAGTTCAATAAAAGGGCTCCCTCTCTACCAGGTAAAAAGGGAGCCGATTTTGGGATACTATTTTCAGATGGTTTATTTCAGGAACATAATCTTTCTGGTTTCGATTTTTTGACCATATTGCAGCTGTATAAAATAGATGCCGGAGGTCAGTATTTTGCCCTGATCCGAACGACCGTTCCAGTAAATGTCGTAATAGCCCGGAGTCTTATGCGTGGCGGTTTTGCCATAGACTTCGTGACCCATGATATCATAAATATGCAGCTGAACCTCACCCATATCCGGGATGGAATAGGGAATATTCACCGCCGCATTGAAGGGATTCGGATAGGCAGGCTGCAATTCAAATTTTGCAGGAATCAGAGCGGCATCATCGATTGAATTAATAATGAGCCGGTCCACCGTAATTCTGACATCATCAATGATAATTCCCCAGCGATTGGTTCCAGTTGTGTTATCATCAGGCATGAACCTGAAGCGGATGGACACCGGATCATGTCCGACACCACAATAGGGTGTCAGATCAGCCTCGTAGGTACTCCAGCTCTTTGACCGTGCAGCCATTGTTATCAGAGTGGTCCATTCGCCATTACCTTCTCGCACCTCAAAAAAGGCACTGTCGCTGCTGGATTCGAATCTCAGGACAGCATCATAATAGAGTGTCGCACTGGTACGTCCCTGGAGATTAATCGGATAATGGAGCTCGACACTGGTATTTCGGCTGTGCGGATACGAATTGCCATCACCGGAAATCAGGGCGCCGTGTCCCGATAAAATCAGAAGTGAATCAGTCAAAAAGGACCAGACATTATCATCATTGATCCACTGGTTGATACTGCTTTCGAAATCATCAATCATGGCGCTATCGGAAACGGTAAAACTTAACTCACCACTTACCGGAAATCTGTCGCTATTCACAACCTGAGCCAAATCATTGAATGTCATATGATAACTTAGTGAATTTCCATCCTCCAGAGTGTTTGGCAGGGTGATGGTACCTTTCCAGACATTTTTATCAAAATGATTCATCAGTACCGAATCCTGATAACCGGTGGAGGCGCTGTAGAACAGTTTAACATTAGCAGTGTCAACACTGACATAATCATCAAGTGAAACCGCCACAGAATAAACCCCTGATTTATCCACTGTTTGGGGATAATAGTAATAGGAATTGGCGACCGGTGCTTCACTGTCCGGACCCGAATGGAATTTTTTCAGAAGCTTGGCATTGTAAACATTTTCAGATGTCTTAAAGAATACAAAATATTCAATATCCGTATCCCCGGTAACCGCCGGCAGATCGGCAGAATAATGACCACTGCCCTGATCTGTCATTGTTATTTGCTGCCATAAACCATTATTATACCGATACCAAAGATCGGTAATTGTCAGGGCATTTTCCGTCTCAACCTGAGCATCAACCGTAAAAGGTCCCACGGATTCGGTATTCTTTAATTCGGAAACTGCAATGTTCAGTTGGGCAAAATGGGATATGATTTGTCTGGCAGCTTCTTTCCTGATCTGCTTGTCTGAAACAGCCTCCAATCCACCGAATGAGAAAAAGACCGTCGAATAGGGTGAATCGGCGCCAACGGCTCCAGCAGTTCCGGTGCTGTAATTTAAAAGGGCTGAAGCGCCGGTGCGGGGACTTAATTCATCAGGATATTGATTGTCAGCATCCCGATTGGGCAGATGAAAATCAAAGGCAGGAAGTGTAAAAAAACTTCCGTCTGCCGGTGACAGTGGTCCGACACCGCCGGCATCAGAAATAAAATCTACACCGATATAATTTTCCATCCAGGTCTTTGAAGCGCCTTCAGAATCCTGGTAGGTAGTTGCCTCGGGGTCCATCATATCCCAGGCTAAATCCTGACCGGAGAGAAACAGGTTTCCGCCATTCTCCAAATAATGAGCCAGAACGCCCCTGTCTCCTTCCGCAAGTGAAGGAAATGCCCATTCACAAGCCCAGATCACAATCGGGTAATTGGTAATAAGCGCACTATCGGGAGAATCCTGATTAAGCCAGTAATCATACACAATTCCTAATTCATTTAAGACTTCATCATAATAATGCCGGATTTCCACATCATCACCGGTACCGCCACCACCCAGATGATCGTCCACAAATAAAACCATAGGATGAATCGGAATAGCAAATTTAAAGGTATCACTGATGACCGAATTTTCCATGACAACTGCCATCGAAAACATGGAGGGTGGTATCGAATTGACCAATGTCAGTTCAAATGGCAGCGCACTATTGTTATGATCATAATTGGCGTCCTCCAATCCGTAAATGGAATCAATTGATGACTCGTCGGTATTGACGGTAAAGTATTGCGCGTCTTTGTCGTCAACCAATAGTTTTATCGTGGCAGCCGGGCAGGGCGCCCAGCGATTGATAAAATGGGTCACGATCTGAACGGTCTCACCGGGATCGGCAACACCGTTATGATTACCATCATCATTAATTTCGACTTTATCCAGGGCAATTTTCGGTTTGGGCACCACTGTTTCGGTCAATGCCCGGTATCCGTTTACCAAACCACCCAGCAAGCCGGCATATGCGGGATTTAGATTGTCAATATTATCAGCAGTACCGACCACCTGGTAGAGGGCTTCACTAGCCGACCAATCCGGGAAATTGGACCTGACCAGCCCCAGAACACCAGCCACAACCGGCGACGCCATCGACGTTCCGGATTTACGAGCATACTGATTATTTGGAATAGTACTCATAACCCCATCCGCAATTCCATCACCGCCACCAGGAGCCGTGATTGCGGCATCCAGACCAAAACTGGAATAAGCGGTTTTAATATTATTCGCATTTACGGCAGTCACTGCCAGTGTCCATGGAACTACGCTGAGCGGGTCCGTAATAAACGAGCTGCTGTTTCCTGCCGATGTTGCAATGGCTACGTCATTCTCGAAAGCATATTGGGCGCCCGCCATAATGGATTGACTGTTGCCGGCACTGAAATTGGCAACTTTCGCACCGTTATCGGCAGCATAAATAAAAGCCTGGGATGCCCAGACGGAAGGCACATAACCATTCCCATCATTCGCTGCATATCCAACCCGCAGTGGCATAACGCTGCACCCCCAGGATACGCCCGCCAGTCCGACAGTATTATTGGTCGTGGCGGCAGCCAGTCCGGAGCAGTGGGTTCCGTGTCCGTCAACATCTCTGGGATTATTATCGACATCTTCACCATCTTCATTGGCTCGGGCATCATAATCATCCGTACCACTGACGCCGGTGACCCAATCCCAGCCGATTACATCATCGATAAAACCATTATCGTCATCGTCAATTCCGTTGGAATCTGCCGGCCAGGTAAACATACCATCGCCATTCAGGTCTTCCGCATCATTAACCCAGATGACATCTTTCAGATCTTCATGCAAATAATCGACACCGGTATCGATAATCGCAATCACGACTGAGGAATCACCTTTGCCGACATCCCAAGCTTCCGGCATGTGGATCTGAGGCAGGTGTTCCTGGTAAATATAGTACATGTCGTTCGGTTCGCTGTAAAGGGGCATCAGATATACCGGCTCAGCCCACTCTACTGCCGGGTCCAGCATCAGCTCTTGGCAGTATCGCGGTAAATCACTTTGCGGATTAATGCGAACCGTATAAATTCGATTCAAGCCGATTTTACGCGCCCGAGCCGGATGCTTCAGCTGATCAGTTATAACCAAAGGTTTAACCGCTTCTTTAATACCTTTGGCAAGGCTGATCCTGGCTGACAGAGACTGGACGGAACTGACATCGCTGATCGACTGCGCCAGTTTGACCACAATTTGATCCGGCAGATATTTATAATCTGTCTTGGATTGGCTTGAGGCTGATAAACTCTGCACCAACAGGAGACTTAGGAAAATTGCTGTCATATTTTTCATGGTTTCCTCTTTCATTTTCAAACATCAAAGTCTAACTATTAGGATTATGGAAAGTATGCTGCGTAACATACACCTGAATTTGAATGAAAATTTAATAAAAATTCGGAATGAAACAAACTCTCATGGCTACTGCCTGAAAATATTAATAAAAAGGGCTGACCAGCAGGTCAGCCCTTTTCGATATAATACCGGAAATCCGGATATTATTTCAACAATACCATCTTGGCAGTCTGTGTAAACGTACCTGCTTGAATCTGGTAGAAGTAAACACCGGAACCGACCATTCTGCCGCTGTCGTCACGACCATCCCAGAGGACAGAGTAACGACCGGCTTCACGATGATCGTTTACCAGCGTTCTGATATTCTGACCCAACATGTTGTAAACCGTCAGGTGAACATCTTTGGCTGCCGGTAATTCAAATGCAATCGAGGTAACCGGATTGAACGGATTCGGGAAATTCTGCTTCAGCGCAAAGGCTTTCGGCAAAGTTTCAGTGACCGGTGCAATCGCATTTCCGCCGCCAAACAAGGCAACTGCATTAGTAAGGAACGCATCGCGGTTGGCATCGTTCATTGCAGCCAACGGGAATGGTACAATAATGCGTTTGGCGCCAGGAATGTAATCACTTTCATACCAGACAGTGTAACATTCCCAATCACTGTACCAGACACCCCATGAAGGTACCCAGGCATCCATAAGTGGAGTAGCGCTCCAGTCAACCGGATCAACGATGTCCTCCATATGACCAAATGGCAGTTCATTCAGATAAAATTCGGCATCCATTCCAGTAACGAGAGCTTCGCTTTCAGAACCGGGATAGATCTGAAGTGTGTCATACGCCATATCCGGTGCATACCATGAAATACCGAGTACGTCATATACTGCCTGACCTGGCACCGGTGTAACATAACCATCCCATCCCAGGTGAGTACCAAGCATTTCTTCCGAGGAGAAAAGCAGGTTGCCACCGGCTTCGAGAAACGGCATAAACGGATTATCTGCAGTTGCATAGGGGAATGACATTTCCCAGTCTGCATAGCCATGCCAGATCACTGATTCATACTGATCCAAAAATCCGACATAAGACGGAGGTACATATCCATTTGCATCGACATCATACATATCATACACGGCACCGATTCTGTCTAAGGATGCAACCATAATAGAATCGACATTGCCACCATAATACCAGTCGTATGGATCGTCGCCGCAATACAGGAGACCGGTGTTAGTCGGGGTGAAATCAATCATCGTAAAACCCCAGGGTCCAGCATAACCATTCAGTCCGTCATTATCGGTGGCTTTGATCTGGAAGAACAGTGTATCACCAACACTGAGTGCCGCAATACTACCGGTGAAAACATCGTCGCCGGCGGTCATCGCTGCCCATGTCCAGGTTGCTCCGTCTGTGGAAGTACCCAAATCCATTGCTGTAAGAGTGCCATCAGCGTCAGATCCACTGGCAACAACGTCATATGGACCACTATTAGCAGCCACACAGTAACGAGGACCGGATTCGATAGATACCAATGGCGCGGCTTTTTCACCGAAGAAAGCGAGAACGTTTTTCACAATCGTCTCAAACTTCGTATAATCATTGGTAGCCTCAAGCCAGAATGCGCAGAAGACCATCTTATATGTACCATCATACATGGTCGATGCTTCGACCCAGTCGCCATCACCTTCACTCCATACCATGAATGGCGCATCTGCGGTGGATGCCGGAGCGACTTCGTCATTCCAGTTATTGCCATAAATAGCTATCGGAGTGGTGACCAGTGTATCTTCAGACATAAAATCGGAAATATCATTACCGTCAACACCCTGATAGAGTGAATCCAGACTATTACCACTTTCGTCATCAGCCAGGTTTGCATCACTGGCAAACTGATCGACTTTCAGATAATCAGTCAAAAAAGGATAGGTTGCATCGGTCCATTCACCGGTGTAGTTATCGCCTTCGACAGCGCCGACATAGTCAGAACTGACCAGGAAGATGTTTCCGCCAGCATCAAGGTAATCCGGAACAACCGTGGAATCCAAGCCAAAACTGTTAAGACCACCACTGGTGCCGATGCCCTGCAGCCAGAACAATGAGGTATATTTCTGCAGTTGACAAAGGGTCAATGGCCCATCATTGGCGATATCCCAGGAATCATAAATCCAGCCGCCTCCAGCCAGAACACCCTCGTACTGTTCAGTCAGTGCCTGGGAACCGTCATGGACAACCAAAATAGTAGCATCCGGATTGGCTTCCATGATGTCGAAAGATTTAGGGGAGGTTTTACTGGTGTGAACAACCGGATCGGCAGTATTGCCAACACCATTGTCTTCAGCATAGATATAATACTGAACCGTCGTGCCGACATCATGGGCAGGAATATTACCAGTATAAATATCATTAACGCCACTTGCGGTAATATCCAAAGTATCCGCATCTTTGATATCTTCGGTAAAATAAATCAGGTTGACTTTGGTTACGCCACCGGTATAGACATCGGTACCATAATCATAGACATGGGCGGAAATCGGGTACGGACCCGGATCACAGGAAGCATAAACCGAACCCATCGTGGTTACGTCTTCGATGTTTGGTGGCGGATCACCATAATAATTCACCAATACGCGCATGGTAAAATTCAAACGGCTAACCCAGTTCGGAATTCCCGGTGAATAAGTACCACCATCGTGGTAATATTTGAAACTATGATAATCACCCGGTGCATGCTGCTCTTCAGCCGGTCCGTAATAGGTATCGGCTTTGTCTGTATTCCCTTCCGGAAACATGAAGGATACAAAAAAGTCCCGTTTACCCACGTCAAGCACGCCATCGCTATAGGTGGCTAAATCGGTGATACACCAGCCGGTTTCAAGGCTGAATCCGACTTTGTCAATTGACAGCGGGTAGGTACCCAGCAGGGTGCCGGTCGGACTCGGAATAGTCTCCATATATTCCGTAAAGCCATATACACCGTTTCCCGGGATCGGCGACTGAGATGGATCGGTTACAACCAATGTATCCAGTACATCGTGAATTCTGACAGTTACTTCCTTACCAAGCAGATCACCGCCATCATCGGAGAACAGGACCTGGACCTGCTTAATAATACAGTCCGTAGCCGGACGGAACCAGACTCCCATACTGTCAGTACCTTCGAAAATAAACTGACCGATAACATCCCGCGCATACATAATATACGCATCGAAGGCTTCGGTGAAATTGAAATCAGAACTTGCCTTATCTGTTATCCTGAGGGGTAACAACTCGGGATCACTCTGATTTGCTTTCAGCACTTTACTCTCAACACGCGGGGTGATTCGTTCTGTCGCACTCTTGCCTACCATGGTCGATTTCCACTTAGCAATTTCGGCATTGCTAGGTCCGATTATTTTCTCCACGGCAAAGGCAAAATTAAGCAACAGTACAACAACCAAGCACACTGTTGCACTTCTTCTTAACAATTTAGGCATAAATGCCTCCTTTCTCGTTCGTTTAACGTCAATTAAAGATAATTTTCTATCAATCGCATTAATTCTAGAAAATCGTCTGTTCTCTGATATGTTACATTATAATTTCTAAAAGCATAATCGATGACAAACCGGTTGCCGACTTTTACATAGTCAAAGCTCTTAACAATTTTTACAAAATTCCAGGCAAATTTGGGTGGAATCGGACCGATGTTGGGTTTATAAATCCAGTAAACCAGTTCAACATCCAGCGTATCCAGATGAATGGAGTTGACCTGAAATATCCCGGATCGTGGCGGCGAAACCATAATACCGCCACCATCAAAATAATCGGGCAATGAGAATGCCACTACCGTATCGCTTTTGGACGGATAGTCATAATCAGCAAGGTTGGCGAAGACCATTTCATCATCACCTCTGAGAAAATAATCAAAATAAACTACTTCTTCGGGAGCAGTATCAACAGTATGGGCTAAATCGCCATCAACCACGATCCCGCTCTGATCAGTTACACTCAATACTTTTATAGCACCGCCGGAGGGCAATACTCCAATGACATTACCATTGGCATCGGACTCCAGGTGAACTTCTTCTGTCACCGTATCCAGAGATACGCTGCTTAAGATATCATCATCGAGATATTCCATGGCATCATAAAAACGACGCATACTGTAGAAAGAGTAAGCCATCAGTTTTTTGACAGCTGCCACATCGAAATCGGGATCGTGAATACTGCTGTACTGGGAATCGAGGTGTAAAACCGAATCAGCATACTGAATTCCCTGGAGTAGCAACTCTTCCGCCTGAGTTTCGTTCAGTTCTCCACTCAAGGTTCCGGTAACCTTCTGAACATATCCCTTTAGAAATAACCCGGCATAAGCATCGGCTTTCAGTGTATCATTGCCCTGCAAGGTTGCCAGACTTACCACAAAACTGAACTGGGAGGCAGCGCTTGGGAAATCCCGCATGCGCATATAGGTCCAGCCTAAGCCATTGTAGGCATCGGCAATTTCAGCATCATATTCGGCAACAGTGATAAAATGGTCCTTTGCTTCATAGTAGTCCCCATCCATATACGCTGTCCAACCAGCTGCGAGTTCATCGATTACATTGGTAAATTCCGATGGAATATCGCTGCTTGATTCCTCACCGCACTGAAAGAATAACATGGGTGTAAACAAAACCAGGAGGATTATCCAAAAAGTATGTATTTGCTTCATCATTATTCTATCTCCTTGCTATTTGAGGTATATCATCTTTTCGTTGGCAGTAAAATCACCGGCAGTCATCCGGTAGAGATAAACTCCTGAAGGCAATAATCGATTCGCATCGGAATAGCCATTCCACTCCACGGAATAGTAACCGGCTGTCTGAAAACTCTGCTGCAGTGTCCGCACTTTCTGACCAACAAGGTTATAAATCTCAATCCTGACATCTGCTGAGCGCGGTAGCTGATACCTTATTATCGTCGAAGAATTAAATGGATTTGGGTAATTTTGCCTTAAAGCAAATTTATCGGGTATGGCAACGATCTCATCGAGAACCGATTTCTTAGCCATAAACACCTGATAACTACCCAGTTCTTCCGTGGCAAAGGAAATATGCTGATCACCGGTCAGTTCCGCAATCGTAACCGCTTTCAGTTCGCCATTCTGATTCCGAAAGACAACGGGAACCAATTCACCAATATCAGTACTGATATCTTTTCTCAATTTCATGGAAATCCAGGCAGTTTTATTGAGTTTTATATCCGTCGGTCCCAGCATCAATATATCGGTCAAGGGCGTTTCAAGTTCCAATTGATTTTCCTGAATCAGAGCCAGGTTACCCTCGGTCACCAATCCTAAGAGTCGGGTGTTTGCATTCAGGGAGCCACTTTCCAGATTGATGCTGGCTAAATTTTTACCGACCACAAAGTTGGTTCTGACATCGCGCTGAACTTTTGCCAGGGTTCCTTCGGCACTGGTACTGATATCAGAGGAAGTAATATTCTGCCCGCTCAGCACTACCTCGATATCGGCGATATCCGCATCGATTCCCGACATATCGATCGTCTGAGTATAGACGTAATTGGAACCGGCATCGTCAATCGAAAAATGAGACAGAGCCAAATCTGTAGTGTCACCGCCAGCAACTAAGTAACCGATAGGTCCTTCGATATCCGAGTTCCCATCTCCGTCGGTATCATAGATATTGGATTTTGCGGCATCGTCAAAGATTCGGTCGCTGGAAAAGTTGAAAATGTTCAAAAATTCAGGGGCGCCGCTGTTATGATTGAAGCCTGCCATAAAATAGCTGACAGGTACATTTTCGTCATGGATAATATAAGACGTTCCACTTAAGTCGGGAGACTCATGGACCGTGACAATATAATATAATTTTTGATATTCACGGGAGTGATCGCTGGTATCAGCACGCCCGAACTGGGTCAGTTCATTATAATAACAGTACTGATTGGCATCCAGCTCCATCGTGTCGTACAGAAAACCATCGCTCTTTTTCAGAATAACTTGCACTGAATAGGATGCATCGTCTTCTCCGTTAAAAGTGAGAACGCCGCTAAATCCCGGGCACTTATAGAGAGTTCCATCCCAACCGGTCGCACTGAAAAAGATATTGCTCCACTGGGCTTGCGGCGTCAAATACGGTGAAGGGGCTGAGGTGCTGAATCCCCAACCATGACCTCTGACCGGATTCTCAACTTTTAAGTCAGGAAATTTGAATTTGGGATCAATTCCATCCAGCTGCAGCTGATCAAAAAATATCGCCGCTGAAAAATCACTATACACTTCTGCAAAAGAAGGTGCGTCGATAGAATCCAGAACGGCTTCCACGCCATCCAGACCTTCCGCCGGCTGAGCAACCAGCGACCTGATTATTTCGGCAGTATTCAGGTAATGACTGTAAAGATAATCAAAGAACAGAAAGCAGTAATCATAATCCTTGACTGTCGGCAATTTATCACTGATCACCATGAGATTATTATTATCATCGGTTTTATAAATTGCGGAAGTATCTTTCAAACCGACGATCAGCTCGCCTAATTCAGCCAGACCACGATAAACCCACTCTACTTCGAGGACTTCCTGACTCTGAATAATTTCAACTGTCAGAGCGTTAGTGACTGCCGCCCATGCCTTGGAGGATTTCAGATTCAGCGGATCCGAATCGATATAAATAATATCCAGCATGTTGGACGTTGCTTGTTCCGTCTTGCTGAGTTGATCTTCCGGATCAAAAAACGCATCAATATAGGTTGATCCATCACCCGCATCCAGGTAGTAGTAGTCCTGAAGATCGACAATCAGACAGTATTGTCGGGAATCATTGTCAACATCCGGTTTTTCACCGAACCATTCAACGACGGTATCATCGACTTGCAAACTGTCAAATGCTTTGGATACATATTCAATTTCGCCTGTCACGACGCCGCGATGACCAATACCCAGGTTTAAATCGGTCCACGCCTGGGCTCCGGCGGCTCTCTTCATAATGCCGCCAAAATGACACCCGATAAAAATATCTCCGGCAGGGCTGATTTCAATGCTTCTGACGTCGTAATCCACTGTCTCCGCTTCTGAATCGCCTTCAGCGAGTGAACCGGTTTCCTTAGACCAGGTTGTCAGATCAGCCAGATCGGCTTTATAAAGTCCATCTCCGGCGGCAATATACATACTGCCGGAATTAACAAGCATATCGTAAACATCGATATCAAAATTATACACGAGTTCGGCGGAATCGGTGCTGCTGACCATATATAGAGCCCCGCCGCTGATATAATAGACATTCTGTGAATCATCCAAATACAAGCGGGTTGCACTGACATTTGCCGGTAAGTATACCACCATATCGGTTGCTAGATAAGTTTCATAATCCAGAGTATCCGGATCAAATACCGTTTCATCACTGAAATACACATTGTCACCATCGATCTCAGCAATAATGAGACTTCCCTCTTTGCCGGTTTTGACAGACCAGTATATCTTCTTCTGAGTATCAACCAGATTGACATAAGAATAAACATCCGCACCGTCTAAATAAATTTTCAAAGCATTTTTAGTCGTATCATAGACAGCTGAATCGACATTGGCGGTACCGCCACCAAGCGGCAACCAGGAAATGATCTCATCATCGAGTCGCATATCACCTTTATAGATTCCCAGCTCGGTCGCAGCATAAACCACATCTTCGTCATTTGTGAAATCGTAAACCGAAAAATGGTCCCAGTCACTGACTGTTTTTGGTAAACCACCACTCAAATCGACATATTTGGATTTTAACCAGTAAAAAAGACCCGCCTGCGTGCAGGCAAAATTGTCCGTATTATTGGTATAATCTGTAACCCTTGTGTCCCAGACAATACTATAAAACGCGGGGTAGATGGTCTCTTCATCTTCATTGACATAATTGGGTAGTCCGCGGGTTTTTCTGACCCAGGTTTCACCATCATCCTTCGTTTGAAATCCACCATCATCACAACCAGCCCACCACTCACCATATTTCATAAAAAAGGCGCTGTTGACAGGCGCCCGGTGCGCCAATGGCATCGCATCAAAATCTTCCGGATCATGGAGCGCCGCATTGTTATCAGGACTGATTATCTTGGTGCCGCTACCACTGACAAATTGCCAGCTCTGACCACCGTCTCCACTGATGTATAAACCGGAATCAGTCGCTAACAAAATACTGTCCGGATTGGTCGGTGAACAGCTGATATCATTTACCCGCGCATCCTCGGTGAACAGATAATATGAATCTCCAATCATCTGACAGGTCGCGGATACTTTATAGTATGCCTGGAAAAATCCCTGATCCAATACATTAAATATCTGGGTCTGACCGACATTTGGAGGAACAATATCCGAATAGAGAGGAAGCGACAAAGCAAAAAGTAAAATAGAAAGCAATATATATTTTTTCATCTTCTATCCTCCAAAATCCTAAAGATTAAACGCCACTGAAATATTTGTCACAGGATCTAAAATATCAAATTCTGACATTGCGAGATTAAGTCGCAGTCCTTTCCAATTAATTCCAGCGCCAAAGGACAATCTTCGTAAATCCTGTCCTTCCAGAGTCGATTTATAAATTGGTGATCCATCCTGATCGAAACCGGTCAATTGATCATATTGACCAATGGAATACCCGGCACGTAACGCCAGGATACCCATGAACCAGTATTCTGCGCCAAGATTAAAGCGCTGAACATTATCGTTAGGCTGGGTTATAACCGTCGAAAACGTCAGCTTGTGCATTTCAGTATTAATCGGATCAAAGGCAATCCCGAATTGAAAGGAAAGGGGCATATGGTATGAACGGAAGGCGCGTTCTTCCGGTACTTCCACAATCATATAACTGGTCGGATCATCCGGATCAGGAATCTGAGCGTCGGTCATAATCGTATCTGCCAGTTGATAATCATAATAATGTCCGCCCGGTTGAATTTCCGGACCAAAGTTTTTAATCATAATCCCAAATCGGATCGATTTGATATTTGTATTATAATAGGTACCCAGGTCCACCGCCCAGGTCCCGCCTTTTGCAAAATTTGAAGAGGTGCCGGTCAGACCGGAAACCAGATCTTCAGCGACATATTTTAGGTTCGCCCCGAAAGAGAATTGACTGGTAAGCCACCTGGCATAACTGACGCCGAATACAGTCCCGGTCGAGACGAAGGTATTTCCCGTACCCTGTTGGTCAACGATTGTCGTCTCCTCCATTTCACCAGAATTCATATGCTGAAAAAAGGCGCCGACGGTACCTGCTGAACCCAGGTTCCAGGCTGCTGCTGCAGCATTAAACTGGACATCCGCGAGCCAGGTCACATTTGAGAAAAACACACTTCCCCGTTTGAGCAGGGAAAGGTTCGCCGGATTCCAGAACGAGGCAGACGCATCATCCGCCAGCGGTAAGACTGCATCTCCCAACGCCATCCCGCGTGCGCCTACGTCAACTTTTAGAAACTGAGCGCCAACCAGCCCGACCTTGGCAGTCTGACCATAAGTACCTGCCGAAAACAGCAGGCATGTTATCAATAATAATATATAATACCGCTTCATTGAAACGCTCCTAACTTTTATTCACCACGTAGTATAACAAACTTACCAACTTGTTTTTTATTGCCTGGTGCTTCAACGACGAAGATGTACATTCCTGAAACCGCATCCTGTTCATTGCGTGATACCAGATCCCAGCCTTCGTCCGAGGTGCCGTCTGTATGATAAATTACATCAATGATATCACCATACAAGGTCAGAATCGTGATCTTGCATGCAGGTGGCAGATTTGTAAAGGATACTTTATCTTCATATTGCACTTCCAGTGGTGATCCCCCCTTATAAGGATTGGGATATACTTTGACATTCAGTTCACCAACTTCAGAGGTTTTGGAATAAACCAGACGCGGCATTACTCCTGCCGGTGATCCCGTTTCCGGGTCCACCATAAAATTGACTTTGGCACTTTCAATCGGGGGAAACTCCGGACGTCCGTGTTTTGCAGGATTATCATAAGCGGTCACAACATAATAGTAGGGTAAATTGTTCACCGGTCTCTCGACATCAAACAGCGGAATACCGTCAGTGGATATAAAGACACTACCGGTATCGATGTAACTATGGACAATATCCGGCAGATCAGCGAATAATTTGTTACCACTGTCATCCAATAAGGTATCACCGGTTTCAAAACTCGTCACATAAACCGGTCCGTCCACATTATCAAACGCTGCAACCAGATTCCAGTTCGATGGACGATATTCCGAGCGATAAACACGATACCCCTCAAAATCAGCGACACCAATCAATGGATCATCAGCAAACTCCGCCGCGTTATCCCATGCCATTTTCACCCCACGATCCACGGGACTATATTTTAATACCGGTACCGGAGGCGGTGCTGGCAACAGATAATGTTTGTCTTCGAAAGGACCGGTGGGATTATATGGATTTCCTTCACTGCCGGCGTAGTAGGCTTTTAATGCGTTATCAGCGTTTTCTCTAAGCCCCTCAAGACCTAAACCAAGAACTGCGGCATAAACAAACCGAAGAGTATCTCCCACTACCATTTCCGGATACGGACCTGTCGTAAGCATGAAACGATAGTCAAATGTCGGTGCACCGATGTCAAATGGATGCGGCA
The DNA here is from genome assembly GCA_964605705.1 of uncultured bacterium. Lineage (GTDB taxonomy): Bacteria > Fidelibacterota > UBA2242 > UBA2242 > UBA2242 > CAZSDW01. The sequence continues at coordinate 18,605 of CAZSDW010000029.1, forward strand.
TAAACATATTGCCCATACTGGCAACATTTGTCCCATTGGCATAATTATATTTATCCCGGTCGCTGCCCGGATCGGACTCCCAGTTCCACCATTGATGCGAATAAACACGCATCAACGTATCATCGGAAGTTGTCTGATAAGCGCCCACTTTATCGAAATAATCGGTATAGATCAGACGACCTCCGATAAAACCCGGAACTCTACCGCGCTCATTGGTGTCTTCTTCCGGAGTAGTCGGATCATCCCCATCGTACATATAGGACATGTTTCGCGGTACCAAATAGCCGTGCAGCGTTTCTCCATCAACAATGGCGGACGAACCTGCCACTGTATTGATCGTCTCACCGGCAATAACAACTGTTCCGGTTGTCTGCCAACGAATTTCAGGACCATTATCATCCAACCAGACGGTATAGCAGTCATAAAAACCATCGGGGTGAACCAGCGTTTTATCATAATTAGGTTGATTAAAGGAAGGACTGCCAACTTTTTGCCAGCCATAGGGAATGCCCAGCTCGTCGTAGCCCAGGATTTCGCCGTCACCGTCCCAATCAATATTCTGCACGATATCAGTCTGGTATTTAACATAGGATGCCGGATTCGTGCCATCCCAACCGTCGAAAGCAACCAGATCGTCAATATTCGCATTTGTAGGATCAGTCCCGGTACCCACATCACAGTCAAAAACCCAGCTGACAAGGACATTATTGACGACATCGCCATACGGGCTACCGCCCATTTCCTTGACGATTTCATATTCAAGCATAATAAAATCATCGTATTGAGAAGTACTCCAGGTCATGCCCCGCTGAAATATTTTTACACCGATTGGATCAGTATCATGAAGATCAGCCTGAAAATCGTCGAAAGTAACATAACTGTCTTCGACTGATTTACCCGAACCCATAAAAAATGAGGCACCGTCGCTGGGTTGAAATTCATAGTTGCCATAATCGGCATGGCTGACTCTTTTTTCCCCATCTACTTCACCACCGAACCAGAAACGTCCTTCCCAGTTGTAGTGAGTACCACTACCGCCCGGCCATTCAAAGGAGGGTAAACCGGCGGGGACATTCGGATCGCCATAATTTCCAAAATTGCTTATGGCTGTCCACACTTTCCCGACTTTATGAACTTTGTATTCCTCCGGTGACCGAGCTGCCACTTTTCCCAATTTCATATCCACCGCTTCTTGCTTATTGCGAGCAAAAAGGAAAGAGGAAGATAAAGCCAGTATCAAGATAACGATTAAAAACTTGTGAAATCGATTAGGCATCTCCAACTCCTTGTAAACTATCATTTATCTGAAAACTTCTCTTAAAATTCGATTGATACGCCAAAACGAACGACTCTGCCTTCATTGTACCAGGCTGGATTACCAAGGCTGCCACCGGCAGGATACTTTTTATTCCAGTCAACTTTACCATCGCCATTGGTATCCATAATCAGCATATATTCGTCTTTCAGTGATTCATCGATATATCCGTCACCATCATCATCGATATTATTACTGCCCAGTGTTCCTGTTTCAGCCCCGAAATAACGGGCATCACCGGTGTCATATTTTTCCTGAATCTGGCTGTACAGATGGTACCATTCCACATCGGAGATGCCGTTCATATTCATGTTATCAAACAGATTATTCACCCAAATGAATGCAGATGCGAAAGTGCTTTTATTCACCTGGAATCGTTTCGCAATCAGGAGGTTTGCTACAAATGTCGAGGGTCGTCTCTCCGTATTGACCAGCACTTCAAGCGTACGTGAGCTGGGTGTATAAGGTACACCGGAACCATACTGCATCGTCAGATCAAAATGAGTATCAACGTAGGGTACGATTACCTTGAGTGTGGCATTAATTGTATGACGCTGATCCCAATCTAAATAACTTTCATGTTTTGGAATGATCTGACCCGCCCAGGTAAAATCGTAATTCTGACGTGATGACGAACTCTTTCCACGGGCAATGCTATAGGTATAATTAATATTTCCACCAAAATACCTTGCTGCTCTTTTGTACAGGTCAACCTCGATTCCGCGAACATTACCGTAATCAATATTATAGTAATACGAATAATAGTTGGAAGCAGTGTAATAAACCTGCCGCATGTCGGTCAAGCCCTGAATATCCTTCTGAAATCCTTTGAGTTCGAGACGGACATCAGTACCCATCTGATGGCGTAAACCGAGTTCGAAGGAGGTGGTGATTTCAGGCTCCAGATCCGCATTTCCAACCATCGGGAAAGCACCTGAGAAATCCCAGTTGACATTTCGGTACAATTTGAAAAAGGAAGGAATTTGAAAATACCGACCGTAGTTAAAATAAAGAACATCCTTGGTTGTAATCGGATGGGCAATTCCCAAACGCGGACTCCAGTAGAATTTCGCTCGTGCACTAGTCGGATCGAGAACCTCCCCGCCAGTCGATGGATTCACAACCGGATCATCGAGATCTTTTGGTATATTGTCCCAGTTCGGATTAAAATAATCAAAACGCAGTCCAAGGTTAACGATCATTCCATAATATTCCATTTTATTTTCAACGAATGCCGCCATGATGTAGGGGCGGATAGCATCCTGATTTTCCTGTCCCCAATCATGACTCTGACCGAGGTTCTGTCCATATACATTACCACCCGAAGCCAGGTCAACATCATGATCGAAAATGTTGTACACCTCGTACTCCATACCGGACCGAATTTTATTATTATTGTTTATCTGGTTCGTATAGGTGGCTTTAAATGTACGTGTGATTTTCTCATCGACATTCCACCTGAGGCGATAAAAAGTAAATCCCTGTCCATACAGATAGAATTTATCACGATCCTGCGCATTCCCAAAAGGTACATCTGTCCATTTCATCCATTTTGAAGGATCATCCGGGTACGCATCCTCAGAAGCATCAATATAATCATTGTTATTATCATCGACAAAAAGATCAGTACCGTATTTGTCGAGAGCACCGTTCCCGTTGAGATCTTCGCCAGGATCCAGGGAACCATTCCGATTGACGTCTTCATTGATGGCTTCGTTGATATTGTATTTCATATAGGTTTTGAACTGACTCGCCTGAATTTCAAAATAGGAATTCGTATTAATATTGTGGGTCCATTTGATCTGAGCCTGGGATGCCTGACGGTTAACATCCCTGACATTATCCAGCATATTAAAAGCGTCTGTCGAGTCACCGTCGTGGTTCAGATCCAGAATGTCCCAGGTTACATTAGAATTGCGATCTTCGTCGCGGTAATCCTGATCACCATCCAGATCGAGCAGCACCCAGCGTTTTGTGGTCGTATCATTTTTCATTTGAACGAGAAAATCCGAATAATCATATCCATTATCAGTAGCATATTCTCTGACATTACTGCTCAATAAACTGATTGAGCGATCCAGCACGCCGTCAGCATCTGAATCTTCATTTTCATAAGTAATTCTTGAAAAATCATGTCGATACTCACCCTGATCGATTTTGTTTCCCATATAATTGACCATGATTTTATCTTTTTTCGTGGGACGTAATGATAAACTGGTTGTAATGGTATAATCGAACTTATTCTGATTATCAAATCTGCCCTGATCATCGGACACCTGACCTGCTACGAAGAATCGGGAACCCAAAAAATTCAGCGGTATCGGTCCGCCAAATGAAAATTCAACATCCTGAAGTTCATGGTGATCCTGAAATGGTTTAAAACCGAGCGCACTGGTTTTATATCGAACCTGACCGGAATATTTACTGCCACCCTCTTTGGTAATGACATCAATGACTCCCGACTGGGCATTTCCGTATTCGGCACTAAATCCACCGGTAGTAACATTTACTTCGGCAACTGAGAACTCGGGAATATCAATATCGACTTCCGATGTACCCAGATCACCTTGCCCCATCGGATCAGTAACGGGCATACCATTAACCAGATACTTGACTTCATCCATCCGTCCACCACGAGCATGACCATCGACAAAACCGGCGCTCATACCAACAATATCTTCAATATCATCGACGGGCATCGTCTGGATTTCTTCGGCGGTCTTGATACTCCGGCTGGATGTGAGGTCTTCCTGAATAAGCGGACGTGTCGCCTCGACAATAACAGTCTCACCCTCAATTACTTCTACTTCAAGTGGGAAATCACATTTTGTGGTCAGATCAGCATTAACAACGATTTTTGTTTTGATATAAGTTTTATATCCAATTACCTGGCATCTAACTGTATATGTTCCGGGCGGTACATTTAAGATGAAAAAATTACCGTTTGCATCAGAGGCTGATCCTAAAAATGAACCTTCAACAAGCACATTTGCACCAATAATCGGTTCTCCGGTGTTTTGATCAGTAACTTTTCCTGATATTTTTCCCGTGCTTGCAGCGAATGTAGTACTGCTTAAGAAAAACACAGTGCAAACAATAAATGACAGTACCTTTTTCATTGCTATCTCCTTTTATGACCCTTTATAATTTCAATATATTTAAGTGGTTATGCCTCATCCTTGTCAAAAGATAATACAACCTAATCACTTCTACCTTCCATACATTTAGATATATTTTCCAGAACATATTCCATAATGAATCCTTGCTTTCAAGATATTAGAGAAAGAGATGAAAGGACGGTAACTCCCAAATTCGAGTTTTCGTTGACGAAAATTATATCTAAATCCAATTAAATACAAACCCACATTACTGACTAATCTAAAGAATTTGCTTTTCTTTTGTCAAGCTTTTTCTGAGATGACAAATTTACGATTTTATATGCTTTTCCAGTACCTCATCCACAAGTCCATATGCGACTGCTTCCGATGATGACAGAAAAAAATTCCGATCGGAATCCTTTTCAATATTTTCAATCGGTTGCTGGGTCAGCGCTGATAATATCTCATTCAGTTTTTGTTTAATTTTAATTATTTCAGTGGCGTGAATCTGGATATCGCTGGCTTGTCCTTCAATCCCTCCCAATGGTTGATGAATCATGATTCTGGAATTCGGCAGGGTATATCTTTTTCCTTTGCTTCCGGCTGCCAGTAATATCGCTGCCATACTGGATGCCTGCCCGATACAAATGGTTGACACGTCCGGGCTGATATACTGCATTGTATCAAAAATTGCCAAACCGGCTGTGACCGTACCGCCGGGACTGTTGATATAAAGGGCAATATCCCTTTTTGCATCTTCAGCCTGCAGAAAAAGCAGCTGGGCTATCACCAGGCTGGCAATATGATCATCAATCGCCGAACCCAGGAAAATAATTCGCTCTCTCAAAAGACGGGAATAGATATCAAAAGCACGTTCACCCCGACCGCTCTGTTCGACAACCATCGGAATGTACATCTGACTGTCTATACGCTTTTCACTCATTATATATTCCTTTTTCGAAAATCTTTTGTGTGAATTGTCTCTTTTTTGATTTTGACATATTGTCGCAAATGATCAAAAATTTTCTGTTCATGCAGGTCGCTTTCCAGATGGGAGCGGTTATCCGTCTTTCGGTAATAATTCAGAACAGCGTCCCGGCTCTCTTGCGGGTATTTGTCCGCCATCTCAGTAATTTTCTGATCCAATTCCTCTTTGCTGATCTCGAGTTTTTCCTGGACCGTTATGGCATTCTGGATGAGATACCAGCGAATCTCCTGCTCAGCGACCGCCCGATATTGTTCACGTATTTTCTGCTCATCAATTTCCTGGTTGTGGTTTTTTGCACGCATGTCTTCAACCACATTATCCAGGAAGCGGTTGATCCGGGATTTCGGAATATCAAACTGAATTTTATCCACAAAGTAATCGGTTATCCGTCGTAAAAACTCCTTTTCGGAGCGACTGTCCCATTCCGCCTGAAGCGATTTTTCGACTTCGTCTCTAAACGCAGCAAAATTTTCAAATTGTTCGAAATTTGCCTTTATAAAATCATCGGTCAGTTCCGGTAAAATATGCTCCTCGACACGCTTGACATCAATCCGATAATTGATTTTTTCACCCTCTTTAGATTTTAGAGAAATCTGAACCTTGTCATCGGTTTTCGCTCCGATTAATGCCTCACTGCCCGGTTCGCCAAAGATACCTTCACCAATTTTAATCATCCGATCGGAAATCTTTTTTCCTGCCAACGGAACACCATCGCCATCGGTTTCCTGAATATCACAGACCATATAATGTCCGTTTTGGGCGCCGTCAGTCACGGCTTTAACCTCGGCATGATGCTCCCTGACATCCTCAAGGTAAAGCTCCACATCCACTTTATCGAGTAGGTAAATCGTCTTTTTAACCTGAAAGCCTTTTTTGTATTCCGGAAGAGATATTTCCGGATCATTCTCGATTACCATCTCATAATAGAAATCCCTGCCATCATTGAAATCCACAGCCTCGATATTCAAATCGATGAATTTTTCAATCTTTTCTGCCTTAAGAACTTCCCTGTAATTGGATTCAATAACCGCATTTGTAAAATCATAACCTAAGCGGGAACCCAGCATTCGTTTCGCCACATCGGTTGGGACCTTGCCCGGTCTGAATCCGGGAACTTTTAAACCTTTACGAAGTTTCCGAAGAGTTTCATCGTATTGTCCTGCTACATCGGACCAATCCAGATCGACGCGAATCTTGCGCTCAATACTGTTTATATCCTTGACCGTTACTTTCATTTACCTTCCTTAAAAAATCCTGTTGACCTGCATCTGCCCCCGGCGAGAGTCCCTCTCAGAGATCCTTCCGGGATAATTCACTCTCTGTAAAAAAAATGAATCCAAAATCCAGCGCGCCCGCCTGCCAAAACCTTGTACCAGAGGTGGGACTCGAACCCACAATCCGATTTAACGGAACTAGGTCCTAAGCCTAGCGTGTATACCAATTTCACCACTCTGGCAATCGCACTGTCCGGCGCGGCTCAAAAAGCACTGTAATTTAAATAATTCACCCGATTTTCAAAGGTTTGTCGCATGCGACGGATTGTTACCGGAATTACCACTCAAGTAATTTTAAAATTTTGCGATCTTCTCGCCGGCGTTTACTCATACGCACCGTGGCATTTTTTATACTTTTTCCCACTGCCACAAGGACATGGATCGTTCCGACCAACTTTTGCTTCAACATGAATCGGTTTCAGTTTCTGCGGACGATTTCCGGCTGACATGGGTCCAGCTTCCGGATTCCGCTCCGGTGTTCCGGAAGCCAGTCCCATTCCTATGGAATCCTGATGCACCATGCTCATCCGTTGAGGACGACGAACCTGCTGCGGCTGAATCTGAGGACCGCCAAACTGCGCCCGAAAACACAATCTCAGGGTTTGCTTATTGATCTCATCGATAATCTCAACAAAGGCTTTGTACGCTTCACCTTTGTATTCCAGCAATGGATCTTTCTGACCGTAAGCCCGCCAGTTGATCCCCTCTTTTAAATGATCCATGGAATAGAGGTGATCCCGCCATTTTTCATCAATCGTCCGCAAGGTCACAAATTTTTCCAGATACCGCAGCTGTTCCGAACCCATATAGTGTTCTTTGTGCTCATAGTAACGCTTGGCGCGGTCAATAATTTCCTGAGTCACATTGGTTTCATGGGCATTGGATAACTCACCCAAAGTGATATCAATTCCCAGAGTACTGTTTAGATTGCCCCGTAAATTTTCCCAGTCCCACTCTTCGGGGAGTAATTTCGGATTTACGTTTTCTGCAATAACATCGGTAACCCATTCTTCCAGAATCTCAAAGATTTCGGATTTGATATTATCCTCTTTGAGGGCAAAATTCCGGCGATCATAAATAATCTCACGCTGCTGATTCATAACATCATCGTATTCCAACAGATGCTTTCGAATGCTGAAGTTGCGTCCTTCTACCTTCTTCTGGGCTCTTTCGATGGAGCGGGTGACCATGGAATGGGTAATCACCTGACCTTCTTCAATGCCCATCCGATCCATGATCGAGGCAATCCTTTCAGAATTAAACAGCCGCATCAGGTCATCTTCCAGCGACAGGAAAAAGCGTGAAGCGCCCGGATCGCCCTGACGTCCACTGCGCCCCCGCAACTGCAGATCGATTCGACGGGATTCATGCCGCTCGGTGCCGATAATATAGAGTCCGCCAGCCGCGATGACACCTTCACCCAGTTTAATATCCGTTCCGCGACCTGCCATGTTTGTGGCGATCGTCACCGCTGATTTTTCACCCGCTCGGGAGACAATTTCGGCTTCCCGTTGATGGTGTTTGGCATTTAATACATTATGCGTAATACCCCGACGCTTGAGCATCCGGCTGATGGTTTCCGATACTTCGACACTGATGGTTCCTACAAGAACCGGCTGTCCACGGTGGTACGCTTCTTCAATCTCATCCAGAATCGCATTATATTTTTCCCGGCGGGTTTTGTACACCTGATCTTCATGATCATCACGAATACAGGGTTGATTGGTCGGGATCGCCACCACTCCCAGTTTATAAATATCTTCAAACTCCGCCGCTTCCGTTAAAGCGGTACCGGTCATTCCCGCCAGTTTATCGTACATACGGAAATAGTTTTGAATCGTAATCGTCGCAAAGGTCTGCGTCTCCGCTTCGACCTTGACATTTTCCTTGGCTTCGATTGCCTGATGCAAGCCATCGCTATAGCGACGTCCCGGTAAAATCCGACCGGTAAATTCATCCACGATCAGGACTTTTCCATCCTGGACGACATATTCCACATCTTTTTCGTACAGTGTGTAGGCTCTGAGCAGCTGGGCGATATTATGAAAACGATCGGATATTTCGGAATGCAACAGATCCAGTTCTATCTTCTGACTCTCTTTTTGTGAATCACTGAGGCTGGTATCTTCATCAATTCTAATCAGCTCCTCAGCCAAATCGGGAATCACCAGCTCGTTGACCTTGATACCCAGCTGGGAAGCCAGTTTTTCTTCACCTTTGGGAGTCAGTGTAATATTATGCTGTTTCTCTTCGATAAAATAGTAGAGTCCCTCAAAAAACTCATCCTGGCTCATTGACTGACCGGTCTTCGAATTGGTCAGTAAAAGGTACTCACGTTCCCCCTGTTGAAGCAGACGCTGATACCCGGGATCTTCCAGCAATTTCCGCAAACGCCGATTCTTGGGCATTCCTTGAGAAGCAATATAAATCTGACGGGCAATCTCATCCGGTTTCTTTACCTCACCGGGATCATTCGGCAAATCCGATAAAATCCGGGTGACATTTTCCCGTTGCAATCGTACCAGGCTGGCAACCGCCGGATTTAAATGATCATATTTCTCATGCCGGGAACTCGTTACGGGTCCGGAAATAATCAGAGGCGTCCGGGCTTCATCTATTAAAATATTGTCAACCTCATCAACAATACAGTAGTAGTATTCACGCTGGACCTGCTCATCGGCAGAAATCGCCATATTGTCCCGCAGGTAATCAAACCCAAATTCGTTATTGGTACCATAGGTGATATCCCGGTTGTACATTTCTCTTCGTTCCAAATTGTCCATACTGTTCAAAATACAACCGACCGTCAAACCAAGCTCGGTGTAGATCCGTCCCATCCATTCACTATCGCGTTGTGCCAGGTAATCATTCACCGTAATCAGATGGACTCCCCGCCCGGTCAGGGCATTCAGATAAACCGGCATCGTGGCAACCAGAGTTTTGCCCTCTCCGGTCTTCATCTCGGTAATTTTCCCCTGATGCAATACAATTCCGCCGATCAGCTGAACATCATACGGAATCATCTCCCAGCGAATTTTCTGACCGACTATAGTCCATTCCTGACCTGAGAGCCGTCGGCAAACCTCTTTGACCATGGCAAAAGCTTCCGGTAATATTTCATCCAAAACTTCCTGCTCGGCATCAATGATTCGTTTATGTTGCTCATCCCGCGGAAGGTTTGATTGGTCCATTTCCGCTTCAACAGTTTCACGAACCGCCGAGATCATTTTCTGAAATTCAGCCGTTCGTTCCCGTAATCTTTCCATCGGAACATCGCTTAATGTATCATAGAGCCTGTTGATCTCTTCGATGAGCGGGGTTATCTTTTTTATTTCCCGCTCAGACGCTGTCCCAAATATTGATGTTAAAAATGAACCTATTCCCATTTTTCTCCAAGCGTTAGATCATATTCGGATCATCATCAGCTATTTCGTGCCGATCGGTCTGCATCAAAGTTCTGCCACCGAGTATCGAAACACACGAATAAACTATCAATCTCGTTTAAGTTATTTCGCAGCAGCCTGTTCGTTAATCATATGTAAAACTGCATCCAGAATCCCATTGACGAAAGCACTGCTGTCATCGGTAGAATATTTCTTGGCAATTTCGATTGCTTCAGAAATTGACACTTTGGGCGGAATATCATCAAAGTACAAAAATTCACAAATCGCCATTCGGATAATCAAGCGATCCATGACCGCGATCCGCTCAAAATCCCAGTTCTCGGATTTGGCTTTTATATAGCGGTCTAATTCTTTTTTATGAGTGGTTGTGGATTCAAATATCTGACGGGTAAACGGCTTTAATTCTTCGGGAAGTTCTTCAGAATCATCAATGATAAAGGATTCGACGGTTTTTATATTATCCCCGGAAAGCTCCTGGGCATAAATTGCTTGTAGGGCGATCTCGCGCGCAAGTCGTCTTTCTCTCATATTTTCAACTAACCTTTTCCAATCTCAAATACATACACTGGAATTTACATCTTTTTTTGAATGGATAACACAATTAAATCAGGAATTTTTTTTGAACCATTGAAAAATGGCGACAGATACAATAACACCAATGGATGCAAACTCAAATCGACAAAACTGGATATTTCTAAAACAAGGTCAGCATTTTTTTCACTCAAACAAAATTGCTCTTTTATCGAGTGAACATTGGGATCAGGAAATGATATAAATCAATCGAAGCAAGCTTTATCCGCTGATTAATTTGCGACTATAACCGTCCGACTGCCACGTCCGGACGATGTGAAAGATTTCAACTTAACCGGACCGCGCACCAGTGTCGGGCTGAAATACTCTTTGGATGATAAATCAGGCTCGCTTCCATCAGTTGTGTATCGAATCGTCAACCCGGGAAAACGGACATTGGCTTTTAACAGACTATTCTCGATGATGGCACCAGGTAGTGATACCCGGTAATGAACTCCGCCATAAAGGTAATCAAGGCGGGGCAGTTCGCGCTGTCCGAGCATATTCACAAAAATATTCCAATCCTTTCCTAGCGCTGCAAATCTTGCATCCCGATCTTCAATCCAAACCCATGCCGGATCTAATGCCCAGGCTCTTTCCGCTAATCCCAGCAATTTGGGAAAAATCATATATTCCAGTTTTTCCGGTCCCCGGATGGTTTCGCTCCAGACCTGTGCCTGGATTCCCAGAAAATTCCTTCTGCCTTCATCCGACAAGCGGACTTTGTCTTTCATTAATTCTTCGACATTCAGAAGATTTCCATACATATCTTTATCTGCCGTTTTAAAAATATCAAACGGTACCAATTCAAAGGGTTTCCGGGTATCGACATAACCCGACCAACTCAAGCCGGTTTCATCAGGATCCCGATCATATGCAAAATCAAAATAAAGATTCGAGGCGTTGCACATCACCACCGGATAACCGAAATTCGCCAGCCGGTAAGCAAGGTCTTCGCCACCCCAGCCCCAAACGGCATTCCATACATACGCCCGGAATTTATTGTTAAGAAAATCGGGATTTGGTTCCGAACTTTCTTCACTGCCCTGGCGGACCTTCCTGAGCACAATCTCTTCCCATCCCGCAGTAATCAAATGATGACTCATCAGGTTTTTATTAAATCGTTTCAGAAAATAGGCATGCAGATTTTCAACACCACCGATTTCGGGATGCGCTTCGAGAAACTGTTTACAAACCGGCGATTTCTCCCAGGAACCTGCCGGTACTTCATCACCACCGCTGTGAATGGTTGTCAATGGCGCACCGGCTTCATGATACATTGATACAATATTTTCAATAACGGCTTCAATAAAATTATAGGACGACTCCAGACCTACACAAATCACATTGTCGTGATAATCCTGGGCGGAGGTATATTCAGACTGATCTTCAAAATCACGCAGCAGATATTCCTGTGCTTTTTCCGTATCACCAAGTGCTTGAAATTTGTGGTATCGGGCATCCATCGCCTTGATGGCGGCGCGGGCATGACCCGGCACATCGATCTCCGGGATCACTTCTATATGCCGGGCAGTGGCATATCGCAATATTTCCATAAAATCTTCCCTGGAATAATAGCCGGTCCCCCAGGATTTTTCAGGATCGCTGAAAGGTCCGGAACCATAGGCGGGATAGAGTCGGTCATCCTCGGTCGTCGTGTGACCGCGCCTGGCACCGACTTCCGTCAACTCCGGAAGCCCGGCAATTTCCAGACGCCAGCCCTCATCGTCAGCAAGGTGAAAATGGAATTTATTGAGCTTATAGAAACTCATTAAATCAAGTAATTTTATGACGGTCTCCTTTGAATGAAAATTCCGCGCAACATCCAGATGTAAACCACGATAAGGAAAGCGGGGAGCGTCTTCAATCATTATAAAGGGAAAATCCAGCGTTTGTTGAGCTTCCCGGAATGCAGCGATTGGCAACAGGGCAATCAGGCTTTGAATGCCATAAAAAACTCCTGCCGGATCGGAACCGAGAATCTGCACACCCTGATCGTTTATATTCAATTTGTACACTTCGGCAGCGGTATTATTGACACTGATTTTTCCCATTTTCAACTGAATCGCAGCCGGTCCCGGTTCATTACCTGTTTGCATCTGTATCTCATTGCAATAGACGGATTTAAAGAAATCCGCTAAAAAGCTGGCTTCGTTTTCTAATCCCGCCTGATAACGGATGATAATCGGTCCGGAAAATGATAATGTCCCGGGCTTTGGAATGAGACGATAAGGTCTTGGCAATATCGGTGGTAACTGATCGTAGGGTAACCGAGTCAAATTCCGATTTTCTTCATATCGGGATGACGGAGTCGGAACATCCAATCCTTTTAATACATCACGTGAAATTGGTTTAGCAACATAATCCGTCAATAATTGGGGCGCTTCATCGTCATCAAAGACAATGTAGAGTCCCACGGGTGCGTCACTTATTCGTAAAACAAGATGAGAAAGATTAAACTCAAACGTTCGGCTCTGCCCCGGTTTTATGGGTTGAAAATCCCGGGTGGGATAGAGCTTATAATAATCCCCGGTAATATTCTCAATCCTGATATCAGCAGGCAGACTTTCCGGAACGACATCTTCGGAAATCTGGTTAAAGTAAATTACCCAGCCCTTATTTCCCAAAGGACAGTTACCATTATTGACAAAAGTGAAAGCGACCCGCGATCCTTGTCTTGATTCCGGTTGAACCGATAGCAATTCCCAGGTTATGGAAATTTCACTACCTGTCGGGTGTTTCCTGTTTGATGTTCCTGCACAGTTATCCAATAATAAAAGCAACGAAAATGCTGTAATTAGCAGAATTAATTTTTGCATCAAATTTACTCCTGGGTAAATATACCTATTTAATAGTTATTTTTGCACAATGGCTCTGACAATTTCCTTCTTCGGCGGATTTTCAACCAACTGATCCCAGGACCAGAAGATTACCCCTGCCGAAGGCTGCTTTAATGCCTCAATGAGTGATTCTTCAAATTCACCAAGACTCAACGGTTCCTCAAGATACGCCTTATTCACCTGAATACTGGGCACGACCTGACATTTTACCTGACTGGCAATATCTCTGGTGACCGAACCGATCCACTCCGGTTTTTGACGAACCATGTGGGCATAGGTCATGGGGGAAATCAGATCAACAATATCGCCAATTTTCGAAAAATCCTGCCCGACAACAGTTTTGATTGAATTATTAAAATCTGTTTGCCGCCACGGAACCGCATGGACGTTAATTTTAATCCCCGGTTTAATTTTGCGGGCTTCGCTCGCTATATCGCGAATCATACTGGCAATCAGTTCGCACTTCCATTCCGTCCATTCCGCCAGACAATTATCCTGAATCCAGGTATAGATATCGGGAGCATTCTTCAAATCATCCGGTATTTCAATAGTGCAATCTGCCTGAAACTTCTGCAGGCAGTGATCATCAAAACAGGTATTGGGAATATCGCCCGGTTGCCGGTCCGGATAAACCTTTTCCCAGAACACAAAATGGCGGATAAAGTCCAAACTTAATCCATCGGGATCAAGTTCACGAATCAGGTTCATGATATACTCAATCTTCTGCCTCCGATAATCATCCCGCGACGGGCAGACAAATTCAACCCATTCTTCAACTGCTGGTGTTCCCCGGTTGGTCAACGCGTATAAATCCGGGTTGGAATGCAGTGCTTGCGGATTAAAAAAGATGGGCAGTATGATGAATATCTTAATCCTGTGCTGCCGGGCTAATTGTCTGAATTCGGGATTGGAATCCAGGGAAGCGCTGGTAAAAACGGTATTGATTCCCAGGCTTTTCCATTCCTCGAATAAGTCCGGAAGATTTCCATTATAATCGTAAATTTTCACACCGATTATACGGGTTTTCGAATGGTCAAGACCCGATCGTTTTGGAGAACAGCCAATCAGGCTCCAGGCAGCCCAAAGTACGATTATCCAGGAAAAATATTTTTTATATGGCAACATATTTTTCCTTTTATTTAATAGTCTGAGACTGCCGGGCGTTTCATTGATTTTAATCCGGGTTTTAAAACAAGGTCATGATAAGTGATTAATTCCACACCTTTATTAATGAGCGCTTTTTCGAAGGCACTGGAACAGAGTGCATTCAGCTCCGCCTGGCGATGAATACTCACCCGGAAAGGGTCAGCCGGATAATTGAGATCGGTGAGCGCATCCATTTCAGGAGTTTCCATACCCAGATGAATTACCACCAGATTTACCCGTTCGGGCTGGAGATTCGCAACAATTTCGAGTAACCGGTTAAGCTTTCTCTCCGGCGCAATTTCCCAGAGTGACGCGTAAGCCTCATCAAAATAGACTGAAATACCAAGTTTATACTCTTTCGCCAGTTTTTCCACTAAAGACCGTAATTCCGGAGTTGAAACCGCCGTACCCATGTGATAATCCAGGTAATCGATCTGTAATCCCGAATGCTGAGCCTTTTCAATCTGGGCACGGAGTTCATGCTCCACCTCATTTATTTTGATACCTGCTTTTCTAAACAATTCTTCGGACGTATAAAAATAACCGTCCTCATCAACCAGACTTGGCACTGCCTCGCGACCGGACACGGGTCCCCATTTATAGTGCGACCATTCGGAATTCAGCATCAGATGTACCCCGACTGAGATTTGCGGATTCGCCGTGAGCAACTCCACTGCCTCCTTATACCAGGGACAGCCAACCATAACGGAAGCTGAAAAGGGAATGCCGGTTTCGATCAGCTTTTTCACCGCCATATTCACGGTATGACACATCCCGATATCATCACAACGAATAAGTAACCGGGTCTGTGCCTCAAGGGATTGCCCTCGAACCAGCATAAGAATAGCAACGCACATACAAATTATAAACAGCTGTTTCATTTTCATTTCATCCTCACAAAACAATTTAATTTATTGAATAACTTATTTTTCCAAAGCAATTGGGATAACTTCCTTAAGCGTGAAATCAACCCAGAAAACACCACATTCCTGGGTAATATTCTGTGCCAGAATGACACCGAGATCTCCGGGTGGATCATTCAACTTTTGCCACCATTTTCGATCGGAGCGGTAACCGACCTGAAAAAAGACCATGTTGGGTTTGAAATAATCAGACCAGTATTCGATGAATTCATCCTGGGCAGCTTGTAAATCCCTCAGTTCCTGACTGTCATCGACAAATATTAAATCCGAACGATAAGTCGGCGGCATCCAGTCGCGATCCCAGTGCTTCAAAAACAGCCGATAATTCGGATTATGAGACTTTACCCGTTCATTCCAGCTGCGGGCTAAATTGTCGGTGACTTTCACGCCCCACTCGGGATTATCCGCTTCCCGATACCACTCCACATCAACACCAAAACCGACAACACACGGGTGGTGTTTGTAGCGGTACAGGACAATATCAATCAGGTCGATCATATCCGCATTAGCCGGCTCTACTTGCAGAAACACCTTAATCCCGGTTGTATCAAAATGGCTCAGATACGGTTCGTGCTTATCATAATCCAGATAAATAATATTACTATCCGGCTTGCCATCCGTCGGAAATTCCAGACGACAGCTGCGTTCGCCGCCCATGACACCGACAATCCAGATACCACAGGGTATCGATCCCTCGAAACGTTCTTGCATATTCATCATCGCGTATTGCCATTTTTCCGGGCTCGGAAATGGTCTGATACCATAAGAGGAAGAACGAACCCCAGCATAAACAACATTTTCGGTTTTGACATTTGAATCCCTGCTGTACTCACGTTTATTGGTACAGGAATTACCAAGGATAACCAGAATAATGATCAGTAAAACTATCAATCTTTGGTTCATTATCTTCTCCTTTTATTTAATGCAGACCGGTTTTTCACGATCTGAAAAATCCAGCGTTTAGTGTGTTTAAGTTTTCTGTTTTATTTTTTTGATTCCCTCGATTAATGGCGGAAAATACTTCAATGAATCTCCCCGGATTCCCCAGGTAGTAAATAAATGCCCCAACATCCCCGGATCATTTTGGGCAAAACTGTATTCGATCAATGCTATTGTCGCTTCAGTATTTCGCCAGCCTGACGGCAGCACCCGGAAGCCCTTTTTCAAAAACATGGGAACTGAGGGATAGTTATCCATCGCTTCATAATGCCAGTCACAAATGATGATATCCCGGGAAATCATTTCAATCGCCGGAGCAGTCCCGTTAACGGCGGATTCCCATTCGCCGTAATTGCAGAGATTTCCATCAATTAAACGGTCGCCCCACATCAGCATTTCACAGTCCCTTTCTTTGACGATAAAATCGTGTAAATCATTCACCGCTTTGGCGTACAGCTCTGCCGGATTTTTACCAACTGTCGCCGGTGAGGTACTGTCACCGAGCAGAAACACCTCATCCATACCAACATGAATGGCATCGGCATTGAAGCCATCAATCAGTTCACCAAGCAATTCGCGGACAATTCCCATCACTTTGGGATTGGTTGGATCCCATTCACGGCAATAAAGTCCCTCATTTCCGGGATAGGCTCCAGGAGTCAGATCGAATTCCGGGTATTGAATTAACAGCGGAAAGGTTTCTTTTGCCCAGGACTGATGCCCAAGACTCTGGAATTCCGGTATCAGCCGGATTCCATTACTGCGGCAAACTTCAGAAATTTTACTGGCAGTTCCCTTTTTAATAGGATCTTCACTTCCCCGCAGTTCAGGATGGGATTCAAACATGAAATTGTAATCAACTTCCAAAATAAGAATATTAATTCCCAGATCAGCAAGATTTGGAATATATTTTGTCAGGGAATCAACCGCCTGATCAGTCATATAATTGATCAAATGAACCGCACACCATTTTTCAGCCGGAGATTCAGTTTCAAATTGCGGAGGAGTCCAGGTGCAGGCAACTAGCATCAGAACCAATAAGCAGATAATTCCATTTTTTAAGTACATGAAATCCTCCCGGCTGACAATTAAGCTCTGAAATCCCCTCTAAGGTTCCATACCCCACCGCTCTGGATCAGAACATTATACCGATCGTGTAGCAATGCGTATTCCCCAGGATTCCAAGCGGTTTATAAGCATAATCCATTTTTATTCCCAGGTTATTCATGAACCTGATTAACAAACCCCCACCAAGAGTCAACCCATATTCGGAATCATCCATTAAAAGGGCTTTATATCCAGTTCTGAAAAACAAAGTCCCTGTACCAAGGAGGTCTATAGCATATTGGAAACCTAAATTGATCGATTCTCCATTGTTATTGGGATGCAAGGCATCCGCCGAGAGGGTTATGCGCTGGTTTTTCAGTGAGACAGGATTGATTGAAGCACCAATTCGAAAAATCAGTGGCAGTTCCCATTCCTGCATCCGGAAAAGTCCGGGCACAGAGCTGAAGTTACCGGCTTGATTCGGGGCAATATCGATGGGTTGGATCAGATCAATTCCATCGTATTTCATTTTTGTACCGTAATTGGAAATGCTCATGCCAATATTCAAACCATCCTTCATCGCACCGCTAATGCTGAACAAGCCGGTATTGACAATTACCCCTAAATCCAGTGCATACGCACTGGCTCCAGAGTGCCAGATTATCGAACTGATATATTTTACCGAAGCGCCAAAGGCAAACCATTGGGCAAGTTTGCGGGAAAATCCCATACTGAAACAATAATCATTGACAGTGAAGGTTTCTCCGGTTCCATTCTGCATCTCGAGAGAAGTAACATCCATGTCGCCGTAATCCAGATGGGTAAAACCGAATGATAATATTCCAATGTTTGGAAGCCGATATGCCAGTGCGGCTGCCATTGATTTAATATCGACAATCCAGGGTTGATGCATGAACATCGCTTCATTCTGATCCAGATATGCCAATCCAGCGGGATTCCAGTAAATGCTTGACAGGTTTCCGCCAATGCTGACATAGGCTTCGCCCATGGCATTCCCATCACTGCCGACTCCTATCTCAAGGAAATTTGCAGCTGTCGTTCCGACGCGGTGAGGTCTCTGACCAAAAGCATTAATGATGAGCAATAAGAGCATGACAATCAAAAATAAACTGATTTTAAGCTTTCTTTTCGTTTCATTTCTCCTGCTCGGACAGATCGATAAACCCGGAATATTTGATAGCTTTTTCATTTGATCACCGCAAATTTGCCAACCATTTCATCTTTGGTTGTTTTTGATTGGACGTGAAATATATAAACACCGGGAGCGATTTCCAGATTTTCTTTCGTCAGCATATCCCAGTGGTACGTCCCGTTATCGGCTGCATTTTCGACGTTCATAACATCTACCAGCACACCGCTGACTGTAAAAATTTTTATGGTGCATTCTGCCGGTAGATTAATGAACATCAGGTTGCGCCGCTGGTTCAAATACCAGTTTGCTACGGAGGGCTCCATTACATTAGTTGCCACATAGGGATTGGGCACCACCTTGATATTACCCATCTTGAACTTTAAATCATCACGATCAACCGAGTCCGGTCTGTTAACCAGAAAGGTCAGTGTATCGGTACTCCAGAACGGACGTTTGAAGGTGACATGATAAATATCTCCCGCAGCTGGAAGACTGGAAGAATCACCCCGGGCAAAACTGAAATCAAAAATAAAAGCAGTTCCTGCCCAATTCCCGTTTTTATCCACCGGTCCCGCCAATACGCGATCTTCAAGCATGTCGTACTTCAGGTTCCCGTTTAAGTCATGGACAATCAAATCCAGCTTTTCATATTCTCCGGTAGAATCAGTAAATGATTTATTGATGACTTCAAAACTGAAGGACTCCGAGTTGAGGACATTCGACCGGATTGCATGTCCACTTTCATCCCTTGGGCGAAGCGAGCTGGCGCGTCCGGTGTACACCTGAGCTGAACGGTCATAAAAGATAATGTCATAATCCCACGGAAAATATTTGGATTCTTTGACGGTGGGAATTACCTGAATGGGACTGTTCCCTTTCTTCCAACCGGAATTCGCAAAGTCGTATGAAGCCGTTTGATTTCTCTGATCGATATTGAGCCGGAATCCGTCAAAGATATCGGTAAAGATCTGACGGATGTTGTTAAGATAATAATAATCCAGAGAGTCATCATATAACAGATTCTGCCCCACAAAGTCGGACGGATTTTCTTCATAGACCAGGAACTTATCATTATCATCATAAACCTGGATACCGTTGTTACTGTAAAGCATTCCATGCTTATAATCCGGAACAACATATATCGAATCCAGCGAAAAAACCGTCTGATATTTATGTCCAGGTTTCAAACTGTGTGTCGCAAGAATTTCAGCTGAGACAGTGCCGGTTCCCAGAATTTGTTGCTCATCCAGCAAAACAATTTCGTCAGGCACATAACCGGCGGCTTGTTGATAGGGCGTTACAATCTGGACATTTCTGCTGATGTTGCGCACCTCTTCAGCTTCATCCAACTCAATAATGACGTTATTTTCAGAGGGCGCGATCCCGGGACCGACATCCGGGGCACCATAATCATAAGCAACCAATGCATAGTAATAGGTGCATCCGTTGATCACATTTTCATCAATGAAAAAATGACGGATTCCCGAGTCTCTTCCCAGATAATATCCCATGCCATTCACCAAACCGAAGTCCGTAAAACCGGTGATGGAATCCACAAGATCACATTCGAAAATCGGCTTTTTGAACATCGGCGTTCCGAAACCATCGGTAATTACTTCGGAATCCTCCATTTTCTTATCGGTCGCCCGGAACAACTTGTACCCTTCAAAATCATTTTCCCCGATAAAAGGATCTCTGGTCTTTTTATCCGCCGCATCGTCCCAGCTCAGGATAACACGTCCATCGCCGGGCGTGGCAGACAGTGTTGGCATTTTGGGTGGCTGCGCAAAACGATAATCCCTTTCATAAATAATCTGCACAATCCGTTTCTGCTGAAAAAGTGCCGGGCAGGAATAATTATTCTCGCGATTCAAACCTTCCAAAGGATCATAAGAATGCAATTCGGACATTGAAATCCGTTCGGTTCTGCCCCGATGAAGAGTAAAAGGTCCGGACGCAAAGGTCTCCACCAGGTTCGAAATATTGCCCAGGTATTCAACTAGAGTATCGTGACCGATGACTTCCCACATCGATTGATCGTTGCGGAACCAGCGATAGTAAGGCGGTCTTTCAGGCTGGATCGGAAACAGCATGAATGAAGTCAGACCAACCATGTCCGATTCTGTGACATCGGTGGCGGCAAAATTCGGTTCACAGCCATAGCCTTCACTATAGTCCGGGCGGTGATTGCATTCTCCCTCGTCGGGTCCCCCATAATTCAATTCGGCTGGACCAACCCCGTCCAGCCCGACATCATCTCCGGGATCCTCATTAGTCTGGTACTGCCCGTCGCCATTTAAATCAGTGCCGTCCTGCCAATCCTGATCCTCATCGGCATCCCAGTGCTCCTTTAAATCTTCGGTGCTCAGATTATAAGTTTCCAAAAAATCAGCCAGATTGGTGATACCGTCATAAGCTCCTATCAGCGCAACGGCTTGATTGTCTCGTTTTTCATCGGTCAATCCATCCTCATCATTGTCATCACCATCATTCCCGATTCCCGGGCTTTCCAGGTAGGCGAAGCCCATCAGACCTGTCGGATAACCACCCCGACCGATTCCATCAATATCCCAGGAATAAGCCAAATCCTGCTTGCGATCAAAATAACCCAATTCATCATCCGCATCATTGCCGATGGCATTATCCACCCAATAGCCAAAAGCCACATCTTTCAGGTTATAATCCGAAATATTGGCGATCGTATATTCCCAGAATATTGCATCCCGGGCTTGGGGATTATTCCACTGGAAACCGCGTTGTTGAACCCGAATCCCAATGCCGCCCCACGGGGCGCCCTTCTGGATCGTCACAGACGGAAATTTATCACCAATTTTGACTCCCGGTCGGGGATAATACTTGACCCGGTCTTCAGGTCCCAGATATTCCTGATCCTGAGCATCATTGTCCACAAAATAGGTCTCCAGGTCAGCATAAATGACTCCCCTGCCAAAGCGCCCGTCCCATTCACCAATCCAGCGCCGGTCATCCCCTGAAGCCGGCCAACCGTTGATAGGCCATGAATCAGGCAGGTTGCTCATAGCCGGATATTCCGAATTTTCATTGAAGTAGCCAAATACCGGATAAAGTCCCCATTCGATTGTACCCGTGGGATCAGTATCCATGTGTTCTCTGTAGCTGGTCTGCAGGTAGTAAAGGGTATCAATTTTATCCTGATCAGAAAGCGCCTCCACCTGATCCGGATCTGTCACCGGGATGGAATCTTCGGTAATATAAACCATTGCTCCAATTAACAGACCGATCCCGTCAGTCATTTTGACGCCTTCATAAGTGTTGGGCCATTTTGAGACCTCGACTTTTGGCCAGTCAGAGAGTTCAGTCGTATTTCGAAAATATAGAAAAACCCGGTTGCCGGTCATATAACCCTCACGTTCAGCGGCAATGTCTCCCGCCGGGTCGTCCGGTCCGTCATAAGATTTGCCCTGACCGAGGAGTGTTGTTGTCATGGCACAGAAAACCATCAATAATATCCGACACAAAGTCCTAATCTGTTTCATTAATCCTCACCTAAATAATGGCTTCTTCAAATACGCTATCTCTGCTCGGCAATTTTTATTCCCCTCGATCAGAAAGTCAGAGCCAATCCCAGTTTAACAAGACGTGGCGCTGAGTACATGGAAGGATTTTGATAAATATCCTCGATTTGATTAAAATCGCTGCGATGCCCGGCGCGCTCCACATCCAAGATAATAGCCGAGTACGCTCTGCCGGTTTGTGAATTTACCCACTCTTCATTCAGCGCATCAAAAAGATTATAGACCGTGCAGAGCAGTTTCAAGCTCATGTCCTTTGCAAGAGAAATATTATAATAAGCATTTAAATCAATACTGAACCGGGATGGTTGCCAGGTATTATTCGGAAAAAGATTGGCTGTAAAACCCCAAATCTTATAAAGGTCATAT
>CAZSDW010000030.1:0-39804 GCA_964605705.1 uncultured bacterium
AGTCAATCTTGATACGATTTATCAAAATTTTCGGGGCAGTGTGACTCCTTTCGCGGTAATCCCCTACGAAGAGATACTCATTCCGGAGTGGTCTAATCAATGGGAAGTTGATATCCGATCGCTCACGAATTATGATCAGATTTTTCCAGGTACCGTTTGGCTGAAAGTTGAAGTTCGTCATGGACGGGAGATGGTTTCATCTCCGGGATGCAGCCATCGCCAAAAGGTCTATGACAATATCGATTTTGGCGGTTTAAGTCCGGATGTGTTCAGAGTCAGTATTAAAGATAAAACCGGGTCAAGATTTCTCGATAATTTTCTTTTATATCGGAAT
The DNA here is from genome assembly GCA_964605705.1 of uncultured bacterium. Taxonomy (GTDB): domain Bacteria; phylum Fidelibacterota; class UBA2242; order UBA2242; family UBA2242; genus CAZSDW01. The sequence goes on from CAZSDW010000030.1 coordinate 335, forward strand.
ATCCCGGTCATTATTAATCCGGAATCGATCAGCAACCTATGGAAGGATCATCAGACTGCCTGTTGGATTGGTGGAAATCTGTCGAGTTTTGCCGTTTCCTCGGCAAATATGCTTGGAACTGATATAATTGAGTGGCAGGCTAAGTTAGCAATTCCGGAATTAAATTATTTCAAGATTACTGATTATTATCAAAATGTTGTTGTTCTATCCGGGGATTATTATCGCACGAAGCAGGGGGAGACAATTCTTCTGGGCGAATACAGGTTCAAACCTGGAGACATTATTATCGGTAATAATCAGACGGCGCTGTTTTATCGGGATTGCAGCCCATTTTATTCAGCGATGCAGGGTGAAGCCAATGAAATTCTTGATCGTTTTGATCTTGTGATTGAGTGCAACCAGAACTCACTCAGAATCCGGACGATTGAGGAACTGTTTGGAAATACGATAACTTTAATTTACTGGAAAAAATCCTGGTCGTTTTACTGATCGTATTTACTTGTGATTAGTAATAAATGATACTAAGGGATGTAAAATTTAATCTTACTGTAATATTTTTTGGGCTGCTGCTTCGGGATCGTCAACGATCGGAAAAATCGGCAGGAGTCCGGCAATTTCGAAGACTTCTTTGATATCTGCTTTGACTGAGCAAAGGATTAGTCGTCCACCAAACTGGTTCAATTTTTTCGCGGCACCCAGAAGTACCCGCAATCCGGCACTACTGATATAATGGAGCTGGGAGAAATCGAGGATAAATTTTGTATTATTCACATCAATTGCCGGAATTAGCTTTTTTTCCAAATCTCCGGATGTGTTAGAATCAAGATTCCCCTCCACCGAAAATATGTAGATATTTTCAATCTTTTCAATATTTACTTGCATGCGCACCCTCTTTTCAATTTATCGTTTATATATACTCGCATTTCTTCGTTAATATTAGTGTATTTTTACCATTTTTGGAACTGTAATTTATTTTATCCATCATATTCTTGATTAAATAGATCCCCAGTCCGCCGATTTTTCGATCTTCCAGAGAGGCTTCGACATCGGGTGTCGGGGCATTCGCCGGATCGTAGGGATTGCTGTCATCCACTATTTTAAGGGTGAGTTCATCGCCGGACAGGGTATAGCAGATATCAATAAGATGATCATTATTATCGGAAAATCCGTAAGAGATAATATTAGTCAAAATTTCATCCAGGGCTAAATGAAGGGTAAAAATGATTTTATCTGCAACGGAATGCTTTTTACTGAAATCCTTTACCATATCGCAGACATGTTCTATCTCAGGTATCTTATTGTGAATTTGAATGGTAATGGATTTATCCATACTGAAAATGATTTAAAATTTTATTTCCAATCCCTCTTCTGCAAGGAAAATATCGATATTGCTCGTCGGATAGTTGATATTTTTATAATCGATTGATTTTTTCAATATATCCTCAATCTCAAAGTCGTCCCGCTCTGGTTCATGGTGGAACAGAGCAAGACGTTTTACATTTGCCTGTATCGCAATGTCAATGCCGATCAGTGCTGAGCTGTGCCCCCAGTCCTCCTTGTGAATTGCCTCTTCAAAGGTGTATTGGGCGTCAAAAATGATAAGGTCGGCATTCTTGAATAGTTCAAGGGGTTTTTTCATACTGCTCTTGTTAAGATCCTTATACTCGGAATCCGTGGCATAGGCGATTGTTTTCCCCTCGTGTTCAATCCGATATCCAAAAGAACCGCCGGGATGATGCAACGGGTAGTTCGATATTTTGACTTTTCCAATGTTAGTGCTGCTGTGATGTTTTAATTGAATGAACTCTTTGGATGCGCCCATGTGGTGTAAAGCGACCGGGAAAAACCTGAAGTCCTGCTGGGTTTCAAGTCGCTCTTTCAAATTGGGATGCCCACTGTAGAAGTGGAGTCTGTTATTCGGCAGGAAAGCCGGAGCAAAAAATGGAAATCCCAGAATATGATCCCAGTGAGTATGTGTTATGAAAATATGTACATCAAGACCTTCTGCGGTTTGATCATGTTTCAGAATATAGTTCCCCAGTCTTTTAATTCCGCTGCCCATATCCAGAATAATTAATTGATCGTCCGCCCGAATCTCGATACAGGCTGTGTTGCCCCCAATCAATCCGGCTTCAATGGATGAGAGACCATCAATATATGAATCTGCCGCATGACGATCGGTAATTTTTTTATCATATAATTGGTGAACGACACGCCGAATTTTTTTCTTTATTTGAGCGCTGGTCGATGGGGTCGGTATTGATCCCCTGACGCCCCAAAATTTAATTTTCATCTAAAACCTCCAGAAATCAGAGAAAACAAAAGAAATCTACCATTTGCTATGTTTGCTATTGTAATGCTCCTACAATTGAAACAATTTATTGCCTGAAACAACTTATTGCAATAAAAAATTAGAATGATTTGTCGTCGTAAAAATGATTATATCAATAATTAGTACACTCATCGGAGATGGGTATTATTGCGATACCCGGATTATATTCGGGTTAATCGCAGCCTTGATTCTTGATAAAAAAAAATTATCTGTCTATATTCGGGCGTGATATCAAAACTGTCAATTAAAAATGAGGTTTCCCATGAAGAATTTTTATGTTTTGGCAATGATTTTTTCTCTCATGTTCAGTTGCTCAACATCGTCATCAAAAGCTGAGATGGAAGCAAAACAGTTTATTGACAGCTTATCGGCGGTTGTTCAGCCCCTGATGAAAGAGAGTGCGACAGCCTATTGGAATGCCACAGCCAGTGGTGAAGATCAATACTATGATCAATATGCCCGAATTGAGATTGAACTGTCAAATATATATTCCGATCCGGTCAAATTTAAAACAGTAAAGATACTGCAAGAAAGCCGTATTAAAGATCCATTGCTGGCGCGCCAGGTGGAAATTCTGTATTATTTATTTTTAGCCAAACAGACCGACCCGGAATTGCTTAATAAAATCACAAAACTGTCAACGGAAGTGGAACAGCGTTTCAATACATTTCGTGGGATGGTGGATGGAAAAGCGCTTAGCGGGAATGACATTAAGGAGATTCTTTCAAAAAGTCCGGATCTGGAGCTGCGGAAAAAAGCCTGGGAAGCATCCAAATCCGTCGCGCCTACTGTAGAGGCTGATTTTCTTGAGTTGGTCAAACTGCGCAACGAATCTGCGAAATCTATGGGATTCGATAATTTTTATGACATGCAGCTTATCGTAAACGAACAGGATCCCGCGGAGATCAGGCGGATTTTCCAAGAGCTTGATGATGATACAAGGGCACCTTTTATTGAGGTAAAGAGCGAAATTGACCATGTCCTGGCAGAACGGTTTGGAATTACTGAGGATGAGTTAAGACCCTGGCACTACGCGGATCCCTTTTTCCAGGAAGCCCCTGTAATTACTGAAGTTAACCTGGATGTATATTATGAAAATCAGGACGTTGTTGACTTAGCCCGTCAGTTCTATGACGGGATTGGTATTAATGTCGATCAGATTCTGGCTAATAGTGACCTGTACGAGCGCGCCGGGAAATACCCGCATGCTTATTGTATTGATATGGATCACGAAGGAGATGTCCGGGTTATGATGAATGTTAAACCTTCGGAATCATGGATGTCAACCTCGTTGCACGAGTTAGGTCATGCTGTTTATGATTTAAAACAGGATTTCAGTATGCCTTTTTTCCTGCGGGGTCCGGCACATATATTTACTACTGAAGCCATTGCGATTTTCTTTGAGCGGTTGTCTAAAAATGCCGGCTGGATGCAGGATGCACTTTTCCTGACTGACGCGCAAAAGCAGGAGATTCTTGAGCTTACGGCAAAAACAATGCGAATGGAAAAACTCATCTTTGCCCGCTGGTCGCTGGTGATGCTGAATTTTGAGCGAGAATTGTATGCGAATCCTGAGCAGGATCTGAATAAATTGTGGTGGGACCTGGTCGAAAAATACCAGATGGTCAATCGCCCGGACGATCGGGATTTACCTGATTATGCCGCCAAAATTCATGTTTGCCTCTATCCGGTATATTACCATAATTATCAGCTCGGAGGTCTCCTGGAAGCGCAGCTGCGACATGCCATTGCGGTCAGCCAGGGGCTCGCTAATGTATCCGAGATACGCTATATGAATAATCCTGAGATCGGCAAATTTCTGATTGACAATGTTTTTCTGCCTGGCAACCAGTATCGCTGGGATGAAATGATTATCAGGGCAACGGGCGAGCAACTGGTTTCCAAATATTTTGTTGAGCAGCTCTGACGGATGTTGATACGGACAATTTTTTAAAAATTACGTACTTCCGGTTTGGCTGTTTTTGGGGGGAATCACGTATCGTGTTCAGGTACAAAAGTGCTTGACAGTTAGAATTTTATACGTAATATTTAAAGGAATGTTATAAATTACGAAAGAATAAGCGGATAAAAATTCCTGATGGACAGAAAAGAACGTTTAGCACAGAAGTTCATTTTCACAGTTTGGCAAGATAACCTGTCAATTAGCCGGAAAGAGTGAATGGTTAAAAAATATTCCTTTCTCAGCTTCGTTACGATTATTTTAATGGGTGTATTTATTACTTTATTAAGTGCTGCTGATGAGGTTGTTTCCGTCACGTTAAAAAGCGATGAAACCCTGCGATCACTGGCAATTAAATACTTTGGTGAACCGAATGACTGGGAGGTTATATTATTCTATAACGGATTCCAGTTTGTCAATGAAGTGAATATCGGAACCAGTCTGAAAATTCCTGTTGGTCTTTATAAAAAAATTAATAGTGAGCTGAATAACGTCCAGAAACTGATCTCCCAGGCAAACAATGAAGGCGCCGGAATTTTAGCAAAAGATTTAGTGGAACTCGCCGTTAATGCTCAGAAAGAAGCCGTTGAATTAAAGAAAAAGGGTGAATTGGATCTTTCTTATAAGAAAGCTGTAGAGGCAGTCACTTCGATTAACAATGCCATTCAGCAGACCAAGGAGAAGCGCATCAAATCCATTTCAGCCGTGCTGTCTCAAAAAAAGGGGAAGGTTCAATCGAGAAAAAAAGATCAAACCATCTGGTATGATGCGATCAAGGATCAGGAACTGGTCGAAAAGGAGCATATTCGTACCTTGAGTGCTTCATCGGGAGAGATTTCGTTTGTTGATGGCAGTAAGCTGAATTTGGGGGAAAATTCTCTGGCAGTTATCGAAGCCATGAAACAGGATCTGATCAAAAATACCAACACCTCCAGTGTGGTTGTGCTGGAAGGCGACCTGCTTGCATATCTTTCTTCTCAGACCAAGAAAAATCAGATTAATGTATCGACACCGGAAGTCGAGACGGAAATTCGGTCCCGCAGTTTTCGAACATCCCGTGATGAAGATAAAGTGACAAAGGTTGCTAATTATGACGGCGAGATCAATCTGAAAGCCGGTGGCAATGCGATAACTCTCACGAAAAATGAAGGTGCATCATTTGCCCCCGGTCAGAAAACCATCGAATCCCGAAAACTCTTAGCCTCACCGAAAATAGTCAGTCCGGAACCAAAGGAAAAACTATACTCCAATACCGTGACTCTGAAATGGGACGCGGTAGCGGATGCAAAAGCCTATCGTGTTCAGATCGCACCCGGAAGGTCTTTTTCAGAAATTTCCGTTGATAAAACGGTCACAGGGAAAAACAATTTTTCCTGGAATTCCAGCAGTATTGGTGTATTCTATGTTCGCGTTGCATCAATTGATGCAAAGGATTTTACGGGATCATTTTCCAGTCCTCTGGAATTTTATATCGATAAAGATATTACGCCACCTTATCTGCTGGTTGGAACACCTAAAAATGAAGAGAGTGTGTTTCAGGCATCGATTCTGGTGACTGGTGTGGCTGAGGTGACGGCAGAACTTCTGGTTAATGCGGAGCCCGTAGCGCTTGATCCCAAAGGCGCGTTTTCTTATCAGCATTCACTTGAACCGGGGAAAAACACGATCCTGATTCAGGCAATTGATAAAGCGGGCAATATTTCCAAAACCGAACGAATCGTCTATTTCAATGCCGACGACAAGCTGATCAATCTTGATGGCAACACGATTGTTACAATAAATTCCAGTGAATACTCCCTAACCGGTTCCACCAAGCCCGGCACTGAAATCAGGATCGACGGTCAGCCTGTCAACCTTATTAACTATAAGTTTAACCATCTCGTAAATTTACATCCGGGTTCGAATTCGGTTACTATCGAAGCAAAATCTTCCAAAGGTGATACGCAATCCCTAACAGTGACCATAATTCTTGATAATGAAGCTCCGGAAGTTGAGCTTGATGATATTGCCTCGTTTACCAAAGAAAAGTCCCTCGAAATCAGTGGTACGGTCAGTGAAAAATGCCGGATCATTATTAATAAAGAAGAGATTGAAGTGCCCCAGCAACGCTTCACGAAAACGATTGAGTTGGTTGAAGGGAACAATATTTTAGAACTGGTTGCCGAAGACGAAGCAGGTAATCAGGCACCGACGGAGATCGAAATTTTCCGGGATACCCAGAAACCCAAAATAAATTCAGCCAGCTGTACGCCGGCTCTGGTCATGGGTGGCGAACTGGTTCAGGTAAAAATTGTTGCCAGGGACGATGGCGCTGGATTAGCCAGAAATGGCAAATTTATAATCGGGCTGGCGACCGGTAGTCAGACGTTTTCCGGGATGCTCAGCCTTAGTTCCGGCGGAACCTATACCGGGAATTTTCTGGTTCCACCCGGTATCCAGGGAAAACTGGTTTTTAATGAATTAGCGATACAGGATTATTTAGGAAATAGAGCAGATTATCCCTAAAATGCAAGGGGCAGATAAAAAATAAAGAGGGGTGACATTCTTTTGAATTTAAAGAAATTATTCAGACCATCATTATTGAAGAAATTTCTGCTGGCATTTTTTATTGTGACTATGGTTCCATTGATTATCGCTGAATATTTTACAATGCAAAAAGCGGAAGTGGAGCTGAAGAGCGTATTGAATGATCAGTACTATCTCATTATTGATCAACTCCGGCGCACGGTGGATGAAGTTTATATTGGCAGATGGCTATCCAATTTACTGAGTACTGCCCAGTTCATTGAGAGTGATCCCTATATGTCAGTGGAAACCATTAATTCTCTGCTGAATGCCAAACTGAACCAGATTGACGAGGTCATTATCCTCACCCTAAAACTTACGGACTCCGGCGAGCAATTATCCACGATGAAAAATGAGATGGTGGTTGAACTGTATAACCAGGATCCCGATCGGGTCGCCGAATTGATTCAGTATGGTGCTGATATTGATATGGAAAATTATGTGATCTGTTCACCAATTTTACTTCCGAACAGCAAAAAACTCTACCTGCCGATCGAGGTGCCTGTGGTCTGGGAAGATGGGCAAAGTGCGATTTTGCGGGGGGTGTTCAATCTCAATTCCATTATTGATTTTGTCTCCACTGAAATATCGATTGGTGCCAAAGAACTCTATATTGTCAATGACGATGAACAAATTGTCTTTAGTAATAATGATAAATTTGCATCCGGTGATACTCTGCTTTACCCGATTGTGTCGATGGTGAAAAGCTGCCTGAGCGGGAAATCGCGGATGTCCAAAATAGAACCTTTTTCTTATAATGGGATTGGCTATTTGAGTAACTTTGCCGTTTCCCAGTATGTAAAGTGGGGAATTATTGTTGCCCAGGAATCAGCAAGGGCATATGCCATGGTTGAGCAAGCCAAAAAAGATATTGTCAAATGGATTGGCATTGCGATTTTTCTATGTATTGTATTTTCCGTATTATTTGCCCGACAGTTTGCCGGCGCTATGCGTTATCTGGCAACGATAGCCGGGAAAATTGGGAAGGGCGAGTTTGATGTTCAGGTAAAAGTCAAAAGCAAAGATGAACTGGGTCAGCTGGGTGAATCGCTGCAGGAGATGGCGATTGGTCTGAAAGAGGCGGTCAAGGTCAAAGAAGAACTCTTTTCGATCCAGGCAGAGGTGAAAATCGCCAGCCGCATTCAGCAATCGATTCTGCCGGTTGGCGGTCCCAATTTAAAAGGACTCGGCTTCGGTGCTCGATACATTCCCATGGAGGGTGTTGCCGGGGACTTCTACGATTTTCATGTACTCGATGATCATAGTGTCGGTGTACTGGTGGCGGATGTTTCCGGGCATGGAATTCCGGCGGCAATGATCAGTACCATGGTAAAAGTGACCTTTTCACAGCAGAGTAGTATCGGGACTGATACATCGATGGTATTAAATGAAATGAATCGTATGCTCTCCGGGAAAATGGAAGACCAGTTTTTAACCGCCTGTTATGTCTATATAAATATGGATAAAAAGAAATTGATCATCGCTGATGCCGGACATTTGCCGCTGCTTATCTGGCGTCGCAGCAGTAATGAAATCATCAAGGTCAAGCCAATGGGTATGATCATTGGATTTTTACCGGAGATCAACTGTCCGATTGAAGAGCTGAAACTCAAAGTCGGTGACAGGATTGTCATGTACACCGATGGGATTGTCGAAGCTGCCAATCCGGGCGGTGATCAATATACTGAGGATCGACTGGTCAAGATGATCAGTAAACACGAAGCGAAAACCCAGCTCGAATTCATCGATTTAATTGTGGCAGACCTGAAAGAGTGGGTCGGTCAGGATAAGAAAACGTTTGAAGATGATTTGACCATGGTAGTCATGGATATTGAAAAGGAATAATCGGGATCATTCCGAAATTGGAATACTTAACTGAGGACAGGTTTATGAAATTCATGAAAATTCTGCTGGTGTGTTTATTACCGTTCATGGTGAACGCCCAAATCTTGGATCAGAATTTTTTAATCACCGCAGGCATTAACGCGGGGCTGGATAAAGGGGACAGCCTGTATCGGATGATTATCAATGTGGACATTCCATCAGCCTATCCCGGAAAGGTTCATTTTAGGGTGTTCGATGCCGACCTGGGTGATACCTTCGATAATCCCGGAAAACAGTCCGTAACCCGCTATCTTGTTTTCGGCAAGGATGGCATTCATCCGAATATTTTTAACAATAAGGATTCCATTAATATAAATGCCGCTCTAGTTAGTCTGACACTGGGTGAGGATAAATACTATGATAATCGCTGGCGGACTATCGGTAGTCTGATGACAAATCAGGGACAGCTGAAAGGTGACAGAATCCTGTTTCAGGTTGTCATTGATGGTCTCAGCGGCTCAGGTCGAAATCGTTATCAGGTTTTTATATCCGCCAATGATAAAAGCAACGAGCCAATTGACGGTGCGATTATAAACTCACCAGCCGTAACACTGCGTCTGGCAAATAATCCCATTCTGAGTACCCAGATTACCTTTTTAATACCGACAGGATGTGATACGATAAAAGTGTTTAATTTTGATGGCGACATTGAACGTAGCCCGAACAGGATCAGCTTTGAGACAAACTTTCGGAATAATATCAGAATTTCCGCCTCGAAAGACGGCGGTCTTGAATCCGATCTGATTGCCCTGCAAAAAGAAGAGCAGGGTCGAAAAGCCTCACTGGTTATTGCAGGAAATTCAGAAACTAATAACGTACAACTCTGGGTAAAGGATAAGCGGGGTCAGATTTTACCACTCGACTACCCACCCATCCTGGCACTGCGGAACAATCTTCCGGTACCCAAATTTAATGTCATCCCGCTGGCAGATTGCAACACCCTGATTCTGGATGCGACCGAATCTTCGGATGCCGACGGTGACGAACTGACTTTTAAATGGTATTTTGCTGGCGGAGCAACCGAAGAAGGTGTCCGGATTGCTCATAATTTCGGAGCGCCGGGTACCTATCCGGTAAAATTGCTGGTAATTGATAATTCCAAATATGTTGCCAATACATCACGATTGACTCAGGCGGTGATCGTTAATGATCCTCCCCATGCGGTGATTGAAGGTATCCAGAAAGCCGCACCCTACCAGACAATCGACTTTGATGGCAGTAAATCATTTGATAATGATGGAAAACTGATCAGTTACCAATGGAATATGGGGGACGGAAGCACCAAAACCGGTGTGAAAATTAATCATAAATATACCCGTCCCGGGAATTATACCGTGACACTGACGGTCGAAGATGATGGGAAAACTTTGTGCACAAAGGGGAAGACCACGGCAGGAATCTGGATCAACAAAGCACCGCTGGCACGTTTTAACCTTGCAAAAAATTTAATCGCCGTCGATGAATCGGTTGCCATGGATGCCAACGGCTCGATTGACAGCGATGGAGAAATTGTGCAGTATTCCTGGGATTTCGGCGACGGTGCCAGTGCTGAAGGAATCAGTACCAGTCATCAGTATGCGAAACCCGGCAAATATACCGTTCAACTGACAGCTAGGGATGACTCTGAGCTGGCAAACGCCAAATCATACCTGCAGGAAGTTATAACGGTCAATGCCCCGCCCGTTGCATCGGCAGACTTCACCAAAATTGTTGCCGTCAACGAGCTGGTGGTTTTCGACGCATCGAAGTCGCTCGATCCCGATGGTCAGATTTCGGAATATCGCTGGACCCTCGGGGACGGCTCAGCCAAAGCCGGTTCTAAGGTCAGTCACCAGTATTCCCAGCCCGGTACCTATCCTATCAATCTGACAGTTATTGATAATACCTCGACCTTGAATAATTCCAATGAAGCCGTTTATTCGATCCGGGTTAATGATCCGCCGGTGCCGAATGCCGGTGGCGATCGGTTGATCAATGAAAGTGTCGTGGTATTTGATGCCAGTCGATCCAGTGACAGTGATGATGAGATTATTGATTACGCCTGGAACTTTGGCGATAATCAATCCGGCAAAGGTCAGAAATTATCCCATGTTTATGCCTCGCCCGGAACCTATGCTGTGACCCTGACAGTGACCGATGCATCGGGCACCAAATCAGCCGTTCAATCCGAGACAGTCACGATTACTGTCAATAGCCCGCCGGTGGCAGATGCCGGTCGCGAACAAATCGTTTCTGTGGGTGATAAGGTATATCTCAAAGGAGGATTCTCGAACGATACTGACGGCAAGATTGAGAAATATGAGTGGGAATTGGACGAAGGTGTCATTCTTGAAGGGAAAAACATTAATCATGTCTTTAATAAAGCCGGCACCTATCAGGTAAAATTGACGGTTACCGATAATGATGGTGCCAGGGATATTCACTATACATCTGTTTTTGTCAACAGTCCACCGGTAGCAAAGATGGCACCGGTCGCCCGAATTGCTCCGGGGCAATCGGTTGCCTTTGATGGATCGATGTCTTATGACATTGATGGTAATATTGATCTGGCTGAGTGGGAATTCGGGGATGGCAGTTCGATTGCGCAGGGGATCAAAACCAAGCACAGTTTCCGGGAATCCGGTCGCTTCACAGTGACATTGACAGTGAAAGATAATTCAAATGCCACTAATGGCATTGCTAAGACAACCCAGACAGTCGCGGTAAACTATCCTCCCAAACCGGATTGTGGAGAGGATGTCATAACCTGTGACCAGACCCTGCTTTTTGATGGCAGTGCCAGTTCCGATGCCGACAATGATCGCCTGACCTATTCCTGGGATTTTAGCGACGGCAATACCGGTACCGGGATGACTTTAAAACATACCTATCAGCAACCCGGTGTTTTTCCGGTAGTTCTGCGGGTCAATGATGGGCAGGGACTGTCCAACTCGATCCAGCAAAATATTATCCGGGTTCAGGTCAATTCGGCGCCTCTGGCACTTGCCGAGGTAAATCGCGATACGGTTTGTGCGGGCGAACCGGTCATGTTCGATGGCAGCAAATCGGTTGATAATGAGAAAGACCTGATGCGTTATGAGTGGAATTTCGGCGATGAAGCCACTACCGAGGGCATTAATCCAATCCACTCTTTTAAGCGCGGTGGCAATTATAAAGTCCGCCTGACGGTCTCTGATGACAGCAATCTACCCTGTAACTCATCGATTTCGGACCTTCTGATCCATGTCATTGATGCGCCTGTCGCAGATGCAGGTGTGGACCAGACAGTTTGCGCCAATACGGTAGTCCAATTTGATGGTTCAAAATCCCGGGGTGGTGACCGCCTGATTAAGAGTTATGAATGGGATTTCGGCGATGGTGAACAGGGCGGCGGTATCAATCCGACCCACGTCTATACCAAAGCCGGTATTTATACCGTGCGCCTGTTGATTATGGTACCGGAAATAGGTGATTGTGAAAATACATCAGAAAGCGAAGTGAGCATAGAGGTTATCGCGGCACCGACTGCCAGTTTTACTATGATAGAACAGGGCTGTGTTGGGGATGAGATTAAATTTGATGCTTCAGGTTCTTTTGCGGCAAATTCCAATATTGTCAGTTACCAGTGGGATTTTGGCGATGGGACCAGCGGAACGGGTGTAGAAACCACGCACCAGTATTCCAGTCCGGGGACTTATACTGTCAAACTGACGATCCAGACTGATTCGGATCAGGGCTGCAACAATGCCTGGTCCAGCCATGTTATTTCTATCAATGCCATCCCGAAAGCAGCCATCGAAGTATTTGCTTCCAATGATACACCAAGCAGCGCTAAAACATATCGCAGTTACCTTAATACCGTATTGAATTTTAATGGTAAAAAGAGTAGTGACAGTGATGGATTTATCAGGACCTATCTCTGGGATTTCGGCGATGGAACCAAGGCGCAGGGCGTGTTTAGCAAACATCAGTATAATAAGCTGGGCAGCTATATCGTTCATCTGTATGTCGAAGATAACAGTAATACATTTTGCGATTTTGCGCTGGATAGTATTACCGTGGATGTCATCGATTATTCTGAAATATCAATTGCCGGTGCGGAGGGTGGATTTATCGGAGATTCCCTGAATTATACTCTGAAAACAAAGAAGATTATCACGCCGACCGCCGAAAATACCGAATGGTTTTTCAGCGATGGCAGCAGTATAAAAGGATTGACCGCCAAGAAAGCCTTTCTGAAATCCGGTAAATTCCAGGTGCAGGCTAAATGTGGAGCCTTGTGGAGTCTTGCCCAGGAAATCACTATTGACGAGCTGCCAGAAATCAAAATACCTGATAACCAGATAATTGACCTCGGACAAAGCATCAAAATGACTCCGGCGGTTTCTAATCCCTTTGCTGTACCTGTTGCTTTTGAATGGGATCTGGGCGATGGTGCCAATTCGGCTGCTTTGACAGCGGAACATGTTTATCAGGCAGCTGGCAGTTACACTGCGATTTTTAAGGTCTGGTACAGGAAGATTGGCTTGGGTCAGCCGAAAGAGTATCCGCTGACAATTACAGTATTACCCGCCCCAGCCGTCAAAATTGTTGTATCTCCGGAACAGTTGTATGTTGGCGGTGCCAGAGATATGGTCATGTTTGAGGCAAAAGCGGATGCCTATAGCAGAAAACTGAATTATCAGTGGGATTTTGGTGATGGCGTTACTTCTGCCGGTCAAGTTGCCAAGCACAGTTATATGGCAGCCGGTGATTATACGGTTAAACTGACGGTCTATGATTCGTCCCGGGTCAATGCCAAGAAATACGAATTCAAACAGCGGATTACGATACAGAAGCGTTAGAGAATTTGCGATTATGCAATAAATAAAAGGGCGGACCGAACGATCTGCCCTTTTTATTTCAAAGCTCTGTCCGATTCCGCCCGAAGCTCCTTGCCAGGCGTTTCCATAACCAATAAACTGCCAAAAGCGGTCCTGCTATTCCAGCCGCGATGGACATTCCCATATCACCCATTAGTTGCAAGCCCAGGGTCTCTTCAAAGGGATTGTCGTTAATCAAATAAGTCCAGGTCGCCGAGGGCGTTTTCAACTGGCTATTGATATCCAGGTGACTGTCACTGCTGATGTGGATATTTTCAATAGCCGTAATCCGTTCATCATCGAATGAATCCCGGTACTGGTCAAACAGTTCTATAGCGATTTTACTGTATTCCAGCAGTGGCAGCTGTCGTCCAAGTCGCTTCAGATGAATACCGTCGCGAATATCATTGATCTCAGCCAGGTATTGCGACCAGAGCCGGTCAATCTGCCAGAGTGAAATTAGCCGGCAACTTTCATCAATTATTTCCTGATTTAAACCGGCTTGAATTTGTCTGAATTTTTCCGGGCAATGATTCTGGTAAAAATCAGTTTCCCGAGCGCTGTTGAGAATTTCACTGCGTTCCTGTGCCACGATTTTTCGCTGAGTTTCCAGGATGGAACTGTACTGGAGCAGGGTCTTCTTGATTTCCAGGTGCTGCCCATCGATGATTCGCTGGATCCGGTCAATTTCCCGGCAAAGCACCGGATTTTCCATTTCGTGGGTTTGAGGATCGAATTGAAAACGATGAGGCAACAACTCCTGTAAACGGTATTTGACGAAAAGATCGTCTTCCAGGCTGATAAAGAAACGGCTCGAGCCTGGATCGCCCTGACGACCGGCGCGTCCCCGCAGCTGACGGTCGATGCGCAGGCTTTCGTGCCGGTTTGTGCCGATGACATAAAGCCCACCCAAGGCGATGACTTTATCCCGTTCCCGTTCCTCAGTACCACCCAGGCGAATATCAGTTCCCCGTCCCGCCATATTGGTGGAAATGGTTACGGCGCCGAGACTGCCGGCTTCGGCGATAATAGAGGCTTCCATCGTATCATTCCGGGCATTCAGAATCCGGCAGGAAACACCAATTATCTCTAATTTTTTGGCAATATCAGCCGACTCTTCCACACTGCGGGTACCAAGCAAAATCGGGCGTCCGCTACGATGAACCTTTCTAATTTCTGCGATGATTGCTTTGTGTTTGGCTTTTTTATCCGGGAAGACGCGATCCGGGTGATCGATGCGAATGCAGGGCTTATTCGACGGTAGCACCACCATGTGTAATCCGTAAAATTCCCGGAATTCCCTTTCCGATGAGACGGCAGTGGCGGTCATTCCACAGATTTTCGGGTAGAATTGTAAAAAATGTTGCAGTGTAATGGAATTCAGCACCTGACCTTTTGACTGCAGGGGGAGTTGTTCCTTGGCTTCGAGAGCAGCCTGAAGTCCATCCTGCCAACGACGTTTATCGGCGACTCGTCCGGTAAATTCATCGACCAGCTCGATTTTATTATTTCTGACAATATAATCGATGTCTCGCTGTAACAGGTGCTCGGCATGGAGAGCGCAATTCAAGCGGGTGAGCAGGTCTGTATTTTCAGTGGCAAAGAGATTAGCACAGTTGAGCAAGGTTTCCGCGCGGTGAATACCAGTCTCATTCAGGTGAACATTACGACCGTATTCGTCAAAGTCAAAATCCGCATGAATTTGCAGTTTGTGCGCGATCCGGGCGACCCGGTGAATATCGGCAATATACTCATCGGCGGAACCGGCGATCACCAGTGGAATGCGGGCTTCATCAATAAGGATCGAATCTGCTTCGTCAACGATGGCGTAATGAAAGTCTCGTTGAACGCTTTCCCGAGGATGGTTGATCAGGCTGTCGCGGAGGAAATCAAAACCGGCTTCCTTTGCCGTCAGATAACAGATATCTGCCCGGTACGCCTTTTGGCGTTCATGGGTGGTCATCCCTTCCAGGATGAATCCGACCTCGAGTCCCAGAAATGTGAAAATGGGTCCCATCCATTCGGCATCACGTCGGGCGAGATAGTCATTGAAGGTGAGAATGTGAATACCTTTTTTCAATAGAGCATTCAGATAAGCCGGAAATACTGCTGTCAGGGTTTTACCCTCGCCAGTTGGCATCTCTAATAATTTACCCTGATGGAGCACAATACCACCGATGACCTGCAGATCGAAGGGCTTCAGGTTCAAAACCCGGGGAATTGTCGCCAGTATCAGACCATAAGCTTCAGCTAAAAGATTATCAATTGCTTCGCCCGATTGAGCGCGTTGGAGAAGCCGATTGGAAATTCCGCGCAGTTCGGCGTCACTCTTATCATTATTCTGTAAAGCGTACTGTTTTATAATTTGCAGGATATTGTGATAAACTGAGAGATCATCCTCGATAGTGATTCCATTCCATTGATCGATATATTTTTTAAATAGTTTTCGAAAATTTATATAGCGCATCTTTATTCCTTATAAAAATGGTGATTTTTAAGAATACTCAGATTGAATCAGAGACGGTTAAATAACCGGATTCATCTGAATGAAATAAAAAGATGATTATATATTAGGAAAGGGGTCATCGCCGGAGGTCTGATGGGCGATGGATATTTTATGAAGGAATGATAGGATTGGATTTGATATCGGGTATGTCATACTCAGGAAATTGAGTTGATTACGCAGCGATTGATTGAAATCAATGAGGGCATATTTTTCATGGAAACCGGGTGGAATGAGGGGGGCTGTGATGATGTATGCTGTTTTGATTACAGGAATAGATGGCAGCATTTGTGGAAATGATTGGGGTGATCGGAAAACAACCATTTCTGTCTGATCTTCGATCGGAAGCTCCCAAAAACTGCGGCAGGTAGCCACCTGAGATTCTGCCCGAAGGAGTGAAACAATCGCCAGTGAGATCAACAGAAACTGGCTGACTGAATTCCACTGGTTCCGCACTACTTTCATGTTCGAAATATAATCAAGCCGGAGCGGATATCAAAGTGCGCAATCTCGAGCATATCTTCATTCTGATATAATCCGATTGACTTGCTCGCATCTAATCCTTAACATCGAATCAATTAAAAATGTACAGGATGGAATTATGACAAATAAGGAGAAATAATATGACCGATATCAATTATGCTCCGGTTTGCGGGATTTATTGTGGCGATTGTAATTTTCTGGGCAGTCAGTGTGCCGGTTGTGGTAATGTTGCGGGTCAACCATTCTGGACGAGTCAAATTCCAACAGGAATATTTTAATTTATGAAAGCAGTTTGTTTCAGTGTCGCCGCGATCGATTACTTCCCGCAGCAGGATAAATATTTTGTGGGAGGCAATTCTCTGAACCAGGCGATTTGCTACCGTCATTTGGGTTTTCAGAGCGCTTTCGTTGGTGCTATCGGAAACGATGATGCGGGTGATCAGATAGCGGCATTAATGCGCGCTGAAGGAGTTGATATTTCATGTATGCATCGACTGAATGGTGAGTCTGCCCGAAACAAAATTATCAACGACGAATTCGGCGAGCGTTACGGAATCGAAGGTGCCTGGGAAGGGGGCGTCTATGAGCAATTCAAGCTGATAGAGTCTGATTGGGATTTCATGAATGCTTTTAATATCTGGTCAACCCATGCAAATAGTCCCTGTTATGCGGAAGCACTGAAAAGGAAAAACAATCAGCAACTGATGAGTGTTGACTTTCTGGACCTGCGGGATTTTGAGCTGCTCGAACGAAGTTTAAAAGTGATCGATATTGCCTTTTTCGGAGGAACAGCTGATATATTGGAAGACCTTGCCAGGATCGCGAAAAACAACCCTGGTATTATTGTTCTGACGCTGGGCAGCGCCGGCAGTATTGCCTTCGAAGGTGATAAAATCTATCAGCAGGCAGCCCTGCCGGTTGAGAAAGTCATTGATACCACAGGATGCGGCGATGCTTTCCAGGCGGGATTTACCGCTTACTACTACGAAACCAGGGATATTCCGGCAGCATTGTTTGCCGGTGCCTGGTTGGGCAGGAAAGCCGCCACCGATTTTGGCGGTACGTCCTGGACCAGTAAATCGAATCATCTGATATTGGATATGAAAACAGATCCGGTGTAGGGGCTCAAGATTTTAAGCTCCAACGTTTCAATAGATTTATAAAATATTTCAGATAATATTCCGGTTGACATATTCAGGTCATATTCTTAACGTTGGATCAATAATGATTTGCCAAGAATCCGGCTGGAATGGGATAGGTTTGAAGGAGGGCTGTTTTTGGAAATGAGTAAACCAATAATGATAATTCTGGCGATATCATTTTTTTTGAGCGTTATGAGCGGTGGATATGCACAGCAACTGGGTAAGTATTTTTCAAAAAAGAAATATATTCCGCAACCGATTCCCACCTATGCTGAATTTAAAGGTCAACTGCCCAATCCTATCCTGAACGATGATCCGGGCTGGATAGAGATGTACTGGAAATGCTGGGAAATCGCATTTCGTGGCTTTAAAAAACCAGTTCCGGGATCCCCGCTTGTATCGAATTGGCTGGATGAAGCCTTCAGTGAAAACATTTTTCAGTGGGATACCATCTTTATGGTGATGTTTGCCCGCTATGGTCATGCTGTTTTTCCGGCGATCGAATCATTGGACAATTTTTACTGTCGGCAGCGTGAGAGCGGTTATATCGGGCGTGAGTATCGTGAAAAAGACGGTCAACTCATCCATTTTGATTTTGAAGGCGGTCTGTTTTCGGAAACCGGCTGGAAAAATACCATCAATCCGCCATTGTTCGCCTGGGCGGAGGTTGAATCGTATCGGATAACCGGTGACAAATCCCGCTTTGAATCGGTTTTGCCGGTGCTGGAGAAATATGCGGAGTGGCTGAACCGTGCTGGTGATCCCATGGCTGTTGATTGGGAGAGTAACGGTCGTATCTCCAAAGCCACCGATCACCAACTCTATTGGAATACGGCGTTGGGTAGTGGCATGGATAATACACCGCGCCCGACTGAGACTGGAGCCGGTTGGGTAGAGATGTCTGCCCAAATGGTCATCATGTATAACAATCTTGCAATCATTTGTGATGAATTAAGTAAAAGCGATAAGGCAGAATTTTATCGGGGCGAAGCGAAAGCCATCAGTGAGCGCATCAACCGATGGTGCTGGAATGAAAAGGATGGTTTTTATTACGATGTTTTGGCAAATGGTGATCAGTTCAGAAAGAAGACAATTGGAGGATTTTGGACGTTGTTAGCGGGTGTGGCATCCGAATCCCAGGCTGAAGTTCTGGTCTCTCACTTGAAGAATGAAAAAGAGTTCTGGCGGAAAATTGTATTTCCGGCTCTCTCCGCTGATGAAGAAGAGTATCACGATGATGGTGGTTACTGGCGGGGTGGCGTGTGGGCGCCGACCAATGTTATGGTCATAAAAGGTCTGGAACGATACGGCTATGAAGAGTTGGCTGCGGAAGCCACGGAAAAATATTTAGCGGGAATGTATGCGGTTTTTAAAAAGACACAGACGGTATTTGAGAATTATGCCCCCGAATATTTTGAGCCCGGAAATCCTGCCAAAGCGGATTTCGTCGGTTGGACAGGTTGCGGACCGATCCAGCTCTTGTTTGAAAATGTAATGGGATTACGTCCGGATGGTGTCAATAATACGTTGGTCTGGAAATTAAGGCGCACCGACCGGCATGGCGTGGAGCAACTAAAACTTGGAAAAAACACGGTATCATTGATATGTGAAAAGCGTGAACGTACAAATTCAGCAGCCCGGATTTCTGTTGAATGCGATCTGCCTTTTGCGCTCAAGGTTGTTCACCCTTCAGGAGAAAAGTTGTATCAATTCACCAGCGGTAAACACTTTATAGAAATAAAGTGACCGGGATCGAAAAGGAATCAAAGTATGAGAGAAAAAACAGCAGGTAGGTATTTCATATTGTTCGGACTATGTCTGGTCCTTTTCTGGTCGTCCGCCTGCCAGAAAATGAGGACACACTCTGCGAAGAATATTCAGCTAATTAATGGACAATTCACCGCCGAAATCAATCATCTTAAATTATGGTACAAGGTTGCCGGTCAGGGACCGGTCTGTATTCTCTCGACGCCGGGTTGGGGTCCGAGCAGCGAGCTCTATTTTCTGAAATTAAGTCAGCTGGAAGATATGTTCACCATGGTGTATTTGGATAGTCGCGGTTCGGGTCGTTCCGAGCGTCCTGAATTGCATGAATATTCGATGAGCAACTTTGCGGCGGATATCGAAGGATTAAGAAATCATTTAGAAGTAGAAAAAATATGGCTGATTGGGCATTCCGATGGGGGTCCAATGGTGCTGACTTATACTCACAAATATCCTGATCGGGTGAAGGGGCTGATCCTGGTGGATGCTCCTGTCGGGGATACTTCAAAGAACGAAGAAAGAGCCAGACGAATGCAATTAAGAAAGGGAGAACCATGGTTTGATGCTGCCATGAAACAATGGGGGCAAATGCCGCAAACGCAGGAGGAATTCGATCTATATATAAAAGGAATATTGCCATTCTTTTTTTCTTCGATGGAGAATCTTGAAAAGAACAAAGCTGTGTTTAACCAGACAAGTTTATCCTTTCATGCCACTCAGGGACGAGGGCAATCAGTAGATTCATTGGGTGATATTATGGACTGGTTGCCGGAATTGGTTCAACCGGTTTTAATTATTGTGGGCAACGATGATTTCATTTGTACACCGTCGGGTGCGCAGATTCTACATACTGAATTACCCCACTCAGAGCTATTGGTCATTGAGGATGCGGGTCATTTTCCATGGTTAGAACAACCGGAACAGTTTTTTGGAGGCATTAGAATATTCTTAACGAAGCTTGGCTATCCGGTAAAATAGCGTAAGGTTACTTTTTCGATTTATAAAAAGGAAGCAGAATGACCAATCATATTAAATGTCTGACATTGCTGCACGAGAAATTTCCGACAGATATTCAATATCCATTTAGCTTGCCGGTTCTCAGACAGACCCGAAGCCTTGTTTTCAATTCACCTGTAACACTTTTCGTAGGCGAAAACGGCACAGGTAAATCCACCCTCCTTGAAGCGCTGGCAAATGCCTGCGATATTCACATCTGGAACATGCCAGCAGGAGCCCGTTGTCAGGTTAATTTCTATGAAAAGCAATTGTATAAATGTCTCAAAATCGGATGGTCAAACGGGCATGTTCCCGGGGCATTCTTTGGATCGGAAATATTCAGAGATTTTACGAATATTTTAGATGAATTGGCGGTTTCGGACCCGGGACAGTTGAAATACTTTGGCGGTAAGTCATTAGTGACTCAATCACACGGTCAATCCATGATGTCCTATTTTCGGGCGCGATACAGGATAAGGGGAGTTTACCTGCTGGATGAACCTGAGACCGCCCTTTCTCCACGAAGCCAGCTGGAGCTGCTTGAGATTATTAGAGAAAACAGCGGGGCGGGACATGCCCAGTTTATTATTGCGACGCACTCTCCGATTCTGCTCGCCTGTACCGGAGCCACAATCTTCAGCTTTGATTATATGCCGATTCAAACCATTTCATACGAAGAGACCGAACATTATAAAGTATATAAGAAATTTCTGACGAGCCGTTAAATTCATTAATTAAAATTAATTTTTAAGGATTAGAATCAGGATAAAATACAGACTTTTTTAAAAATTAGAGGTGGTTCAAAATATGGCATCCAAACAGACACGCAGGGATTTTTTAAAGACAGTTGCTCTCTCTTCGATAGCATACACACTTTCCTGTACCAATAAATTCAAATTTTCAAAACAGCCGAATTTTGTTCTGATATTTCTTGATGATTCGGGGTGGGCGGATTTTAAACCGTTTGGTGATACTGATTATCCAACTCCAAATGTATTACAGCTGGCTCAGGAAGGCTGCAGTTTTCAAAACTTTTATGTGCCCCAGGCAATCTGTTCAGCATCCCGGGCGTCTCTATTGACCGGCTGCTATCCCGGTCGAACGGGAGTTTTTGGCGCCCATGCGCCCCGGGAAAAAGGGCTGGATCCGAAATTCGCAACCATTGCTGAATTACTAAAAGCGGAGGGATATAAAACAGGCGTATTTGGGAAATGGCATGTTGGTGATCAGCCCGAAACCCGCCCGCCCGCCAGGGGATTTGATGAATCCTGTGGATTGATGTACTCCAATGACATGTGGGAATTTCATCCGGAAAATCCGGACTACTGGGGACAATGGTCTCTGCAATACTGGGAAAACGGCGAAGTTGCCATTGAACGGATTACCGAAAAAGAACAGCCGATGCTGACAACCTGGTACACCGAACATGCTGTCGATTTTATCAATCGAAATAAAAATATCCCGTTCTTCCTGTATATACCGCACTCCATGCCCCACGTGCCGCTCTTTTGCAGTAATAAATTCAAAGGGAAATCCGGGAAAGGTTTGTACGCAGATGTGATGATGGAGTTAGATTGGTCGGTGGGTGAAATCAATAAAGCCCTGAAGAAAAATGGACTGGAAGATGATACCGTTGTGATTTTTACGTCGGATAACGGTCCCTGGATCAGTTATGGCAACCACGCCGGAAAAACTCCCTTCAGGGAAGCCAAAGCTACCGCATTTGACGGCGGAACCCGGTCTGCCTGTATTATAAAATATCCTGACCGGATTAAACCGGACAGCTTTTCTGATAAAGCCTTTTGTTCGATTGATTTACTGCCCACGATCTGTTATCTTGCCGGCGCACAGCTGCCGGGTAATGATATTGACGGCGAAAATCTTTGGAATATTATTGTCGGCAAAGCCGGCGCCGAAAATCCTCATGACTATTATGCTTTTTCCACGAATGCTAATTTTGAGAGTGTCATCAGCAGTGATGGACATTGGAAATTGCACCTGCCGCATCAATATTCCACATTGCTAGAAGCAGGCAGGGATGGGATGCCTGGTAAATATCGAAAAGTTATTATTGAATTATCATTGTTTGATATGGAAAATGATCCCTATGAAACCGTGAACGTCATCGACAAATACCCGGAAGTCGCCGCAAAATTACAGCAATTTGCGGAATACCATAAAAATAAGTTTTACGGTAAAAAGGGATAAATAATGATCTACTTGTCGTAATATTAAGCATTGCAATAAGGAAATGCTCCCGAAAATTTGGGAATACTAACCTTCCAAAGGTTTTAAACCTTCAGAAGGTTTCACTCTCCTTGATAAAGAGCAAAGTAAAAAGCCCCCGAAAATCGAGGGCTTTTTCATGAAATAATATCAGATTATTTTATGATTATCTCAGATTCCTTTTTTGGCGAGAATTGTCTCGATCTCGTCCATTGCCCAAGCCATCATCTTCATTGTTTTATCAAACGGAACCGAGCCGGTCATATCGACGCCCGCATCTTTCAATAATTCGATCGGGTACTTGGATCCGCCGGCAGACAGAAAGGTAATGTATTTTTCAACAGCGCCCGGTTCGTTGTTCAGAATTCCTTCAGCCAGTGCCGTGGAAGCCGTAAAAGAGGTCGAGTATTGATAGACATAGTAATTGTAATAAAAATGGGGGATGTATGCCCATTCTACATTGATATAATCCGGTACAATACAGACACCCTTATCATGTCCGTAATATGCCCGGACGATTTCCTTGTAGAGTTCGGTCATGGAATCACCCGTAATCTGCTCACCTTTTTCTGCCATTTCGTGCATCCGTAATTCAAATTCGGCAAACTGGGTTTGACGGAAGAGGGTACCCTTGACATTGTCCAGGTATTCCATGAGCAGAGCTAATTTTAAATCATCGTCGGTTGTATTGTTGTAAACGTTATTGAACAGCAGGACCTCATTCAGTGTCGAGGCAACCTCTGCGACGAAAATCGGATACATGGCAGTCTGATAAGGCTGAGCTTGATTGGATAGATAACTCTGCATGGTATGACCCAGTTCATGGGCTAATGTCGATACATCGTTCCACATATCGTTATAATTCAACAGGATATAAGGGTGTACATCATAAGCGCTGCCGGAAGAGTAAGCCCCGGAACGCTTTCCGGGTGTGGGATAGACATCGATCCAGCGATTGTCGAATCCCTCTTTAATGACATTTACATAATTGTCCCCGAGCGGTTTCAATGAGCTGAGGATCAGTTCCCTGGCTTCTTCGTATTTGTATTCCGTATCGACACCTTTAACTGCCGGTGCATAGAGATCATAATAATAGAGCGTATCCAGTCCCATCATCCGGCGCTTGATATCGAGGTAACGATGAAAATATTCCAGATTTTTATTTACATTTACAATGAGGGAGTGATAGACATCAGTCGGGATATTATTAGCATCCAGGGCGCGTTCGAGAGTACTGTTATAATGGCGGACGTTTGTGTAAAAAATGTGAGATTTGACATTGCCGTCCATCTGGGTACCGATAGTCCGCAGAAAATCATTAAATTTTCCAAAGAATGCTTCGAAGACAATCTTGCGATCTTCCCGGTTATCTGTTGCCCGATAGCGACCAAAACCAGCCTGATCAACCAACACTTCTTTGCCATTTGTCAATGTGACAGTCGGATAGGGCATATCCGCATTTTTAAATATTCCATAAATCGCTCCGGCTACTTCACTGATTAAGCCTGCCTCAGCCACGATCTTTTCCTCTTTTTCACTCAACATATGTTCTTTGCTTCGGAGGAGATCGTAGAGGTAAAATTTATAGACATCGAGTTTTGGCTCTTTTTCCAGGAACTTGTCGATCTTCTTTTTATTCATGGTCAAAATTTCAGGATCGATAAACGAGGCTTTGGAACCGTACTGGGTGAACAACTGACCAATTTCCTGCCGCATTGCCAGGTATTTGGAATCACGGGTATCCAGATCGGATTTTTTACTGGCGTAAGAAGAAAGCCGGATCATTTCTTTATAAATTGCATAGTGATAATCAAGCCCCTCCAGCATTATTGTTGGTGATTTGGTCAACTGCCCCTTGTACTTTAAAATCCCGTCGAATTTTTGAACTGTCTCATCCTTGGCTTTCTGATAAGCGTCTTCAGAAGGATATAGGTCAGTCAGGTCCCATTTGTACTGGTCGTCGATTTCTGCCCGATCACGAGTCTGAGACAGTACCTGGTTGCTTAAGAAATTAATAGCTATAAGCACCATAAGTAAGCCACCTAGTTTTTTCATAATGTCCTCGCTTAATAAAGTTAATTATCAATTATTTCCCTACTTGTATTGAGTTGGGCTCAGTACTTTTGTTACATATTTTATTCACAGGCTAAATATAACTTAAATAATTAATGTAAAGCAACAAATCTGTAAGAGAGGATGAGAAAAGTTTTACCCGGAAACGCCTGGAAAAAATACCCGAATAATCAATAATTCTGCTGTGGAAATTCACCTGTTCCGGTTGTAAATTCAGCCTAAATCAAGGAGTAGGGATTTGGAAAAAGTTACGAAGCGGCAGGATTATATCAGTTGGGATGAATATTTCATGGGTGTTGCTTTGCTATCAGCTCAGCGCAGTAAGGATCCCAATACGCAGGTTGGCGCCTGTATCGTCGGGAAGGATAAAAAAATTATCGGAGTCGGGTATAACGGTTTTCCGACCGGGTGTTCCGATGAAGAACTGCCCTGGAACCGGGATGGTTCCTATCTCGATACCAAGTACCCGTTTATCTGTCACGCTGAATTAAACGCAATTCTGAACAGTATTTCACGGAATTTGAAGGGAGCGGTTATCTATGTGGCACTTTTTCCCTGTAATGAATGTGCCAAAGCGATTATTCAATCCGGGATAACCGAGGTTGTCTATTTTTCCGATAAATATAAAGATACCGATCCGGTTAAAGCGTCGAGGATAATGTTCAAGCAATCCGGAATAAAGATCAGGAAGATGGAAACCCAACGAAAATCTCTGCAAATCCTTTTTGATGAAACAATTATATAAATTGTCGTTATTAAAATTAAAATCTGTGTGATTTAGCCATTTTTAGATCTGCCTGACTTTGGGCAAATAATCCGAGGAAATGTTTTTATTTTTGGGATATGTTTTGTATCATACGCAAGGCTTTGACTTAAATAATTTAAGTAATTGAAATCGTCATTAGAGTCGGGAGTTTTTAATAGTGAAAAAGGATAAGAATACGGACAATACGAATCAGCAAGGACTTTTAGGTAAGTTACTGCACCGGAAAAAGGATCCGAACAAGCGGTCCTTCAGTCTCAGGATGCTGGATGTTGTGGAAAAAATAGGTAATAAACTGCCCCATCCGGCAACCCTTTTTGCAATCTTTGCTCTCCTGACATTGATATTTTCCTATATCATTGAACGAATGGGCGTCACGGCGGTTCATCCCGGGACCGGTGAAACCATTCGGATTATTAATCTTCTGAGTGGTGACGGAATTCGGTTTATCTGGTCCACCGCGACGGATAATTTTGTAAAATTCCCACCGCTGGGAATTGTGCTGGTAGCGATGATCGGCGTAGGCGTTGCGGAAGGTTCTGGATTACTCACGGCTGCATTACGTCATCTTGTAACGTCAGCACCAAAGCGTCTGATTACAATGGCGGTTGTTGCTGCCGGTGTCTTATCGCACCTGGCGTCCAGTGCCGGTTATGTTATTTTAATTCCGTTGGGTGCATTGGTATTTGCCGCCGTCAAACGGCATCCGCTGGCGGGTTTGGCTGCGGCGTTTTGTGGCGTTTCAGCGGGTTTTGGCGCCAATTTTCTGATTGGAACGATTGATCCGATTCTGTCGGGATTGACTGAATCAGCCGCAAACATAATTGAACCATCTATGAAACTGAGCGCAGCGATTAATGTCTATTTTATGATGGCTTCCGCCGTGATGGTGACATTTATTGGAACCTGGGTGACGGAAAAATTTGTCGAACCGCGTTTAGGTGAGTATCAAGGTGAACTGGAAGCATTTGATAAAATCGAACCGAAAGAAGCCAAGGGATTGCGCTGGGCGGGAATTGCGATGCTGTTTACAATTGGTCTGTTTTTAATTCTGACGGTTCCGCACAATGCGCTTCTTCGTGATCCTGTCACAAACTCGATATTAAAATCTCCGTTTATGACCGGTTTAATTACCGCGATACTGGTATTCTTCTTTATTCCGGGACTGGTGTACGGCATGGTTGTCGGTACGGTCAAAAACGATAAAGATGCGATTAAACATATGACCAATTCCATGAAAGGTCTCAGCAGCTATATCGTGCTTGTATTCTTTGCCGCTCAGTTTGTCTTTTATTTCAAAAAGAGTAATATCGGTGTGATGATCGCCATCAAGGGCGCTGAACTTCTGCAATCTATCGGCTTTACCGGAATCGGACTGGTCATTGCGTTTGTATTTGTATCAGCCTTTATCAATATGTTTATGGGCAGCGCTTCGGCAAAATGGGCAATTATGGCACCGATTTTTGTGCCAATGTTCATGCTCCTGGGTTATTACCCGGCAATTACCCAAGCCGCTTTTCGAATTGGTGATTCCGTGACTAATGTGATTACGCCAATGATGAGCTACTTTGCCCTGATCGTGGCTTTTGCACAGAAATATGATGAAAAAGCCGGGCTTGGGACGATTATTGCGACGATGTTACCCTACACGGTTTTCCTGACAATTGCCTGGATTGTACTGCTGGTAATCTGGATGTTGTTAGGATTGCCAATCGGACCGGGAGCGCCGATCTATATGCCATAAATATTACGATTGATTAAGGAAACGGATATTATTAATTTTCATTGAATAATCGCTGAATATGACAATCGAAAGGATGCAAATCAATGAATAAACCGATCCAAATTACCGACAAGACCTATTGGGTAGGTGTTAACGATCGCGAGACTGATATATTTGAAGCGCTCTGGCCGATTCCCATGGGTGTTTCCTATAATGCCTACCTGATTATTGATGAAAAAATTGCTCTGATCGATACAGTTAAAAATTCGTATCTGACCCATTTAATGGATAAAATTCAATCGCTGATCGGTAATGAAAAACCGGTTGACTACCTGATTATCAATCATATGGAACCAGATCACTCGGGAGCTATTGATATTGTTGCCCAAATGTACCCCGATATCACGATTGTCGGCAATCAAAAGACCATTGAGTATCTGGAAGGTTACTACGGCATTACTAAAAATGTGAAAGTTATAGCTGATGGCGATATTCTGGATTTGGGTGCGCATCAATTATCCTTTCACCTGACGCCGATGGTTCACTGGCCGGAAACCATGATGACCTATGATATCCAGGATAAACTCCTGTTCACGGGGGATGCATTCGGCGGATTTGGTGCTTTGAGCGGTGGACTTTTCGATGATGAGGTTAATGTTGATTATTATGAAGATGAAACGTTGCGGTATTACTCAAATATTGTTGGAAAGTTCAGTCCCATGGTGCAGCGCGCCTTTGAAAAGCTGAAGGGGCTGGATATTAAAATCATAGCATCTACGCACGGTCCTGTCTGGCGAACCAATCCCGGTTTGATTATCGAACACTATGATCGCTGGAGTCGCTATGAAGCCGAGGATGGAGTGGTCTTAGCGTATGCTTCCATGTATGGAAATACCAAGAAAATGGCGGAAGCGGTCTCACGGGGTCTGGTAGAAGGTGGTGTAAAGGAAATTCGCATGTATGATGTATCCCGGACACACATCTCCTATATTCTCAAAGATTGCTGGCGCTATAAGGGCATCATTCTGGGGAGTGTGACCTATGATGTCAATCCGTTAATTACGATGAAACATCTGACCGATCTGCTCGAAGCCAAACATCTGAAAAATCGCGTCCTCGGTATTTTCGGTTCCTACGGTTGGAGTGGCGGCGCAGTGAAATATCTGACCGGGTTTGCTGAACGGACGAAATGGGATTTGGTTGAACCTATTGTTGAAGCGAAACGGGCGCCATCGCAAGACGTGATTGATCAGTGCCGGCAACTGGGAATGAATATGGCAAAGAACATCATATAAAAATGCATAAAAAAGTCTATACAGGATCTGTGGATCGGCTCCGTCGTCCTGAGCGGCTGGAAATCCTGCAGGTTGAAAAGGTAATTGATTTATGCCTGGATGGTAGAAATATCCAATCGGCTCTGGATGCGGGAACCGGCAGTGGTATTTTTGCAGAAGCCTTCCACAAACGGGGATTAGCAGTGGCTGGTTTCGATTTGAATACCGAAATGATCAAGGCTGCCAGAGAGCATGTACCGGATGGTGAATTCAAAACCGGGGATCATGAAGACATCCCATTTCCCGATAAATCCTACGACCTGGTTTTTTATGCTCACAGTCTGCATGAAGCGGACAATCTGACTGATGCCCTTAGCGAAGCGAAAAGAGTTGCCAGGATGACCGTGATCGCCCTGGAATGGCCTTTTAAAATCAGGAAACACGGTCCGCCGCTCTGGCATCGGATTCCGGTTTGGCGGATAAAGCGAGTTTCGACCCAATTGGGCTATTCGAATTTTCATCTCGAAAAAGTTGGTGATCAAAATCTTTTTATTCTTACGGTTTAATATAAATTATAAAAATTGCTGAAGGCTGAAAATTTCTCAACGACTAAAAATTTCAAGTGAAAGTCGAATATTTTTAAATGCTATCGATGGAGGTGATTTTTGTCAACAATGAAAGAAAATAAAAATTCGACCATGAAATTCCTGAAGAAATTATCCAGTGTTCTGTTTTTCTGCTCCATTTTTTCCGTTGGGATCAGGGCTGATTTGCCCGCTTACAAAAATCCGGAATTACCTATTGAATCTCGGGTTGCTGATCTGTTAGGACGGATGAGCCTTGATGAAAAAGTTGCCCAGCTCCAGGCGTATCGGATTTCGGATACATTGGTGTTTGATGAAAATGGTAACTTTGTCAGCGTTTTAGATACGGCAGCATTGAACCTCTGTCCGGCGAGTGTCAGAGTCAGACGGATGAAAAAATCACAGGAGTGGCATGCGAAAGTGATAAACGGTATTCAAAAATACATGCTGGAAAAAACCCGCCTGGGGATTCCATCACTATTTTTCAGCGAATCACTGCACGGCTATATGGAGGAAAACGGGACCAGCTTTCCCCAGGCGATTGCATTAGCAAGCAGCTGGGATACGGTTTTAGTTGAGAAAGTTTTTACCGCGGCAGCGTTGGAAGCAGCATCGAGAGGCACCAACCAGGTGTTAAGTCCGGTGCTGGATCTTGCCCGGGATCCCCGCTGGGGGCGAACCGAGGAGTGTTACAGCGAAGATCCTTACCTGGCATCCCGAATGGCAATGGCGGCGATCTTTGGATTGCAGGGGCGTAAGGAAACAATTGACCGGAATCACGTTGCTGCCACGCTGAAACATTTTGCCGGGCACGGGCAGGCAGAAGGGGGCAGAAACCGGGCACCGGTAAATTATTCGGAACGCGATTTTCGGGAAACCCATCTGTATCCTTTTGAAATCGCGGTAAAAAAAGCCAAAGCCCATTCAATTATGGCGTCGTATAATGAGTGGGACGGTGTTCCAAACCATCTTAATCACAAACTCCTGACGGATATATTGCGGAATGAGTGGAATTTTCAGGGCTATGTCATGACCGATGGCGGAGGGCTGGTTGTTGCCCATTATACGCATTGCGCCGCGAAAGATTCCGCCGAAATCGGCAATCTGGCGCTCAATGCCGGAATCGATTATGATCTCACGTCCATTGGGTATTTTTCATTTCTGAAAGAAGAAATAATGAACGGGCGACTCGATGAAGCAGTTCTGGATCGGGCTGTCAGGAATGTATTGTGGTTGAAATTTACGATGGGGCTGTTTGAAAATCCCTTTGCCGATATTGAATTAATGAAGCAAGTGACCAATTGTGATAAACACAAAGCACTTGCCCGGAAAGCCGCTCAGGAAGCGGTAATTCTGTTGAAAAATGAGAAGCAGACCCTGCCGCTGGATAAGAATAATGTCAGTACGATTGCCGTGATCGGACCGAATGCAAAAGGGATTCACCTGGGAACCTATACGCCCAGACCGATGGTGGGTATCGATGTGCTGTCCGGAATCCAGCAATATGCGAACCAGGCGAACATTGCTGTCAAGTATGCGAAAGGCTGCAACCTGACCCTGAATGAGGACTGTCATTGGCTCACCAATGAACGGGCGATATTAAGTGATCCGGAAGAAGATAAACGATTGATTAAGGAAGCAGTGAAAGTTGCGAAAAAGTGTGATGCCGTAATTCTGGTGATTGGTGAAAATGAACTGATCAACCGGGAAGCCTGGAATGAAGTCCACGTTGGTGATGCGGAAAATCTGAATCTCGTTGGTGCTCAGAACGAGCTTGCCAGGGCGCTCTTCGAAACCGGGAAACCGGTGGTAGTTGTATTGATCAATGGCAGACCGTTAAGTATTAATGATATTGCTGAAAAGGCAGACGCGATCATGGAAGCCTGGTATCTGGGGCAGGAAACCGGTCATGCGATCGCGGACATTATTTTTGGTGACGTCAATCCCAGTGGAAAACTGACTGTAACATTTCCACGATCAGTTGGTCAACTGCCCTGTTTTTACAACAAAAAGCCGAGCCGTGATCGGAGTTATGCGCTGGCGAATTCCACGCCGCTTTTCCCATTCGGATTCGGATTGTCCTATACGAATTTTGACTATCATAACCTGCAGCTGTCCAAGGATGTAATTCAACAGAACGAAAGTGTCAAAGTAACTGTGGATATTTGCAATACCGGGAAAGTAGCCGGCGATGAAATCGTGCAACTTTATATCCGGGATATGTATGGTGTACCCACTCGACCGGTCATGGAGCTAAAGGATTTTACCCGGATTTCGTTGGAGCCTGGTGAGACTGAGACCGTCGTATTTCGATTGACTCCCGACAAACTTGAAGCGTATAATTTGGACATGAAAAGAGAAATCCAACCCGGTGAATTCAGAATTATAGTCGGGAAAAATTCAGTGGAATTTTTATCTGATACTTTAATGGTTGTCGAATAATAAGTACGATTGAAAATATTTGCGGAGTCCGAATGGAATCCTTTCCGGAATTATACAAAGATCTTGAACGCCAGGGATTGGATGCCGATGAATTTTCCTGACGATAGCAATCTACCATTGCATTGAATTGATGGTATTGATAGATTCTCAAACAGAAATAAAAATAATTTGAGGGCTGAAATGAAAGTAACACAACGACGAATTGGAATTATCATGATTGTATTGTGCACTTCAATGATTGGACATGCCAATGTCCAGCTGCCGGCATTTTTTGCGAATAATATGGTTTTACAGCAAAATACCAGGGCACCTATCTGGGGCAAAGCTACTCCGGGCGCGACGATTGAAATCACCGCCAGCTGGGATTTTTCCACATCTGTGATCTGCGCGGAAAATGCGAGCTGGAAAGCGGAACTTGAGACACCCTCAGCAGGTGGACCTTACACAATTTCAATCAAGGACGGAGACTCCGTATTGTTACTGGAGAATGTTCTGATTGGGGAGGTCTGGCTCTGCTCAGGACAATCGAATATGGAAATGCCTCTCTCAGGCTGGCTGCCTAACGATACAATTCAATATTCAGAAACAGAGATCCGGAATGCCAATTATCCGGAAATCAGGATGTTTACAGTTGCACGTCATGCGAGCATCAAACCGGTCGATGATGTTAACGGCAAGTGGTTGGAATGTTCACCGAAAACAGCCCCACCGTTCAGTGCGACAGCGTTTTTCTTTGGGAAAAAACTGTACCAGGAACTCAACATCCCTATCGGGCTGATTCACTCAAGCTGGGGTGGGACACCGGCGGAAGCCTGGACCAGCAGAGAATATATTGCCAAAATGGATGACTATCATGAGGCACTCCGGAAAATTGATGAAAGTCTGCCGGCACTGAAGAAATTATCCGATTGGCTGGTGCAATTTCCAACGATAAATACGCAGGAACTCAGCGGAGATAATATCTGGAGCCAGCTGGAATTTCAGGATAGTAGCTGTCGGCGGATTGATTTTGATGATTCTAAATGGAACATCATGAATTTGCCGGTGCTTTGGGAACAGACCGAGATGCAGGAATTCGACGGCGCGGTCTGGTTTCGAAAAACTGTCTCGATTCCTGAAAACTGGTCAGGCAGAGACCTCGAAATCCAGCTCGGACCCATTGATGATTTTGACAGAACCTATGTCAATGGCAAACTGGTGGGTGCAATTGAAGAAGATGGACACTATCAGACATTACGAATTTATGATATTCCAGCGGAATTGAATAATCAGGACACTATGATAATTGCCGTTCGGGTGAATGACAACCGCGGCGGCGGCGGGATTTGGGGCAAAGCGGAACAGATGAACCTTGTTCTAAAAGGGACTGGTGAATCCATTTCAATTGCGGGTGAATGGAAGTACCTGCCGGTTGCCGAACTCCGGGGAGTGACCTATTATATCTTTGGTGCGGAAGGTGAGAAGTATCATGATCGCCCGGTTCTGCCGATTGAAGAGAGTGCCTATATTCCAACGACGCTGTATAATGGAATGATCGCCCCGTTAGTTCCCTATACGATTAAGGGCGCGATCTGGTACCAGGGTGAATCGAATACAGGAAACCCCATTCAGTATGAAACCCTTTTCCCGTTAATGATTACGAATTGGCGCAACGACTGGGGCTATGAATTTCCTTTTTACTATGTCCAGATTGCACCTTATGACTATGGTGAAGATACGCCTTCGGAATTCCTGCGGGACGCCCAGCGCAAAACATTGAGTTTAGCCAACACCGGTATGGCAGTGACACTGGACATTGGCGTCAATAGCAATATTCATCCGCCGTATAAACAGGAGGTTGGTGAGCGGTTGGCGCTTTGGGCATTGGCGAAACAATATGATAAAGCTATCGTGTTCAGTGGTCCGCTGTATAAAAGCTTTAAAATCGAGAAGAAGAAAATTAGAGTAAGTTTTAATTACGCCGAAGGATTGCAATTCACGTCTGACAAACCGGAAGGTTTTCTGATTGCCGGAGAAGACCGGGTATTTTATCCGGCACAGGTGAAGATTCAGAATAATGAGTTGCTAGTATTTTCAAAAATCGTCAAATCACCGGTGGCGGTTCGTTATGCCTGGAGCAATACAGCCAAGTCCAGTTTGATGAACGGAGCAGGACTGCCGGCTTCCAGCTTTCGAACCGATGATTGGGAAATTTCCAAGTCTGAATAATATGTCAATAATATAACGGTGAGTGAAATGTTCAGTTATTCAGAAATAGCCAAAATGATCGATCATTCATTGTTAAAACCATTTCTGACTGACGCGGAAATTATTGAGGGTTGCGAACTGGCACATCGTTACCATGTGGCATCAGTCTGTGTCCGTCCAAGTGATGTAAAACTGGCAGCCGAAGTGTTGAAAGAAAGTGATGTTTTAGTAACGACGGTCATCGGATTTCCGCATGGAACGACAACAACTCATACCAAACTTGAAGAGGCAAAGGAAGCCATTGCAAATGGTGCCGTTGAACTGGATGTGGTTATCAATATCGGCAAATTGAAGTCCGGGCAATTGGAGTATGTTAAAAATGACCTTGAAACGGTTACACTGTATGCGCATTCCGTGGATGTGAAAATCAAGGTGATTTTTGAAAATTGTTATCTAAGCGATGATGAAATTATCAAAGCGTGTGAAATATGTAATGAAGTCGGTGTTGATTGGGTAAAGACCTCCACCGGTTTTGGTACCAGCGGGGCGACCGATAAGGATTTGAAATTGATGCGTAAATACAGCAAGCCTGAAATCCAGATTAAGGCTGCTGGTGGGGTGCGGACACTGGAAAGAGCTATTGAAGTTAAAAAATTGGGTTGCAGTCGTTTTGGCGCTACTGCGACCGCAGGAATT
Organism: uncultured bacterium; assembly: GCA_964605705.1. Lineage (GTDB taxonomy): Bacteria > Fidelibacterota > UBA2242 > UBA2242 > UBA2242 > CAZSDW01. The sequence continues at coordinate 34,773 of CAZSDW010000030.1, forward strand.
TTAGAATTATTGAAGTAAGAAAATCTACTCAGGAGTATTAGTTGTATGGAATATAGAAAGTTCGGAAGAACCGGTTGGCAGGTAAGTGAAGTAGGTTACGGCATGTGGGGGCTGGCAGACTGGACCGGGACTGACCGGGAAGAGGTCGCCCGTTCACTCGACAGGTCGGTGGAATTAGGTTGCACATTTTTTGATTCTGCCTGGGCATATGGCAATGGATTAAGTGAACAAATCCTGGGACAATTGCTCAAGCGTCATCCGGATAAAAAACTCTACTTCACATCAAAAATACCACCAATGAACATGAAATGGCCTTCCAAACCGGAGTACAGGCTCGAGGACTGTTTTCCTGCGAAACATATAATTGAATATACCGAAAAGAGTTTGCAGAATCTGGATGTTGAATGCCTTGATTTACAACAGTTTCATGTTTGGGATGACGGCTGGTCGGATAATGACGACTGGAAAGAGGCAATCTTAAAATTGAAAAAGAGTGGCAAAGTCAAAGCATTTGGCGTAAGTATCAATCGTTGGGAACCGGATAATGTGCTCGAAACCCTGAAGACCGGAATGATTGATGCTGTGCAGGTGATCTATAATATTTTTGATCAGTTTTCCGAGGAAAAGCTTTTTCCACTCTGCAGGGATTTGAATATTGGCGTTATTGCCCGGGTACCCTTTGATGAAGGAACCCTGACGGGCACATTCACAAAAGAAACGACCTTTCCCAAGGACGACTGGCGCTCGACTTATTTTGTACCGGCAAATCTTATTTCAAGTGTCGAACATGCCGATGCGCTAAAGCCATTAATTCCGGAAGGAATGACCATGGCAGAAATGGCAATGCGTTTTATTCTCAGCAATTCGGATGTTTCTACGATAATTCCGGGGATGCGCCGGATTTCCCATGTTGAGGCGAATATTGCCTGTAGTGACGGTAAAGGTCTTTCAAAAAACCTGCTAAAGCAGTTGAAAAAACACCGATGGCACCGAACACCAACCTCATGGAGTCAGTGAAATAAAAAAAAGGATAATAATGAATTACCGAATATTAGGAAAGACAGGATTTAAAATTTCCGAAATCAGTCTCGGCACCTGGCAGGTGGGTGGTAAATGGGGGGCTGAGTTCAGTCATAAAAATGCCGATAAAATTCTAAACGCAGCTGTCGATAATGGGATTAATTTTATCGATACGGCGGATGTCTATGGCGATGGCGAAAGTGAAAAAGCAGTTGGGCGACTGCTTCGGTCGCGATCGGAAAGGATCTATTTCGCCACGAAATGCGGACGGCGTCTGAATCCACATACTGACGAATTATACTCTCCTGCCGTGTTAAGATCGTACATCGAGGACAGCCTCAAAAATATGGGTGTTGAGTGCATAGATCTGATCCAGTTGCATTGTCCGCCGCCGGCAGTCTATTATCGACCGGAGATTTTTGAAGAGTTCGAAAAACTCAAATCCGAGGGAAAAATACTGAACTTAGGCGTCAGTGTCGAAAAAATCGAAGAAGCACTGAAAGCCATCGAGTTTCCAAATGTGACGACCATTCAGATAATCTTCAATATTTTCCGGCAGCGCCCGAAAGAACTCTTTTTTAAGCAGGCGAAGAAAAAGAACGTGGGTATTATCGTAAGAGTTCCACTAGCCAGTGGATTACTAAGTGGAAAATATGATAAAAAGACAGTCTTTGGCGAAGGCGATCACCGTCATTTCAACCGAGATGGGGCGGCATTTGACAAAGGTGAAACCTTTTCCGGTGTAGATTATGATATGGGGCTGGAGGTTGTTGAAGAATTGAAACAGCTGTTTCATAATATACCGACAGCGCAACTTGCCCTGAAGTGGATTTTGATGTTCAATGAGGTGAGCACGGTTATTCCGGGTGCTTCAAGAGTCGAGCAATTGATCTCCAATGTCCAGGCGGAAAATGTTCCGGCTCTATCCAGCGAGGAAATGAACCTGATTGAAAAAATATATAAGCGACGGATTAAAAAATACGTTCACCAGTTGTGGTAATTCATCGAATGCGGAAGAAGAACCAGGAAATTTGTGACCCGGAAACTATTCAGACAATCCTAAAAACTTCCCGAATTTGCAGAATCGCCATGGTGGATGGCGACGTGCCTTATATATTACCATTTAATTACGGCTTTGCTGATAATCATATCTATATTCACTCCGCACCGGAAGGTAAGAAAATTGACCTGTTGAGAAAAAATGCACGGGTGTGTTTTGAAATTGAAGATCACATAGAAATTATTGAAGCAGACAAAGCCTGTGATTGGACAACTAAATACCGTTCAATAATCGGGTACGGAACCATGGAAATTATCACTGATCCGATCCAAAAACGGCAAGGTCTTGATATTATCATGTCGCATTATGGCGATAAAAAAAATCATGTTTATGATGATAAAAATGTCAATAGAATGGTGATTTTGAGATTAAAAATCGAGCAAATGACTGGAAAGCAATCATCAAATTGGGAATGATAGAATGGATTATTCATAATTAATAAAGCCTCATATTTTAGATGGAGTGTGATGCAAGAATTAAAGAAGGTTCGTGTAATTACCGGCGCCAGCAGTGGCATTGGCAGGTCGAAGATGTTGTGGAGACTGTCAGATTCATTATGCGGCAGCCGGATCATGTCCGGATTCCGAATCTGATGATTCTGCCCAAAGACCATAACATCTAAGAATATCATTTGTTTAATTGATCAGAAAAATTTATACTTGAATAGTTGTAATTACCCACGGCAATTCAGACGATTTAAAAGGAGCATTAAGTAGGATGAAACAGAAATCAACACTTTCTATTCCGAGAAAATTAGCTTGGGGGATTGGTGGTTTTGGGGAAAACCTGGCAAATAATGCACTGCTCAGCCTGGCTTATCCGATTTTCGGGGTCGGGATGGGCATCAGTCCTATTTATATTGGATTAGCGCTTTCTGCTTCCCGGATTATTGACGCAATTACCGATCCGATCATGGGAAATATCACCGATAATACCAAATCCCGCTGGGGACGCCGGCGACCTTGGATTTTCATCGGCTCGATCCTGATGCCTTTGATTTTTGCGTTGATCTGGTTTACACCGCAGATGGAAAACCAGTTGATTCCGGCAATTTACCTGATTGTCATGTGCTCGCTGTTCTATATTGCCTTTACCATCTGGGTGGTCCCTTACAGTGGCTTAGGGCTTGAACTGGTAGAGGATTATGATGAACGAACACGCTTGCAGGCGTTTCGGGTTGCTCCGTCTTTTATCGTTGGAATACTCATTGGCTCTCTTTATAAAATTACATTGATGGAACATGTCTGGGGCGGGAATGAAGTCGTCGGCGCTCGCTATGTAGGTATTATTGTAGCAGTGCTGATTCTGATAACGACGATGATTCCGGCTATCTTTTCAAAAGAACGATTTGCCCATACAGATCAGGAAAAAACCAACATCTGGCTGGCGCTCAAGGAAACCATCAGAGAAAAGCCGTTTTTACTATTAATCGGCTCGGTATTTTTTGTCTTTGTCGGTCTGTTCTTCATGATTCCGCTGCTGACGTATATTTCGCTCTATTTTGTCAGCCAGGGGGATAAACAACTGATGGGCAGCATCGGCATGTACACAGCGCCCGTGCAGGCAACCACCCAATTGCTGAGTATGTTCACGATTGGTTATTTCGCGAAATTCATGGATAAGAAAACACTACTTATTACTGGTCTGAGTATTGGTATTTTAGGATATCTATCCAGCTGGTTTCTTTTTACGCCAGAGCACCCGTTTTTGACAATTTTGCCGCCGGTTATCATTAATATCGGGCTTTGTGCCTGCTGGGTTCTGAACGGTTCATTCAGTGCTGACATCTGTGACTGGGATGAACTGAAAACCGGGAAACGCCGGGAAGGAATGTACAGCGCCGTATTTGGCTTTATGAACAAACTGGCGATTGCACTGGTGATGACGGTCAGTTCGTGGGTACTGGTCAGATTGGGTTTCGAAGGTGAAAATCTTGATCCGACCACGCAGCAGCTTTTCACACTGAGATGGTTTTATATCGTCGTTCCGGTTGTATCAATGGTCGGTGCAATTCTGTGCATGTGGTGGTATCCGTTAACCAAAGAGAAAGTACTGGAAATTCAGGCAGAGTTGAAAGCGAGAAGGGGCGAGACATCGCTTCAATCATAGAGAAAGAAATGATATGATAAAAACCTTCTGAAGGTCAACGACCTTCAGAAGGTTTTTTAGTAACCATTAATCTTATGAGGGAAAAATGCTGGAAGATATTCTGAAAGCCTATGACTGGTTTGATCATCCCGATGGTCCGAAATTTGTCGAAACCCATCGTGACGAATATCGGACTGCCGGGCACTGGTTGTTCCTGCCCGGTGCTGTTTCCTGGTTTCACCAAGTATTCAATAATGCTGAATTGTGGCTGATTCATGAGGGCAAATTAATACTGCATACGATCGACCGAGATGGGAAACACCATTCACATGTTCTGGGAACTGATATCGGGGCAGGTGAGCAGCCGGTATTTTCAGTACCAACCGGTTGTCTGCAAGCCGCTGAGATTCCCGAGGGAATACCTTATGCCTTTGGCACAAATATCTGTGCGCCGGCTTTTTCGTATGATCAGTTGCAGATAAACAAATACGAAGATTTAATCCGTGAATACCCGCAACACAAGACGCTGTTTTACAAGTTTGCCGCCGATAAACCTACCACCCCATAATAAATGGTGGGACTGCAATACGACTTTGCGAAAGTGGAACTTGTCCAAATTATATCGGGAAACTTTCGCAAAGATCATACTAGACTATTTCATTAAGACCATTTTCTTAACATGATTGAAATTATCGGCGACGATCCGGTAGAAATAAACGCCTGAGCTATATTGTGATGCATCCCATACTATAGTGTAATATCCCGGTTGTTGGGTTTTTTTAATTAATTGTTCAACAGCTCGTCCGGTTATATCAAATATTACTATTTGAACATCAGAAGTTTTTGGAAGTACGTATTCTATCT
>CAZSDW010000031.1:0-2664 GCA_964605705.1 uncultured bacterium
TCCGGGAGGTTTTTTTATTCACCCCGGGGAAAACCCGACCAAGGCGCCCCGCACAGTGCATGACTATATCTTTTTTCATTCCAAATAAAAATAATTAAATTACAACCGTTCCGGTTGTCGAGCCGGAATCCTGCATGACAATTGAATTCAGGGGCAAGATTCAATTGTACTCTCGTTTTAATTTATGACGACCAGCCGCCCCGACTGGTCCGCTTGAGGTGGAAAATAGACTTTCCAGTCCGACGGGTTTTCCGTCGAAGGGTAGTTTGTGCGCTTGTGTTGATCACCAGCGTTCTTTCGATCCCCGTATCAACGAAGGCAGCCATTCCATCCGGCTATTACGACAGCGCCGGGGGCAAAACCAAAGCACATACCAAACAAAGATCAAGATGAAAAAGAGAATCGGGCTTTTCGGCAGACGACAGAAAGCCTTAATGCGAATCGTTATCCTGGTGGTAACAGCAGTTTTCTGCCAGGCACAAACTCAAACGGTCATCGCTCCCGAATTGACGGGACAGGCTTTGTTGAGTTACATCGTAACCAATTACAAAACTTCAACGACACTTGGATATGACCACGCCCGCGATACGCTTTACAAAGTCATCGATCTCAAGCCCGGCAACCAGCTGACCTGTGTTTATTGCGGTTTTACGATAACGCTCGATCCTGCGGCTGATCCGAGCACCGATGCCTTCAACAAGGGAATCAATTGCGAACACAGTTGGCCGCAGTCGGTCGGCGCGTCAGATGAACCGCAGAGAAGCGACATGCACCATCTGTACCCGGCTAAGGATAATGTCAATTCATCCCGCAATAATGAGCCATACATGGAAATCCCGGATGCGAGTGCCGATGTCTGGTTTCGCAATGACGTTTCGCAGAGCAGCATACCGTCCTCCAACTTAGAGGAATGGGCGGAAAAGGAGAATGGCACCCCGACCGGTTTCGAGCCGCGCCATGCCAGTAAGGGCAATGTAGCCCGGAGTAGTTTTTATTTCTTCGCCATGTATCAGGCGGCAGCCGACACAAACTTCTGGAACCTGGAAAAAGATGTCCTGTATCAATGGCATTACGCCGATCCGGTTGATCAGGACGAATACGATCGCAGCTACCGCATCGCGCATTATCAGAATGACAAACCAAATCCGTTTGTGCTGGACTCGACCCTGGCGCGGCGCATCTGGTTCACTGAGGGAGGCGGCTCTTCGCCATCTTCCGAACCAACTGTTCTGACAGCCGGTGACATCGTGATCATCGGCGTCAACTGCGATAATCCAGACGACTTCGCTTTTGTACCATTAGTTGACATGAATATCGGTACAACGATCAATTTCACAGATAATGGTTGGCTGAGCACGAATGCTTTTCGCACGGGTGAAGGAATCAAGACCTATACGGCACCCGGAGCAGTCACTGCCGGAACAACAATTGTATTTTCGGAAAATGGGGCAAGTTTTACATCCAGCGGGAGTTTCGCACTTGCAACTGACGGCGATCAGTTGATCGCCTACCAGGGCAGTTCCAGTTCACCGACGATGCTGTTTGCGGTTAATATTAGTGGCGCGGCGGTCTGGCAGAGCGATGCCACCAATTCCAATACGTCCGCCTTGCCGCTCGGTCTGACCAACGGCAGCAATTGCGTTGCCCTGACCGAGATAGATAATGTCAAGTATGATGGTTCAGTAACATCGGGGAAAGCAGAAGTTCTGGCGGCAGTTAGCAATAAAAATAACTGGATCGGTGATAACGGCAGCCGATATGATTTTACATCTATTTCCGATTATTCCTTGCCGGTGACGCTGACTGACTTTACGGCAAAGGTGAGGGGTGGAGCAGTGATCCTCTCCTGGCGCACCGAATCCGAGACCGAAAACCTGGGCTTTAATCTTTACCGCAGCATTGATCGCGAATCGTTTTTCGTGATCAGTGATCAGTTGATTCCGGGACATGGCAGTACTTCAGAAAAGCATGAGTATTCCTATGTGGACAGAGATGTGATAAATGGCGTCACCTATTACTACAAAATCGAGGATGTAGATTACGCCGGTATTACCAAGCTTCATAACGTCATCGTTTCGGCAAGCCCGGCAGGAGAAGATGAAAACACCATCGCTGAGGGCTTTCGCCTGCAACCCTGTTATCCCAATCCATTCAACCCGGAAACTACCCTGCGTTTCGAACTTACTGAAGCTGCCAATGTCAGCGCCCAAGTGTTTGACCTGCAAGGCAATCGGATCACCACGCTGACCAACTCACACTTCCAGCCCGGTCAGTACAAGCTGACCTGGAATGGACTCAATGACCGCAAGCAGCTGACCGCCAATGGTATCTATTTCATGCAAATCCGCAGCAGCGCCGGTTTCAGCAGCACTCAGAAACTGATGTTTCTGAGGTAATCTTATAAATCTCCTGAAGCTTCATCTTTATTCTAATGTAGTGGCATTATCATTTATTGTGACAATAATCGTTTCATCCCACTGAAAATGTGCTTAAACTTTGTGGTTGTTTTGATCACGGTAACTCAATAAAGGAATTTATGTTTATACCATCTGCTAATAAACTCCGGCATTTCCAATCAATTGCCCTGATTCTGATAATTAGTTTCGTCACGACATATGCCCAAATTCCCGCCGGCTATTATGATAACGCCGGTGGAAAAACCGG
>CAZSDW010000031.1:2764-39638 GCA_964605705.1 uncultured bacterium
TGCTGGAATGGCATGAAACCGACATAGTTGACGATTTTGAACGCAACCGCAATGAGGTGATTTACAGTTATCAGCACAACCGCAATCCCTTTATCGATCACCCGGAATACGTGTCCCGAATCTGGGGCGACGATACCAGCGCGGTGGTTGTCAAGGACAGTACCCGTATTTTCTTTTCGGAGTATATTGAAGGCAGCCGAAATAACAAAGCCCTGGAAATCTATAATGCTGCCGATACATCTGTGGCGCTCAGCGCTTTCTGTATTCTTTCCAATTATGATTATGGGCAATGGTACCCGGGCTACTATAGTTTCCCTGACACCGCCATTTTGAATCCCGGAGACGTCTGGGTGATCGTCCGATCCGGCGCTGATTCCGCGCTGCTGAATGTCGCCGATGATATTACCGCTGATGTTGTCGTCAATTTTAACGGCAACGATGTCCGCGCTCTGGTAAAAATCAGCGGGACAGATACCAGTTTTTTGGATATTATCGGATTTTATAATGACCCGGATTCCAGCACTGCCTGGTCGGTCGCAGGCATTTTTGAAGGAACTCTCGATCATACCCTGGTCAGAAAAGATGCTGTTGACCGGGGTAATCCGGACTGGACAGCATCCGCCGGCACCAACGCGGATAATTCGGAATGGATTGTTTATGATCTGGATACCTTTGATTACCTCGGTGCCCATCCCGGAACACCGCCATCTTCAATCGGATTATGCAACACTCCCATCGTACCACAGGGCTATCGGCTCTATCCCTGCTATCCCAATCCTTTTAATCCTTCAACCACCATCCGTTACGATCTGCCGGATGAAACTAGCGTCACCCTGCGAATTTTCGACCTGCGCGGTTCTCTCGTGAATACTCTTGTTCAGGAAACACAAACCGCCGGAACTTATCAGGTTCGCTGGAACGGACATAACGAAAACGCCTCGCCCGTCGCTGCCGGCATCTATATCTATCAGATCCAGACAAGCAGTGGATTTCTTCATTCGGAAAAGATGATTCTGCTGAAATGATGTTACTGTCAACAAAGCATTTGAAAAATCCCGCCGCAATTCTTACCTTATTTTTGTTGCGAAAAAGCGGATAACAATTGGAATTTACCAGGACTTATACATGAAAAAGATAATCCTTGTGCTCTTTTTAATATTCTCAACATTGGGGGCTCAGACCATTCCGGGTCCTCAGGATATCTTTCGCACTCCGCCCTTCTATGGCAATAAACCCACCTCAATCTGCTGGTCTGCAGGCGATTCTGCCATTGCATTTATCTGGAACAAAGACGGTTATCGCTATGGCGACATCTGGCTGATCAATATCCCATCCGGCAAACAGCAGAAACTGACCGATCTCAACAGCCGGAATTCCGATGATCCCGGGAATGCCATCAAAAATCTCTGCTGGTTCCCGAACCGTCAGCGATTGCTTTTCAGCCACAAAGGTGATATTTATTCGATGAACATCCGCTCCGGAAATCAGGTGGAAGCCATCGCCACCACCGCTGCGGAAGAAATATTTCCGCAGGTATCACCGGACGGACAATATATCTCATTTCTACGGGATAATGTTTTACAGCTGTACGACATTAACAGAAAACTCACAACCGCCCTGTCACAAGCCCTGAACGGCTGCTGGCAAAGCCTCCAGCCTCAATCCACCTACTTCTGGTCGCCCGGTGGAAATGCAATTGTAATTCCCGATTATGAGGGAATTTTCGCAAAAGATATTCTCCTTTTCAATCTCCAGGACAACCGCAATACCCGACTGTCTCTATCCCGGGATAAACTGCTGATCGTTCGGGATATTATCTGGATTCAGGCTGAAAAAATGATCGTTGTCGATTATCTGACGGCTGATCTGGCACAACGTAATATTGTCACCGTCGATTTGAGCAACCAATCCATTGACACCCTGTACAGCTGCTCTGCGGAATTATGGTGCAGCAATTTCGGGAGTAAACTATTCTGGCTGGAAGCCGAGCAGAAAGTACTCTTTGGTGATAATCAAAATGGCTATCAGCATATTTTTACTGTCGGTCTGGACCTGAAGACCTTGAATTCCATTACCCGGGGAAAATGGACTGTCTTTGATTATACCGTCAACAACTCCGACGGTCAGATATATTTCTCGGCAAACCGGGATAAGCGCAACGAAAAGCAGATTTATGCCTACAATAAAAAAACCGATAAGGTCATCAATCTTTCCTATATGCGTGGCTGCCACGATTTTATCTTATCAAATGACGGTAAGTATTTTATTGATATCTACTCAAGTTCTTCCGTGCCCCACCGGCTTTACTTTACCAAAACATCGCCCGTCAGCAAAGCCCAGACGCTCCTGATTCCCGATACCCGAGTTCCCAATCCCAGCCATTTAGAAACTGTTCTGGATAAAAAGATCCGTTGTCAGGATACCGATGATTATATCCAGTATCAGCTCTGGTATCCTGAAGGTCACCTCAGCTCCGATAAATATCCCCTGATCATATACCTGAATCGCAGCCAGGCACCGATCGCGCTTCTGGATGAATGGAATCCATCTGCCCTGATTGCCCAGTGGCTCAGCAGCAAAGGCTATGTCGTCGTCCATATCGATTACCCCCCTCTGGCTGAAATTAATGTCGCCGATCCCTGGGAAACACAGCTGAATGCTATAAACAGTGTCATCGATGGACTTGCCGATAATGAATTTATCGACATGTCCCGGATCGGTATTACCGGGTTCCATTATAACGGATACCTGGGTCTCATGGCGCTGCTCGAAATGCCGGAACGAATCAAAGTCTGCGCCGGTATCACGTCGGAGAATTATTGGGATCAACCGGTAACATTTTATGAAAAGCTGATATTTGATAAAATTGCCGCAACGACTATGAGCCCCGCCCTGGATTCACCGGACATCGCCCGCCTGCTGTATGGAAAGCTGCTGCTTATCCAGAGTGGCACCAGTACCCTGAAACCGCTGCTGGACACTGAAAAAACGGTTCAACAACTGGTCAACCAGAAAAAGCAAATTGATTTTATATTCTATCCCTGGGAAGGGGACATCATTCGTACTGATCAAACCTATATCGATATAATGCACAAGCTGCTCGAGTTCTTCGAGCACAATTTATAAATACTTTTTAAGGGTATATTAATTTTCAGTTGGGCAAGCTGCTCTTGGGCGGCTGGAAGCCAAAAGGTGGCTCATTGTTTTTTTCCGGCAGCTTGATCTCACCGAAATTCAACTCGAACTTTTTAATATTGTCGGTTAACGTATATAGCAGCGTTTTGGCGTGGGTCGGTGTCATAATGATCCGGCTCTGCACAACGGCTTTCGGAGAACCGGGCATAATTCTGGCAAAATCGATGACAAATTCTGCTCCGGAATGAGATATCACCGTAAAATTACTGTAGTTTCCTTCGGCTTTCGCTTCCGGCAGTTCGATTTTGAGCTGGTTAATTTTTTTCTTTTCATCCATAATGAATAACTTTATTTAATATTCCTAATCGGAAAAATCAACTTCTTCTTCCTCGTCCCAATCATCGTCCACCGGGACATCCGGATCAAAAATATTCCAGGCTTCATCTTCGATGTCGTTGTCATCTCTCAGACCTTCCTTGAGCTCAATATCATCTTCGAATTCGTCCCAGACCTCCTTGCGCTTTTCGAATTTTGAGGGATCAGGGTCGGGCTCATCATAATCTTCCCGCTCATCTTTGAGAATTTCATCGCCATACAGACTCATATCAAAAAAATCGATGTCGTCAACTATATCGTTATATACCAGTAGTTCGAGGAAATCTAAATATTTGGGATCACGTAAATTTGTTTTGCAATTTTTGCAGGCTAAAGTTTCCCTCAGATCTGCCTCATTAAGGGCAGATCCACATTCGGGACAAACCAAATCTTCCATTCAGGTCTCCTATTAATTAGCGGCGGTAAATATAACCGGACAAAGTCCAAGCGTCAAGAAAAATTTTAGCAAATATAAATATTTTCACATTTACAATTCTGGCTCTTGACAATAGATTTTTATCGCTGAAATTTGTTGTCACTCAGCGCTTTTATCAAGAATTATTTTGTAAATATTTTGATAGGATGATTCGACCGGGTCGTTGGTCTTCTTGGACATCTGGATATTAAAGAAATAATCCGAATACTCTGAGCGAAAACCGATCCGTTTGATTGCCCCGCTTTTCAGGACTGCCGCCGCAGTATAAGGATGATATTCCGTGTTCAAATCCACCGCCACGGAGATAGGGCGATTACGGAGTCGTTCGTTGACCGAATCCGGCAGCAATGGTTCATTTCGGATATCCTCCGGTTCCGTTATGGCGATAATCGCATCATCTTTTACCGTTGATAACAATTGTCGGGACTGTTTCGGAATTATTATCAGAATCCTCTCCGGATCGGATTTCAGCAAAGGTGCAAAAACCCGATAAGCGATACTCTGATGCTGCTCATTCATCGGAAAACAGAGGAGAATTTCCGTTGAATTCGGGTCCGGCTGCTTACCTTTCGCAAAGCGGTGACAGTCACGCAGGATTTTATTGAGTTCCCGGTTAGATGACTTCAGTGTATTTATTCGTAATTTGAACAATTAATCCCTCGTTTCTCTGGGTGACAGAAATTGATTATACAAAAACAATCCCACGATGGTCAGCACACCGATCATGGAAAAAATCAGCCAGAGTGTCCGCGGTTGCTGCAGGGTATCGACAAAGTGAACATAGAGTTTAGCGCCGACAATCGCCCCGATGGAGGAGCCGATGACCCCATAAAGAAATATATAGCCCATGAAGGTTGCCAGGCGTTCTTTGGGTGCGGTCTGTCCGATATAGCTGATGAACTTCGGATGCGCGGTCATTTCACCGATGGAGAAGATAATGATACCAATGATAAACACCCAGATGCTGGTATTGATCGCCAGGATCGCCATACCCAGTGTCCCCAGACCAATCGCCACCATCATGGTCGGCAGGGCTTTGGTATTTTTGACAATCATGGAAATGAATATCTGCAGAATAATAATAGTCAGGGCATTTATGACTGTCACATGTTCAATGTCAAAGTGCCACTGATAGTTAATGCCGACAAACGCCAGCGACCGGTTGACGACTTCATCCAGACTGGCAGCATTCACATAATCATTTACATACCAAAGCACCGAATCGAACATCTGAAAATAGAGCACCCAGAATCCGGAATAAATACAGATCAGCAGCAGAAATTTGAAATAGTCTATAAATTTTGCCGGCTCATCGGCTTCAATTTTAAACAGTGAAAAAACCGTCGTAAAAATCACCGACGTGACAATCCTGGAAAAAAGGGTCAAGCCGGGCAGCAGCCACAGGACCAGTCCGCCAACAATTAATAACATTAATGCAGCGCGGGTATGGCTGCAAACCCTGAAGATTCCGCACTGCGCCTTAACGTTCAGAATAAAAAAGCAGCCCAAGACCAGCAGACTGATATACAGCAGAAAAAATGAAGCCTGTTCGACATACAGATAGACCGCCAGCACCGCGACCAAAGCAGTGAGACCATATATCAGGCGGGCTTTTCCCAGAGCAGAACGGGCTTTCAGAAACAGTAAAACCAGAGGACTATAGATAATTTCGAAAGCATTGGCAATCGTATGCAGCACGTCCTTCTGATCCTCCTCTTTTTTCTCATGCATCGGCGGTTCTTTGTAAAGGAAAATCGCCGGAATCAGCATAATGCCGGTTCCAATCGCCGAGGCAATGATAACCCAGCGCCAGCTGGGATCGGCTGACTTTAAAAACGGCACCAGAAACATGGGAAAGAGAAACGCTCCCAGGTTAATGCTCCAGTAAAAAATACCGAAACCAAGGGTTGAATTTGAGGAATCCGTCACCCGGGCAATCGTGCCGGAAATGACCGGCTTGAAAGTCCCGGCGCCCAGCGCCATGATACACAACGCCATGAAAACAGCGGCATAACTGGTCATCTGGCTGGTAATCAGATAACCGGTTCCGAGCAGTGAAAACGCCACAACCAGCGTTCTGCGATATCCAAAACGGTCTGCCAGCGCCCCGGATATAATCGGCAGAAAATACAGAATGGGCTGGATGGTCCCCTTGATCAGACCAACATTTTCTTTAGTGAAACCGAGTTGTTCGGTCATATATACGGACAGGATACTCATCATTCCGTAATAGGAACCTCTTTCAAAAAACTCCATAATCACCGCCAGCCAGTAGGTCGGTGGAAAGGATCGAAATACTCCTTTTTCTGTTTCACTCATGGATCGATTCTTCTCCAGTTTTTTAATGGAAAGAAAAATAAGATTTTCCATTGAAAAACCAAAGGTTTTCGTTGTCTCCGGTACAGGACCGGAGCGGGTACGAGAAACAGCCCCGCTTTCCATCGGGCGCCTTTTAATAATAAAGATACCAGGGGTTTTTAACTTAATAATATAAAGATATATTTCCGGCATCCTTGTTCAAAAACATTTATCGACGAGTGATCGCTGTCATTAATAGTAAAATATTCTTGACAAAACAAAATTTGTTTTATAGTTTCAATGCATGTTTAATCAAAGACGAGGGTGTCTTTCTTTAAAGGGATCGCATCACCTGATCACGTAGCATCTTTGCGCAATCAAAGATGTGAAGCGGAAAGGTGGTGTCCTGTTCAGTTTAAGCATGTAAAGAAAACGGCAAAATAAAGTAAAAGTTGAACGATAATTATGGTAATCAAAAGGAAGGAGGCTTTAAAAAGGTTAGGGATATAGTCGTCTTACCGGTGATCTCTCCGGTTAGCGCTATTTTATCATTTTAATGATCAGTATTTATGATCAGAAGAGAAGGACAAAAAGTTTTAAGTACGTCGCAAAAACTAATTTTTTTTGAAGGAGGTGAAGAAAAAAAAACATGTTTCTCTATTTTGTTAATTGGATGAATTTTTACAACTAATGTTTATTGAAGAGGAGGATATATGAAGAAATTGTTTCACGTTCTGGTTCCATTAGGATTGTTGCTGATGGTCTTGGGTGTTAATATTCAAGCCCAAACAGCTATACAAACCTGGGACTTTGAAGCAAGTGTCGGTGATTGGGTAGCCGGATCAGATGGTTCAACGGTTACATTAAGCACCGAGCAGGCTCTCAGCGGAACCCAATCCGTAAAACTGGTAAAACCAGCCACCGGCTTAGAGATTAATTTTCAGAATGATGCGTATGAAGATGTCGTGGAAGGTGACACTCTTACATTTCATCTCTATCTGTCGGCAGCTGATCTGGCGCTCGTTAATGGCGGTCAGATATACTGGCAGACAGGCTCGGGTTGGACTTGGAACTCTCAGTGGGTGAATGGATCATCCCTGACTGCTGATACCTGGAATACTGTCAAACATGTAATGCCAGCGATTGAATTGCCATTACAAAGAATCGGGTTTCAACTGTTATTGTCAACGGGCAATGAAGCAGAACAGCCGGCGCTCTATGTCGATGACGTTACGGTCACTCGTGTATTTCCGTCGGGCGGTCTTATTACCATTGACGGTGAGAAGGATACCTTTTTTGGTTCCTTGACCGGACCTGATGACGGTTACCTGCAGCTGCGGGCTTTCACCGGTAATGACAACGGATTCGCAAACGGCGACGCGGACCTCTCCGCAAAAATGTGGGTTGCCTGGGACGATAGCTGTTTCTACGTCTATGAAGAGGTCAAGGACGACATGATCTCCATGTCCAGTACTAATACTTATCAAAATGATGGCATGGAAATCAAATTCGACCCACAGGCGACCGACAGCGTCACCAATTCTATTGTCGGTTTACAGATGACCGTTCAGGATTCCACCGGTGGTGTTACCGGATGGGCAGATTTCCCTGGAGTTTGTGCCCGTAAAACAACCGCAGACGGATATGTGTTGGAAGCTGCGATTCCATGGGAGAGCATTGCCACTACCACTGAATCAGTGGATGTCGCTGTGGACAGCGTTTTTGGTTTATGCATGCAGAATCATGACAATGACAATACCACCGGTGCTCGTGACGCATCCATCCAGTGGGCAGCTGTCATGCTGGATGCCGCCTGGAACCAACCGAAATATCTGGCTACGGCAAAGTTCCTTGCCGGTAACAAACTGCAGTTAATTCCGTCCAACAATATGACCGGTGTTACCAACACCCTTCCATACGATGGTACGGTCCCAACTGGCATTGTCGTTGATGGTAAAATGGATCCTTTCTATCACTTACTCACGGGTCCTGACGATGGTTTCATTCAGGTAAAATCCTATTCTCACAGCGAAGTCGGCACTCCTCATGGTGATGCTGACCTCTCTGCCAAAGTCTGGGGTTCCTGGGATACCGACTGGCTCTACCTCTACGTCGAGATGACCGATGATACCATCTCATTGGCAGGGGTCACCAATAATTGGGAAACCGATGCCATGGAACTGAAGATAGACGGTTGGCCGACTGACAGTACTCAAATCGGTGGTAGCGCTTGTTCAAAGACCTGTATCTTTACAGCAATTGACAGTTCCGTTGCGACTACCGCTGCCGAGAAAGCTGTTTGTGACAACCTCACCGCCTGGGCAGATGCCGACAAGATGTATGCCCGCGGTACCAGGACCGGTGGTTATATTCTCGAATATGCCATCAAGATTGACACCCTCGGTGGCAGTGAACCCATCGATGCCGCCGTTGACAGCATCTTTGGTATTGGTATGAATTTCATCGATAACGATGGTCTCCATGGTCGTCAGGCTGCAATAATCTGGGGTGCTATATCCGGTGATCATATCTGGGATACCGTAAAGTATCATGGTACGGTCAAGTTTCTGGCGGATCATAAAATTGCGTTTATCGCTGAAAACAATATGACCGGTCATGTCAACCCGGTACCCTTTGACGGAACCCCGTTCTGGATGAATATCGACGCTGCGAAAGATCCTTTCTATTACACACTCTCCAGACCCACTGATGGCTATCTGCAGCTGCGCTACTATGCCTGGAATGACAACGGCTTTCTTTTTGATGACGCCGATCTCTCGGCTAAGATCTGGACCGCCTGGGATGATAGCTGCTTCTACGTCTATGAAGAGGTAAAGGATGATGTGATCTCCATGACCAGCACTAATACCTATCAAAATGATGGTATGGAACTCAAATTCGATCCGCAGGCGACTGACAGCGTCGCGAATTCCATTGTCGGTTTACAGATGACCGTTCAGGATTCCACCGGCGGTGTTACCGGATGGGCTAATTTTCCGGGTACTTTTGCCCGTAAAACAGTGAGCGGCGGATATGTCCTTGAAGCTGCGATTCCTTGGTCAGATATTGCCACAACGACTGAATCGGTAGATGTCGGTGTCAACAATGTCTTTGGCGCTGTCCTGCAGAACCATGACAATGACAACGATACCGGCGCTCGGGATGGCAGCGTCATGTGGGGTGCCGTTATGCTGGATGCCGCCTGGAACACACCCAAATACCTGGGTACCGTAAAATTCCTGGCTGGCAACAAATTGAATTATACTGCGAAAAACAACATGACTGGCGTCACCAATTCAATCCCTTACGATGGTCGTGATTACTATCGTAATGCCATGGATGACACCAAAGCCATCGCATACAAATTCAGTTTGAACCAGAACTATCCAAATCCGTTCAACCCGATAACGACGATCTCTTACGGAATCGAAAAGGCGTCCGATGTTCGCCTGACCGTCTATGATATCATGGGTCGGCAAGTCGCTACGCTGGTGAACGAAGCAAAGAAACCCGGATTCTACAATGTTCAGTTCGATGCGAGCCGTATGGCAAGTGGTCTGTATCTGTACAGAATCGAAGCCGGTTCTTTTGTAAAAACACATAAGATGATGTTGCTCAAATAATATCGTCTTTCTGTTAATAACACACATACCCGGAGTAGTTCTCCACTACTTCGGGTATGTTTTTTTAATTTCTTTCCGTCCAAAATCGTCAGCAGTTCTCTTGCGCCTGTATCAAACTCAGCGTATATTATTCTGCAAAATCAGTCTGAATAGTAGTCGATTATCAGGATGAATCAAAAGAAAAATCCCCCCCAAGAAAAACTTGCTTCGTCTCCCCTGACTCCCGCCCGGTCACGGCTCTTCATTCTCATTACTTTTCTGATACCGCTGCTGTTTTTCATGGTACTGGAAATCGGTCTGCGGATTTTTCACTACGGCGGCGACACCCGACTCTTCGTTTCAATCCCGGATAAAGATTCCAAATACTACGGCGTAAATCTCAATATCGGCAAACGCTACTTTCACAGTGCTACATTCAACCCAACGCCTCGCAAAGACCTTTTCCTGAAAGAAAAACCGGAAAATGGTTTCCGCATCTTTGTGTTGGGCGGTTCGACAACGGCGGGCTTTCCCTATGGCAATAATATTACCTTTACCCGCATTCTCAACCGCCGCCTGAGTGATCAGTTCCCGGAACGAAAGATCGAAATCATCAACACCGCCATGACCGCCATCAACAGCTACACGTTGCTGGATTTCATGGATGAAATCATCGCGCAGAAACCCAATGCCCTGTTGATCTATGCCGGACACAATGAGTTTTACGGCGCCCTGGGAGTCGGTTCGCTGGAATCACTGGGGCAACTGAACTGTCTCGTCCGGGCGTCTCTGCGCCTCCAACGCCTGAAAACCTTTCTGCTGATTCGCAATTTTGTCAGGTCTGCCGCCAATATTTTTCATCCGAAAGGAGTTGATATTGACGATGATCCGCTGGAAACTCAGATGGCACGGATTGCCAAACAACGCGAAATTCTTTACGGCAGCCGTCTCTACCAGCGCGGCATTCATCAATTCCGTAAAAATTTGCAGCGCATTTTTCGGAAAGCCGACCGGGCAGGCATTCCAATCCTGATCGGTGAACTGGTCAGCAATATTCACGATCAGCATCCCTTTGTCTCAGTGCAGGGCGAAGAATACCCGCCTGCCGATGAGATATTCAACGAAGCCCAAAAGATTGAAAATACCGGTAATTTTTCAACCGCCAGAGAAATGTACTATTTTGCCAAAGACCTCGACGCTCTGCGGTTCCGCGCTTCCGAAGACATCAATCAGATTATTCACAATTTAGCCGGTGAATTCGGAATGTCTGTCGTGCCATTGAAAGCCCGTTTCAGAGCCGCGACGCCCCGGGGCATTATCGGGAACAAGCTGATATGCGATCATCTGCACCCCAATATTGATGGTTACTTCATCATGGCGGATGCTTTTTATAACGCCATTCAGGGGGCTGCTCTGATCAGCCACGATTGGATGCCACCGGTAAAATCCTCCGCCTGGTATCGCGAAAACTGGGGCTACACGGATATGGATCTTACCAATGCAAATCTGATCATTACCCATCTGAAAGGCGGTTTTCCATTTAAAACAACCGGCAGAAACCTGGTGCTCTATGAATTTAATCCCAAAACTCTGGAAGACAGCCTCGCCCTGCGGATTGCTAAAGATGGTGAAATCACCCTGGAACAGGCGCATATCGCACTTGCCAAACATTACGCAAAAATCGGCGATATCGATCAGGCAATGGCAGAAAATAAAGCCTTGATTTATACGGTTCCCAACCTCGACCTCTTTTATGAACCGGCGGTGCAGATGCTGATTCAAGCCGGGCGCTATGAAGATGCCCGAGAAATTCTGACTGACGCTCTGAAGTATAACGAGTCCTTTTATATTTATAAATGGCTCGGGCAGATGAACCTGGTTCTGGCGGACACAAAGGCGGGCATCCGCTACCTCGAAAAAGCGCTGAGGCTCAACCCGATCGATCAGCATGTCCTGTTCAATCTCGCGCGCGCCTACTATAATACCTCGCAGGTCCAAAAAGGCGATGCCGTCCGCGCCTACCTGAGACAGCATTTCCCCGCGTCCCCCTTTATCAAGAACCTGGATGAGTTCAGGGAAACAATAAGATAGATTTCACGAGAATTTTCTGGCACTAGTCATTGTGAACAGGGTGACACGATCCATGATAACCATTACTCCACAACTCTAATTCTCCAGTCTTGGCGGATCGCTTCATCACATGCTCTGCTTTTTCCTCGCAGAGACTGTCAGGATTCAGCGAGGAAATGAAATATGCATCTGACGGATCACCCACTTGCCAGCTCTTTTCTCCAGGACGCCGGTCCAGCGGGCATTTTCCCATTGATAGGGTCTTCCGTCCCACTCTCCAAAATCATCGAGCAGGCAGTAATACCAGGCTGTTGTCCCCGATTCTGAAATGGTTATACGCAGGTCTTTAACTTCGGAATGAGTTGCTTTGAAACGCGGGTCCATCCAGAAGGACTCCGCTGTTTCCACCACATCGGCAAAACCGTCAAATATTGACGCATCGGGATTCACGAAAAGCAAAGAGGAATCCTGTTGGACTGTGCTATACATCAAATCGAGATCTTTCGTCATCGCCCAACCGATATTATCATTGATCACCTTTTCAATTACTGTTTTTTCCTGCTGGATCTGCGCTTCGCTCATTCGTTCCGGAGCATTACTGCAGGACACACAAAGCAACACTATTGAAAAATAACAAATCATTTTCAGCATATCTTTTTCCTCCTTTTACCTGGTCAGTTTACCGGCAATGGCATTATAAATTTCCTCATCAGATCCATTCTTATTCCTGAAGTGGAGAGACGGGCTATCACCGAGAATCCCCGTAACAATTTCCGCTTCAATCTTGCGCAAATGAAAAATGCTGTTGTACAACTCTCCATAAACCGGCTCTTTTTTCAAGGACACCGGTCCAGCGAACATTTTCCCAGCTGGCTGGCTCACCTTTCCAGGTATTGATATCATCAAGGACGCAATAAAACCAGGCTACATCCCCACCCTTTGAAAAATTGATTCTCAGATCACGGATTTCATGCCGGATTGCCCTAAAATGGGGACTCGCCCAAAACGCCGTATCGTTTCTGACATCCTCAACGCCAAACTTTACCCGCTGATATGGCGTCACACTGACAAAATTTGAATCGTCGGCAATCGTGTTAAAAAACAGCTTGAAATCCTTTTCGACCGCCCAATTAAAAACATTATCGATCACCTGTTCAACGACCTGAATTTCCATATTATAATCTGGTCTTTTTGAATGACTACAAAAATTCAGAAAACAAAAGATAAACCCGATCAAACAACCAAGAATAATACATTTTTTCATCATAGTATCCTAAAAGTGTGATGTTTTCAGGTTTGGCTCCAATTCTTCCCTCAATGCTTTAATAGACATTTATAATAATGTTTCGTTGTCTGCAAAAGCATACTTTTTTCAGCGGACTTAGTCAGTATGACCGGATCTGAAACAGAATATATACCCTAATAGAGTGAATGATATGGGTCAACTCTATTTGATCCAATCAGAGATTTCAGCTCATTTTCCTATTCGGTCTTTGGAATTCAGGGATAACTCCCAAAAATCGCTAAATTGATTTCTTAAACAGCAGCTGGAATTTCCAGCGGGAATTAATTTTCTTACGAAGATACAACCTGTCATAATTAGGATTTTAAATTTTACCTTTTTAATTATTAATTATCATTTTCTCTTCGGAGAACAACACTCGTCGCGCCCCAGCCGCCACCGGAACCGTCTGCCGTTTCAAAGGATTCCACAATTGCCAATTTTGACAGGATAGACTGAACAATCCGGCGTAATGTGCCGGTCCCTTTGCCGTGGATGATACGAACCGAATAAATTCTCTTTTCCCGACAGGCATTCAGATAGTCTGGCACCAGTTCTTTCACTTCCTGGGGCTGAAAAGTGTGTAAGTCCAGAACGCCATTGATCGGAATTTCCAGAGCTGTCTCCCGGTTAAGTTGCGCAAACGCACGGTGTGCCTCGGCAACAAAACGCCGAACTTTGGTATAATCCTTCCGCCCATTTTCCGCCTCCACTCCCGTATGAGCATCCACCCCATCAGGCTGTACAGTTATAATGGCGTCGAACACATTGACAGGTGTCAAACCGCCGGCAAGGATGATCGGTTTCGGGGAAGTTTCCACGATCTTGCGACTATTTGCCCAGTCATGGGTTTTGCCGGTCGCGCCCGTTGCGCCGGTTTCAGGATCGAAAGTATCGGTAATGAAAGCATCCACGTATCCGGATAGCTTTTCGATATCAGCCAGCAGTAATGCTTCATTATTTTCTCGAATTACCAGACTCTTGATGATTTTCAATCGTGGATTTAATCGTCGTATTTTTTTCAATTCAGTAATACTTACCTGTCCGTGCAACTGGACGATTGAAACACCCAACTGCTCACAGAAACGATTAATCTCTATCGCGTCGTCGAGATAGGTAATTAAAACCGCCTGATGAGGGGTGGGAATTGTCTTGATAATCTCCGCCACTTGTGCCTCACTCAGATCTTCTTCATTAACCGGCAGTCGCAGCGGAAATCCCAGCAGGTCCACACCAGCCTCCATCAGCAGATCGGCTTCCTGCTGATTGCTAATCCCGGCAATCTGAACAACATTATGAAACAAAATCGCTCCAGTAATTTTCAGGTTCGCAGCGGAATGTCATCATTTCCTGCAGCGTTGGATGGATAATGCTTAGTTCACCGGCATGCAGGGCAATCGCCCGGTTGGGAAACTTTATTGTCGAGCCATAACGAAAATCCCCGATTATTGGAAATCCGCGATGCGCAAACTGCACCCGAATCTGGTGATGTTTTCCGGTGATCAATTCGACTTCAACCAGGGATATATTATTGTGAGATTTTATTTTATGAAAAATAAGTTCTGAATTTGGTTCACCAACAGCAATATAGCTACTGGCTTCCCGTCTTTCAATGCGATCCTGCCAGCGTCCGTTGTCGGGCACTTCTCCAGTAACCAGGCAGCGATAGATTTTCCGGATCTGTTTCTGCTGAAATTGTTTCATCAACCGGCTGGCGGCTTTGGATGTCCGGGCAAAGACAATCACTCCTGATGCTGGTCGGTCCAGGCGATGGACGAGCCCCAAATATACCGCACCGGGCTTGGCATACTTTGCACCAATATACATTTTGGCTGATTCCAGCAGGGTCTCATCACCGGTCTGGTCACCCTGCACCAGTATTCCAGGAGGCTTACAGAGCACCAGCAGATGATTATCTTCATACAGTATTTTCAGTTTTTTCGGGTCCATCCTAAAATTTCTCTTCTACGAATTTAGTCATTTTTGAAGATTTTCACAGTTCTCAAACTGTTCAGAATCGAATGAACTGTCCGATATCGGACACTTTATAAAACGGTCAAAACTCCTAAGTTTATGTTATTATGTTAATTGTGTCTCTGGCACGGTGATTGACACAAGCATAACAGAGAGAAAAAATGGATCGACAACTTACCAGACAACAAATCAAAAAAAACAGGCAGCAACAGCTTGCCCGGTATTTTTTCTGTATTTCCGGATTTATCTGCCTGTTGCTTGTTTTTCGGTTGTTTATCACCATTCCCCGGCAACTCAATTCACAAAGCTCGTTTATTTCATCCCTTGGGCAAAATGGTTTTATTTCCATGAAAAACACGGTTATCACCCTGTCGATCCCCGCCGGTCAACCGATTTCCAAATACCTGCATTTCAATAAAATCTGCATCGGCAGGCTCTGGAAGCTGACCATCACACATGATGATTCGGCACTGGAAATAGAGCTGCTGATTCAGAGCATCCGCTTTAATAACTTTGCTAGAAATAATCCAAAGGCAATTCCCCATCAATTCTGCACCCTGGAAGGAGTCGGCAGTGGATCGTGATATATCAAACAGTCAGCTTAGAGTTCGGAAAATAAAAAGGGTCTCACAGGCGCTTATTGCAGTTGTTCTGTTTGTACTGATCATTATACTGTTTCGGTCGGTGTTGCAGTCATCTCTCAAACAGTCCCAGTTATTAACGGCGGTCGCGGAAATTGGGGATATCGAGGGTGCTATTACCGCTTCAGGCATCGTCATTCCGGAATTTGAGCAGATTATTACCAGTCCGATCCAGTCCCGGATCGAAGCGATTTACCATCGTTCCGGTGAAACTGTTCAAAAGGACAGTTCAATATTGAAATTAAATAAGGAATTTACCCAGAACACACTGGATCAAATGCGGGACGAACTGGCATTGAAAATCAATCGCAAAGAACAATTGAAACTGAAAATCGAACGGAGCCTGATTGACCTGAACGCCCAGTACGACATCAATCAGCTTCAGATTCAGTTCCTCGAATCCAAAGTTGAGGTGCAGAAACGCTTGAATAATATCGGTGTCGGTATCCAGGAAGAACTCAATCAGGCAATTCTGAATCTCGAAATATCCCGGCGCGAGCTCGAACAATTAAAAAAACGGATCGACAATGATAAAAAATCGCTTGACGCCGATCTGACCGAGCTGGAGCTGGAAATTCAAATCCAGGAAAAAACAATTAAAAATCTCTGCCGCCAGCTGGAGCTCGCCGACGTTAAATCCATAAATACCGGTGTCGTCACTTGGGTCAACGACGATATCGGCGCCAACATCAATCCCGGCGATATTATTGCCCGGGTGGCGGATTTGAGCAGCTTCAAGATCGAGGGCAAAATTTCAGACATTCATGCAGCCAGGATTATGATCGGAAATCCAGTTCGGATCCGGATTGGCGACAGCAATCTGAATGGCACCATTTCCGGCATACAACCGACGATTCAAAACGGTATCATCAATTTTACCGTTCAACTCGAAGATAAAACCAGTAATCTGCTGCGCTCCAATCTGCGGGTCGATGTCTTCGTCATTACATCATTTAAAAGTAATGTTGTTCGGGTCAAAAATGGCCCCTTTATCAACGGCTCAGGTGACCAGGATATTTTCGTCATTGAAAACGGTATTGCCTTCCGCCGGCGGGTTTTAATCGGCGATACCAATTTTGACTGGGCGGAAATCATCAGTGGTGTCACCGCCGGTGAAACAGTTATCATCTCCAGCACCGAGAAATATATTCATCGGGAAAAAGTGAAAATCAAAGCGTGAACCGTGAGTCGTGAATAGTGAAATGAAAATAAATATAGAAAAGAGTTATAGGAGTAGTCATGATTAAGTTAAGTAATGTTGACAAAGTGTATCAGACCGAAAAGATCGAAACCCTTGCATTGAGCGGAATCAATCTGGAGATCAATAAGGGTAATTTCCTCTCCATCATGGGACCATCAGGCTGTGGAAAAAGCACCCTGTTGAATATCATGGGTTTGCTGGACACTCCCAGCCATGGACAGGTCGAAATCGAGGGTCAGCCAGCCAACCGGCTAAAAGATAAACAGCTGGCAGCTTTGCGGAACCGGAAGATTGGTTTTGTGTTTCAGAGTTTCCACTTGATCAACGATCTCAATGTCGTGGATAACGTCGAAATTCCGTTGCTGTATCGACGGGTTTCCGGATCTGAGCGTCGCAAGCGCGCTCTGGCGGCTCTTGAAAAAGTCGGGCTCAGCACCCGGACAAAACATTTTCCGTCACAGCTATCCGGCGGTCAGCGCCAGCGCGTAGCCATTGCCCGGGCGATTGTCGGTGAACCGGAAATCATTCTCGCTGATGAACCAACCGGCAATCTGGACAGCAATATGGGACAGGAGATTATTGATATTCTTTTAAATCTCAACTGCAATGACCACACAACTATTGCCATGGTGACCCACGATGAACGTATTGCTCAACAGACCCATCAGATTATCCACCTTTTTGACGGCAGTCAGGTCAATTAAAAACAGGAGCCCGAAATGATCAAAAATTATATCAAAATCGCCTGGAAGGTTCTGCTGCGTCACAAATTGTTCACCTTTATCAGTCTGTTCGGAATCAGTTTTACCTTGCTGATCCTGGTAATTGTGACTTCTTTTATTGACCACTCCGTCGGCAAACAATCTCCTGAAGAGAAACAAAACCGGATTCTGTCCGTGACATATTTCAAACTCAGGGGCGGTAATCGCGGAACCATAGCGGGACCGGTGATGAGTTATTACTTTCTCGATAAGTATGTTAAAAGTATGCAGACCCCGGAAGCGGTCACCATATCCAATTTTCATAAAAACATCATCACCTATAAGGACAATAAGAAATTCAGCTTTGCCACCAAGTACACGGATGCGGAATTCTGGAAGATTTATGATTTCAAGTTTCTGGAAGGTAAAGCCTTCAACGGCAATGATGTTGATCAAATCAACCAAGTTGCCGTCATTACTGAAGAAACCCGGGAAAAATATTTTAGCGGTCAACCGGCAGTGGGCAAGTACCTGAATTTGAACGATAAGGATTTCCGCGTTATTGGTGTCGTTGAAAACATCTCGCTGCTGCGGATTCTGCCCTATGCCGATGTCTGGCTACCGATTACCAATTCCACCGCCAATATCTATGAATCAAAGTTTATCACCGCAGAATTTCCAGGCTATTATGCCGCGATTCTGGCAAAACAAGCTTCCGATATTCCAATGATCAAAGCCGAGTTCCGGAAAAACCTTTCCATGGTGGAATTCCCGGATGAAAGTTATAAAGAGATTTATGGCGGAGCCGAGTCTTATGCCGAGACCCTTTCGAGAATGTTCATGGGCAGAGCCGAAGAAACTAATATGTCTGGTTTAATGCTCATCCTGTTTCTGCTGATGCTCCTTTTTATGGTTCTGCCGACGATCAACTTGGTAAATATCAATATCAGCCGCATCATGGAGCGCTCATCGGAAATCGGGGTCCGCAAAGCCTTTGGTGCTTCATCTAGAACACTGGTCGGACAATTTATCGTTGAAAATATAATGGTGACGCTGATCGGTGGTCTGATCAGCATTAGCCTGTCTTTGATCGTTATTCAAATTATCAATAACAGCGGGATCATTCCCCACCTGCATCTCAATATGAACTGGCGAATTCTGTACAAAAGCCTGATCATTTGCATATTTTTCGGTTTTCTGTCCGGCGTCTATCCGGCATTCAGGATGTCGCGACTGCATCCAGCCCAAGTTTTAAGAGGAGGTGAATAATGCTGAAACATCTGTTTAAACTGATCTGGAATCGTAAACGCCACAATCTACTAATGACTCTGGAAATCCTGATCTCCTTTGTCGTCCTGTTTGTTGTCCTGACCACCGTCATATTCCTGATATCGAATTATCTGAAACCCCTGGGATTTAATTATAAAAATGTCTGGATCGTTAACATCGACTGGCAAAATACCGAAAAGGCGAAAATTCAGGAAATGCTTCAGCAGATGAAATACACCATCGAATCATTTCCCGAGGTAAAAAGTTGCGCATTTTCAGAATCCTATATCTTTATTCCTGCAGCAACTACAAATAGTAATTTTAAATATAATGATCATTCCGTTTCTTCCACAATTATGCGAACGGATGACCATTTCGCTGAAGTGCTGGAAGTGCCGTTGGTCGCCGGGCGCTGGTTTGATCGCAGTGATGATGTGGCTGCCCGTAATCCGGTAATAATCAATCGGAAGCTGGAAAAGGAACTCTTCTCTGGTGAGAACGGGCTTGGTAAGGTCATTCTCAATGACGATACTGAAATTCAGGTCGTCGGGATTATTGATGATTTTCGCAATTCGGGTGAGCTAACACGGTCTAAAAACATTCTGATACAACGCATCAATTTCAATCAGCCAGCGGATAAAAATTCATTCCTGAGAGAAAATTTCGGTAAACGAATCCTGATAAAAACCACCCTCGGAACTGACGCCCAATTCGAAGAACGTCTGCTGAAACAGCTCTCATCGGTGGCAAGAGACTTCCGACTGAAAACTCTCCGGATGGAGGACGCCCGGATCAGTGCCAATAAACAATCAATGATCTTTCCGATTATTCTGCTGATTATCAGTGGCTTCCTGATCATCAATGTCAGCCTGGGACTGTTCGGAGTCATCTGGTACAACACCAATAAACGCCGGGCAGAGATTGGTCTGCGCCGGGCGCTCGGTTCCAGCGCTAAAAAGATCTATGGTCAAATTCTGGGAGAGGCTCTGGTCCTGTCCAGTTTTGGAATGATTTTGGGCGGTATCCTGGCGATCCAGATTCCAATTTTAAACGTCGTGAGCTTCATTGAAAATAATATCTACACTATGGCATTTATAATGAGTGTTCTGTTCATCTATGGACTGGCGACAATCTGTGCCCTCTACCCGAGCAAAATTGCCGCGGGAATTGAGCCCGCAATGGCTTTACACGAAGAATAGTAGAATTTGATTTTTTATTAAACTTGGATAAATTGGAATCGACATGGCAGCAAAGCTCCTGATTATCGATGACGATCCTGCAATCCGAACATCGCTCAATTTCCTGCTGAAACGGGAAGGCTATACTCCGTTTACAACTTCGACTCCAGAGGAAGCGCTGAAAATTCTCGGGCAGGTATCCATCAATCTGATTCTGATGGACATGAACTACTCACGGGCAACCAGCGGCGAAGAAGGACTGGACTTGCTGAAAAAAATCAAAACCGGTTTTCCTGTTACCCCGGTCATCTTGATGACTGCCTGGGCGTCAATCCGGTTAGCCGTCGAGGGAATGAAGCTCGGCGCGGCTGACTTTATCAGCAAACCCTGGAACAATGAAAGCCTGTTGAAAGCAGTCGCTACTAATCTGATTTTAACCTTAGGGGCGGCAGGAACCAAACCGGAGATTTCCCGCCAGGAACTGGATCGGCGTTATAATTTTACTAAAATTATTGGCAATTCGCCGGAAATGCTCAAAATTCTCAACACCATCGGCAGGGTCAGCCGGACAGATGCCGCGGTCCTCATCCTTGGAGAAAGTGGCACCGGTAAAGAACTGATCGCCGAAGCGATTCACATGAACAGTCCGCGCAAGGATCGAAATTTTATCAAGGTTAACCTTGGCGGGATTCCTTCGACTCTTTTCGAAACCGAGATGTTCGGGCATAAAAAAGGCGCCTTTACTGATGCCCGGAGCGATCGTATCGGACGCTTTGAAAGGGCGGATCACGGTACGATTTTTCTCGATGAAATCGGTGACCTGCCGCTTGGCAATCAGGTCAAACTGCTGCGGGTCCTTCAGGAGGGTTGCTTTGAAAAAATCGGCGCGACGCAAACCCAGACTACGGATATCCGTTTAATTTCCGCAACCAATCGGAACCTTAAAGAGATGGTGGAAAACGAACAGTTTCGGGAAGACCTTTTTTACCGTATTAACCTGATCACCCTGCAGCTGCCCCCCCTGCGGGAGCGGATTGATGACATTCCCCTACTGGTCAATCATTTTATCAACAATCTGAAAACGATCTATCAGCACCCGATACTTACCGTAACGGACAGCGCTTTAAACTGGCTGAAGATACAGCCCTGGATTGGCAATATCCGGGAACTTAAAAACCTTGTCGAACGGGTCGTCGTAATGTCTCCGTCTGACGTAATTGACATTCGCGATTTCCGTTCACATAGTCAGGCTCTCCCGCAAAAACCCGGAAAAAGCGATTTGCCACCTATCGGCAGTATGACTCTGGATGATATCGAAAAAAACATGATTATCAAAGCCCTTGAATATCACAGTAACAATATCAGCAAAGCCGCCCAAACACTGGGGCTCAGCCGGGCTGCGCTCTACCGGCGCCTTGAGAAGTATGATCTGAGTGATGAGATTAAAATATAGATTTATCATATTCATCATTATCATCATTGGACTTCTGATCGGACTCTCCACCCGGCTGCTGCCGGATTTTAAAGGATTGTTCCTTCTATCGGAACTGGTAATTCTAATTCTGATTGCCTTTGCATTTCACCTCTATCAAATATTTATTCGCCCTGTTAACCTGATCTCGGCGGGTATCCAATCGATAAAGGACCGGGATTTTAACACCAAATTTCTCAGTGTCGGACAGCCGGAAATCGACCAGTTGATTGAAGTCTATAATATTATGCTCGATCGCATCCGCAGCGAGCGGCTGGAAAAACAAGAGCAGCAGTATTTCCTGGAAAAACTGATTCAGGCATCGCCATCGGGAATCATTATCCTTGATTTTAATGACCGGATATCCTCAATCAATCCCGCTGCCAAGGAGATAATTGCCGCCGAGCATAAAAATATATTTGGCAAATCACTGGATGAAATACCCGGCAATCTTGCCTGGAATTTAGCCCGCCTGGCACCTGGTGAACCTGTCATTATTTCCCTGAATGGCATCCGTAAATACAAATGCCAGAAAGCCCATTTTCAGGACAGAGGAACCCGGCATTATTTTATCCTGATTGAAGAGTTGACCAACGAGATTGTTCAGACGGAAAAAAACGCCTATGGTAAAGTGATTCGCATGATGTCACACGAAGTCAATAATTCCATCGGCGCGATCAATTCTATCTTGCAGACCATCCTGCAATTCAGCGACCAGCTCTCCGATAATGAGCGGGCTGATTATGAAAATGCACTGGCTGTCGCGATTGAACGCAATAAAAACCTGAACCGTTTTATGGGCAATTATGCCGATATCATCCGCCTGCCAATGCCTCGTAAGGAAGATATCAACCTGATTGAACTTCTGGAACGTGTCAGAATCCTGATGGGCTCGGCTTTTCAGGAGCGCTCTATTCAGTGGAAAACGGAATATTTTTCGGACACTTTTATGATTCGGGCAGATGTTGAACAGATCGAACTGGTTTTGCTCAATATCATTAAAAACGCAGTGGAAGCCATTGAAAATAACGGCACGATTACTATAATGTCAAATATTAGCCCACGGAAAAGCCTGATTATCCGTGACACCGGAAAGGGCATTCCGGCAGAGATCAGAAATAAACTATTCGAACCATTTTTCAGTTCCAAAAAAGACGGACAGGGAATTGGATTGACGCTGACTCGTGAAATCCTTGCAAATCACGGATTCCAGTTTTCGCTGGAATCGGTGGCAGAAAACCGGACGGAATTCAGAATAATCTTCAACTGAATGTCTTTATCCGATCGAAGTATAAATCAGATAAGCCAGATAACAGAGATAAATAAAGATTAATACCAGCCCTTCTCTCCGTGAGATTTTTTTATCGGTCCACATGAAGGGCAACAACAGGATCGACACGCCAACCATCACCGCAATATCGATAAGTGAAATACCCCTGCCCTGAATCGGGGTAATCAACGAAGATATTCCCAGAACACAGAGAATATTAAATATATTCGATCCAACAATATTGCCGATGGCAATCTCCGGCTCTTTTTTAATTGCCGCCACTACCGACGTCGCCAACTCCGGAAGGCTGGTGCCGGCAGATATTATTGTCAATCCGATAATGGCTTCACCGATACCCAATATGCGGGCAAGTTTTACAGAATTATCAATCAGCAGCGACGATCCGAATGCCAGCAAACCCAATCCACCAATGATAAACAGGATATCGAATCCGATGTTTTTTAATGGATTGGGAATCGATTTATCAACATGGACGGAATCTGCTTCGGGATCGATCTTCTGTGCCTGATAAAAACTGTATATCGTAAAAACAACGATACCAATAGTCAATATCAATCCCTCAAGACGCAGGAGCTGCTGATCCAGAAAAAACAGAACAAACAAAAACGAAACCCCAATCATAATCGGGACGTCCTGGCGGATTAGCCGAATATGAATACTCATCGGATAAATCAGGGCTGCAATCCCTATAATGACAGCTATATTAAATATATTGGACCCGATCGCATTCCCAATGGAAATCCCGCCAAGTTGCGTCAGCGCTGCTTTGATGCTGGTAAATAGTTCCGGGGTACTTGTCCCGAAAGCGACAACCGTCAACCCGATAGTCAGAGGATGGATACCCAGACGAAAGGATACTGAAGATGCACCTTTAACCAGTCCCTCGGCACCCAGGTACAATAATAGAAGCCCAAGCATTACCCAAAATATTAAAACCGCCATTTTTCAAACCTTTTATATAAAATTACTTTCAGAGACTATTTTATTAATAAATTACATCTCTAATTAAATATTTCCAGAAATTTTAACGCAATCTTTTTTATTAGGAAAAAATGTTGACATTTAAAAATTAATTGACCATCTTAATCCGGTCAGAAACGGGCAACAATCACAATGAACATAATATCTATCCTAAAAAATCCTATCGGGAGAATTTTAGCGATATCCTTTTAAAAGTCTTGGGCATGGATCAATACTCACAAAAAACCCGCCAGGAACTGATTAAAGAAATAAAAATTCTGCAACAATCTCTGGCTGCCCGGAAAGAAGAACAGTCTCAAAATGACCTGATGAATCAGCGGGACGATCTGACCCTGATAAACGATCTTAATACTGCGGTCATTCAACAAAAGCCACTCACCTATATTTTAGGTCTTCTATCCCGTACCGTGAGCCGCATTTTTAACAGTCACGGTGTTGCCGTGTACTTGCTTAGTCAGGATAATAACTTCCTGGAGATGCAGCCCAATACTCTGCCGTCAAAAATCAGTGATACAGTTGAAAAACTGCTGGCTAAAAAAATTCCGAAAGTTATGATTAAACGCTCGCCGGACAGTTTTTATTTCAATGCCCTGACTTCCGGAAAACCCGTCACAATCAGCGACACCAATGATATCAATAAACTCATATCTGAATTCACCGAAAACAAGATATTACGAAAATACATTCCAAAAATTCAAAAAGTAATCGGCATTAGCTATATTGTGATTTTCCCCCTGGTTTTTGGAGATTCAGCGCTGGGAATAATGGATATTTCCCGAAACTTTGCTTTTGTCGATTCTGAAGTCAAACGTCTGCAACAGATTGCATCTCAGGTAACCGAGGCGATATTATACCACAAATCGATTCTCGAAAAGGAACGTTTATTACAAGAACTTCAGAAAACCTATAACAACCTTAAAAAATTAAGCGGGCTGATTCCTATCTGCTCGCATTGTAAAAAAATTCGCGATGACAGCGGGTACTGGAATCAGGTTGAAAAATACATAACCGAACATTCAGAAGCAGTTTTCAGCCATGGCATCTGTCCGGACTGTTTACGGGAGTTGTATCCGGAATTCAGCACTGATGTACATGAAAACGATAGGTAACTACTGTATCGCACTCATATCCGGAAAATAAAACAGGCTCACTTTTATCAAGCCAGCCTGTTTTTATTGTATTAAGAACGATTTACTTATTTGTCTTCAATTGCAGCCTGCGCGGCAGCCAGGCGGGCAATCGGTACCCGGTAAGGTGAACAGGAAACATAATTCATACCGACTTTGTGGCAGAATTTAACCGAGCTGGGCTCACCGCCATGTTCACCACAAATTCCGACTTTCAGATTGGGACGTGTGGAACGACCTTTTTTGGTTCCCATTTCCACCAGCTGTCCAACACCGGTCTGGTCCAGTACCTGGAAGGGATCGACTTTCAGAATACCCTTTTCGATATAGACCGGCAGAAATTTGCCGGCGTCATCACGGGAATAGCCGAAAGTCATCTGAGTCAGATCATTGGTACCGAAAGAAAAGAACTCCGCCGCTTCAGCCACTTCATCTGCCGTCAGGGCTGCGCGGGGGATTTCGATCATCGTACCGACCATATAATCGATTTTAGCGCCTTTCTCTGCAAACACTTTTTTGGCAGTAGCACGGATAATCTCTTCCTGCATTTGAAACTCGACTTTTGTACCGATCAGCGGAACCATAATTTCCGGTTTGGCGTCAATTCCCCGGGCTTTGCAATTTAAGGCAGCCTCAATAATGGCACGAGCCTGCATTTCAGTAATTTCGGGATAGGTATTACCCAGACGGCAGCCGCGATGCCCCAGCATCGGATTGAATTCCGCCAGGGATTCGACTTTCTCCTTCACTTGCTGAGGAGAAATGCCCATCTCGTCCGCCATCTCTTTCTGATTAGCCTCTTCATGAGGAACAAATTCATGCAGCGGCGGATCCAGCAGACGAATGGTTACCGGCAGCCCGTCCATGGCTTCGAAAATGCCCTCAAAATCAGCGCGCTGAATCGGGAGCAATTTCACGAGGGCTTTGCGGCGTCCGGTTTCATCATCGGCAAGAATCATTTCACGCATGGCTTTGATCCGATCACCTTCAAAAAACATATGTTCGGTACGGGTAAGACCGATACCCTTCGCACCAAAACTGCGAGCCACTCGGGAATCATGGGGGGTATCGGCATTGGTACGAACACCCATTTTGGTATGCTTATCACAAAGGTCCATGAGTTTTCCGAAGTTCCCGCTCAATTCCGGATCGACCGTCTCGATTTTGCCGTCATACACTTCACCGGTGGAACCATTCAGAGAAATCCAGTCGCCTTCCTTGAATTTTTTACCGCCCGAGATCATTGTTCGGGTTTTGTAATCAATCTTGATCGAACCGGCACCGGAGACACAGCATTTGCCCATTCCCCGGGCAACTACGGCAGCGTGGGAGGTCATTCCGCCGCGGGCGGTCAGAATACCTTGAGCAGCATTCATACCGGACAGGTCTTCCGGCGAGGTTTCGATTCTGACCAGAACCACTTTTTCACCCCGGGCTTTCCATTCTTCAGCTTCATCAGCAAAAAATACAATCTTTCCGGTAGCCGCACCGGGCGATGCCGGCAGACCCTTGGCAACCGTATGAGCACTTGCCATGGCTTCCCCTTTGAAAACCGGGTGCAGCAGTTCGTCTAACCGATTGGGCTCCACACTCAGAATCGCGGTTTTCTCATCAATCAAGCCCTGATCCAGCATTTCCATTGCAATGCGGACCATGGCAGCGCCGGTCCGTTTTCCGTTGCGGGTCTGCAGCAACCAGAGGCGACCATCCTGAATGGTGAATTCAAGGTCCTGCATATCTTTGTAATGTTGTTCCAGTTTGGTTTCAACCTCATTTAACTGTTTATAAACCACCGGCATGGCTTCTTCGAGCGAGGGATATTTGGTTTTGCGCTCTTCTTCGGAAACGTTCGCCAATTTTGCCCAGCGCTGAGAACCTTCCAGGGTAATCTGTTGCGGTGTCCGAATACCAGCCACCACATCTTCACCCTGGGCATTGATCAGGTATTCACCATTAAAAATATCTTCACCGGTTCCGGCATCACGCGTAAAGGCAACGCCAGTGGCGGAATTTTCACCCATATTTCCAAAAACCATCGCCTGGACGTTGACTGCCGTTCCCCATTCACCGGGAATATTATTCAGGCGCCGATAGACATTGGCTCGCTCGTTGTTCCAGCTGCCAAATACCGCGCCGATAGCACCCCAGAGCTGATCCCAGGGATTGGTCGGGAAACCATGACCGGTAACTTTTTTGACAGCGGCTTTGAATTTTGTGACCAGTTCTTTCAAATCATCAGCGGTCAAGTCAGTATCCAGCTCGACGCCTTTCGCCGCTTTGACTGCTTCGATAATTTCCTCGAAAGGATCAACATCTTCTTTGGTCTCGGGTTTCATGCCCAGTACCACATCACCGTACATCTGAACAAAGCGACGATAGGAATCCCATGCAAAGCGGGGATTGCCCGAGAGTTTTGCCAGACCTGCGACGGCATCATCATTCAGCCCCAGATTCAGGATTGTATCCATCATACCGGGCATGGAAGCACGGGCACCGGAACGAACCGAAACCAATAGCGGATTATCGGAATCACCAAATTTAGCATTCATAATTTTTTCGACATGTTTGACACC
This sequence comes from uncultured bacterium, assembly GCA_964605705.1. Classification (GTDB taxonomy): domain Bacteria; phylum Fidelibacterota; class UBA2242; order UBA2242; family UBA2242; genus CAZSDW01. The sequence goes on from CAZSDW010000031.1 coordinate 30,370, forward strand.
GGCTTCGACTTCCGGTTTGATCATCCCAAAGGCTTTTCCCTTACCGACTTCATAATACTTCGTACATACTTCTGTAGTAATTGTAAAACCGGGGGGTACGGGAACGCCGATAAGATTCATCTCAGCCAGGTTGGCACCCTTACCGCCGAGTAGATTTTTATCAGTGGCTTTTCCTTCAGCTTTTCCGGCTCCAAACAGATAAACATATTTTGACATAATAACCTCAATATTTAATAATAACTTTCAATTTCATCAGCCTGAATTTTATGGAATTTTACAGGAATATTCAAGAAAATGCTCAAATAAAATAACCGTGGGAATTCATTTAAAAATCAAGGTGTCTGGATTAATAATAGTACCAGATGCTATGATAGTCATCAATGTTTTCAGCACGTTTCTGGAGCATTTTTAAATATTCAAAGATCGAAACATCCGTGTGGGTATAGGTCGAAACCAGTTTGATATTTTTCTCCCATGGTAAAAATTCATAGATCCGCCGACCATCGGGAAGAATTGACAATATCTGGTGATCCTGACCGGACCGCAAATGATTTTTACCAAGGCGGGGAACATTGAAAACCGGCTCATCGGTACGATCAAGACCGGGCATCAGCCGGGCTTCCTCCTTACGCTCCTGCAAGAGGCGGGCAATCGGCACCCGGTATTCGCGGGTTTCATCTTTACCTTTGGCATTAAATGTATAATAGGGGTCAATCCCAGCCAGCCGGAGCTGTCGGCGCAGGGCAACCAGCTCAAAGCGACGGCTGTTGGCAAAAGTGAAAACCGCCTGATTATAGATACTGATGCCCCTGTTGCGAACTTTTTCGATTGCCTGAACCGCGTCAGGCGTAATTTCCCAGACATGTTCAAAGTGCGTGACAACCGCAACTTCCCGTTTTCCCAACTCATGATACTTTGCAATAATTTCCACCAGATTATCCGTAAAACGCTGCGGCAGCACGACAAACATCCGCGTACCGATTCGAATACGTTCGATATGTTCTATTTCGGCAACCCTGCCGATGATGTAATTGAGTTTCACATCACTCATTATCAAAGGATCACCACCGGTAATCAAAACTTCCTGAATTGACGGATGGTTCTCAAACCATTGCATGGCTTCCTCAATCGCATCCTGGCGGGCAAAGGCGTGCGGATCGAGCACCTGGTTGATTTCCCAGTTACGCTGACAGTAAACACAAATCTGGGCACAGGTATTATAGGGTTTCAAAATCGCAATCTGGGGATAACGGCGGGTCACCAACTCAATCGGAGAGGTATCGCGTTCACCCATAAAGTCAAACTTTTCCGAGCGCTGGTTCTTATTTTCTGCTACCGTTTGACTATAATTCAAGGGGGGAATCACTTGCGCCCGTACCGAATAGTCCCGCCGGCGTGACGGATTTTTATCCATCAGTGAAACATAATAAGGCGTAATGCCAAAAGGAATTCGGTTCTCATTGGCAATCCGAATCGCCGATTCCTCGTCTGCGGTCAAATCGATTAACTGTTTCAGGACATCTGCTCTTCTGATCACATGCTTTATCTGCCAGCGATAATTCCGCCAATCCTGTTCACTGGCATTAAAATACTGTAATATCCTTTGTTTGTGGATTTCCCGGTCTCTGATGACATCCGGTTGTAAACCGGTCGGATATTGCCGGACAATCGCATCGAACTTTTGCTCTTCCCGGTCCAGTGTATTTGAACGGTCAATCGCCGCTTCACGTCCCTTTTTCAATCCGGCTTCCGGTACATTATTCTGATCACTGCTATGTGAATAAACACCAGACAAACCGCTGATTGCCCTGAACAGATGGACAAATTCCAGTAAGAAGCCCTGGGTAATATTTGCTTTGGCTGGATATCCTTTCGCCAAATTGAACAATATCTCCAGATCACTTACGCCAGTTCTCTCTTCACTGGACAATGAGATAATCGTCTTCAGGACGTTGATGCTTTCCAGTATAATGTTTTTTTCGAGAGGGTGGTACTGCTCATCACCGTTCAGTAAACTTTTCTCACGCAGAAAAAGATAATCAAAAAGGCTTTCGCGAGCATCCTCGACATCTGTTGATGTTTTCAGGATTTCATGAATTGCCTGATTGGCGTTCCACAAAATATTGTAATTGCTCTGTTCATGCACCCCGGAATCGTTTTTGGATAATTTTACAAGTCGCTGTGTATCATTTTTAGGTATTAGTATATAGTCTATCAGTTGGTTATTTATCTCAGACATGTTTCTCCATGACAATTTCTTCTTATATTCATCATTATAGTATAACCGAATCAAGGCAAAAATTCAAGTAATCATCCAAAACCCCTGTTTTAGCAGAAGCTGTATAAAATTCAAAAATATTTTCATAAAAACACTGTTACAAAATATAAATTTCCGTATATTAATGCTGAAGAAATCTGAATATTGAGGTTGAGATATCACGTTTTTACCGGTTTTTCTTTGATTTTTGACCAATATTATACTCTTCGAGGAGGATGTTCCAATAATTGGACCCGTCAACAGATCATAAACTGACCGGCGGCTCAATTAATCAATCCAACCATGGGGGCTTCACCCTTTTTTGGATCATCCTCCTCTTTTTCAACATGTTAAAAAATACAAAGGTGTCTGAAAATGAAAAGCGATACTGATTTCATGGAAATGACTATCGAAAGCGAAGAAATTTACTCCGGTCGCTTGCTACATGTATTTAAAGATACGGTTAGGCTGCCCAGCGGTAATCATTCTATCCGTGAATATATCAAACACCCCGGTGCATCCGTTGTCATTCCCTATCTCGGTAATAATAAAATAATCATGATTCGGCAGTACCGCTACCCGATCCAAATGGTCATGCTGGAATTGCCGGCGGGCAAAATCGATCCCGGCGAATCACCGGAAAAAACCATGGCGCGTGAACTGGCAGAGGAGACCGGATATCATCCGGGTTCTTTACAGTTTATCTGTAAAATTCATCCCTGTGTCGGGTATAGCGATGAACTCCTCTACCTGTTCTGGGCAAATGACCTGCGCCTCAGTGTTACTCCCAGTGACGACGACGAAACCATTGAAACCGTCGAGATGTCAATTGACGCCGCAATGGAATTGGTGTTCAGCGGTCAGGTTACCGATGCCAAAACCCTGATTGGTCTGTTCTGGCTGAATGAAATCTGCCGAAATCCCGACTTGAAACAGAAATTCATTCGATAAGAAACGTTTTTCCGAAATCACCGAGCACGGTTATATTGGTACCTGATCCAGTGCGAATCCTTTTTCGTAATACTTACGATGTGGTTTCTCCGGCAGCAAACCGGGAAAGCGGCGAAATAAACTTTCAGCAAACATGAAATCCAGATGCCCGTTGCTTTCCGGCGCACTTCCCGTAACGGATTCCCATATCGCGGCATTCTCCATACAAAAATAAATAAAAGGTGGATTATCACTCTGCATCAATTTTTGAAAGATGTGTTTGTACATCGGCATCCGAACCGGGCGGGCATAGCGCATTTTACCATCGGTACCGCGAATCATCTCCCCATAAAAAATCGTCGTATGAGGATACCGTGCGATCAGTTTGTCTTTCATTGAAGGCGGATACCGCAAAGAACCCATACTGATCCAGGCAATTTGATCGGCGGAAATCCTTCCATAGAGTTCATCTATCAAATCACTGTAAAGTTTTTCCCAGTCATGATGAATCAGGATTGGATCCAGGTGAAATGCCAACCGATAACCGGCTCGGGCTGCTTTTTCTGCCGCTTTCAGACGGGGAATCAAATGAGCAGTTTTCAGTTCATTTTCAACGACGATTTCCTGCGGATTCAGCGACCAGGCAAGGACAGTGTGCCCGTTATGATCAAGTTCAAGCAAACGATCGATTTCCGTGGTTTTGGATTTCAGTTCAAGAATCGCATTGGGAATTTTAGCAAAAATCTGAATCGCCTGTTCGCCGAACAATGCCGACCCGACAATTGCCAGACTGTCTCCCAACTCACCAGTCCCGATCCGGAAAAAACGTTTTGGCTGGCGGCTGAGTTTTGTTTTCAGTTCATCAAAGATTTCATCGAAATTTGTATGCAGGATTGTCGCCGGCTGATTCAGATAAAATTGCAGGATGCAATAGGTACAATGCATGGGACAGTTTTGGGTTTGATTAATCACCTGGTAATTACAACAGAGATAGCTTTCAGCAGTACCGGGACAGCTTTTTACCAGCTCTCCTTTAGATTGGGTCAATAGTAATACTTGTTTCGGATCTATTCCCCGAACATCATTACTGATATCGTAATTATCAGGAATGACTTTTTGAATACGTAGGGGAAAGCGACTTAGAATTTCACGGGTAACCGCATCTTGCATGGCGGACTCAGTAATGAAAACATGACGAAATTGATACCCGTAATTCATTTAAAACTTATCTAAAATCTCCCGAATTTTACGGGATTTTTCCTCTGAAGAAAACCGGTCCATGTTGTCGACGTCTTTGCCGGAACTCAGGCGCCAGCGCAGATTCAGCTCTCTCTTCTCAAAGGTTTCATCGTAACTGATTTCAGCATTTCCGGGCAGTCCAAGATCATTTATCATTTCATCAACTTTCTTTCTATGACCTGATAATTGTGGAAACCGTTTTTCAAAAACCCGTGATCGCAACTGCTGCAACCGTGCTTTGGGTGACAAATCTGTCTCCCGGAAAAAGTCAGACCATGTCAATTGTTCGAGCAGTTGTGATTGAGAAATGGTATCACGTTTCTGAATTTCATAGAGAAACTGGACGATCTCTTCCAATACACTCAAGGTCGGCTGCAGCTGAATAAGATCTTCAATAAAATTCCTGTCATTTTCAGGATACTGCGTGATTTGAAGCCAAGTCTTCAGAGTTGCATTTTTCAATATCAGATAATCTGCAACAATTTCTGTGACGGTCAACAATGTCAGGTAACGTTTAATCATTTCCTGTTTTGGTGCCAGGTGTAAAAGCGGAAAAAGTGTTTTGACAATTTTCGCTTCCGAAACGTCATTATCGAGTGCCAACCTGAAGATTCTGGCAATCTCAAGCGGAAGAAGCGAGTGTTTTTTCAAGCGGTTTTTAATCAGTATTTCCAAAACAGAATCAAACGATTCTGTTGAAGGAATACAATATGCCGGAAATGAATAACCGCCGGGCAAATCCTCATGCAACACATCAAAGCCATCAATTAATCGAAATAAATGTCCCGATTGCTGAACAATCAGAGAATCAACAATCTCGGGACTCGCTTCATTGGAGGATTTATTAATAAATATATTGTAGATGGTATCGGTCAGATCAATTTGACGAATGGTCAATATAACAGGATTCATGGAAGGACTCAAGTTTGCTTCGATATTCACTCAATTTTCCAACAAATATGTTGGGAAGATCAATCCGTTTACGACGCCCGGTTTCGAGAACTTTTAACTTTTTAATTATTTCGTGCAGCACCATTTCACGCTGTTCGTCCTTTAGTTCTCCTACCAGTAATTTCTCCAGCGCAGTTATACGATACCGATCCATACCCCAGTATTTACGGGACAGCTGGTCCGGATGTCCCCCGGTTTTGACAATTAACTTCTCGGGAATCAACGCAATCTGATACTTTGCGGCGACTCGCAGCCACAGGTCATAATCTTCACAAACCGGCAAATCTTCATCAAAAACACCGACATCATTGAATACTTTCTGGTGAACAATTACAGCAGAAGGGCTGACGATGCAGAGTGGCAAACAGTGCTCAAATATCCAACCGGAATATTTTTGGTGTTTTTTCATCGGGTTGACGAATTTGCCGTTTCTGATCCAGGTTTCGTCGGTCTGCGCGATAAAGATTTCCGGATGTTCCCGGAGATATTGCATTTGACGCTCCAGTTTTTCCGGCAACCAGTAATCATCGGAGTCTAGAAAAGCAACCCAACTGCCCTCTGATTTTTCCAGACCGTAATTACGCGTCGCAGAGACACCGCTATGTAACGTTGAATAATGCCTGATTTTACGGTGGTATTTGGTCAGTATTTTACTCGTATCATCGGTTGAGCCATCATCGATAACGATCAATTCATAATTCTTATAGGTCTGATCCAGAACAGATTTTATCGCCCGATCCAGCACAGTATCGCGATTATACGTCGGAATGATTACCGAAATTTTTCCCGGATCATCCATTATCGAAGAACGCTTCCTGTTTCAATAAGATTAAATCGATTAACGTTTTCAGTTCAGTGCTCAATATTTTCGCCGCTTGGTTCAGGTTTTGTTTAAATATAGTCATTGTATTGGAATCTGCTGTATCAGAAATCACTTTTAGTGAACAAAAATTAATTTTTCTGACTTTACAAAATTGAGCCAGTTTACCGGCTTCCATGTCCACCGCCAGAGCCTCTGTTTCCTCACAAAGTTTCTCTCGACCTTGCTCGGAAATTATCGCTATCTCGGACGTGTAGAGCGCTCCCCTTTTCCACTGATCCGGGATTGCCTTAAGCAGAAGGGCTGAACCACGGAATAATTCTTTGATAGAAACCATCCGATTTTCGTTAACATTAAATGATGTTGGAAAAAAAATATCCAGTGTCTCCAGCTGATCACGTAAGGCTCCCGCCGTACCAATATTGATCATCAGGTCGATGGATTGCTCCTTAGAATAATGATCCAGATCAGCAAGACCGTTCCGGACACCGATTGACAGTTTTTTATAGTCAAAATTTACCCGGCTTTCAAAAGCATAACAGGTTTGAAAATATGTCCGGATCGGATCTAATTCCTCAATGAGTGCCGCTATAATGAGAATATTCAAGAAAAACAGTGGTTAATTGCTGTCCTTGTCGTTGGAAGGACTGGTAACGGTAATTTTATCCCGCCAGGATTCGGTGTCCATCAGTTCGTACCAACCACAGCTATTACAAATTTTGAAGTAGGTTTTTTTGCCAAAATATGAATTTTTCCGGTAAACGATATCTCCCGAGCATTTTTCACATTTTTCGACTATTTTCGCGTCATATGGCTGCCTGCTTGATTTCTTCTTACTTACATTAAAATTATCAGTCATTTGTTCGAATCTCCGGTGAATGCTCACCTATAAGTATGTTGTACTCTTTCGTAAAATTTACCAGTTTGCTTTAAACTAACAAGCCCAGCTAAGTGTCCTAATAAAATTCATATTTCTGAAGCGAATTGTCAAGGATTTCTTTTTATTTTCAAATCGTCCAGTTTTTCCTGCATTTCCCGGATAAGCCGATCCTTTTCCTGAATTGTCTGTTCATATTTTCCATTGACAATGTCCTCATATACTAAGATGAATTTTAACGACAGTTTGATTTTATCCACCAGTTTGGCAAGAGAACTGAGGTCGTTTTTATTGTAGATCGAACCATCTCTCTTTTTTCCCAGTGCCAGAAACCACTTATGGACATCCTCATAAATAATGGGAATAACCAACGGAAAACTGGAGATATCCTGAGGATCGTCAATCGTCTTTTCATGATTGTCGTGTACCAAGGCACCGGTCAATATTCTCTTGCAATCTGCCACCCGTGAATTTTCAGTAACTTCACTGCCCCGGATTTCATTAAACTTGTAACCATCCATTTCCTGATCCCAGGATATTAATGCCACTTTCTCAAGGGGCAGCCGCTTAATCAGGTTTTCACAGATATACTCCTCGAATCCTTCGACAACTCCCTCTTCGGATAGATTCTGAGTAAAAGTATCCGCCCGCTCCAGAAAATCAAGTTCCGATGTGTTCAACTTATTATCAACAATTCTTTCCACCCTTGTCCGGATCGGCACAAAGAGAGAAATCAGCACTATCGTTCCCGGTATCCCGGCAATGAACTCGGAACCCACGAACTTCCCAAACATGTACTGGAGTAATTCACCCAGGGCATAGTCAATCAATCCAAAAACTGTCACGAACAGAACACCGACAATCGTATATATCAGAGTACTGCGAATTTTTATATCCAGAGCCGTCCCCGTCAATAAACTCCAGGTGAACGAACCAAAAAACCACAAAATGCCAACCAGAACAATCACAGAACCACCGCCGATGGACAAGCCGATAATAATCCCCAATATCTTGTTCAGCAGATTGCTGTGGAGCAACCAGTGGGTTCCGGGCAGTATCGTGACAGCCACCAGGGTTCCTGCCAATATCAATCCCAGCCCAAATCCGGAAATCGTGATCCCTTTGAACGCTGACAGCAAGCGACGGTAGTCGATTTTCTGGCTGCTTTTATATTCACGGCGCAACAGAAGAATCGCCCTTAGCAACCAGTAAACGGGATACAGATAGATTATGATTTTAAACAACTCTCCGATTTTGAAGAAGCTGAGAATAAATACGATACCATAGAGTATTGCTGTACGAATATATATCTTTCGGATATTGCTTTTGCCGGCAGTTTTGACCAGGATATAATGGTAAAAGAATAATCCCCAGAAGGGTGAAATCAGGCAGCGCCAGACATTCGCGACGGCTTTGACAGGCAGAAAACTCATAGCAGAACTCACGAGAAACAGCAGAAAAAAGACAATCAGAATGTTCTCTTTTGCCTGGCTGTAACGCAACAGAAGGTAGGAGTTGAAAAAAGTAAACAATAGAATCAAGACCGCAATGGAAACCTGAATAATTTCATTTTCATCCAGCACACGTATCGTTTTGACAGAGTGAGAATACACATTGTCGGTTTCCGGATTTCTTACAGTCAGGAGGACAGTAGTCCTGCCCTGGATGTAATCAAATACCCGGTCTTCTATATCCTCCTGCCACTCTTCCCGGATATCTTTTTCATCTCCCGAGCTGCGCACGGAAATGTTTATATTGCGGTCACTTCTCTTAATTTTTAAAGGAGTTTTTGTGATGGTTGCAAGGCTGTCTGAAGTGATCGGTGCTTTAAAAATAGAAAATATCGTGTCCAGTTGAACGATGGCACACCCTTCAACCAAATTTGCCAGGGTTGAATCACTACAATTTTCAACCGTACCTTCCGAAATGTCAAAAGGTAAGCGATATTGATACAATTCCGATCGCATCCGGATAACCAGATTCAGCGTTTCCAGTATCAGGATTGTAAAAAAAACCGCCCAACCACTTTTTTTCAGCATGCGGATCAATTTATCAGAAAACATACGGCTCCATACATTTCGGGTTCAGTTAGTTAATGGTACAAAATATATATCATTTTACAATTTATTAAAACAGTATCATATCGAGAAGGTCGTTGCATTATGAAGAACAATGTTGTAAATTTTTCCGCTTTT
>CAZSDW010000032.1:0-35526 GCA_964605705.1 uncultured bacterium
CGCTGTGTGTTTGTTTAAACAGGCCAACATTGTCAATGGTTGGGCGATTGATGTATAAGCCGCTAATTGTATGGCCTTGGCCATCATAATGTCCGGAGAATACGCCTCCTATCGGCGACCAGCCGGCACCGTAAATGTCGTTCCAAGTAGATGTTGACGATGCATTGATATCCGCTGTTTGTTCAAAATATTTATCCCAAGAACCTGAATTCGTGGTGATCCACAACAGATGATCTAATGTTGATACTTGATAGGGGCTTGCTTCATTGCCCGCACCGGGCGGCAGGATTCCATCGGCAATTGATAGTCTTACACACAGAACAATCAGTGCCAGGATAAAAAGAATTTTCTTCATTTTGACCTCCTCGACTTTGCTGATTTTTCTCTTTGATCACTTTGCTTCTCTCTTAATATATAGCCAGTTACCAGTGCTTTATTTGTTCATGCTTGTTTAATTATAAATGTAAATTGAATAAATCGCAACAGGTTTTTATACGGGCAGCCTGTAATTAATCGCTGGAAATATGGATGTAAGAATTAAAAATCAAGACTCAGGCTTCAGGGAGCCAAAATAGTCAGTAACTTCTTAGATCGGTCTGTCGTTATTTAATTCGACAATTGGTAATAAACGTGAATCTGCCAATGCCGCCGTCCGATGTCCTATGCCAGCGAGGTATGCCTGGTTTGAGTTAAACGCTATAAAGTCGGCTATTGACTTTTGCCGTATAAGCATGACCAGGTCCCATTGTTCATCCTGGGGACCAATCAGATATTTGCCGCCTTCGCCTAATAAAACAATATCGCCACCACTTTTCTTTAAAAACGGCAAGGTGTGGTCTATATATTTCTGATATGCTGCCCTCCCGGAGATTGCTTCACCCGGCATAAGTTCGGGATTCGCGGAATAGTCTGCCACTTCCCGGAAACGCAGCAAATTCAGCATGACGACTTCACCAATAATATTTTGTCTGAAAAGCGCTGCCCCGGCTTCCTGGGTGACTTCCAGGTAAGATTCTTTCATTTTATTCTCCGTTCTTATTGATTTAGCTGTAGATGAACCGATTCTTCCGATGGTTTTTCATTCAGCCAATAGGTCTGTCCTTCCCGCTCCATCAGTTTTTCTTCGATCATCTCACGGCGGATCAGGCAGTAATCTTCATAAATCGGTGAAATAATTTCATTCACTTCAACTTCGCTGTATTTCCGACCCATTTCGAATTTTTTTACGAATTCATTCAGGATGACCCAGCGCTTCTTGTGCTGAACCGGCATCTGCTTCAGCTTGCCTTTATGGAAAAATGTCTTCAGGATTTTCTGGCGATAGGCTTCGATTCGCTCCTCCTGGACTGCTTTTTCAATATCTTCAATTGAAATAATATCTTTCAGGGAAATATTCAATAGGCGCTGACTAACAGAAAAAACGATATAATACTGGTGTTTCTCTTTTGAAACCAATCCGGCTTTTTCCAGCTTCTTCAGGTGAAAGGAAACCGTTGACGACGCCAGATTCAGACGTTCTGCCAACTCTTCCAGGCATTGCGGCTTCTCCATCAATGAATTCATTACCATCAGCCGCGAACTGTCTGCTAATGCTTTTATAATACCAATACTTTCTTTGAATTCCATACCAACTCTCTATATTTTGTTTTTATAACTATCGAAATAAATATACAAATCTCGAATCCTAATGTCAATCTGTTTTTATATTTATCGAAATATATTACATTAAGAATATCTCGCCTGAAAAGGTCGTACTTTTACAAAACTTTTACATTTTTCAATATAAATAATTCGTAGAATGGTTTCGTATTTTTATTAATTCCGTCATTATTGAAATATGGATCGGGAGGTGTAAATGTTTGGAAACATGCCAGAATTGCGAATTGGGCACCTGCGGGTAAAAATTCCCATTATTCAGGGTGGAATGGGTGTTGGTATTTCCCTGTCCGGTCTGGCATCGGCTGTCGCTAATGAGGGTGGAATCGGCGTTATTGCAGCGGTCGGCGTTGGTATGAACGGTGGCGCGATCAGCGGAGATTTTAACGAAGCAAACGCCGAAGCACTGCGGCAGGAAATCCGAATCGCCCGTTCAAAAACCAAGGGACTGATAGGCGTCAATGTCATGATCGCTTTATCCGATGCTGATAGATTGTTAGAGGTATCCATAGAAGAAGAAGTGGACGTTGCCATAATGGGCGCAGGCTTACCGCTTAAATTACCTGCTTCCATCATCGAGAAAGGTTTAAACAATATTCATACCCGGTTTATTCCGATCGTTTCCTCCGGCAGAGCGGCAGCCCTGATTTTTAATCACTGGGCAAAAAAATATTCCCATATTCCCGATGCCGTGATCGTCGAAGGTCCTTTAGCCGGCGGACATCTGGGATTCAAAGCCGCCGAACTGACTCAGACATCCAATCAACTCGAAAACATCGTGACCGATGTGATAAATGTTGTTCATTCTTTCGAACAACTTTTTCATCAATCGATACCGGTAATTGCTGCTGGCGGTATCTACACTGGCAATGATATTTACAGGTACCTCCAACTCGGTGCCAATGGTGTACAGATGGCGACACGATTTGTGACAACTCATGAATGCGATGCGGATATCCGTTTCAAAGAGATGTATCTTAAATGCCATCCGGAGGACCTGAGAATCATCGACAGCCCCGTAGGATTACCAGGCAGGGCGATTGATAATGAATTTCTGCAATCGGTTGATGAGGGCGAAAAAAAGCCTTTCAAATGTCCCTGGAAATGTCTGCGCACCTGTAATTTTGAAAAGGTGCCCTATTGTATTGCCAAGGCATTGATATCAGCCCGCAGGGGTAAGTTCAAATACGGTTTTGCATTCGCCGGTGCGAATGCATGGCGCGCCGAAAAAATTATCTCTGTTCATGAATTAATGGATGCTATCAAAAAAGAATTCAGATATGAATCACGAATTATGAGATTGGATAATTATCAGGCTCCAACGAATTCAGTATTCGACAATATATTAAGTATTTAACAAGTTTACTTCTTTAGAATTTTCATAACCCGGTCACAATAATTCCGCCCAATCGGAAACTGGCGCTTTCCAATTTCGGCCATGGTTGTATCGAAAGATACGATTTTATCAATAGCCACAATCGTCGAACGGTGAATACGAATAAACCGATTTTCCGGTAGTTCATTCTCCAGACTGCTGATTGTCCGTTTACTGAGAATGACTCTCGATAATGTCGTCAATTTAATATAATCCCTTTCACTTTCAATATAGAGGATGTCTTTCAGAGCAATCTTGTAGATTTTGCGATCAGCATTGATATTGATGTAATCAGGAGTGTTTGCCTGATCTTTGTAAAAGTTTTGAACTTTCGCAAAGTTGTTACTGCTTTTAAATTTTTCGATGGCTTTAAGGAAGCGCTCAAACCGGATTGGCTTCAGCAGGTAATCCACAACATCCAGTTCAAAGCCCTCAAGCGCATATTCACGATGGGCTGTTGTGAAAATTACTTGAGGAGGATTTTTGATATTTTTCAGAAAATCAATCCCGGTGATCTCCGGCATTTGAATATCCAGAAACATCAGATCGACCGGTGTTTGACTGATTTTCCGGAATGCTTCCACAGCGCTGACGCAGGATGCGACTATTTCAAACTCCGGCAGCTTTACCAGATATCCTTCGATTAGTTCACGAGCCAACGGTTCATCATCTACGATTATGCAACGAATACTCATACGACTGTTTCTCCCGGAATTGTTGATAAATCGACGGTTAATTTCACAGAATATTTTTCCGTTTCATTTTCGATCAGCAGTTGGTGCCGGTTACGATAAAGCAAATCCAGGCGCTTTCTGACATTTTTCAAACCAAGCCCGGTTGCATTGGGTTTTTTATCTTGAGCGGTCACACTATTCTCAATATTAAATGTTAACAATTTACGCTCAGTCTTCACCTCTATATTTATCCAGCAGTTTTGATTATTGCTCCCGGCGCCATGTTTTATACTGTTTTCCACAAATGGAAACAGCAATAGCGGTGCGATTTTCTTGTTTGTAAAACGACCATATATCTGAAATGTCACCGACAGGCGTTCTCCATAGCGCAATTTTTCTAATGCGATATAATTCTGAAGTACCTGCAACTCTTTTTCCAGAGAAACCGCCGGCACGTTGCATTCATAAAGCATATAGTCCAGCAATTCTGATAATTTGAGAATTACCTCTGGCGCCTGATCGGATTTTTTCAATGTCAATGCATACAAATTATTAAGTGTATTAAACAGAAAATGAGGGTGGATTTGGGACTTCAGCAGTTTCAGTTCCGCTTCCACTTTTTCTTTTGATAGTTCCAGATTTCGCTGCTGGGCTGCATACCAGTATTTCAACAATTTTATCGCAGTTCCCAATAGAATTACCAAATAAATGCCGATCATCAGGAAACCGATATCGATCCTGACGGGGTATAGATTCGTAAATCTATATCCAAACGGATGGATCGGAATGACGAAAACAAACATGATTATCAATAGTTCCAATAACATGGATACCAAGGACATATAGATAAAGTGCACAACAAATGATCGATAATTTTTCAAGAACAGGAAATGCGGTAAAATGTAGTATATTGTGTAATATGTAGCGCCCATATAGATTGGTAATGTCGTTATAAGGAGTATGAATGCCTGGAAATATGCCTCCTTACTTTCAAATCCGTAAAGCAGCGTGTATGCAGCGATCACGCTTATCCAGAACAAAATGTGATACAGTACGCGGTAATTGAAGATCCGAAAAATCTGTGTCCACCATTTTTTCACGTGAAATAATATAGAATATTTTATAGAAATTCGGTAATAATCGATGAATGGTAATTAATTAGAGACATACTACTCCGATCTATCGATTAAACTTGAAAACTTACTATTAAGCCACATTTTGTTATAAAATATCTGTTTCATCGACAAATGAATGTATTTTATCGATTATTTCTGAAAACGGTTATATGCTCGTGTAATTTCCTGACGAAATGTTTATTAACAATCGAAAGGAGTTAATCATGAAATGGATTATTGAAGGTGGTCCTGTTGTGATGTTGCAGTTGCTGATAACGGTTGGAGTATTGGTGGTAATTATCCGTCAAATTGCCATGCTTTATGGTAAAAGCCCGAAAGAAACAAGCATACTTAAAAACCAAAATGATCTGATCATTTATGCTGGTGTTTTAAACCTGGTCATCGGGCTTATCGGTCAATTAATGGGGATATTCAATGCAATCAGAGAAATTTTGGTGGCGGCTGACATTAATCCAGAAATTGTTGCAGAGGGATTTCGCCAGGCTGCAATTCCGACTATCTACGGTTTCTGGTCCCTGATTGTGCTATCAGTTTTCTGGATTGTATTCAAGTTAAAGGTCCGGACTTTAGAAAAGTAGTATTTGAGTCCCATAAAAAGCCCATTACATAATGGGCTTTTTATGGTTTCTTCTATGCAATTGTCTATAAATTATTTCCGAATAATCTTTGGAATCCACATCGGCACCTCCTGCATATATTTTCGATAGTCATCACCGAAACGTTCAAGCAATAATTTCTCTTCATGACGACACATATAAGTCAAAAATACGATTGCACCGATCCAGACAAGCGCAGCGGCAATGGACATACTGATAATCAGTAATCCTAAATACAGCAGCACTTCACTGAAATACATAGGATGCCGACTGTATTTATATGCCCCGCTCCGAATTACAACTGGTATCTCCCTGACTTCCCCGAATACGATTGACATTGTAGTGACAGCTAAATAACCAGAAATAATCAGTATAATGATACCAACAGGCGCCCTGACAATATTGGGAACGACACCGTTGAGGAAGGTTGTATACTTGAAATAAAACGTATCCGCCAGCCAAACAATAAAAAACAGAATCGCAAAGATCGCCTGCCCGGCATCGCCGATGATATGCTCGCCAGTAAGATCATCACGATTATGGTAAGATTTTCTTTGCCCGGTTTCTTTAATCAATTTACGATCAGCTTTTATTACCCAGCTAATACCAAATAAAATACCTATTAAAAATAGCGGTCCGGAAATAAACAGGTATGCGTAAATCGAAAATTTCCCCCACGCCAGTACTATATAAGCGACTCCTAAAATCGTATAAATCAACGCTCCAATCCATTCCCACTTCCATGAAAACACCAGAGTTATCACAATTAAGTAGGTAGGAATCAAATGAATGAGGAATCCCAGGATTGATTTTAACAGGGAGCCTCCTTCAGAAAACACATCCAGCGCGAACAGACTGATGAACAGAGCAAATAAAATACACAGTGCTCTTGGAAGCCATATAAGAATCTTGTTGATCTCCGTTTTCATCTTTTCTCCCTTGAATTTGAATGAATTGTACCGAATAAATTTTGAAGAATCAATAGCGATATTTATTAATGACTGGGACAGATTGCGTTTAAAGTACCGTTGGGATTAATAAAGAAAAGGCGTATAGCGACAGAGATTGATAAGCCATAGTGTCTCTATATCCTTTTCCTGATAATCCGGTAAGTGCAGCCGCCAGTTTAATTTCTCAAACCTGCTTTATAAATCCAACTCCGGCATACCATCATATTCGACAATATTTTCAGGCTTTCCGCAAAAATAGAAACTATAATTCATGTGGTCCCGCTCATCGAGCCCGATTCGCCGAAAAACATCCGCCCAGGTTTTCGCATTTGTATACTGTTTTACCAATTCACTTTTCACTATTTGATCTTCCCATTCCGGATGCTCCTGGACAAATTTCGCATATACATGTTCAGCATGATCTTCGAATTCTGCATTGAACAGAAACGCTCTTTTAATATTGACCAACGCCACCAGGCGTGTTATCAGAACATAGGTATTGACAACTAACCAAGGAATTAACGGAAAGAGATACCAGGGATCTTTGACATCGTCTTCCTTCATTTTTTCATTGATTACGCGCAAATGCCAATACTCATTATCCTGGGCTTCCCGGCTCCATTCCACGATTTTGCAGAATTTATCAATTTGATCACTGTTCTTATATTCGCGAGTCAGACGTGCGTACTGCCGAATTTCCCAGGATCGATAAGGAATACTGGCAAGCATTTCGATCAGTTTCGTTTTTCCCAATGTCATTTTCCAACCTGTCAACACATCCATTGAGAAGAAGAATATCCTGGCTGCCAGCGAATATTGATAGCGGAATCGCTCAAGAGAAGCTATCTGCTCTTTTTTCAGATCAATTGATGTTTTTAACATTATCTAAATCCCTATATTGAAGGTACAATCAGGTATTAACTTAATTGATTAAGACAGACGAAACGCCCCGGATTACTTTGAATTCCGTCTAACCGCCCTGACAGTATGCCGCCGGTACGCATTATAATTTTCATCATTTGGATTAAAACTGTCGATTTTTACTCGCCCTGATGCATGAATGAACTGATTATCACCAAGGTATATCCCCACATGTGAAATCCGATCAACATTCGGACTGAAAAAAACCAGGTCTCCGACTGCCAACCGGGATGGAAAATCGGTTGTATCGACCGGAGTTCCCTGTTTGA
This sequence comes from uncultured bacterium, assembly GCA_964605705.1. Lineage (GTDB taxonomy): Bacteria > Fidelibacterota > UBA2242 > UBA2242 > UBA2242 > CAZSDW01. Next base: position 7,578 of record CAZSDW010000032.1, read on the forward strand.
CCTGCAGACTGGCATCCCGCTGAAGCAGGAAACCGTGCTGGCGAAAAACCGTCTGTGTAAATCCACTGCAGTCCATCTGCTTTGGTGAGGCGGCACCCCAGGTGTATGGTCGTCCGACAAACTGCCGGGCGGTTTTGACCAATTGATTGTAATCCAGCGCTCTGTTCGAATAGGTATCCAGATCTTCGAGGGATTTTGTCGGAATGAAACCTTCCCGCCCATCGGGAAATTCCACCTGTGTCCATTTACGTTTGCGCTCAATCAGTTTAAAGCGATTGCCCATGACAACATCACTGACCGGATAAGCATTTAATGATGGTCGGGAATAGACCGTCCCCTCAAGGTCAATAAAAACCACCTGTGGTGAACTCTGCCAATCATCTTTAAAAGACATATCACCGACAATTATCTGGTCCTCGGCTACCCAACCGAGATAGCCGTCATCCGTTCGAACGAAATAGAAACCATCCTCATATTTCAGAATATCCAATGATAATCCGCGAAGTGTCTGACTCACCATTTCCGCTTCCATGGCTGGCGAATGCCGCAGATTTGCGATGGAGTTCACAGGAATGGCACAAATAGTCCCTGCCATGACATCATCCGGCAGAAGCAGAATATTTTTTTCAAACTTTATTTCCGTAACAAGCAAATCAAGTTTTTTGTAAAATTCTTCCCGTGCGCAAAGGTTATCAGTTTCACCAATTAGATAGTACCGGTTATTAATCAACTGCGGCATGATTTTCCATACCGACGTACGTTTATCGGGACAGAAAGTTTCCCGAATAAACGCTGATATTGTATCTACCTGATTGAAGACGGCGGTCGTATCAGCAAGGATAATCCGCGTAAAGAGAACCAGACACAGAGAAAATAATTTAATCGATATATTTTTTTTCAATGACGATTCGATAACGTATTAAAATTACTGGGCGTAACCAAGGGTCAGGCTGTATTCGATTTTATCATGCAGAACTCTCAGGGCTTCATCTACAGCCGGATCGTTTTTAATGTCATTTTTTATACGCTCCGACAATCCACCGGCAAGGGTTGAAATTTCACTAAGCAGCCCTCGCCTGATAAAATCGATATGCTTGTTAAATTCATCTGCTTTCAAAGAATCAAAGACCGTGTAAAATGACTGAAAAGGGTTTTTCATATCCTTGAACTGTTCTTCCTTCGATAACTCTTTTTCAAGGTCACGGAGTTTTTTTTCAGTTTTCTGATTGTAAATAAAGTTTTCTGCCAGCAGGTAATTTTTAAAATTCTCTATGACTTTCTCATCGACAACTACCGGCAGCGGAATCTCTCCGAGTTCAGATTTGAATTTAATTGCATAGGAATAAAACATATTCTGACGCCAGAGTTCGCGAACATAATCAGGCAGCGATTCGCTTTTTATTTCCATATCCGGTACGATCCCACCGCCACCTTTCAACATTCGTCCATTTCTTGAATAGAAAATCGTATCGGTTGGAGCACTTTCCTCGATAACTTCAGGATTATTCAAATAATCAGGTTTCTGAATCAGGCGACCACTGGGAATATAATATTTCGCAGTAGTCACTTTGACCGAATGCTCATTATCAATTCGAAACACAGTCTGGACGAGCCCCTTCCCGAAGCTGGTGGCACCAATCACGACCCCGCGATCCAAATCCTGGATCACTCCGGCAACGATCTCACTGGCAGAAGCACTCCCCTGATTGACAAGTACTGCCATTTTGATATCATCCGGCAGGTACGGTTTTTGGCGCGCTGTGAACACTTTATTGGACTGCTGAGTCCTGCCTTTCGTAATCAGCAGTGTATCACCTACATCGGTAAACAGTTCGGAAACCGCCATTGCCTCACCCAGCAAACCACCCGGATTTCCTCTTAAGTCAAGAATCAGTCCCTGCAATTTCCGGTCGTTTTTACGTAGTACTGCAATCGCTTCGCGGACTTCGGATGCAGCGCCTTTGGAAAATCCCGATAACCGGATATAACCTATGTGATCATCCAGCATACCGCTGTAACTGACGTCCTCAATATTGATGTTTTCCCTGGTCAACTTATATTCATTCAGACCGGTAACACCGGGACGTCGAATTGTCAAAATAACGTGAGAGCCAATTTCACCCCGGATCAGCTTTGCCGATTTGTCGAGGTTCATTCCAACCGTGCTGGCGGAATCCACTTTCAATATTTGGTCGCCGGGGAAAATATTTGCCCGGCTTGCCGGACTGCCATCCATCGGGGCAATAACCGTCAAAGTGTCTTTGCGCATACTGATCCGTAATCCGACGCCACCGTATTTGCCTTTAGTCAGGGTTTCCAGCGGCTCTTTCTCATCACCGGTTAAAAATACAGTGTAGGGATCCAATTCTTTCATCATATCCCGAATATTGTTTTCGGTAAAATCACGAACTTTAATTGGATCAACATAATTCGTAAATAATTGACGATAGACTTCGTTGTAAAGCCTTAGAGATGAAGATATATCTCGATATATGTCAGAATTGGCAATCGCAAAAATAATTGTCACAGCGACTACTGCTGCAATTAGAAATATATTTCGGCGTCTGTTGGTTATTTTTTTCACTTCCTGCTGTCCTTCAATATTTTGATATGGGTCCATATTTCATTAGAGATCTCTTCGGATGATCGGTTGCCCTCAATCAGCAGAATCCGACCCGGTTCTTCATTCGCCATTTTAATAAACCCGTTTCTGACTCTTTTATGAAAATCAATGGCTTCCTGTTCCAATCGATCGAGTTTTTTTTGTCCCAGGCGTTTCAGGCGCTCTTCCATGCAGATATCCAGAATGAATGTCTTGTCGGGAACCAAAGCATTTGTGGCGGCTGTATTGAGATTTTTGATAAACTCCAGGTCTATTCCACGTCCATATCCCTGGTAGGCGGTCGTAGAGTCGTAAAATCGGTCGCAGATGACGACCTTTCCCGCTTTCAGCGCCGGTACAATCATATTCATCGTAAGTTGGTAGCGACTGGCGGAATAAAGTAAAAGCTCCGTAATCGGCAGCATACTGCTGTGATTTTTATCAAGAAGGATACTCCTGATTTTTTCGCCGATTGCAGTACCCCCGGGTTCTCGGAACAAGCGGTGAGAAATTTTTTCCTGATCAAGGTGATGGATCAGTTTGCGTATCTGGGTGGTTTTCCCCGATCCGTCAATCCCTTCAAATGTTATAAATATTCCTTTTTTCATAAGTGTAAAGTTACGAATGCTTCGCTATAGAAGGCAATTAAAAGTATTCAATCGCATATATCCGGTTCATTCTTGCCTGAGTTCGTCAGGCATGAACCTGTAGCTTAAATAAATAAAAGGCGTATCGATTGCTGCGACAATGATTTTCAATAAATAGGTTGAAGCAATAATTTGCATGACAATATTAATCGGAAAAACACCCACAAACGCAATCAGGGAAAATGTAATCGAATCAATAAACTGGCTGGTCCAGGTTGAGGCATTATTCCGCAACCACAGCATTTTTCCCCCGGTTTTACTTTTAATAAAATGATATGCCCAGATATCATGAAGTTGTGAGATCAGATAGGCTACCATGGACGCCAGGACAATCCGGGGAGCAAAGGAGAAAATTGATTTCATTCCCTGGTTGACCACATCATATTCCGATGGTTTGATCAACAGTATAAACTGGGACGTGACCAGGTAAAATATTGCCGCAAAAAATCCAATAAACACGGCTTTCCGCCCCGCTTCCTTCCCGTAATGTTCACAAAGCAGATCCGTTGTCAGAAAAATTGCGCCATAGGTGATATTTCCGCCTGTTGCACTTAAACCAAACAGGGTGAATTGCTTTGTGACAAATATATTTGCTAATATGATACAGATCGCGATGAATGCAAAAAGCCAGTGTTTTCCCATGCGAAACGCCAGCAGAGTTGTTCCCAGCACAAATAGAATCATCAGGAAAAATACAATTTCGTTTGACATAATTTATTATATTCTTTGATTATGTAAATTTGCGGCAATTATGCCCGATTAACCTTCGTCCCAGCTGCCCATTTTTGCATATTTTTCAACACGCTGTTTGATCAGTTCATCAATTGGAATTGCGCAAAGTTCATCAAGATTTCTGAGAATACTCGCCTTTAATACTTTTGCAGTGGCATCAGGATTACGGTGAGCGCTGCCATCCGGCTCAGTAATCAATTCATCAGCAACGCCCAGTTCAAAGAGATCCTTGGCAGTCACTTTCATGGATTCAGCAGCGATATTCGCTTTGGCGGCATCGCGGTATAAAATCGATGCACACCCCTCGGGACTAATGACGGAGTACCAGGTATTTTCGAGCACAATGTTACGATCGCCGACACCGATCCCCAGCGCACCACCGCTGGCACCTTCACCTATAACCGCAATCAAAATCGGTGTCCGCAAACGGCTCATTTCAAACAGGTTTCTGGCGATTGCTTCCGCCTGCCCACGTTCTTCTGCGCCGATTCCGGGGTAGGCTCCCTGGGTATCGATAAAAGAGATCACCGGTTTGTGAAATTTTTCGGCGATTTTCATGGCGCGCAAGGCTTTTCGATAACCTTCAGGGTGAGGTGATCCGAAATTCCGATACAGATTTTCTTTGATATTGCGCCCCTTTTGATGACCAATGATGACCACTTTGAAGTTTTCGATTGTCGCAAAACCGGCAATGATGGATTTGTCATCTGCAAAGTACCGGTCACCATGGATCTCAACAAAATCCGAACACATTTTTTCCACATAATCAAGTGTATAGGGACGATCAGGATGGCGGGCGAGTTGAACCCGCTGCCAACGTCCCAGATTGGCGTAGGTTTTTTTCACCAGCTTCATGAGTTTTTCATCCAGCTTTTTTATCTCATCCGCCAGATCAACGCCATTAACTCTGGATAGCTCACGCATCTCCTCGATTTTCTGCTCGAGTTCCAGAATCGGTTTTTCAAAATCAAGGGTAAGTCTTGCCATAATATTTCATCAAATATTTAATAAAGCCTTTAAAATAATCTCGACATCCAGAAACAGGCTATGGTTCTGCATGTAATAATGCTCATAATTTTGTTTGTCAATTTCATCAGGGCTATGGGTTTCCTGCAACTGAAACAATCCCGTCAATCCCGGCTTACATCGCAAGCGCCGGATGTGTGGATTTGCCGTCAATAATTCACTGCCCACAAAACTCATCCTGCCGGTTAGAATTGAAGCCAGCAGTGGAAATCGCTCAACACTGGGTCGCGAGTGATTTCCATTTCGCTTTGTAAAAACAATCCCTTTAAATGTTCCACCCTCTTTTCCCAGAAATTCCTGGCGCTTGAATTTATAACCTACTATCAAAGCATACGGAACCATAAACGGCGTCAGAAGGATTAATCCAATTAGTGAAGTGACCAGATCAAAAACCCGTTTGGAAAAGCGATTCCCCATTCGATACATATTATATTCGACCTCGATCAGCGGGATATCTTCAATTTTTTCCACACTGGATTTACCGATAATGTAATCGAGGTTTTTCGGAACAATTTTAATATTCACTCGAACTTTTTTCAGACGATCCAAGATATTCAATATATCATCATTAGTGAACTCATCCGTCGTAAAGATAATCTCGGTTGCCTTATGAATACGGATAATTTCATCAAGGTCATTGACCACGCCCAGAAACGGAAAACCTAAAGTCTGTTTCATAGCATATTTTTTATCCACAAAACCAAGAATTTCAAATCCATGTTCGATATGGCTCTGTAATTTCTTGGCAATTCGCTCGCCCTCACTGCCGGTGCCGGCGATAATAGTCCGACGTGAAAGCAGCGCCCGGGAAACCGGTGATTTAGGAGATATGATGCGTCGACGCTGGAGAAACAGTAGAAATACCCGCCAGCCGGGCAGAAACAACATGACCAGTAAAAAACTCCAGATCAACAGATGGGGCGAATAGATAAAACCCTTGAATGACAAATTAAATATCATAGACGCAATAAAACTGATCGCCGCTGCAATCGCGGCTCTCGAATAGGATAAATCCCGTCGATCATAAAGACCAATCGCATAGCCAGTCCCCAGCCAAAGCAACAGGTAGAAAATCAGCATGGAAACCAACAGCGAATAATCGGTTATCGGATGGGGTTGCAGATAATGGGCGAGCAGGATTGCTGCTGACACCGCGACACCATCGACAAAAAGAATAAAATATTTACGAAAAAAACTGCCGACCAGAGAGATAATTCCCCGGAACAGGATTCCGAAACGCAGCACAATATCAAAAATAAAGGAGTAACTCTTGCTGAAATGTTTCTTGACAAAAATATCCATCGCCCGGTAAAAAGTGATAAAATTATCAAAACTGGCTAATTTCGCACTCTCCCCTTTGTAATGGATTATTTTGGTATCAGGAACATAGTAGATTTTCCAGCCGGCGTCCTTGATCCGGTAGCAGAAATCCAGGTCCTCACCGTACATGAAAAAGGATTCGTCGAGTCCGCCGAGCTCTTCGAAGATTTTACGCCTGAACATCAAAAAAGACCCGCTGACCGCATCCACTTCGATCAGATCGTCGGGATCTTTGTAAGTCAGGTTATACTTACCAAATATTTTTTGTTTCGGAAATAATTTGCTTAATCCTAAAAGTTTCGGCAGCGCAACCATGGGTTTCGGAAAACTGCGCCGGCAAGCCAGCTGCAAAGTACCATCGGCATTCAGGATTTTACATCCTGCGGCACCGGCATCGGGAACCTCTTCAAAAAAGTGAATCATCGTCTGGACTGTATCTTCCTGAATCATGGTATCCGGATTTAATAACAATAAATATTCACCCGATGACACTTTCAGCCCCTGATTGCAAGCCGCCGCAAATCCGCGGTTGATATCGTTTTCGATAAGGATAATTTCAGGGAATTTATAGCTGAGAATTTCTGTCGAACCATCGACTGAATTATTATCGACAACGATGATCTCATGATCGATATTATTCAGTGAATTTTTCAGCGACAGAATGCTCTGCTGCAGAAATTCTTTAACATTGTAGCTGATAATGATAACGGATATTTTCATTTATTCAGCTTGCCTATCCAGTTCAGTAATTTCAGCTTCCACACCATAAAGACCGCCTCATAAACGATGCCCTTGGACATTTTTGATAGTCCTTCGGTGCGTTCTGTAAAAATAATTGAAACCTCTTTTATTTTAAATCCTTTTTTCCAAGCCCGATAGTTCATCTCAATCTGAAATGAGTACCCGGAGGATTTGATCCTGTCTAAATCAATCGATTCAAGCACTTCCCGCCGAAAACATTTAAAACCTGCTGTTGCATCCTTGACCGGCAGCCGGGTCACCCAACGGGTATATTTATTCGCTCCATAACTCAGCAGAAGGCGTTTAATTGGCCAGTTAATGACATTGACACCATCGCAATAACGGGAGCCTATCGCCAGATCTGTATCATTTTTACAGGCATTGATCAAGCGTGCTACATCTTCCGGATTATGCGATAGATCGGCATCCATCTCAAGAATAAATTTATAACCTTTGTCCAATGCCCAGCGGAATCCTTTGACATAAGCGGAGCCAAGTCCCAATTTCCCGGGGCGTTCAATTAAATGCAAATTTTTACTGGACTTCTGGAGATTTTTAATGATTTCACCGGTTCCATCCGGACTGTTGTCATCGATAATCAGAATGTCCAGATCCACTTTCAGGCTATCCAGTTTTTCAATAACCGCATTGATGTTTTCTTTTTCATTATAGGTTGGAATTATGACGATTGATTCCACTTTTTTATACCGTTCCCTTCATTGACTTGAGCGATTCAGTTATCGAATACAATTTGACATTCAGTTCTTTCACAATTTTATCACATGTCAATCCCGCTTTATACGGTCGGGGAGCGATTTGGTTCAATGCCCGGGTACTTGTCTTGCGAATCAGGGTTGGATCTAGCTTATAGACTTCAGCGATTTTCAGTGCAAATTCAAAGCGATTGATATAATCCGCTCCTCCATAATGATACAACCCCGTACTGTCGGTATCGATTATTCGCTGAATCGCCTCAGCCAAACCAAAGCTCCAGGTAGGATTTCCAAATTGATCATTAACAATCGAAATGCTCTCAAAACGACTGAGTTTTTCGACAACCCAACGGACAAAACTGGCTTTCTGCAAGGTCGTACTTCCGTACAGTACATTCGTTCGAACGATAGCCGCTCGAATGCCGGAATTACGGATAATCTCTTCGGCATCCAATTTCGTCTGCCCATAGTAATTAATGGGACGAACCGGGGCATCCTCAGAATAGGGTCCATCGGTGCCATCAAACACATAATCCGTCGATATCTGGATTAATCGGGCACCGCTTCTTGACATTTCCGTCACTAAATTCTGAACACCACCGGCGTTGACTCCCCAGGCAGTTTTACGATCTTTTTCGGAACCATCCACATCGGTATCGGCAGCACAGTTAATCACCCACTCCGGGTGGACTTTTTTTATAGCTCTATAGACGTCCTGCTGATTGATAATATTCAATGGCTGGTAATCCAAATGTCCATCGTATTGCAGGGTCTCATGCAGATCACATGCGGTGATTTGATGGGTCGCCGATAACATTTTAACACACTCTTCTCCAAGCATGCCATTTGCACCGGTAATCAGTATATTCATAGGATTATAACTTTGATCCCCGTTTGTGAAACTCAGTCAGTTTCTGACTTAATTCCTGATCCGATAAAGCGAGAATTTTGGCAGCATAAACGACAGCGTTGATGACGCCGGCTTTGCCGATAGCCATCGTCGCCACCGGAATACCTTTCGGCATCTGAACAATCGATAAAAGGGCATCTATCCCGTTCAAAGATGAAGCGTCCAACGGCACGCCAATCACCGGCAACCGGGTAAGGGCTGCCACGACACCTGGCAGATGCGCCGCCATTCCGGCGCAAGCGATAATCACCCGCGTTCCGCTTTTCTCCAATTGGCTGATATAATCAACCAATGCCTCGTGCTGACGATGGGCTGACAGAACCTGAATATCGTGATCCAGGTTAAAAAAATCCAGGTAAATTCGGGCTGCTTCCAGTACCTCTAAATCCGAGGTGCTTCCCATAATAATAGCTATTTTCGACATTTATTCACTAACCTCGAATTAATTTACACGCATCCGCATCAATAGGCAATCTCTAATTCGATTTCCTAATCAAGCGGAATGCGGATTATTGATCCTCTTCTACAGTCTGAAAAGTCCGGGTCATGATCTCAAGGTGCCGCAGGTAATTTGTGACTTTCTCCCCCGGTGCGTACACCATCATATCGATTACAAAGGTGCGATCACTCTGTTCATCATAAAAGGCATAGGTGACAAAGGGTCCGCCCTGGGCTTTTTCTTCATGATACCAAAGTCCGTACATTCGCAGAGCATCCCAGATACCCAGCTTCATGAATTTATACCCGAGAAACCGTTTCTCGGTTTGAATCTGCTGATAAAGTGTCCCGATCTCCTGCCGTTTATCAAACAGTCCGTTGGCAGTCAGCCATTCGGTTTTGATCCCATCCGCCCAGGATACGGAAATCCAGCGATAGGGTAATGCCCGCCCCAGCCAGACAAAATTACGGTTGGGATACTCCTTGATAATCATATAATCGCTGGGCATACGCATTGTCCAATGGTATTTATGCCAGAGTTTCCGGGCGAGGTCTTTTTGCTCGTACTGATTAAACAGGTACTTGGACTGTCGTTCAATATACTTTTGATCATATTTTGAATAGAGCCAGCCCTGACGTTCGAGAATAAAATCCGCCAGTTTTTGCATATCATATCCCACAATCAGCGTCAGCATCTGGATACTTTGCCAGGTATCGGGCAGCGCGAACATGGCTACAGTATCCTCTTTTATCGATTCCAGGCGTTCAGCACTCAGTAAACCCTTGACAAATTGGGTTGCAGTGTTATTAACATTCAAATCCGCGATGACAATGGTGTGGGGAAAATAGATATATTCGTTCAGTTCGTCTAAGGGACGCCAATCGGTCTGGAAATAACGCTGAAATTCGGGCGTTCGAATTCCGTAGGAAAAGGTCGAATCAACTGCTGTCTGGACGACATCCCTGACTTCATCCGATGCCAGCACATAGATGATATCCGCGGGACCTTTGGCGATCTTCTTCACTCCACAGGCTGTCAATGCTACTAAAATAAACAGCAAAATAACCGATATTTTTTTCATTTTTATCTCCCGTTGTACTGCTCCCAGAATCCGCTGGAAATTATCGGGATTTCAGCGAAAAACCAAGCGTTACCTTTTCATACTAACCTTGCGAAGGTTTCCTCACTAACCTTGCGAAGGTTTCAAACCTTCGCAAGGTTGGAGCTTTCGATCGCACTTAACTCAATCCGCTATGCGGCTTAAGTCAATTGCGGCATCGGGCAGGCGATTTGCGATTTGATTGTATTTGCGGGAGATTTACACGATAACGTTAGCCATCAGGGAATGCATTTCAATATATATTTCTTCTGATTATTCAAATATGAAGACGGGTAGAAAAAGCCTAAAGCGCCATCGATATTCGATACTTCGCTGATTCTTTCAACCGGTACGGCGTTATCAACACTCCAAATTATCTGTTGAATTTCACGATACCTTCCATATTCTACTGAGAAATTTAAAATGAGCGAATCAATCGGATGATCAGATAGAAATTTCTGTGGAGACCTGGCAGCGGAATAGACCACCAGGTGATTCTCAAACCGATCCATTTTTAGCCATAATCGATTACTATCGTCTCCGCTGATGGAATAACTTATGTATTGTCCGTAATCAGATATCGGATTTCTTATGAAGGAACCTTCCGACACCTGAAAATGAATCGTATCGCTGTAGGTCGCACTTACCTGTATAGGATAAATATTATTCCAATCGACTTCTCCCCACAATAATACGCTGTCAGGTCGAACATAAAGCGTATCTTTATCCTCCAGTCCGTATATGTTGTTTGTGATAAATTGTGAAGTGGCTTCGTGTCCATCAGGCAATATCACTTTCAGTTTACAGGTGTCACCGGGATGGATAAAGTCCAATACTGTCGGCGGTACCCAGCAGTACATGCCGGGTTTTCTCTCCGTGAATGTCAGTATTTCACTATTTCGCTGGACAGTTACCGGGCAATTTTCGACTTTGAAGGAATAGTCCTTTTCCCGGTTAAATGCCCACTCCGGCAGATACCGCATCCGGTAAATATTGATTCGATTCTCATAGGATTCCGGATTCTGTTCATATTCAAGTGTATCAACCCGAACACGACTGTCTAACTCACCGATTATATAATAATGCGTATCGAACTTATCCGCACAGATAGTCGGTTGATCATCACAAAACCATCCAATCAGGCAGATGACACAAATCAAAAGAAACAGTCTAAAATTCATAATTCACTCCGATCACCGGGAACAAGGGAAATCCGTTGAATTGAATGACATCGAAGTTCTTCAGCCGCTGATAGTACGGACTATCCGAATCGAAGGGATCATATTCATACTGGATGTCAATATCCTTATAGTAAACCACATTCTTCCGCCAGTAAACATTGATAATATCCAGCCGGTATTTCAGCAATCCGTGTCTCAGTTTCCGTCGTTTTTCAATGCCGATATCCAGGCGGTGAAATGCCGGGTAGCGAAAGGAATTCTTCGGCATTTCCAGTAAAAAACTGGGCAGATCGCTGGTGTCCCCGATGTAAGTGGGAATGTTCGTCAGGTTCGCCGGGCGACCGCTGCTGAAATTCCAGATAATATCGAAGGAATAGTTCTTTTTAGTCCGCAGCGTCAATTGACTGACAACCCGGTGCCGTATATCGTAGTTCGGGTAGAAACGTTCCGTGTCATCCTCCTTTTCGGTAATCGAATAGCAGTACAGAAAGCGCGCATGGATATTCTCTTTCAGGTCGAGATCGCCGGCAAAATCGAAGCCGTAGGATTCCGCCAGCCCGCTGATCGGGTTGGCGGATTCATCGATTATCATAAGATTGTTGTAACGCTTATGGTAAAAATTCAGGGAAAGGTCGGTAGCGTTTGGCAGGTCCAGGTAAAATCCGCCGAAGAGATGCCGGCAGACCGGCAATTCATCCGCTAACAGGTAGATGTTCGCCACGCTGTAAAATCCATACTCCTGGGATGATGACAGGGATTGCGCAAACCAGCCGATCCCCGATTTGAAACTCAGCCAGGGATATATCTTGTAAGTCAGGTTCAGGCGCGGATCGGGACTGATGGCGGCATAGGCGGAATAGAGCGTCGGTCTCAGTCCGAATCGCAGCGACAATTTATCCGTCGGTTCGTAGAGTGTTTCCAGGAACAGGTACGCGTTCAGGATGGATCGGGCATAATCCATGGTGTCCGGCGGATAGTCCATGAACATATTGATATAGGGATTGATCTTCTCGTAACTCAGCATTTCCCAGTAGTAATCCAGGTCCCGATGGGAAAATCCGGCGCCGACACTTCCGTTCCATTGTGTGGAAAAGTGATGTTCGTAGCAGAACGAACCGCCGATATCAATCAGGTTCGTATTGGCATTCGCCGGGACCGGGATGTAGTTGTACATTTCATTTTGCTGGTCCACGTCAACCAGCGTCAATTCGGAGGCAAGCGGATGCGGCAGGAAGCATTTGTGATACGCCAGGTTTTGCTCAATGGATGAGTAATACAGTTTGCCTTCCAGCAGTTGCCCCGCCGATAGTTTCTTCAGGTAGTGGAGACTCGCCAGCTGGTTCGCCCATTTCAGCTGATTCTGGTTCTTCATATAGAAGGTATTGGAATCGGCAAACGCGACCTGCGGATCGGGATGATTTTTATAAATGGAATTATAGAGTGTCGATTCGCTGTACTCGTGAAGATTATCCTCAGATATGAAAGCATTCAGCGTGATCAGGGTATTGGAATCCGGCAGGTATGACAGTTTTCCCTCGATGTCATAATAATGGTAGGGCAATTTAAAATGGAACAGCGAACCGTACAGGTCATAATAGCTGCGCCGGGCATTCAGACGCCAGCGGAGTTTTTTGAACAGCGGTCCTGCCAGCGACACGGAGGATTCGAACAGTCCCAGGTCGGCAATCCCGCTGAATCGCTTCGACCCGGCTTTGGTGACAATATCCAGTACTGCGCTCATGTGATCGCCGTGCTCCACTGAAAAACCGCCGGAATAGTACTTGATATAATCCACCGATGTGCTGCTGATCGAAGAAGACAGACCAAACAGGTGAAAAGGCTGGTACAGGGGCGCGCCATTCAGCAGGATCAGGTTCTGGTCCGGCGTCCCGCCCCGGATATAGAGCTGATTCGAAAACTCGCTGGTGGAATTGACGCCGCCCATGGTCTGAATCACCCGGAACACATCGGAACCGCCGATGGACGGCACAGTGGGGATGTCATTGAACCGGATCAGCTTCAGGTCAGGTTCAATGGCTTGCTGTTTCCGCAGGCGGCTCTCTCCCACGATCTCCAGCGGACTAAATAAGATGATCTCCTTGCTGAGAATGATCTCCTTCAGATCGATGGATTCCCGGGACGGCGCAATGCCGATTTCCGTTGTTTCAAACCCGATATAGGAGATGACGATCCAAATCGAATCATCATAGGTATGCGTCAATGAGAAATGACCGTATTCGTCACTGATCGTTCCCAGGGATGTGCCCCGAATGACAATATTCGCATATGAGAGTGGTACCCTATCAACGGAGACGATTTTACCGGAGATAGTTGTCGGGCTTTTCGCAAAGATACTCAGACAGGACAATACAACTATCAGAAATATTTCACTACATTTTTTCATGATATAAGATCATAGTTTGATAATTTGTATTCCGGTTTGATTTTCGTTCGTCTGTTAATAACCAGACCCAACCGTTGATGATAATAAACGTAACGCTTACCTGAGATTTAAATAAATCATGAGAAAAAACAATTCAAAAGCACTCCCCAAAATGCCTAAAACATTGCCCTGATTGAAGTTATTTGATAGTAATGAACGCTACTGATAATAGCAAGAATTTTTATTCAATTGAGCACTTAACTCAATCCTCCTTGAGGCTTAAGTCAAGTGCGGCATATCCTATCCTTCTGAAGGTTTGAAACCTTCAGAAGGATTAATGACTCTCTTAACAATATCCTCGAATAATAATCGGAAGACCATGAAGATCCAGGTAGCCTGTTACTCTCCCCCCTCCAGATCAACCAGTCTCTCCTTGATGGAAACATAAGCAATTTTGATCATCACTTTGTCGCCCAAGCGAAAGGAGCGTTCGTTTCGCCGACCTTTCAATGTGTGATTCTGTTCGTCGTAAATATAAAAATCATCATTCAAAGTCCGCACATGCACAAGTCCCTCCACCAGGTATTCGGAGATTTCCACGAAAAATCCAAATTCCAAAACACCGGTAATAATTCCGGAGTACCAGTTGCCGACTTTATTTGCCAGGAAACGAATCTGTTTAATCTTAATATATTTCCGCTCAATCTCCATTGCCCTGATCTCGTTTTCAGTTGATAGTCCGGCAGTGAGCGGCAACGATTTCTGGTAAAAGGTTTTATCTTCCATGGTCACGGATTTCTGATAGTGTTTTATCAGGCGGTGCACCATCAGGTCGGGATAACGACGAATCGGCGAGGTAAAATGCGTATAATATCTGAATGCCAGCCCAAAATGTCCCTGGGCTTGCGTCGAGTACTGCGCTTTGGTCATCGTCCGCAAAGCAATCTGTTCAACAAAATGCTTGAACGGCAGCGACTCAATCTCCAGTAGTATTTTCCGAATATCATTCGGAGTTATCGGATCGGGACGCTGATACTCCAGACCTAATCGGCTGAGAATATCGTAAAGTCCTTCAATCGATTCTTCCTTCGGCGTCGGATGAACCCGATAGATAAACGGCAGCTCATCTTTCTTGCGTTGCACAGCAACCCACTCCGCAACGGTCTTATTCGCCAGTAACATAAATTCCTCAATCAGTCGGTGACTATCCAGTCGCTCCGATGGTTTAATCTCCATGGGAATGCCGTCTTCACCGATTTTGAAAATCGGTTCCGGAATATCAAAATCGATGCTTCCGGCTGCAAAACGCTTATCTCTCAGAATAATGCTCAATTCCAGCATTCTTTGCAAAGTCCCTGCATAATCACCGTTGCCGCGATCCAGAATTTGCTGAACTTCCTGGTAATTAAAACGCCGAACCGAGCGGATAATGCTCGGCGCCAGTGTATAATTTTCAACATTTCCTTCTGCATTTATTATCATAATCGCAGACATCGTCAGCTTATCTTTGTCCGGTTCCAGGGAACAGAGTTCATTGGATATCCGCTCCGGCAGCATTGGCACAACCGTATTCCCCAGGTAAATGCTGGTACCCCGATTGCGGGCTTCCCGGTCAATTGCCGATCCGGTGCTTACAAAATACCCGACATCGGCAATGTGCACACCCAGTTTCCATTTACCATCCGCCAGTTTATTGATGGAAACCGCATCATCAAAATCCTTCGCCGTTACCGGATCGATGGTAAAGATTTCCTGATTTCTGAGATCGAGTCGTTTCCGAATGACCACATCGGGAATTTCAGTGTGCAGATTTTCCAATTCCTTCTGCACAACAATCGGGAACTCCGGTTCGATATGGTGCATTTTTAAAATAATCGGAATATCGTCATTGGGATCTTCGGGAATCCCCAGAATCTGCTTGATTTCCGCCCGGGGACTGGTCTGAACATTTTCCCACTGCAATTTTTGCAGTTCAACCATCTGTCCGGTTTTCATGCCATCAATTTCGTTTTCAATCCTGATCGATACCGGCGGAGCCGGCATCTCGGGAATGACAACCCACTCCTGATGATGCCGTTTCAGCGTCCCGAATAACGGCTTTTCCGTTCTTTCGATGATTCGGATAATCCTGCCTTCGGGATTTTTCCCGGTTTGTTTTGAGGATTTTTCCACCAGAACCTTATCGCCATGAAAAGCCGTGGAGGTATCATAACTGCCTACAAAAATATCCAATCCTTCTTCCACAGCGACAAAGGCAAATCCCCGGCTGGAAAAGGAAATCGTCCCGGTAATTTGACGGCTTTTATCGGGAATCCGGTAGCTGTTTTTCTGAGCACTTTCGATTTTCCCGGCGTCCGCCAGGTTTCGCAGTTGCCCTTTGAATTGCTGATAATGTTCACTGCTGATTCCAAGCGCTTTGGCAATTCGCCGCTGTTTAATGGCGGCACCGCGCTGTTGTTTCAAGAAAGTGATAATTTGTTCATCGATATTTTCTTTTGTTTTTCCCATTAGAACCTGCTGATTAATCGTATGTGTACTTTAGCCGTTGAGAAGGTATCGCCTTCCCCAAAACCGTAATCAAGACCAATGATTCCCATGCGGGAAGCCAGCCGAATCCCAAATCCATAACCGGATGGATATGCACTGACGGTCCTGTTGTCATCTTTTCGCCAATAGTAGCCCTGATCAAAAAAGATGAAGAAGCTGCTCAGATTTCCGATCAACCGACGAAGTTCCAGCGAACTCCAGACAATCCGGCTGCCTCTGAAAAAATCATTCGGATAGCCACGCAGTGTCCCGGCACCACCAAACCAGAATTGATCGGAATAAGCCGGATCTGTTCCGGATAGCCATTTGCCCCTGGCATTGAATTTTGCCGCCAGTACGAGTTGGCGCTTTAAGGGATAAAATGTATCCATACGGAAACTTACGTTGGAACTGACAGCATTAGCAAGTGAATCCCGCTTCTGAACTCCCATTGAAAGACTCGAATTAACCAGATATCCACGCACAGGATTATAGAAATTGTCCCGGCGATCCACAGTGTAATTTAAACCAATTGCATCAGTCCTGGTATTTACAAGACCAAGCAGTACTCTCGCTCCTGGCGTCGGAATGGTCGATTCTCTGTTCAGGGATAGTTCAATACTCCCCAGTTTGACTGAATAATAACCGCTACCGATACTGATTTTCCGAATCACTACCAGAGTATCCCGTAAAACCTGTTCAAAACTCAGTGAACCAAACAGATTGGTTTTCCAGATCCACGGCTCGGTATAATTCAAGCTGATCTGCTGGGAATACTGGTTTGTCTTGGACCAGTACAGCAACATCTGGCGACCGGTTCCTGACAGATTATGAAGCTTCAAATCCAGTTCACCAGTGAAATAGCCCTTGCTGTTATAAGTCTCCGGTACATACCCCGCCACACCGGTAAACTCATTTTCCCGTAATTCGGTGACAGACAATAAAATCCCGGTCTTGCCTTTCCTGGTTTTGATAATCTCAGCCGGACTGCTCATCGTCAGGAATGGAAACCGGCGTAGTGAACGCTTGATTTCCCGGTCGGTTTGTGGCGTATATTGCAATCCTGTAAAAGGATCAATGATTCGGTGCAAGACCGCCGGTCTGGTATTTTGGACACCCGTAAATAAAATCGTATCAATCCGGGTGGTCTCGCCCCAATTCAGGCGAAATACCGGATTTAAATTCATCAACCCGGAATAAATTTGAGGATGAACGGATTCCATCTGTAACGCAGGAAAGTAGTAACCCTGACTTGCCGGGATTTTCAGCAAACTCTGGCTCAATTCCTGGTAATTTTCTGAGCTTGCCGGTACTTCTGCAAATTCATCCGTAACCTGTTCGAATAGGTTTTCCGCGACAACATCAGAATGAACTTCAATATGCCCAAAAACCAGCGAATCGGGCACAGAATTTACATTTTCCCCGAACAATATCCCCGGAATCCAGAATCCCACGATAAGCCAAAATATTCGGATCGATCTGTTGACTGAATTACCCATTAAAACAGTGCCCTTATTTCACCACCACCCAGGTGATATAAATCCCGATCCGGTTCGTTCCAGCCTTCGTAATTCAATCGTAAACTGAGATTTTTCCCCAGCCGATATTCCGCCGAAACACCCCAGCCAACGGTTAATCCCTCTCGCTTTCCGGCGCTCATCTCCCAGGGAATCGGCGTGCCTTCGGGAGTCACCGCCACCCGGTCAATTTCCAGGAATCCTTTCCACCGTCCCTTGCTTTTTACTTTGCGTTCATAACTATTCCGCACACCGACCAGCAATGCTTCCAGATCGTCTTCGCTTTGATCAAGGTCATAGCTGCCTTTCAGTTCCAGTTCATAGAGATGCACGATATTCCACAAATATGAAAAGGTATTATCAAGTTGATAAGATCGGATATCCCGATCCCGCAATATATTAAAATCGGACTTACGATAGGTATATTCGGAACTGAATTTTGATTCCAGGCGAAGTTTCCCGATAAAATTACCCTTATAACGCACAGAGCTTTCCCGGGCAATATATTTTTCCCGTCCGCGAACATCCAGTTGGCTGATAGTGTTGTTATCCAGAAAGCGGAGCCTGATATCTGATTGACGGTTGTCAAAATGATAAAGCAAATCCTGTTGAAATGTGCGATTAAAATACGCCCAGCGGTCATCGATATTATTTTTATCAATTGTCAGAATACTCAGTGGATTATCTTCAGATCGAATCTGCTGTTGCAGACGAATATCGGTCAGCGTCGTAATTTTCGTCGGGAAATTCCAGGGGATTTTACCTTTCAGTCTTCTGCCGTTGAGTTGCAGACGCAGACCATTCCGAACGCTGGTCACCGGCTCTTTGATTTCCGAGGGAATCACCCTCAAGATATAGTCGCCCTGAGGATGCGGTACATAATCGCTGAAAGTCGAATCGTAAATGAATTGTCCCTCGCCTTTCCCGACATAATAATACTGGTACTCCTTTTTGACTGTTCGCTCCTCCTCGATTTTCATGGTTGTTTCCCAGGCATAGGGCAGTTTCCGGGGCTGCTGCTTCAGCATAATGTCCATGAGCTGTACCTGCTGATCGGGTGTCGCACTCTCATCCAGGTATTCCTTTATCCGGAAGGTATAGGAAAATCGGCTGTAGAAACTGTGCCAGTCGTTAATCTGTCCGCTGAAGGCATAATTTTGGGAAGTGCCGGATGACTGCCATTGATCATTGACCAAATCATGGTCATTTCTGAAATAACTCTCCAAGCGACCAGAGATTTTTCGGGAACCATTTAAATCAATGCCATAGCGTTGTTCAACGAATTGAAAATTCGACAGGGCATCCGTCGCGCCGGTTCTCTCTTCGCTGTACAGTTCCGTAAAAGGTTTAATATTTTTTATATTAAATCGCAGCAGAAATTTTTGGCGTAACCACTCGGACGTACCGAAAATGGGCATGCTCCGTTGAATCCGTTCCTGATACAATTCCAAACGATCCAGCCATTTATACTGCAGCGCTCCGGAAATTTTATAGCGATTCGCATCAATCTCGTTACGATTATAAGTTCCCAGATCGAGTTTCCAGATGACGATTTCATTCAGGTTCATGCCAATTCCGGCTTCCATAACCTGTTCACCCTGGGTTGAATCCGATGGCAAGTCCCATTTCCGGCGATATTCGACTTCCTGAAACCGATCCATTGCTTCAAATCGTTCACCAATGTGGCGAAATTTCAGATTCACATCTGCTGAACTTCGCTTTGAAATTGGCAATCTGATATTCGATTTAATGTCAAATGCCAGGTCCCGATTATCATTATCATTAATGGAGGAAAAGGTATTACGATCAAAATCGGAACCTGCCAGTTCCGAACTCAGCATCAGAAATTTGGATGCTTGCCACTGACCGGAAAAATGGTACAGCCGCTGGGTGGACGGCAATTTCAGAGGTTTTACCGGCATATAGACGGCTTCAGTAATATCCGCAGCTGGAGTTATCGGATCACTTTTATCCACATATTCAAAATAAATACCATCAACCTGATAGACTTTTTTGTAACTGCCTCTTGCCCCGATATTGTAAAATGAGGCTGAGTGCGTCCCGCCTTGCCCGACAAATTCAAGCGTCGAATCTGCGCTCAGGATATAAACGCCGTTGCTATCCTCTTTAATTGTACTCTGAAAGGCATTGTCAACATCGTCGCCTAGCTGCTTGAGCCGATTAATGTCAGAATCGGTCAGCACCAGTTCAATCGGATTGTCCCGGTCATCGCTTTCACTGATCATTCCGGCAGTGAGTTTCAGCTTTCCATTGGAAAGGGACGTTGTGTTGCGGGCAATCCAGATATTTTTCTGATAAACCAGGTTTGAATACTGAAAATCCACGGAAATCCGTGAATCCGACGTAATCAGGCGATAGGGTGTGAAACTGAGCTCACCGGTCGAGTAATCGATCACATAATCATTATTTTCGCCCCGTTGAATGGCTTCACCGTTAATCCAGACCTTTTCGGTTCCGGCAAGGACGATAATCGCGGTTTCACCCTCTTTACCGATCAGCTGATAGGGACCCTGGTTGGCTTCTTCGCCATTAAAATAATTGCTGGTATATTGACCTTTAGTGATTGCCCCGCTCAGCTGCGCCTGATTGGCTGCCCGATTACTTTCCAGTAATACGCCCTGCAATTTGCGTTGATAAGCGCTGAGTTCGCTGGTTCGATTGGAAAACTCATAATCCCCAAAAGTAATATTTTCATGCGGCATCTGTACCTGAATGAAAACCTTATCGATCTCCTCGATTGTCTGCGTGTTTCCTTCCGGCTGAATCGGGATGTTCTGATCGGTCAATGAACCGACAATCGAAATATCCTCACTGATCTGCCCCTGCAATTCAATATTCAATCCCGATTGGAGAGCCATTCCGCTATTTGATCTCAGTGATACACCCCGGTAAATTGTGCCGGATTTCAAAAAATCATAATCCATTATTTGAGTCTCTTGCCGATTTTGGATCTCGGCGTTGTTCGTTTCGGAATCAGATGTCCGGGGAATATACACCCTGGGAGGCGGATTCAGAATTTGCTGTCGCGGCAGCTTGAGATCCAGGTATTGATAATTCGCAATAATGATCAAAGTATCGGCATTCTCCAAATCAGTTTTCAACTGCCCGGACATGGAATTTATCTCACAATCCGAAACCAGAATCGTATCCTGCTGATTATCGGTCAGAATGAGTGTTTCAGGGATAATGAATGACCTGGAGAACTGAAGGGCGGAATCGCCGGGAAATACCGTCAATGTATCGACCTGATTAATCGCGGCAACAAGATTTTGAAGGCAGACACCGAAAACGACTGCTCCTTTGAGTAAAGAGCCAAACTGTCTCCGAAAAGAATCTATTGACCAGAATTTAATCAGTCTGTCTCCCAATAATTAATGATCAATTGTCGTTTGGATTTTTATACAAACCGCTATTCGACCGGACCGTTTCAACAAATACAATTTATCGTTCCGGAAGCAGCTGGCGACGAAACACGTTTTATCGTCCATTCCGCTGATTTCAATGGGTGTCCAGGACTTATTGGAATCCGAATAATAGTACAGGCAGGGGCTCGAATTGACCACGACACAGAAATCCTTCCCGATTGGCGTCATTCCTAAAATGGGTGACTGCGTGGTTAATTTCAATTGACCAATCGGTGTACCATACCGATCAAATTGCAAGATTCTCCCGCTTTTTTCGAGCACTGAAATCAATCCTTTTTCGGTCATTCGGATTATCAGCGGATCGATAAGGGCATAATTGCCATACTCCAGCCCGGCAAATGCCGTGATATCTTTCTGGCTGACATTCAACCTGATAATCTCGGAATCTTCATCTTTTAAAATAAAAATCTCTCCGTAATTGGTCAAAATCACCGATTTCGGAAAGGATAATTCATAAGCACTGTTGGGATCGGGATAGGATGTGATATAATTCAATTTACGGTCAAAGCGAACGATCCGGTGATTGTTATAATCGGCAACAATCAGGTCCAGACCGGACGACATACTGATGTCCAGCGGAGTATCGAATTGCCCTTCGCCCCAACCATACCCGCCATTGGTCGTGAGTACAGTTCCGTCCGAATTCATCCGGTAAATCTCATTACCTTTCATCTCCAGAAGATAGATATCACCGAACTGAGAAACAGCGATAGCCCTGAAATCGACAGCGGTTGGAATTTTTCTAGGAACAATAACACGTTCCAACGCAAATTGCCCGAACATCGTTCTGGAAAAGTTAAAGATCACAATAAAACAGAGGAGTATTCTCTTCATTTTTTTCATTATACTACCCACCCGTGAATTTGTTTAGACTGGCGGAAATTACAAATTATTAAAGAGTAAATAAAACAGATTTAAGGATTTATGATTCTGTGGTTATAACAATTTTTATTGACGTTGCCTTGCTAAATTAACTATAATTTTTGTGAAGGAATGCTCAAACCCTCAGGCATCCTGTAAAATATCCTTGAAAATATCAGCCGCCTGCAAAATTTGGTCACGATCGATATCCAGGTGAGTTACGGCACGAATTCGTTCTGCATCAACTGCATTGGCTAAGACACCTTTTTTCGCCAGCGCCTGGGAAAGGCTCAGTGAATTGAGTTTCGAATGTTTTACATACACCATGACCATATTGGTTTGGACCTGTTTCATATCGATAAAAATACCTGGCAGGTTCTTCAGCTTATCAGCCAGCAGATAGGCATTTGCGTGATCGTCGGACAGGCGGGCGATATTATTATCCAGGGCAAACAGACAGGCGGCTGCCAGAATACCGGCTTGCCGCATTCCACCACCCAATATTTTGCGGAATTTTCGGGCGCGCTTGATAAAGTCTTTACTGGCGGAGAGTACGGAACCCACCGGGGCGCCTAAACCTTTCGAAAAGCAAAGAGAAACACTGTCCACATATTTTGCCCAGTCTTTGGCAGGGATGCCGGTTGCTACAACCGCATTCATGAGCCGCGCTCCGTCGAGATGCAGCGGGATTCCTTTTTGCGCTGCCAAATTGGCAATTTCAGAAATATCGTTCAGGGGATAAATGGTGCCTCCGGCGCGATTGTGAGTATTTTCGAGGCAAATCAGCCCGGTCGGCGGCGTATGCAGATTATCTTCTCTGATCGCCTTTTCAACCTCACTGACATCGAGGACGCCAAACCTGCCGCTCAACGGGCGCATCTGAACCTGAGATAAAAGTGCCGGCGCACCGGCTTCGTAATTAAATATATGACAATTCTCTTCACAGATGACTTCCTGCCCCGGTCGGGTGTGGGTTTTAAGCGCAATCTGGTTGGACATTGTGCCGCTGGGAACATACAGAGCTGCCTCTTTTCCGAGCAGATCCGCGACCCGTTCCTCGAGCATGTTTATTGTCGGGTCCTCACCATAAACATCATCACCCACCTCAGCCCTTGCCATAAATTCCCGCATTGATCGGCTGGGCTTGGTCACCGTATCACTTCTTAAATCAACCAATATTCGCTGCATCATATCTCGATGTGTCTCCGCTTAAAAGATAAACATATTAAAAAAGATATTTTACTATTTTATTCATCGTAATAATTAAACTCCAATTTGCTTTGAAGAACGATCTCATTGATAATTTGTTTAAGATAGCCTTCCTTGACAGCGGATTTAAAATGCTTTCTAAGTTTCTGAATGTTGAAGACTTCTTCGATAGCATCGATATATTTATTTACAATTGACTTTACACCATATTGTTTCATGGCGTCTTCTTTAATTTTCTCAACTAATTCTTTGACAGTCAATTCCGATTTAATGATAAATGTTACTGGGAATCGTTGGATTTTATCAATATCTAAAAAGTATTTTCTTACGTCCGTTGATTCGGTGACCTGAAAGAAGCGTCCCAGTGGTCGCATCACAAAATCAATACCGCCATTATTTGCATTAGTCCGACCGGTTTTATAAAGCATTAAATTATGTTTTTCAATGTTTTCAAGATTAAAACCAAAATAAACTATCTGGTCATGATAGAAATATTTTAATATTGCAAAACTTACAATTTCAAAAATCCTCGCATCAATATTTGGAGCAAGTAATTCGTGAATAAATTTATAAACTTACTCTGAATCTTGATCGGTAATCTTTTTAAGATTTTCAATTGTATCAATGAATTGCTTAAAAGCGCCCTTTTTTACCTCGACATAGGAGTCAATTATTTGAATAATTGAATGAGAAATGTTGTAGATGGTATCTTTTATTTTAATTTTAAGTAAATTTTCATTGAACCAATATCTGTTTGAATCGACATCTCGTATAATGGGTACAAAATCACATGTTGGAAAATGCTGGTGAAATTCCTGGTTCATCCTGTGGTTAAGAGCATGATTCTGCAGTTTAGCACCAAATGGGAGTCGGCGTTGTCTCTTTAAAAGAATAGAAAACTTTGCGCCTTCGTATTCCTCATAACCTTTTTTAATATGGAAGTTATTTCTTAAATAATCCTCAACTAAAACATAGACTGCATAGATATTTGCAAAACTTCCTCTGTATTTAGAACCTCTATGTGCCGATTTCGTCTTGATATTCAGATATTTAAGAATATCACTTTTACTGTATATTTCATCAGAGATATCACCAAAATTATCCTGTAATATCTTTCTTATGACTTTTGTAAATTTGTGATCCATCCGGTTCTCCAAATAGAGTTAGTATTTTTGATCTTTCAATTTTTTCGGTTTCAAATGTGCGTATTTCTTTCTCCAGTTTTTCACCATTATAATCAAACGAAATTCCTACTCGTCTAAGACCAATCTTTATATATTTTTCACTAATTTCAATCCCAATCGACTTTCGATTAAGTTTTTTTGCTACAAAAGATGTTGTAAACACTCCCGAGAACGGATCCAGTACTGTATCTCCTTCATTTGAACTTGCTTTAATAATCCGCTCTAATAAAGCTATCGGTTTTTGAGAGGGGTGATTTTCATACTCAGGCATTCTGTATCTGACCCTTGGAAATTCCCATACATTACCGGGTACTTTTTTACAGTTGTATTGTTGTGGGGGATTTTTCCGGTAATCAATGAGTTTTCTTTTCGAGCCAGTTTTTGCCTCAACGAGAATGTCATTTGAATTAAATATATAATGATCTTTATCTTTGACACAAAACAAAATCGGTTCATAAAGTGAACCATAGTAATTTTTTGCTTGCACACCGGAACTGTCATATGACCAAACTATTCTTGAAATAATATGTATTTTATCACGAAGGTAAATATCAAAGAATGGCATAAATTGGGTAGATGTCATTACGTAAAGTGTACCATTGTTTTTCAATTTTTTGATACATAATTCAAGCCACTCGTAACACCGCTTAAGATAATCCTCATCGTTCTTCCATCGATCTTTCCTGCCATCGAAATCCTTACCGATGTTATAAGGAGGATCAATGAAAATCAGATCAATACTTTTATCCTTTATTTCATTTGTGAGAATTTCAAGAGATTCTCCATGATAAATAAGATGCCCGTTTTTTTCATATTTTTGCATAGATGATAAGTCTTGACCTTAAGAATTATTTTTCAACTGTATGTATCCTACTAAATACAGGAGTCGATAACAATTGATTTTGCATAATGTGATCCACTAATAACATCTTCATTTTTATACTTTCGGTTGCATTTTGTCAGATTCGAAATTATCAAATCAATTAAAAAGCCGTTTCAAATTACTGTATTTAACCGTTTAAGTCAATCCAATTTCCCTTGATAAATTGGCAAATCAATCCTAAAATCAAATTGTATGAATATTCACACTGAACAGCAGCTGATTCAACTATATGAAACCTGGGCAAAGGAAAATGTAATATCCATCAATCCTCTCCCGGCTTCCGGCTCAAATCGTGACTATTGCCGAATTCAAAGTAATCGTAAAACCGCGATCGGCGTTTTCAATCCCGACGATAAAGAAAACCGAGCGTTTATTGAATTCAGCCGGCATTTTCGTTCATTAAAACTGAACGTCCCGGAAATTTATGGTGTCAAAAAGAGTGAACATAGCTACCTGATTGAAGATTTGGGGGATATATCCTTATTTTCCGAACTGACTCTCAAACGGCACAACAACGATTTTCCCGATGAAATCACCGCACTCTATAAACAGGTCATCGAACAGCTGGTCGAGTTCCAGATTAAAGGCGGGAAAAACCTTGACTACGCGGTCTGTTATCCACGCATTTTTTTCGACGAACAATCCATGCTGTGGGATTTGAACTATTTCAAATATTATTTTTTGAAACTGGCAAAAATCCACTTCGATGAGCAGGCACTGGAAGAGGATTTTCACACTTTTACAAATTACCTGCTGAAAACCGATTGTGACTATTTTTTGTATCGTGATTTTCAATCCCGCAATATTATGCTGAAAAATGGAATCCCCTATTTTATCGATTATCAGGGCGGACGCCGGGGAGCCTTGCAGTACGATCTGGCTTCCCTGCTCTACGACGCCAAGGCAGCTATTCCCGAATCCGTGCGAAACGATCTGCTGAAGCATTATATCGACACTGTTTCGAAACAGATCAAAATTAACAGTGACGAATTCAGACGTTATTACTACGGCTATGTGCTGATTCGGATCATGCAAGCCATGGGGGCTTACGGATTCCGGGGATTTTATGAAAAGAAAGTCCACTTTCTGCGCAGTGTTCCCTATGCGATCAATAACCTCAAAATACTGCTGAATTCAATCCAACTGCCGATCAAAATACCGGCTCTGCTCAAGGCATTGAAAGATGTTGTTCAATCCGGAGCACTACAGACTCTGGCAACCGATCAGGAGACTTTCACCGTGACTGTGAACAGTTTTTCGTATAACCACGGAATCCCGGTCGATCCGGCGGGACACGGCGGCGGATTCGTATTTGATTGCCGGGCAATTCATAATCCGGGGCGATATGACGAATACAAAAAACTGACCGGTCAGGATCGCCCGGTCATCGAGTTTCTCAGCAAAGAAGCCGATATTCAGCAATTTCTGGAGAATGCCATCAATCTCATCGATCAATCGGTAAAGAATTATATCGAACGAAAATTTACCAGCCTTACGGTCAGTTTCGGTTGTACTGGCGGACAGCATCGTTCGGTTTATTGTGCTGAAGCCATAGCAAGACATCTTAAAAAAGCGTATAATATCAATGTTGTCTTGCAGCATCTTGAATTGGAAAATAAACGATAATTCTTATATGGAATATCGAATCCAATGAAAGCCATGATTTTCGCTGCCGGTTTGGGAACACGGCTCAAACCTCTGACCGATGATCGTCCCAAAGCGTTGATAGAAATTGCCGGAAAGCCGCTGCTGGAATATGTGATAAGTCGCTTAATATCCTTTGGTTTTCGGGAAATTACCATCAATGTTCATCATTTTGCCGACCAGATTCTCGATTTTCTTAAAAAGCGGCAATTCAAAGAGGTCCGTTTTTACATCTCCGATGAACATGATCAGCTACGCGACACCGGTGGTGGATTGAAACGTGCGGCAAAATTCCTGTCCGGGGAAGAGCCTGTCCTTCTGCACAATGTGGATGTTTTATCGAAAATTAACATCCGATCCATGTTAATTGAACACGCTACTGCCGGTATCCTGGCAACCCTGGCGGTCAGCCGGAGAGACAGCAACCGTAAATTATTATTCAACAGTGAAAATCAACTGGTCGGCTGGCGAAACGAAGTAACCGGCGAGGTCCGCGGAAAATTGAAAAAAGGTCAAAGTTACCGGGATTTCGCTTTCAGCGGCGTCCACATCATCGATCCAATTATTTATAAAATGATGCCCGCCAAGGATGTCTTTTCAATTATCGACCTTTATCTGGATTTGTGTAAGAAGTATCCGATCAAAGCCTTTGAGCACGATCCGCAAAAATTCCTGGATATCGGCAAACCGGAACAGCTGGCAAAGGCGGAGAATTTTCTAAGATAGTAAATAAGCCTTGCGAAGGTTTCCCGCTAAATCGAGACGCCGTATTCTTCATTTCGTACATTGGAATTTAGGATTTGGGATTTATTTGAGATTTGGGATTTGATATTTGGATTTTTACTCTCGTCACGTCGCTCTACGTCATAAGGCTACAACGCAGAGC
>CAZSDW010000033.1:0-33844 GCA_964605705.1 uncultured bacterium
CATAGTAAACAATTTTTTCATTGTTCCTCCTTTTTTGTTGAGAATTTAGATTTTAGTGACTTTCAAATGAGTTATGAACATTGCACAAACAATTATACACATTTTTTCTATTCATTCAAACTTAAAATGCAATCCTATTTCTTATAGCAGACGGCGATTCCAAGACGGTTAATAGCACCGATTTCATCGCCTGGTTTCCAGAATTCCACCTGAAAAGACGCCCCGATTTTCCCAAAGACGTATAATCTTTCCACGCCAAACTCTATCCCCTGGGTTTGAATAGAACGGGTATTCCAGTAAAAATAGGGTTCAAATTTCGATAACCAGATGCTGTAATGCAGCTGCATGATCTGGTTTATCGGAATATTCAAATCCGTAAAAACCAGATTTCTGGACAGCTGCTTATCAAAAATAAAGTCAGCAGTGTATTCGCGATAATTGACATCCTCGGTGCCCTGTTCATAACCAATCGTCAGAATCATTGAATGCATTGGAATTACCGTTTTAAAACCATAATGGATATCTGTGACGTCATTTTCAATATTTACAATAGCATAGCTGCCGGGAGATGCCCAATCGTGATATTGCTTTACACCAAGCATCCCCTCAATTCCAAAATGAGAACGATCATTACTGTAGGAGAGAATGGAATTCACGAATCCACCTTCTCTGACCCAATATCCACGCTGAACAGGACTTATCGAACCACCGGCATTAATAAGATTTTCTTTTGTCCCGTAACCACCGGAAAGATCAATTTTCAGCGCTGGAATAATCAATTTATTTCGGGACCACTGCACGTCAATTTCAATGCCTTCGCCATATACTTTTTTCTCATTTGTGCTGCGGGGCAGCTCCGGATAATAGAGGTGATAGCCCATATAAGTATTGACAATCGCGTCGGTGATTTCCTTCACTGCTTCATAACTGCCTTGACGATCAAAATATCGGATTGAAACACCCATTGCCGTTTCCGATGCACTGGAATATCCCAGCCCCCAACTGATATCGATATTCCTGGCAATCGATTCGCACTCGGTATATACGTCCTTCAGCCCCCTCTCGATACCATAGTCAATCTGGAGCCCGGTTATGAGCCGCGGCAGAATTTCCCGATTATATAACACCCAGAGCCGGGGACCCGCATAGCTTACATCTCCGATGGTCGTATCAGAATAGGAAAAATAGTCGCTGTAAAAATCTTTTTCCAACGATCGATAAAGATTATTAAGAGTAGCGGTTTTGTAAATAATTCGGGATGCCAGGGCTGATTTATTATCCAATGCTTTATAGGAAAAAATCTCTATTCCGGCTGCTTTGATCTGTTCAGGATCAAAGGTTCTTTTAAAACCATTGTCCTGCTTTCCGGCATTAAACTCATAGGTTATCAAATCTTCATGATTATTCAATCGTAAAAAAGCCGGATTATTCACCAAATCATAAAGGCTGTAGGTTCCTTTGATGGAGATATCTTTATACAGATAGTCTTCATATCCATAGGACAGAGAGCTGGATGACAAAACGATTGTTAATGATAATATGAATCCTTTTCTCATACTAAAATCCTAATGTTGATATCCAACTGTCGGCGCCGTAATAATGACAAAATCCACCGTCGAATTATTCGTATCAAATCCCGCTAAACGCCTCTCCAGCGATGACCCACTGTACTTGACCTGACCAATACCGGCATAACCCCTGTCAAGTTCTTCCGGCATCTCCTTCAGATGAGTCGGACTCGAGGAATATTCCACACAATCCACGACGCTTTCCGGATTGATGCCGTTTAAATAATCCACATCGGAACCATCACCCAGGATCAAACCATCAGCGTTCAATCCAACCATAAAATCCAATGTATGTCCAACTTCAATATTCCAGATATTCGGTACATTGGGATTGTTATTCATATCACCCGGATCTGCCGCATTGACAAATTCCCAATCGGCATTCGACAAATCAACACTTTTCAGACCATCAAACATTTCGTCGCGATAATTGTACGCATCCATAGCCATAACGACAAAACTGTCGGGGGGCACAGGATATTCCCTGCCAACAATCGGTTCCCCGGGAAATTGAAAAATATACGTGACGCTCTCAATGGATGAACCCATCCGGCAAAAAATCATTCCATCCAAATAAGCAGTATCGGATGAGGAGTTATATAATTCAAAATATTGATCATAGAAGAAAAAGGAATTATTGGGAGGACCACAAGTGTAAATTTCATTAATTTTCAATCCGGGAGATGCCGGACCGCGGGCATACAGGGTAAAGGCATTATTCTCTTTATCCGGTAAAAAAACAGTATCGGCAACCAGGGGAACCGGCACTTCTCCAGCACCCAGATCCAACATGACCTCTTTACTTGATGTAATGATATACTGCGACCAGGGCAATTCTTCAAAGACAACGGTACCGTTTGTGTCGGTTGTATCCGTAATGATACCCATATTGTAGTCGGCATTTTTCAATGTCACCGCTGAAGAATCCAAAACAATATCGATTCCGTATCGCGATTCGATATAACGCAGGGTTATGGTCACATTCAGGTGACCATCTTCGAACTCGGGTACATCTTTAAAACAACCTGAAAACAGAAATAAGCCGGCAATCAGGAATATTATCCTTTTATTTACCATTGCGCGCTTACCTCCAATCCGTAATAAATTTCCGGATTATTCTTATGAATATATCCATCGGGAGAGGTCCATAAGGCTCGATCATCAAAAATATTATTGATATAGAGAGAAATCTCCGTATTACGATCAAGGGATTTGGTCAGGCGGAAATTAAACAGCCAGCGGCTGCCGTAATCGTACATGTCATTTTCCCAATAATTAGGAAATGTCATTTCCTGGTAAAACAGATCCTGTTTCGTAACCCCATCTTCCGTAAATGTCTTGATACTGGAATTGGAATAGTACAATGTTTTCTTATGTTCCAGCGGAATATGCTGAATATCGAGAGTCACCCATACGCCGAGCCGCTTGCTGATATAATTAATCTGGTAATCCAGAATGATTTTTTCCCGCCACTCTTCACTGGGTTCGTACCAGATTTGGTCTCCCGCAGCCGTATCCGGACTGGCGTCGTACTCCAGACCGGTTTCACCGACATAGGTAAACCGGTAGGTAACATTCATTTTAAACTGGAGATTAAAAAACCGCTGGGTCCGGAAAGTGTATTCGATTCCGCTTGATTTTTTCCAGCCGGTATTATAATACAACTGATAGGATTCTGAGGTCAGGGTATCCGGATTTATGTTATATCCCCATGGGAAAGTTTCCAGTCCAGGTATCACATCAGAATCCATGTAATAAGCGGTGATGGACATACCAATGCCCTTGAATGCTATCCAGTCCACAGAAATTTCATATTTATCCGTGATGTATGTTTTTAATGCCGGATTGTACTGAAACATCACCTCTTCCACAAGGGAATCACCGACTGCATACTTGATGTACTTCGGCTCTTTAAAAATATATCCAAGTGAAACCGCTTTGGCAGAGCGTCCGGCTCCCATTCTAAGGCGAAAATCATCGGTGAAAAAATACCGGAAATTCATACGCGGACATAAAAATACGCCATGATCGGCTGTCGTAATTCCCGTCGGATTAAAACTGTCATAGCGTAAGCCAGCCATCAAATCGTACTTATTTCCAAATAGCTGACCTTCCATCTGGTCTTCAGCATATATACTCAAACTGGTCAAGCTGGGATAGTCATCGTAAGCATAGGAACGCCGGCTAGAATAATAGCCATAATAGTTCCAGTCTTCATCCAACACCAGACCCTCTCCGGTATTAAATTCATGATCCAGTTCAATACCCGTCAAAAAATGATGGTTCTGACCGGCAAAATGACGATCTTTTTCGCGGAGAAATTTGGCGCCGATCTTCCATTCGACACCAATTTCAGATTTTTCACCAATATAACCGATTTTCTGTTTTGTAATGGTTGTATCGCGCCACCCGGTCGTATCAGTCCCAACGATAATCGGTAGAGTGGTATCAACCTGAACCGGATACTGATCATTTTTGTACAGTGCTCGAAAAGATTTATTCCTGTCAATATTTATATTCAGTATTCCGGAATAATTAGTCTTTTTCTCGGTTTCCAAATCAAAGGAGTAGGCGCCAGTCGCCCGATAACTGCGGTCGTAATTCGTGGTTTTATAAACATCCGTCGGTGGTTCATTCTGAATCATCTGGGTAAAGGTTCCCTGCAGCCGGTTTTCCAAACGCCCATCCAGTGTTTTAAAGGAAAAGTTCACGGCTCCGTAAATCCGGTGAAATTCATCGCCCTTTTTGCGCAGATCGCGTTCACTGCGGGCATAATTCAGATGATAATCAAAAACCTGTTCTCCGGATTTCAAGCCGTGACTGAAACTGACGGTTTTCGTATCGGGATTGAACTTGGCTTTCAGTTTGGGTGCCACTTTTCCGGTTTTTGTATGCACATTTACCAGACCCTGAGAAAAATTTCCGTACTTCACCGAAGGTATTCCGGCAATTACTTCAACGGATTCAATATTATCCGCGGGAATACTGCGCAGATCAATGCCCGTACGACCGCTGGAGCCTACTCTTGAATCTGCCGATATCTCATTACCATCCACAATAATCATACTTCCAAACGATTCATCACCGGGGACATAGCCGCCACCCGTTTTTATACCGCGGACACCTACTGTCGTCGTACCGGATAATCCCGGATTGTTATTCTTTTCGATACCCGGAACCAGTGATAAAATGTCACCCAGGTTCGTTGCCTGCATGTGTTCAATTTCACCGGAACTGACTTTACGCGTTGTGACCACTTCTTCCGGGATTATTTCCTTCTGCTCACTGCAGACCTCTATTCCACCGAGCATGAAACAGTAATCACTGTCATCTTTTTTGGCTTTGCGGAGCAATTTGACATTCACCGTATAGTCTTTATCGGATTCAACCTTTAGATCAAACTGGATATTTTTATAAAATCCCTCTTTGACGACCTCAATATTATATTTTCCATTTTCCACATCAGTGATGAAAAATTTTCCCGCCACTCCGGTGACGACGGTTTTTGAAAATTCTTCATCTCCCTGTTTCAGCAATATTACAAGGGCATCCGGAATATTTGTTTTTTCCATTTGCGCCTGCACCCTGCCGGAAATTGTCGATGCAAAAGCACTGTTCAAGCCCAGTAAAACTGCCATTAAGAAAAAGGATTTTCTCCTCATTCGGCTGATCCTCATAACTATTTATCCCTGTCCCAAGAACATCATCCGATTGTAAATATACTGAAAATCAATTCACATTCAATCTAAAATTATCTATTTGAAATCGTCCAAAGCGTCTTCCGCTATATTTCCGGAAACAGAAATGATATAATTGTTGATATCCAGATATTTTATCGCTGCCCGCTGTACGTCTTCTGTTGTCACCGCTATAATTGCGTCCCGGCGTTGATCAAAATGATTCAGCGGTTTTCCATCCTGCCATTGATCAAAAATGATATTCGCAATATCATCCGCGGTCCGGGTTTGCAGGGTCAGCATGGATATTTTCCGGGATTTGGCTTTATTCAGTTCTTCTTCGGTGATTCCCTCTTTCTGGATCTTTTCAATCTCGGCAAAAATACCCTTGATCATTTTTACGACATTAGCCTTATCCAGCTCGGAACGGATATTCCAGTAACCGCCCTGATCCCGAATCCAGAGAGTGCTTTTAATACCGTAACTTAAGCCCTGCCTGTCCCGCAGTTCGATTCCCATTCGGGAGGTCAGGGAACTGCCACAGAGAATATTTTCCATGATTTTAAGGGTTTCATAATCTCCAATATCTGTGGTAATCCCACCTTCCAGCGGATTGAATCCCAAATCCAGGCGACACTGCTTGTATTCAGGATTGTTAAATACATACACATGTTTCCCCTGGATGGCTTTGATCCGGGAAAATTCCAGATGCTCATCACCGGAAGGATGAATCCAGGCACCGTAAGTAGCATTCAGTTTTTTCCGAATCCATTCCTTGTCAAAATCACCAGCTACAACCATTTTCAGATTATCCGGACTGAAATATTTTGCGTGGAAATTCAACAAATCCTGCCGGGTCGTATTTTCATAAGTCTCAACCGTACCGGTATAAGGCAGAGCATACTGATGACCTTCAAAGACCTTTTCAAACATGGTATAAAAAGCTTTCATGGTTTCGGTCTTTTTGAAATTGCGGGCGTTGGACAGCAGGCGCGGTTTGACCTTATTCATTTCCTCCTCCGGAAATGTCGGATCCGCTATCATTTCATAAGTACTCTGCAACATCTTATCGGCATCATCCACCAGTGAATAGGCGTTGAAAATGATCTTATCCCAGGATTGTCCAAAATCAAACTGATATGGCGTAAAGGATCGTTCCTCCAGTAATTCTTCATAACTATGTTTGGATGTCCCGCGTGACAGCATCGATCCGGTATAAATCCGAATTCCCGGATGATCCACATCTTCCTGCAGACGCCCGGTCTCTATAAATCCCATGATATACACCGTCGGGAAATCATGATTTTCAATCATATAAACCGGCACGCCGTTATCCAGGGTAAAGGAATCCACCATACTGGCAACAGGATTTGGCGCCAGGGTCTCCGCGAGCCGCGGTTTATACAGTTCACGCACATCCTCACCGGAAAACAGACGGGCTAAGAATCCGCGAGAAACCCTTTGGGAGTCGTCACTACCACCCTCAGGCTCCAGTGCATCTTCTGATAATCCGCCAGCATCGATTTCGCCATCCACATCAATCGTTGTCAGACTGTCCGATGCCGCTACGGATGAATCGGGGTAAGAATAGCAGATTACCAGTTTATCTTCATCAAAATATTGATTTGCCACCCGCAAAATATCATCTTTGGTAACTGCTGCAACCATATCATTCCACTCATTGATCTTCTGCCAACCAAAATAATTAGCATAAGTGCCGATTCTGTCACCAACATCACTGATATACTGTTCGCCGGTCATT
The DNA here is from genome assembly GCA_964605705.1 of uncultured bacterium. Lineage (GTDB taxonomy): Bacteria > Fidelibacterota > UBA2242 > UBA2242 > UBA2242 > CAZSDW01. The sequence goes on from CAZSDW010000033.1 coordinate 7,008, forward strand.
TCATTGTATCGCAGCTGATTTTTGATTTTCTGTAAATCATAATCGGCGACCGGATAGGATTTCAGGCTATCAATCTCTTCCCAGATAATTGCTTCCACCTCGGCAAGCGATGCCTCGGGCAACAGGCTGGCATAAATGGAAAAAGGGCGCGGATCTTTACTGAATCCCAGACCACCGCCGGTACTTTTACATAGTTTTTCCTTACGCACCAGACGTTTATTCAAGCGTGAGGTCGCACTACGCGAGCAGAAAATATTACCTAAAACATACAGCGCGGCACCGTCATCCTGAAAGCGGGTGGGCGCTGGAAAGTACATGGATATACTTTCATCCAAAATATCCGGATGTTTGAATTCGAGTATTTTTTTGCCGTTTTGTTCAACATCAAAAAAACGAGGAGTTTCAAGCTTGGGTCCTCTCGGAATTTTTCCGAAATATTTTTTGACAGTCTCCAGAATTTCTTCCGTGTCAAAATCACCGGTCAGAACCAGCGTGGCATTATTGGGTGTATAATAGGTTTTATAATGGGCATACGCCTGATCGCGGGTGATATGCTCAATGTCTTCCATCCAACCGATCACCGGGTTCCGATAAGGATGACTTTTATAGAGCAAGGTGTTCAGCTCTTCACGCTTTTTCCCGGCGGCATCGTTTTCAGTTCGCTGCTTGCGTTCTTCCATGATGACCTTGATTTCCGATTCAAATTCATTCGGATCAAAAGCACATTTATACATTCGCTGTGATTCGATATCAAAAGCCAGTTCAATCTTGTTCTTCGGTAATAATTCATAATAAACAGTCATATCGTTCGTCGTGAACGCATTATAGACACCGCCGTTGGCAGAGATCAGTTCTGAAATGGTACCCTTGGGAAAACGTTTGGTACCTTTGAACATCATATGTTCAACGATATGGGAAATGCCTGTCTGTCCGTAGGGCTCATAATTTGAGCCAATATTATAGGTTAATCGGGAGTAAATGACCGGCGCCGTATGCATTTCATAGGTGATTACCCGCAGTCCATTATCCAATACATGTTCTTTAACTTTCGAATCATCGATACCCAGAACCGGCATTGAGAGCCAGGCAGTCATCAGGATCAGCATCAGAAGATGTCTTCTGTAATTCATTTCAAATTATTCCGTTTTTAACATATATATTAAATATTCAAGCCCCGCAAATACTTTCAATCACCATGCCAAAGAAAAAAGGATTTTTATCAATAAGGAGAGTCGTGGAATAGTGATACAGACGAACCACACAATAACCGACAATATTGTCGCATCGTACAACATTATTGTCTATGTCTTTATTAATAATTGCTGAATTTCAGCCCGTGGAAACACCCGGTTTCTATCCAAGACCTAGTAATTTGGCATATCGATTTTAGCGTGGCATTGCTTTTGCCAATGATTGGTTATGACGATTAATAATTGATCAATGCTTTTATCACTTAAAATAAGAATAAATATAGAATAATGAACCAGAGAGATAAAATGGAAAATGTCATTGAATGCCAAAATCTGACGCATAGTTATGGTAATAAATTAATTTATAAAGACCTGAACTTTTCAGTCCAGAGAGGCAAGATTTTTGGCATACTCGGTAAAAATGGTATGGGTAAAACCACTACCATTAATATTTTGATGGGATTTCTCAGACCGACCAGTGGAAAGTGTTACGTCCTGGGAGAAGAATCGCATATCCTGTCCCCCGCGATTCGGGCAAAAATCGGTCTCCTTCACGAAAGTCATGTCTGCTACGAATTTATGACCGTTGCTCAGATCGAAAAATTTTACAGCCGCTTTTACCCGAACTGGAAAAAATCGCTCTACTACGGATTGATTGACCGGTTGGAAGTCACTTACGATCATAAAATTTCCCATATGTCCTGCGGTCAACGGTCACAGGTAGCCCTGGGATTGATCATGGCTCAGGATCCAGAGCTGATGATTCTCGATGATTACTCCATGGGGCTGGATGCCGGATATCGCATGCTCTTTCTTGATTACCTGATTGATTATGTCCGGGAAAATAATAAGACCGTTTTTATGACCTCCCATATTATACAGGATCTGGAACAGGTAATCGACGATGCCATTATCATCGGTCGCCAGAAAATTCTGTTACAAATGCCAATCAGGGATTTCCTCTGTTCCTTTCATCAATATCACTTTAAAGTCGAGGGACAGCTTCCCGAATTTAACCAGGATAACGTTATCGCCAATTACGAGAATATCAAAAACAGCTACAGCTTGTACTCATTCAAGAAAGCGGAAGATGTGAAAAAGTACCTTAATCATAAAAGTATCTCCTTTGTGGAATTCAGGGAAGAATCAATGAACCTGGAACACGCCTTTATCGGCTTGACCGGCAAATATTAAGAAAAGGATTATGATGTATAAAGCAATATTCTATAAAGAATGGCTGAAGATCCGCTGGGTCGTGTTTGGTTCCATTATTATGGTCATTGGATTTTTGAGCTATGTTAATCTGAACGTCCGCCAGTTTTTTACAATGAACGATCCAATCAATGTCTGGATTTTCTTCATTCAACAGAAAGCCCTGTACTATACCGTTCTAAAATATATTCCTGTAATCCTTGCGATTGTACTGGCGCTTGTGCAGTTCTTTCCGGAAATGACTAAAAACAGATACCGCCTGACATTCCATCTACCGTTTAACGAAACCATTTCCCTGTTTTTAATGGTCGCGGTCGGATTGCTGGTCATGTTGTTAATTTCTATCCTATATATCATCGGCTTATCCATTACGGGAACTATTTATTTTCCAATAGAGCTGACCACCAGTTCTCTGATTACTGTCACACCCTGGCTTTTAGCCGGATTTATCACGTACCTTGGAATGTCGAGTATCGTTGTCGATCCATCCTGGAAATACCGGCTGGTTTATATGCTGCTATTTGCTCCTTTTATCCAGAGTCTTTTTCTGGAAAAGATCTATTGTCAGTACACCAGGTCTATCGGATTATATTTATTATTTTCCATCTTGTACATTCCGATCATTATTTTCCCCGGTTACCGACTACGGAAAGGAAGCCGCTTATGATGCCCAAAATATCCCGTTACGCCATTATTATCCTGATCATAATTTCATCCTCTATATTATTCCCCCACCTGTACTGGATGATTTTCGATAAACCCATTATCAGTCCAATAGTTCAATACAGTCCGGTAATCAAGGATTTTGTCTATATCCAGAAACTGGCACAAAACAGTCAGATATATTCCGACCGGGCAGGCAATTCTTATGACCGCAAATCTTATGAAGCACTTTTACCGTTTTCTTATTATTACAATCTGGAAAAATGGGGCATCCTTCCCGACAGTATCGATGGGATTCCAATCAGCATTTCATTCATCCGCGGCAATTCACAATTTGTTCGCTTACGCCCCGCCTATCTTCATACACCGCAGATTGACTTGAACCCTCTCTTTGAATCACAATCTGAATTCACATACCTTGAGATGCCAGATGAAGTTTTTCGTATAAAGGATAAATTTGAATTTATCAATGCCCTGTCGAACACCGTAAATGATTCACTGTCTCGCATCTTTGATCTGGCATTAGGTCAGCAGGGATTCCAATTTCCGGCAAAGTACATCGCCGGTAATCCGACGACCCGTAAATCCTTCGATGAAGGATATTTTATTATCGATAATAATAACAGTGTCTATCATTTAAAACAGATCAAGGGACAACCCGCCGTTGTCAAAACCAACATCCCTGTTGACTTAGATATCCGGTATATTTCAGTTCAGGAAAATTCACGAAAGGAATTTTATGGTATCCTAGTCACCTGGTCAAATGATGTTTACATTATCAGTTACGATAACTATAAAATTATTAAATTACCGATCAACGGCTACAATGCCGATGAAATGTCTCTTCTCATTTTTATCGACCCTCTTTATAGAACAATCCGCTATTTCAACGAAGAATATTCGACCTGTGTCGTAACCGATCAGGATTACAGGATTATTGACACTTACGAAACATCCTGGACGCCAAAAAGCGAATGGAAATCCAGCAAAGTCGCGGCAATCCTCTTCCCCTTTCACATTGAACGGGAAAATCCGAATACCGATTATATTCAATTCGATTTCAAGTGCGCTGGCTGGAGTTCGCTTTTCGGTATCCTGCTTGCCCTGATTACGACAGTCCTCGTCAAGCGACTGGTATATCGGGAGGAACTGAAAAATAACTGGATTGATCTGATTATCGTAGCAGTTTCAGGAATCTATGGAGCGTTGGCGGTCTTGCTGATTCGCCCGGAGCCCTGGGATTAAAAACCCAAGATTTAAAAACAATGCAAATTGGCAAAAAAGCCCCGGAGATTTTTGGGGCTTTTTCGTAGATAATGCCGAACGGCTGAGCCTCCCGGATGGAATAAACCTGCTGCAGCGATAATGATAGATTTGACTTTAATGTTTTTGGTCACATGTCTAAATTTGATATTGAAGTTTAGAAGGAACTGTTGAAAATAAATCTGCCCATTATGAAATTTAAAATAACCACCAGAACCTTGATTACGGTTTTTATCCTTCTGTTTTTACTCCTCAGCAGTTCGGCGGTCATCGATTACCTTTCGCGCCGGAAAGCAGTCATTGAAAATATGACGCACTTTTCACGCCTTTTGGCTAATACGATTCAGAAATCTACAGCAAATTCCATAATCAGTTACAACCTGCTGGATCATTATATTGAAACCTGGTATATCGGCAAACTCGAGTATTTGATTGAATTAGAAAAATATCAACGTATCGATAACGAGTTCCTGCAAGATTACGCTGCACAAACCAAATCATACTTCATTGTTTTATATAATCAGCGCGGAGAGCGGGAATTCTCCAGCCATTCTGACCGAAAACTCAACCAGCTCGATTCATTGATTTATCCGATCCTTCAGGGAAAAGAGAGCAAGCTGGTATTTGGTATTCTGCCTCAGGAGGAAGACGGAAATAAATTATACGCCATTGCGCTAGCCCGATCAAAAGGCGGTGTTATTGTCGGGGCAATTCATGCCCGCAGGTTTTCTGCAATCCAGGGAATCATTGGTATTGAAAAATATCTTAACACCATTACCGCGGACACATCGATCATCTATATCGCTATCCAGGACTCCAATGGAATTAACGCACGCACTGAAAACCTGAATTCCCTGTCACTATTTTCATCGGATAAACTTTTGACCGAAGTCAATATGAACAATCAATTCCGCTGGCGGATTATCAATTACCACAATGAGCGGATTTTTGAAGCGATTTTGCCATTAGAGGTTATCAACAAACCCTACGGCATTATCCGCATCGGACTCAGTTATTCGCCGGTTCAAAAAATGCAGAGAGAGGTTCTGAATCAGATCCTGATTCGCTTGTCGGTCCTGTTGATTATCAGTTTTATTCTCTTCTCCTATTCCATTTCCATTCAGAACATCCAGCTTCTGGAAGATGAGAAAGAAAAAATAACCAGTGAAGTTTATACCCTTCAGCACGATCTGCGGCATAAGGAAAAAATGAGCGCGATTGGTGAACTTGCGGCAGGGATCGCTCACGAAATCCGCAACCCACTCGGGGCAATATCCATGACGGTCCAGCGACTGGAACGGGAGTTTAAGATTGTCGATGGTGATGACGAATTAAAAAGACTTTTCAGTATTATAAAAAAAGAGGTTGATCACATCAGCGCTTCTATTAAAAATCTTTTACAGTTTTCAAAACCGGCGCCCTTGCAAAAATCCTGGAACCAGCTGGATAAAATCATCGAGAAAATCATAGACCTCTATCGCACAAAAGCAACGGAAGCCGGAATCTCTCTAATCTGGTCAAATCACGAGGAAACTGAAACATACATCGATCCTGTAAAGATGAACGAATGCCTGATAAACATCCTGGAAAATGCAATTGCAGCAACACCTGCCGGCGGAAAAATCGAATTAGGGCTGAAACAGAAAAATCGTGAAGTAATTATCACAATTAAAGATACCGGACATGGAATACTCGCTGAAAACCTGTCCAAAATTTTCAATCTCTATTTTACCACCAAAGTTAACGGCACCGGGCTAGGTCTGGCTCACGCTCAGCAAATTGTCGCTGAACACGGGGGCAAGATCAGGGTTGACAGCCGGGAAAACCAGGGAACAACATTTACAATAATTTTACCAGCGAATCATGCCAATTGACAAATTAGATCTTTCAGTACTTTTAATCGACGATGACGCCTCCCACCGGGAAGTGCTCAGCGGATTCCTGAAAAAACTCGGCTGCCCGGTAAATAGCTATGAGTCGGGTGAAAAAGGAATCGCCGCCCTGAAAAATCAATACGTCGATGTCGTTATCACCGATTTCCGGATGTCAGGTATGAACGGGCTCGATGTTCTGAAACAGGTCAAGGATATCAACTCCGAAATCCAGGTTATTATTCTCACCGCTTACGGAACCATCGAGGATTCCGTTGAAGCCATGAAAAATGGTGCCTGGGATTACCTGTCCAAACCGGTCGATCTTGACGAACTGGAACTGAAGCTGAAAAAGGTCGCCGAGCATAACACCTTAATCAAAGAGAATGAAATCCTGCAGCTGCAGCAACCCCAGGAAAACGTCACATCCGAGCTCGTTTATAAAAGCAAACTCATGAGCAAGGTACTCAATCTCGTCGCCAGGGTCAGTAACAGTCAGTCCGCTATTCTGATCCTGGGTGAAAGCGGTACCGGGAAGGAGATGATCGCCAAAGCCATTCATTATACTTCCCCCCGCAAAGACAAACCCTTTGTGGTGCTGAATTGCGCCGCTATTCCAGAAACCCTGTTTGAAAGTGAACTGTTCGGGCGAGAGAAAGGCGCTTATACCGGTGCCCACGAAAGTTTTAAAGGACGCTTTGAAATCGCTGATGGCGGCACCCTCTTTCTGGATGAAGTCGCTGATATTCCTTACAATATCCAGGTAAAATTACTGCGTTTTATTCAGGAGAAAGAATTTCAGCGATTGGGATCGACTCAGCTTATCAAATCCGATGTTCGGATTTTGTCGGCAACCAATAAGGATATCCAGACATTGGTCAAAGAAAACAAGTTCCGGTCCGACCTGTTTTTTCGATTAAACGTGATCCCCATAAAAGTACCACCATTACGAAAACGGCGCGAGGACATTCCGCCGCTGGTAAGTCATTTTATAAAAAAACATTCCCTGTTGAATAAGAGCCTGACAACAGAGATTTCATCCGAAGGACTGGATCTGTTAATGCGTTATGATTATCCGGGAAATGTACGGGAGCTGGAAAATATTATCGAAAGAGCAGTGATTTTAGCTAGAGGATCTATCATCACCAGGGAAGACCTTCCTCTGGATACATCTGTGAGTATTGGCGAATCACTGGCGACAAGCATGCCCGACCAGGTCGCGGAACTGGAAAAATCGCTCATCAGAAAAGCCCTGCAGCAGAGCAACGGGATCCAAGCCAAAGCGGCGGCTTTGCTCGGCATTACCGACCGCATGTTGCGATACAAGCTGATGAAATATAATATTCAGAAATGAGTTTTTAGATATTAGGATCAAGAACCAAGAGCCAAGAATTGAGATAGAGTCTGACTCTGCGCTTATTGTGACAATTTATCCTTTAGATAATTAATAACCATATTTTTGGATATCCGGATCTGCTGCAAAGTATCCCGGTCACGGACTGTTACCGTTCCGTCTTCCAGCGTCTGTGAATCCACAGTAATGCAGAAAGGCGTCCCGGCTTCGTCCTGACGACGATAGCGCCGCCCGATCGAACCGCCCTGATCATAAAATGTATTCATATGCTTTTTTGTATCATGATAAATAGCCGTGGCAATATCGGGCATTCCGTCACGATTGACCAGCGGCAGGATAGCGGCTTTAATCGGTGCCAGCTTCGGATCCAGATGCAGGACGATCCGGGTATCCTTTTCCAGTTCCTCCTCCTCGTAAGCGTCCACCAGACAGGTCAGCAAAGTCCGGTCAACACCGGCAGAGGTTTCGATAATATACGGAATAAAGCGTTCCCGGGTAGCGTCGTCAAAATAAGTCAGGTCTTTCCCGGAGTATTCCTGATGCCGGGAAAGGTCAAAATCCGTGCGGTTATGAACGCCTTCCAGCTCTTTCCAGCCGATGGGAAATTCATACTGAATATCAAAAGCCGTTTTGGCATAATGAGCCAGCTCTTCGGGTCCGTGCTGGTGAAAGCGTAACTTTTCTTTGCGAATGCCCATCCGATCATAAAAAGCGATTCGCTTCTGCTTCCATTCTTCGAAATAATGGTCATCGTCACCGGGCTTTACAAAAAATTGCATCTCCATCTGCTCAAACTCGCGGGTACGGAAAATGAAATTTCCCGGCGTGATTTCATTCCGGAAGGCTTTCCCGATCTGGGCGATCCCGAAAGGAATCTTCAGACGGGAGGAATCCATGACGTTTTTATAATTGACATAGATGCCCTGGGCTGTTTCCGGACGCAGGTAAATCACTGAAGCACTTTCTTCCACAGCCCCCATGTGGGTTTTGAACATCAGGTTGAATTGCCGGGCATCGGTGAGAGCTCCCTTGGTTCCACAAGCCGGGCATTGTTTAATAGCCAATTTCTCGGGATCGATTTCGTCTTCCCGGAAGCGGTTTTTACACTGCTTACAGTCCACCAATGGATCATGAAATCCCTCGACATGTCCCGAGGCTTCCCAAACCCGGGGGTGCATCAGGATTGCCGCGTCCAGCCCGACGATGTTATCATGTTCATAAACCATCGACTGCCACCAGACCTCTTTGACATTTTTCTTGAGTTCGACTCCAAGGGGACCGTAATCGTAACAGGCATTCAGTTTGCCATATATTTCGCTGGACTGGTAAATGTAGCCCCGTCGCTTACACAACGAAACGATTTTATCCATTGTCACTTCAGCCATTTGATCCTCCGACTCGGGTAGATTAATTTCAGATATAAAATTTTATTCGATACTATCAAATTCAGTCTTGCATTTCGAGCAAAAAGTAACGATGCCTTTGGCGCGGGTTTCTTTACGTTCCAATATCCCATAGCCACAATTCCCACAAACTTTTGCCAGCGGCTCATTCCAGGTGGCAAACTTGCAAGCCGGGTACTTGCTGCACCCGTAAAAGGTTTTTCCACGACTGGTTTTCTTCTCGACCAGTTTCCCGTCACAGTCCGGTTCGGGACAATTGATATTCAAAGTAAAGGGCTCGGTGGTTTTACATCTGGGATAATTTGAGCACGCCCAGAACTTTCCAAATCTGCCCTGCCTGACAATCATTTTACCCTGACACTTGGGGCAGCTTTTCTCCGGCAGATCCCCCACTGTTTCAAGCTCTCCAAGGGCTTTGGTGTTCCGGCACTCCGGGAAACCCGAACAGGCTAGAAATTTTCCATTTCGACTCCACTTGATTACCATCGGTGATCCACAAAGATCACATTTCTCTTCAGTAACTTCCTGAAGTTTGTTTTTGATCTGCTTGCGCCGATCATCCAGTTTACCCAGTGATTTTTCAAAAGGCTCATAAAATTCCCGCAGTACTTCGCTCCAGTTCTTTTTATTGCCCTCGATATTGTCAAGTTCTTCTTCCATCAATGCTGTGAATTTGACGTTAAAGATTTCCGGCATATTACCGACTAAAATGGAGTTGACGGTTTTACCAAGGTCAGTCGGTTGCAGGTAGCCCTTGACCCGTTCCACATAATTTCGAGTCAGGATTGTCGATACAATCGTCGCATATGTACTCGGTCTGCCAATCCCCAGATTATCCATTTCCTTGATCAGCGTACCGTCACTGTAGCGAGGCAGCGCTTCCGTATATTTCTGTTCGGGATTGAGCTGTAATAATTTCAGTAATTCATCTTTTGTCAATTTTACCGGCAATTTCTGTGCGCCGTTTTCTTTAGCGTCTTCACGCCACGCACGCAGGTAACCATCAAATATTAAATCACTGCTGGTGGCTCTGAACAGATAATGTTCAGCCTTTATATCTATGGTTTTCTGTTTATAGCGGGCGGGCGCCATTTGGCAAGCGGCAAAACGGTTCCAGATCAGCTGATATAATTTTTTTTGATCCGGCGTCAGGTGGGTATTAATGGTTTCCGGCGACAAATCGAAGCGGGTTGGACGAATCCCTTCATGAGCATCTTGTACATTCTTCTTTTGGGTCTTAAAATACCGCGGATTAGCCGGTAAATACTCTTCTCCATATTGCTTTCCAATAAATTCCCGGACGCCGTTAATCGCCTCCTTGGAAATTCGGACTGAATCGGTTCGCATATAAGTAATCAAACCGACCAGTTCACCGCCGACATTGATTCCCTCGTACAGCTGCTGGGCAATTTTCATGGTTTTAAACGGAGGGAAACGAAAGCGCTTGGTGGCATCCTGTTGCAGCGTGCTGGTAATAAAGGGCGGCGAGGGTGATTTTGCCTGCTCTTTTTCTGCAATTGAATAAACCATGTACCGCGCATCTTTTAAAATCTTTAGATGATTTTGAACATCCACCGCACTATGAATTTCCGGTTTTTTATTATCAATTTTAACACACTTGGCTGTAAATGATTCACCTTGTCTTGTTTCCAGGTCAGCAAGAATTTCCCAGAACTCTTTGGGAACAAAGTTTTCGATTTCCGCTTCCCGCTCACAGATAATTCGTAACGCCACGGACTGAACACGTCCGGCGCTAAGCCCCCGGTACAATGTTTTCCAAAGAAAAGGACTAACCTGGTAACCTACCAGGCGATCCACAACCCGGCGAGCCTGTTGCGCATTAACGAGACTAATATCAATCTTCCGTGGATGTTTAATCCCGTACTGAATCCCGCTGAAGGTAATCTCATTGAACAGTACTCGCAAGATTTGACAATCCGGAACCTTCAACGAATTGGCAATGTGCCAGGCGATCGCCTCGCCCTCACGGTCAGGGTCGGGAGCCAGATACACCGTCTCAGCGGATTGAGCTGCGGTTTTCAGCTGCTGAATAATTCTTGTCTTACCCTTAATAGTCACATATTTTGGTTTAAAATCTTTCTGGATATCAATCCCAAGTTCCTTTTCCGGCAAATCTTTGATATGACCTACTGAAGCGAGAACCTGAAAATCTTTACCCAGATATTTCTTGATAGTCCGGGCTTTTGAGGGTGATTCTACGATTAATAAATTTTTTGTCATGTTCACTTCCTATCGGCGGGGAATTTACAAAGGTTATCCAGAAATCCAATGAATTTTACATTCCGATTTCATTAAATTGGTGAAAAACAGGATTTGTTGGTCCTATCGGAATTTTGATCTTCTTTATATTTGGAATCACATTTAATCAGTAAAAACAAAGGGGCTCACAAGCCTTGATAATTCAGATGGAAATTACTTACTGTAATACTGGCAATTATTATCATTACTGTATGGATAGGATTATTCGTCCGCTTGCTTTGCAGAGATCCCGGAATTACCCTGATCAGCCAAAAGCCTCTTCGATATCCGGCATCATTCTTTTGGCACCCTTAACCAATGTATTCAGAAATACCGAGCGCAGCGGTTTGATTGCCAACGCGGCTTTGAATGGACGGGAACGCTCAATGACGGCAATTATACGTCCAAGGGCGCGATGGGATAATTTTTCAGGATCGTCGAATATTTGATCTGCCAACTTGCCGCGTTCTATAGCCATGGCGATTGTCTTGTCGAACGTCGTTTCCGGTGTGTAAACCCGTTGCGGACGGGATACCATTCGCATAGCGTTTCGATTACACGTTGAAACGCACACACCGCAGCCAAGACAGAGTGTCGGCTCAATTCGGGCTTTTTTCTTCCCACTGAATTCATCAGATACAATATCAATAGCCTTTACGGGACAGGCAGTGACACACAGACCGCAGCCATTGCAGTTTTCTTCTTCACAAAAAGCTTGCCAGTTGGAAGTGACAATGGCTTGGCGCAAATCAAAGGTCCGAATCGCATCCAGTAATCCACAACAGCAGCTGCAGCAATTGCAGATAAAGCTCACATTGCGTTGAACATTCTCACCGGTCTGCATCAGTCCCAATTCCTTGCACGTTTGCAAGATGCGCAGAGCTTCATTTTTGTCAATCAGCCGACCATTGCCGCTCCGGGCTATAATTTCAGCTGACATATTCAGGGTCAGGCAGACCTCCTGCGGATTATCGCAGGCTTTGCCAAGGTGCTGTGCTTTATGGCGACAGGCGCATAATGAAACTGATATTGCCGAAGCGTTTGCTACAATCCGTGACACCCGCTCCCAATCGAGAATTTCCGTAAGATTATCATCGAGAAGCGCTTCTTCATGCACCAGAGCCCTGCCTAACTGGGTAGTTCCCTGAAAAATTGCCCGACTGAACCGGTCGTCCACATGCATATACTCATCAAACAATTTCGCCAGAGTTTTCAGTGGTACATCCTCACGGGTTCGCATGAAGGTATATTCAAAAAACCCAATAACCACCGGCGGCAGTGAAAAATATTGCTGTCCTTTCAGTTCCATATCAATAACAAGGCCCCGTCGCGCCATATCCCGTAGTCGATCATTGAGTTTATCCGCCGGTTGTCCGATTTTCGCCGCAATTTTAACAAGCGGCGTAGGCGTACCCGGTAATTGGCGGGCGATATCAGCTTCCGCAGGATTGAACAGTATCTTCAGAATTTTAATGAACGTCGGAGAATCCGGAGCACCAGTCAGTTTACTGTCCAGGCGCTGCTGCAGCAGGCGATAAGAGCGATCCGGATTGGCAATATGTCCCATTAGGACTTTATTCTAATCAGAAAAATCGCGGATGGCAACAAAAATAAAAATCCCGCCAGCTAATAATAACCGACGGGATTTAAATTAGATAACAGGCTTTTTTTATTTTCGCAATGCAGCCTTCGTAAACTGGTACTCCGGAATATCCACATTGAAATCAATGGAATCGATAATATATTCCGTCCCGTCACCACGTGACAGCATGTCCTTGAATGTCATGCGTTTCGGAAGCCAGCGACCGTCCTGCTGAAACACCTCATGGATTTCTGTCATTTTCAGCAGCTTCCCGCTTTTGGCATAGCGTTCCTCTTTCAGGGGCAGCCAGCGCTGGGCATCCACCCAGATCTTACGGGAATTATAGGCTACGTCGCTATTATTCGCGGTGAGTTCCAAGACCCAACAATCACGTGTATTGTATGTTTCTTTTCCTAGCACCTTGGCATCGTAATTAACCCTCAGTTCATCACTTTCCATCATATCCTCATAGGACATATCAGACCCCATCACCGACTGCTTGAGCAAGTGACCGGAAATGGTAATGATCCGGTCACTGGGTTCCGGTGTGTAGATCCATAGGCTCTTTTCCAGTTTGAGCATCTTTTTGCCTTTCTCACGGGCAGGCGCCAAGTACTCCACAAATGCTTTATCATTGCCCTTGGACCAGGCTTTTGATTGGATAGTACGATCGCCGGTGCGGCTGTGGACAATCATTGTTGAAGTACTTATGGCTTCGCCAAATACCTGGTTCTCATCAATCCGTTTCAGGATTCCATCTCCCGTCGGCGTCTGGGCATTCATAGAAATTACTAATCCCGCGAGAAATAAATATATTAGAACTTTTCTCATGTCTCTAACTCCTTAAATAGTGAGGCTGTCTGACGTCTGTAGATACCGATTCCCGCCAGGGCTGTTCCGAGAATTGTGGCAATTAATCCCGGAAATAAACCGATATAATAGCTTTCTGTTGTTATTCTGGCTCTGAATACTAGCGGAATCATCATGTTGACATTTTTCATGGCACCACTGAGATCAAGCCCATGCACCTGTAAAATGTAAGCAGCTATCAGCCCCAGCGATGTGCCAATCACTGTACCTACCAGACCGATGAAAACTGATTCATAGATCAGGGATGAATAAATATGCCGTTTATGTTCGCCGATAGCCAGCCGGACGCCCACTTCACCATAGCGTCGCAAACCACCTAAAAGCCCGGCGTTCCACAACACGATGGACATGATTATTACAAAAATAAACGCAATGGTGGCAGCCATGTTATTCGCCAGATCCAGGTAATCGCTGAGATTGCTGATCTCTTTTAGAGTCCCCATGACTGGTGCAAATTCATCAACACTATCTGCATATTTTTGGTTAAATTTGTCCACAATCGCCTGACTTTTCTCGTCATTATAGACGCCATCCGGCAGATATCCCAGAATTTCACCGGCAGCATTTTCCATATTTAAAACCTGCTGAATATCAGCCACATCGGCAATCATGGCACCACGATCCATCATTTCAATTCCAAAGTGAATAGTGCCAACCACTGTGAAGTTGCTTATCGCCATACTGCCATACATGCTGGAACTGATTAAGGTCGCATTTTCACCCAGATTTATACCAAGTCTTTGTGCCATATCATCACTGACCAGGATTTCATAGGGTGACTGCGGCATTCGCCCGGACTTGACGGATTTGGCAATATTCATGGTTTTAATCTCAGTACTTCCCGGTGACAGTAAATCAACCCCCAAGCCGGCTACAGTTGCCTGGGAGCGGGTTTCGCCGTTTTCATCGGGAATATCCAGCAAACCACCAAATTGGATTCGTTTGACCCAGGTCATATCAGGATATTCCTTTTTCAATTCCTGCATAATTTCATTAACACCGGTCAATGCCAGGTCATTGGGAACCTGGTCGGAATTTTCCGCATACGCACGACTCATGATTTTCACATGACCCGAAGAAAACCGCGCCGTTGAATCCACCATATCGGTCAGAAATCCGCCCATGAATGCCTGAAAGAAAACCGTAATAAAAACACCAATCGTCACCATGATGATGGGAAACAAACTGCGATGACGGTCCCGCATCAAACCTTTAATTATAAAACTGATCATTGTATTTTCCCCCTTATGGCGTCGGTTGGTTCCATTTTTGAAATGCGGCGGGCTGGCAAATAACTTACAATTGTCGTTGTAATCAATACAATTGCCGTCGTACCAAGCACCAGTGCTACGGAATAACTGGGATAAATCGTGTCGGCTATGGTTAAACCAAAATCATCGGTGCCCGCTGGCATGGACCAGCCGACAACCGCCTGAAGCCAAAGCAACGGAGCGCCATATATGGTTGCTAAAATTGCCGCCAGGATCGAATGCATTGCCCCTTCAACAGTAAACAGCGTGACCACCTGCCGTTGGGTCATTCCCAGGGCGATATGGGTACCGATTTCTTTCTGACGACGGAATATTGACAAGACCTGCGTATCAAAAATCGCCAGCATCGCTAGTGACATTAATACAATAAAATAGACAGAACCGCCAACGGATTTCATTTGAATCATTTCCCGGATTTCAGACAACAGGAAATAGTGGTCTTTGAAATGCCAATTCGGAATATCTCCTATGAAACCAGCTTCCTGCGATGTTATCAAAATAGTCGCCTCACCGGGCGTACGCGTCATTTCCCGATGTTTTTCCAGCGGTATCCAGACTATCCCCAGGTCCATCACCGGCACATCGGTTTTGAATATGTGCACGATTTTGACCTCATCGGCATCAAAGGTGCCATTCACATCGCGCCAGCGAATGGTCACATAATCACCGACAGCCAGCTTATTGTTGCGGGCAGTGCGCTCGCCGATTATCGCTGGAATCCCATCATCATTGACAAGATAGCTGGTTGGTAATTCGATAATTTCTTGATCCGGACTGACTCCTCTCAAAGAGATGCTCTGAATGCGTCCTTCGGGATACATGGTTGCCTGGCTGATCAGGACCGGTGTCATTTCTCCCTGATCGATAGCCGCCAGTGCCGCACCAGGTATCACTCCATGACTTTCATCAATGGTAAAGGGGTCATAGGGATCATAATTTTCCTGCCAGTACTGACCACCACCGATTTGCCAGGCGATGGTGTCCCGCCGAGCCTGCTGATCCCAGCCATTAATGACACCTTTGAACCAGATGATGACTACAAATGCCAGCGACAGGACAAATACATTGAGCCAGGTTCGTAACCGGGCGCCCATCAGATTTCGATACGCTAACTTTAACGCTAACATGATATCCTCCCGGTTATTGTTTTTTGATTTGTTCGTCGTTCACTACCTTACCATCATCCAGACTGATCTTGCGATGCAGGTATTGAATGACTTTATCATCATGAGTGGCAAAAAGAAACGTCGTTTTCAGTTCTTCGTTCAGTTTTTCCATGGTCTGCAGAATATTGTGAGAATTCTGGGCATCAAGATTCGCTGTTGGTTCGTCTGCCAGAACGATCTTGGGAGATTTAACCATCGCCCGGGCAATCGATACCCGCTGACATTCACCACCGGACAGCTGTGCCGGGCGGGATTTCCGTTTGTCTTGGAGTCCAACCCAATCCAGTGCCTGATCTACCAGTTTACGTCGTTCGTCCTTGCTCATTTTAAGTAACAACAAGGGCAACTCGACATTCTCAAAAACATTGTAAACCGGCAGCAGATTGTAGGTCTGAAAAATGAATCCCAGGGAATGATTCCGCAATTGAGCGGACTGCCTGGCATTGAGATTTCCAATCGATTGACCCAGTACTTTGGCTTCCCCTTTGGTGGGTACATCCAGTGAACCGACAATGTTCAGCAGGGTTGTTTTTCCAGAACCACTCGGTCCGACGAGTCCGGCAAATTCTCCCTCACCAATGGTTAGGTTGATGTCGTTCAGCGCCCGAAAAAAACCACGACCAACCGGGTAGTCCTTCACCAGATTTCGAATTGTGATTAATTGACCGTTTTTCATCATTTCAATCCCCTTTTTATTAATTAATTATTGTTTATAATTTTACCGCAAAAACACAAAGATTTACGCAAGGATCGCTATGTGTGATTATTGTATTTTTAGGCATAATTTATATTTCCCTTTGGCGGTTATTTTCCTCTCCTTAATGATTATAAATCAGCATCAGCTGGGCACCATAACCGCCCATTGTATTAATCGTCGATATCTGGGTATCCGGAAAATTAAACAGCGCCAGGTTAATTACAATTTTATCATAACTGCGCTGCCAGCTGACATACTGATAAGCATCCTTCGTTTTCCACGAATAAAAGCCCATCAGTGCCAGATTGTCGAATAATCCCAGCGGATAGCTCAGCATCACCGCCGACAGTTGAGATTCGTGGATGTAACCTGTCAGATCAGGTGAAATCCGGCTGATCATATGTTCACCGAGTACGTAAAGCCCGTTCCCAATTCCAAATGTATAATCAGTCCCCAGTGTCAGTAATTTGGTGAAGAAATCCGTACCCGAATAATCCTGAACCTGCACCACTGCTTCAAACCAGGCACCAACGATCACATCCCAGCGTCCATCCAGAGCCAGTCGTGTCTCTTGAATTTCATTGACATCATCGCCGTCAAAAGTCGTATATGATGAACCGCCTATATTTCGGTGATGGGTCGTGAATGCAAATTCTCCCAGAGGCACCGGCAGCTGCAGCCTTCCACCGAATTCCGGGATTTTCTTATCACTGCCATAGGCTTCCCAACCTTTGGGATTACCATTCCCGTACAATCCCCACAGCCAGATATTGGCATTATTCAGAAAATTATAACGATAGCGCAAGCCCCAGACGCCTTCCGCAATGTTCATCGGATCCGTCGGACTCTGGCGATCAAACCACATCAGCGAGCGCAGCAATTGCGCCGGACCGAAATTGATTTTCTGCAGACCAATCTGGGTCTCAGACTGCTGGGTCGCGTATCTTAAATTAAACCGATAGGGACGAAAATCGTCGCTTGCTTCGCCGGCTTCCTTGTTGATATATCCATAGACTGACACTTCAAAATCGATGAGGCTTGCCGGGGATAATTGATTTGAGATTCGCAAATTTGGAATGTACTGGGCACCCATACCACCATACCATATTCCATCATTGTTCCAGCCGCTGCCCCGCAGAGATAGCTGTCCCCTGAAATCACGCTCGGCGGCAAATCCAAGCTGCATAAAGATGATCAGTATAAAGCCAAAACGGAATATCACTGATTTTTCCCTTTCGGCACCGGCATCATTCCATAATAGAGATAATTGTTTACTTCCAGGGCAAATTCTGTATAATTTTCATAAATCGCCGCCAGTTGTTCATTCTTAGCCAGCTCCATCATCATATTCACCACCGCGAGGAAAAACTCCGGACGCAGGGATTTTCGAATCTCCCCTTTGTCCTGCGCGTTATTAATAATTACCATAAATTTTTGCATAACTTCTGTAAAAATCCGTTTATAAAAATCCTGTAATTCCGGTACTATTTCAAGGTAATCCCGGACGTACTGGTTGCCCATATTCGTGGTTGCTTCTTCTTTCATTTTCAAAATCAAATTGACTTTTTCCGTGAACGGCGTATTCATCTGTCCCAATTCATCCAATTTCGCCATACTGTCATCGATCATGATTTGCCAGAGGTGTTTTATCAGTTCGTTTTTGTTGGGAAAATATTTATAGAAAGTCATTTTACTGGCACCGGCAGCCTGACAGATTTCTTCAACCGTCACTTTTTTAAATCCAAATTGCTTGAACAGCTTATCGGCTGCTGCTTTAATCTGGATTTTCTTTTTAGGTTCTTTTTTCATTTTCTTATCTCTTGCTACTCACTTTACGATTCATCTCTCATCAGACAATATTCGTATATATTCTATGATATCGTAATGTTATTGTCAAGAATTATTTTACGATATTTTAAATAATTTACTTATCGCGTAAGATTAAATGTCAATCGTAATATATCGGGATTTAGCTGTTTTTTGTCTCACATGTAATATAGTTTTAGAGTAAATTAGATTTGCCAACTCATGAAAAAAGTCTTCCGAATCACTTCAATTTTTTTACTTGCTTTCGGAATTCTTCTAATAATTACCGGTTTATTGCTTAGTTCGTCGCCCGGCGAGAACTGGATTCGCTATATAACCGAAAAACAGCTGACTCGATTTTTACAGACGCCGACGACTATTGGTGATCTGGAAACGAATTTGATAAGTCGATTACACATTAACCAACTCCGGATTTTTACACCCGATTCGACCGCTAAGATTCTGTGTCTCGCCAGTGCAGACATTCACTATAATCCTTTTAAATTGTTCCATAAAACCCTTGATCTGAAACGGATTAGTCTGGACAGTCTTTTTCTATCACTGGAACGACGCAGCGACGGAACGTTCGCTTTCAACATTTTGAACAGTCTTTTCGAAATGGATTCCAGCCAGACGCCATTTCCGATTTTCGTCTCCCTTAAGCAGCTCGACTTGAGCCATTCAGAATTTTATTACAACGACCAATCAATAATTCTGGATGGCGAGTTACACAATACATTTATCCGCCTGGATCAGATACCTGATACAACATATCAGTTGACCTTAGATGCAAGTGAAAGTAACCTAACATTGCATCATTCACCTATCCCGCTGGACTCAATCCACATCGCAGCGACCGTAAAAAACACCGCATTTGTCATTACAGAATTCCGGTCGAATTCTTCCGGGATGAAAATCAATGGAACAGCCACTGTCGCCGACAGTGCTATTCTGGCAACCTTATCAATCAATGGGAATCCACAGATCCTGGCAAAAACAGCGCTGTCTGAAATTTACACTTATATTGCTCCGCTTGACGGACAGGTTTCTATCGATATTCAAGTGACCGGAAAATTACCGATCCCTGACATTCATCTGTACATCTCCATCCCTGAAATCACAACCGCCGGTATGCTGGTAACCAATACCCAACTCCATGCGGTTTATCAGTCCGACTCATTAGTACTGAAAAATTTCCATGCGGATCTGAATGACGGTACCATTACGGCTGAAGCAATTGTGATCAATGACAGCCTCTGGCATCATTCTGCCAGTTTGAACATCATGAATCTGGATTTGCACGGAATCTGGGCATTGATCTACCAGCAACCTCTGCTCAGCAATGGTCGTCTGAATGGTTCATTCAAAACCGAGGGAGCCCTTCAGAATATCACATCCCTCTCTTCTGCCGGGTCATTTAGATTGAGTGATCTTCTAATCGACCAGAAACCTGTGCCTGATATTGCCACTTCTTTTGAATTGAACAGTGGTCGCTTTGCATTTCAATTTGAAAACGGACTGACCCGGGGCGATGTCGCCGCCACAATAGCAAAAGATAAAATCACTGGAACTTTTTCTCTGGACATTGCCGAATTTGAACCCCTGGCACAGCTGGCAAACATTTCTGATCTTCAGGGAATGGCGTCGGTCAATGGAAACATCGGCGGATCTTTGGATAATCCGAATTTCGCTGTCAATTTAACCCTGACAAATCTGTATTATCAGAATTTTCCGGTAAATGAACTGATCGCGAATTTCAGGTATTTTGACAAGAATTTTACCATTGGTTCTGCCAAATTTCGGGGCGAATTAGCGGTCATCAATCCCGAGGCAGCGCCTTTCAACCTCGATCAACTCCGGGGTTCATTTTCATATCAGGGAAATCTGGAAGGTACATTGCCAAACTTATCCGGAAATGTGAACGTTGGATTGCTGCAGCCGGGTTTTGCCAATTATCAATTTGACAGCGGACAGATTATCATCGAACTCAAAGACGATACCGTATCACTGAAAGACCTTTCCCTGATAAAAAAATCCTGGAAAATTCAATCGGATGCGACTTTTTCAATCAGAGACAGGCTGGCTCAAACAACCCTACGACTTGGTCCACTCGTGAAAGATGAAACCGATTACGGATTTCTTTCCGGAACCGCTGATTTGAACGATTTCAACAATCTTTCCATCGATCTGACTGGCTCCATGATTAACCTGCAACAATTTCAGACCATGCTTCCAGAGTTCCCGGATATAGACGGAATAATGAGCTTTGATTTGTCCCTGAAAGGCAATCTCAGTCAGCCGGAGATTCATTTCCAACCACAAATTTCGGACTTTAACTACCAGCATATAGAATATAAAAATATTAATGCTGACATTTTCTTACAGGAAGACCAACTGACCGTCAAATCACTTTCACTGAACAAAGCGAACGAAGAGATTCTTCTGACGGCAAATATTCCTCTTATGAAATCCGAGGACAGCTTTTTTTCGATTAACAATAATGCCGCTATTCAGGGCAAACTGATCGGCAAACAAATCGATTTGGATCAGTTTAATACGCTGACACCGCCGGAGTTCTTTCTTCAGGGTCAAACCAATTTTGATATTGGTATCGCCGGGACTTTCAAAAAACCAACCCTGAATGGTTTTCTTTCTATGACCGACGGCAACATTGACTGGTCCACCGAGCGGCTTCCACTGGAAAATCTCAGTCTCGACCTGCTTTTGAAAAATCAGGAAATTGACATTGAAGCACTGTCCGGTACTATTGCCGATCTACCATTTTTAATTACTTCCTCAATCTCGACCCGTAACTATAAATCTTTCAAGGCTAAAAGTGCAATTCGGGTAAATGACCGGGAGATTGCTCAATTACTCGCCAGTATCGACCGCAAAACACTGGATATTGATGCAACAATTAAAAACCTGGACTTGGCGCAATTCAAGTCATTGGTACCATCGATTTATGACGTTCAGGGAATTGGAAAAGGCAATATTTCCATAGCCGGAACATGGCATAATCCTGAAATCGTTGCGCGGATGAAAATCGATCAGGGCAGTTTCCAGATCTCTTCAAGTTCACCGCCGGTTAAAAACTTGCTACTACAAACATCTTATCAAAATGCCACCCTGACTATAAAAAACCTGGACGGTTTGATCAATGATCTCCCTTTTGCATCCAGCGGGAAAATCCTGTTCAAATCTTCCGATCACCTTAGCAGCGACTGGCTCATGACCATCCAGGATCAGGAACTGTTAAATGCTTCTCTGTCTCTCGAAGGTAAGCAGATCAGCGGCGATCTGACAATTGACCGGCTCGACCTTGCCCTGCTGAAAAGTTTCGTCCCCACACTATATCAATCGGAAGGTTATCTTTCGACCCGGATAAATTTTACCGGTACAAAAACAAAGCCCCATATCAACGGCTCTATCAATGTTGCCGATGGATTTTTCAAAATGACAGAAGTATCCCCACCACTTGAAAATTTGCAGATTCAGACTATGTTGCAGGATACTTTACTCGCCTTCAGGCAATTTTCGGGTAGTGTCAAAAACGCACCCTTCAATATCAGCGGACAGTTACAACGCTATGGCTGGCAGAGATTTTCACTGGCATCTACACTGCAAATTTCCGGTCAGAAAATTGTCGATATCAACGGTTTACTTGGCAAAAAAACGATGGATATTCATCTGACTGCTGACAGTCTTGATCTGTCCCTGGCAAATATATTCACCCAGAGTCTCAAGGACATCAGCGGACAAATCGTATTAAATCTCGACATTACCGGCACGCCAAAAGTTCCCCATGTATCCGGCAGGTTTAATATCCTCAACGCCGGCGTTGAAATTGATACGCTTTTCCCGAAAATTGAAGCGATCAATTTAGCGAGCACTTTCCAGGATTCCTTACTGACTCTCCAATATTTGAACGCTCAAATTCAGGGACTTCCGCTTCAGGCACAAGGCACAGTAACCACGCAAAAATTTCGGAATTTTCAAACCAGCCTGAATCTGGCGATTGCCGGAACCGATTTTCTAAGCTCCAGCATTACTTTGACACCCAATGCCATCAGCAGTACGACCGAAATTACGGACCTGAATTTGTCCAACTTTCAGACATTTTCCAATAAAATTGAACATTTGAACGGATTACTAAACGCTTCCCTGAAAATCGAAGGATTACTGTCATCACCGGACATTATGGTAACGGCACATATTTCCAGCGGTAAAATTCAAATTCGCGGCGTACCTCAGACTGTAGATTCACTGGAAACCAGTCTCTCCGCAACTGACACATCGCTTTACATCCAATCCTTCACTGCATCTGTAGGCGGCTTTCCGGTCCGGATAACCGGCAATGTCAGCATACCCGACAGACACTATTATAACCTGAATGTTCAGATGCAAAGCAATGGAGAACAGGTTCTGTTTGCCAATGGACAACTTGAGCCAAAGTACAATGACCTCAACATTGAAATTTCAAATTTTAATCTGCTGACACTAAAACCATTTTTAGCAGTCAATCGCCTTGAAGGGCATCTGAGTTCCAGTTTACAGATCGCCGGCACCCGGGTAAATCCTCATGTAAACGGCGATATCAGACTCTCAGACGGTCTGTTTCAGTCTGATTTTCGCCATCCGCTGATTGAGAAAATCGAATTTGACAGCCGGATTGAAAACAATTATATTCAACTTTCATCCCTGAACGGACAATTTCAAACGATCCGCTTTAATCTGAGTGGTGATCTCAATCTTGAAAACCGGCAAAACATCGCTTCCCGACTTTCCTTGTTATTTAACGATACTGAAATCGGATCAATAGCCGGGCATGTTTCCCGCGATCAGATAGAAGCCAACCTGGCTGTGAAAGGCCTGGATATCAGTACATTCAAAGCCTTTTTTCCGGAAATTTACGCCGTTGCCGGATTGGTAAATCTGTCACTAAAGGTATCGGGTAGCTACCAGCAACCAACCTTCAATGGTGTCATCGATTTTCAGAATGGTCAATTCCAGCTCAGCCCGGAAACACATGCGGTCAGCGCGGTTGCTTTCAGAACCGTTATCCGGGATACAACTGCCACTATCGATTATCTGGACGGAACTATTAATAATGCAAATATTCACTTTAGCGGTCGATTTGCGACCCGGGATTGGAATACATATTCAACCCTCTTTAATATGCAGGTTAATCATGTGCCGGTCATATCAGCCGCCGGTCAATTCAATTCAGAAAACATCCAGTTCGACCTGCAGATACAGAATTTTGATATCGGTTATATCCAGCCTTTTATAACATCCATTGATCAAATTACCGGGACGATCGTCAGCGATATTGAAATCAGCGGTTCACCAAAAAAACCAAATCTTTTCGGTAATGCACAAATCTCTGACATCGGTTTTCATCCGATAGCAATTAATGAGACATTCTCTGACGGTCTGATGAACTTCCACTTTCAGCAAACCCGCTTCATTCTTGATACCCTGATTATTCATTTAAACAAAGGAACCATTCAGAGCAGCGGTTATTTTGCCTACCGGGAAAAAGACATCAGCGATATCGATATTACAACCGCATTGGATAATATCAAAATTCAACGCAAAAAGGAATATCAGGTTGCCATCAAAAATTCGAAAATTCACCTCTCGCGACTGGCGGATTTTTATGAACTGGATGGTGATATTGTCTTCGGGGACACCCGTATTCTGCACACCGTTCAGCCAAAAACTCTCATAACCCGGATAACGTCATCACAACGTCCATCGGAGGAACCATCTCCGATTCTGAAAAAAATCCGCATGAATATCCGTATCCGGGACAGCAAGGATATCTGGATTGATAATAACCTCGCACGAGTGCGACTGCGCCCGGATATCGCCATCATCGGGACCGCCGCCCAGACCAATATCTCCGGACGGCTTATGGTTGAAGAGGGCTATATATTATACCTGGATCGCAAATTCAAAGTAACCCAGGGCGTTGCCGATTTCGTTGATCCGAATGCCATCAATCCGATTATTGATTTTATCGCTGTTGCTGACATTAAAAGTTACCAGACCCTTTCAAAAAAACCCTATACCGTTACCCTTCAGATCAGCGGACCGGCGGATGAGGCGGTCTTTACCCTGTCATCGGAACCATCGCTGGACAAATCTGACATTATCGCCTTATTGACCCTGGGAGCGACCCGGGAAGAACTGGTTGGTCGGGGAATCGATTCAAAAAGTAGCGGTATCGGATCGGCAATTCAGGATCGATTGACAGAATATTCCAGTCAGCGCATTTCAAGTTTTACGTCGCAGAAAATCGGGACATTGCTCGGACTGGAAGAGATGTCTATTGACGGTAATCTGTTCAGTTTTGGAAAATCCTGGGGACCGCAGCTAGTGGCATCAAAAAAACTTAGCGACCGCATGTCGGTTACCTATTCGACAACCATCGGTCACATGAATGAGCAGAATGTTCGCTTGGACTATAAGTTGAATGAGAATTTTTCCCTGGAAGGACAAACCGACCAACGGGGTCAATCGGGATTAGACCTGAAATATAAATTGAAATTCAAATGATCAAGCGAATTACTATAATATTAATTCTATTCGTTCTGTCAATCGACAGCATCAGCGCCCGACCAATCCGCCCGAAAAATCTCTTCAAGATCAAAACCGTCACCTATGATGGCAACCAGAACTATACCGATAAGCAGTTGAATAAAGTCATCATCTCCCATCCATCAGTACTGATTTCACCGGTTTATTTCAACGAAGAAATATTCCGGAATGATCTCCGTGATCTCCAATTATTTTATCACCAAAACGGATATCTTGAAGCTACTGTAACCGGTTCTGAGGTGAGGTTTGATTCCACCCAAAAATCGGTCGCCCTGTCAATTACTCTCCGTGAGGGCGAATTGACCCGGATCGAAGGTGTCAGTGTCCTGGGAAACACCGTTTTACCCGATGAAAAATTACAGGCGGCATTATCAGCCAAAGAGGGTGCCGCGTTCAAACGAAAAGATATTGAAAACTCAACCCTGAAGCTGCTGCGAAGTTACGCCGATATCGGCTACCTGGACGCTGACATAACGCCGGACATACGATTAAACAGTGGATCACACACCGTCCTTATTGATTTTATTATCCAGGAAAAATCACAATTCAGCATTGGAAAAATATCCATTTCCGGTCCCGAAAAAACCAAGTCACGTATTTTGCTGCGCGAATTGAATTTCAGGGAAGGGGAGATTGTCAACTATTCGAAATTGTTGCAATCCCAGCGGAAACTCTATCTCACCGGACTGTTTCAAAGTGTGTTTGTCCGTTCGATCCCCAGTGCAGATAACAATCCCCGCACCAAAGATATTCTCATCGAAGCAAAAGAGAAACAGTTTGGCGAATTCAATGTTTCCGTAGGATACGGCTCCGTTGAAAAAGCCCGGGCAAAGACGGAGCTGCTTTATTCGAATCTGAGGGGCACCGCCCAGAAAATCAGTCTTGTCACAAAAATCAGCAAAATCAACCGCGGCATTGAATTATCATTCACCGAACCGTGGACTTTCCACACTCCCTGGCGGACAGATCTGGTCACTAATTATGAATATTTGATGGAACCCGGATATAATCTGACCCGGCTGAGTGCCAAAATCCAGTTCGGTCGCAAATATATGAACCGTTCCAATACAATCCTCAGTTATCGCCATGAGAACAATAATTTAAGTGATATCAAAATTACTGAAATACCCAGTGCAATGAAAAGTCATGTCCGCGGCTTGAAATTGTCTCTGATTTTTGATAACCGGGACAATCTGTTCAACACAAAAACGGGAACCTTTGCCGAATTCAGCAATGAACTGGCAGGTTCATTTATCCACGGGACAAATGCCTTTTTTATTTCCAATTTAAGGCTCAAACAGTTTATCTCATTTACACCCAGTACCGTCATGGGAAGTTTTTTGGATCTGGGCTGGATCGACGCTGCTCAGGGATTTTCAGCCATTCCTCTAAATGAGCGGTTTTATGCCGGAGGTCCGAATGTCTTGCGGGCATTCGATTACCAGCGTGTAGGTCCACTTGTATTATCCGGTGATAAACGAATTCCTCTCGGAGGACGCTATCAACTGGTCTGGAATGCGATCGAGGTTCGTCAAAATATTTACAAATCCTTTGGTCTGGAAGGATTTTTAGACCTGGGTAATGTCTGGCAAAAAGCGAAAGCTATTGCCTTATCGGATATTCG
>CAZSDW010000034.1:0-29799 GCA_964605705.1 uncultured bacterium
AAGCTTCAGATCAATGCCAAACCATTGGAATTGACGATTGGTGAAGCGGTGGCTGATGCCAATGCCGATTTTGTACCCGATCATCTGGATGAACTCGTTATTGTAACAGGCATTATTACAACACCGAGCTTTGGTTCGGGGTTGAGTTATGGTTTGCAGGATGCCACGGGTGCCGTGTATTTGTACAGCTACGGACTTTCAACTGCACTGAATATCGGTGACGAAGTAACTGTTACCGGCACTATTGATCAGTATAAAGGTCTAACCGAGCTGGCACCCGATGCCGCTGAGGATATCGTTGTCGTCAGTACCGGAAATCCGCTGGATACAGCCGTTGTGACTTTAGCGGGTATTGGCGAAGCGGTCGAGAATCATTTAGTAAAGGTCAATAATGTCTGGCTGGTTGAAGGGCAGACCTGGCCGGCTGAAGGGAGCTATGCAAATCTGAATATAACAAATGGAACTGATACACTGATAATGAGGATTGACAATGATACGGACTTAGACGGCTGGACAGAAGCCCCGACGACACCTTTTAATGTCGTTGGTATTGTCAGTCAATATACCAGTGCCACACCGGCTAATGATGGTTATCAGATTATGCCGAGATTCCGGACGGATATTCATGTAATTCCGATTATTCCATCAATCACGATTGCCGAAGCCATTGTTGACGCGGATGGTGATTTTATACCGGATCTGCTGGATCAAACCGTTACCGTTACGGGTATTGTTACAACGCCGAGTTATACCTCAGGTATGAGCTACGGACTTCAGGACACATCCGGTGGGATTTATGTCTTTGCCAGTAGTGCATTGGCAACCCTGGAAGTTGGTGATCAGGTGGCTGTGACCGGTACAATTGCTCAATATAAAGGTCTGACTGAAATCACTCCTTCGGTTGCAGGTGATATTGTTGTCCTGAGCAATGACAATGCTGTCGAAGCTGCCCTTGTCGAAATTGCTGCTGTTAACGAAGCGATTGAAAGCCAGCTGATCAAAATCGATAATGTCTGGCTGGTTGCAGGTCAAACCTGGCCGGCTGAAGGGAGTTATGCGAATCTGAATATAACAGATGGCGCTGATACACTGACAATGAGGATTGACAATGATACGGACTTAGATGGCTGGGCAGGTGCGCCGACCGGCACATTCAATGTGGTCGGACTCGTCAGTCAGTATTCCAGCAGTACTCCACCGAATGATGGATATCAGATTATTCCACGCTTTCAGACTGATGTGGTTAGTACCGTAGATATCACCTTTAATGTGAATATGGCGTATTACATAATTGTCGGAGACTTTGTCGCCGGTACTGATTTTGTCGATGTTGCCGGTTCTTTTAATGGCTGGAATGGTGCCGGATCAGTTTTGGCTGACGCGGACGGTGATTCAACCTATTCGATCACAATTGGCGGTTTTATCCCCGGTGAATCCATTGAGTACAAATTCAGAATCAATGGATTATGGGATGATGCTACCTGTGAATTTCCGGGTGGTGCTCCCAACCGGGTCTATGTTGTACCAGCTGAAAACAGTACCGTTAATCATTGGTACAATGATATCGTTGCTACCGGGATTGATCCGGAAGCGCTGCCGAAATCTTTCACGCTGCGGCAGAACTATCCGAATCCGTTCAATCCGACCACAACCATCGCTTTTGATCTGCCGAAAGACGCTAATGTCAGACTGGTAGTTTTCAATATGATGGGACAGCAGGTTGCAGAACTGAAGAATGAAGCCATGTCAGCGGGTTCGTACAGAGTCCTGCTGGATGGATCTCAGTTATCCAGTGGCGTCTATTTCTATCGTATTCAGGCGGGTGAATTTACTTCTCTGAAGAAAATGATTCTGATGAAATAATTCATGCGTGTTTAATAATGATAAGAGGGGCTGTATAAAATTACAGCCCCTTTTATTCAATCGTCAATTATAATCTTTCACAGGCGAGAAAATGAAAAGCAGTTTTTTACACAACAAAACAAAAACCCTGTTTCAGGCTGCAATCCTCGGATTAATCCTGACACTGATCTTGATTGGAATATTTAACAAGGCTTTTTCGACGGATTTTGAAGCCTACTGCCCTTTCGGCGGGATTTTGTCTCTGGGAAGCAAACTCTGGATGGGGACGATGTCCTGTGCCATGAGTGAGAATCAGCTCTTTATGGGGATTATGCTGCTGGTCGGAGTGATCCTCTTCGGTAAACTCTTTTGCGGATATCTTTGCCCGATCGGAACCGTTACCGAGTGGCTGAACAAACTGTTTGCCCGTTTTAAAATATCCTATGTTCTGAAAGGAAAAGCCGATCGGATACTGCGTCTCGGCAAGTACGTTTTGTTGTTTTTTACAGCCTATTTTACAGTGACATCGAGCGAACTTTGGTGTAAAAAATTTGATCCCTATTTTGCCAGTGTCACCGGTTTTGGTGTTGATACTGTACTTTGGGCAGGATTACTGACCATTCTGACAGTGGTTGTCGGTTCCGTATTTATCCGTTTTTTCTGGTGCAAATATGTCTGTCCGCTCTCCGCATTGAGTAACATTTTTACCAATATTTTAATAACGGCTCCGATAATAATTGCCTATATCATTATTCGTCTGGTCGGCTGGGATCTGAATATTCTCTGGCTGATTCTGGCTCTCTGCGCATCTGGTGCCGCTACGGAGATATTCCGGTACAAATTTTATTCAATTCCGCTTTTGAGAGTAACGGTAAAACAGGATAAATGCACCGGCTGCAGTCTTTGTGATCAGAGCTGCCCCCAGGGGATCGATGTGCACAAGTACGAAAAGGTAACCCATCCTGATTGTACTCTCTGTATGGACTGTGTCAAAGAATGTAAGATTGACGGGAGTATTGCGTTAAACAATTCGGGTAGAAGTTATATCCCGCCAGCAATCCTGCTTGGATTGATGGCAATCGGATTTATTTTTGCTGCGAATATCTCATTCAAAACGCTATCGGAACGATGGGGCGATTTTGAAACACTTCCCAATGTTCAAAAAATTGAAATGGAAAACCTGCGGTCGGTAAAATGTTACGGTAGTTCCAGATCCCTGTTTCTGAAAATGAAACGGGTTCGCGGAGTAGTCGGTCTGGATACCTGGGCAAAAGATCACCGCATTCTTGTGTTTTATGATGCCGACAAGCTGAATGAAAGCGATGTCAAGCGGGCTGTATTCAAACCCAGCAAATACAAACTTCAGGATTTTAAAGATTGGCAGCCGGATCGAATTGCCATTTTCGAAATTCCCGTCGATGGTCTCTGGGATGTCTATGACAATTTGGATCTGATACATATGCTGATGAAAAATCCAAAGATTGTCGGATTGGAAACCAATTTCGGGGAACCGGTTCTGGCAAAGATATATATCGAGAAAAACGGAGTAACTCCCCAGGATATCAGAAATATCATCGAGCAGAAATCCTATATCAAAATTGTCAAGGGTGAAGAAGTCAAGGTTAAGGTGAATTTCAAATGTGTGAGCGATGGTGAATTTATCGGAGAGACGGACTATGCGACTTTCCGGATTGAGTTCTTCGCAGCTTACAACCAGGTTTTTAATCATTACTCGAATTATAATCCGGCGGATTTGAAAATCTATGAGCTGGACTTGCCGGATGCGGAAGAAAACACGGTTCGTCAGGAATTGCGCTATCTCACCAGCCATGTATCTGAATATAATGGCGTTGTCAGGTTGTGTACAAAATTTACCAATCGTCCGGTTATGCGGATTTTCTTTGATCCCAGCCAGGTGACGCCGGAACAGATTTCTGAAAAACTGAGTGCGCCGATATTAAAGATTTTCAAGTCTGACGGCAGTTCCTATGAGCGTGAAAACATTTTCAGTTTTCCACAAAAAGCCCGAATTTTGGACAATGTTTCTAATTAATCAATTGTACTAACGAAACCAGGCTTGCGACGGTGTTTAACAAACGTTTTCAGTATTGCTATTTATTGGTCTTGATGATACTGCTGGGAACGGTGCTGTTTTCTGCGACGTCGTCCGGAACTATCAAAGGATTCATCCGTGACGAAAACGGTGCGGCCCTGATGGGCGCGAATGTCCTGGTGAAGGAACTGTATATCGGGGCTGCCAGCGCGGTGAACGGTTCCTATTCTATTTCGATAAAACCCGGTACTTACACGGTTGAAGTGACCTTTATCGGGTATGAGACTATCCGGGATACGATTCGGGTCCGATCAGGTGAGAGCCTGGTCAGGAACTATAAACTGAAGATTGAATATTTTGAAATTGGCGGGATTGTGGTCGTTGCGGAGAACCAGTTGATGCCGAGTTCTGCGGAGACCAAAACCCGCATTCTGTCCGGTGAAATCGAACATATACAGGCAAGCAGCCTGAGCGATGTCATGAAACTTGTTCCGGGACAGCGTTTTGACAATCCCGGTCTGCAGGAAAAAAAGCAGGTATCTATCCGTACCAGTTCGACCGAAACCGATGCGGATCGCAATGCCCTGTTCGGCACACAGGTAATCCTCGATAATATTCCGATTTCCAACAATGCCAATATGCAAATCGATACCAAAGTCAATACCGGGACCATCAGTCGGACAACCGAAAACTCGGGGATTGACCTGCGCCAGATTCCGGCGGACAATATTGCCGAGGTGGAAGTTATTCGGGGAATTCCTTCGGCGAAATACGGCGACCTGACCTCCGGCATTATCAAGGTGAAAACCAAGGCGGAGCGCACCGATCACCGTTTTAAATACAAGTACAATCTTCAGAATAAAGAATTAAATGTCGGTGGCGGCTTTAAACTCTTTGAGCAGTATCTGACCTACAATCTGAATTATGCCAACAGTGTCCGGGATATCCGCATCGAGGATTATGATTACACCCGGGTTTCCGGGCAGTTATCACACGATACTTACCTGTTTAAAAATCTCTATCTCATGAAGAACCGGTTTTATTTTACCCGTACGTTTGACGAACAGGGATTTCGGGAAGGTGATCTATACCTGACTGAAATGTATAATCGCGATTATATCCTGCGCTACAATCATAACAGCCAGTTTATTTTGGCAACGAATCAGCGTTTGGATTTGAACTACTCGTTTAATGTCGATCGGCAGAACTCCTATTATAAAAAACTGATTTCAGCGGACAACACCTATATTTCAGATCGTTTGACCGAAGGTACTCAGGAGGGAATGTACGTCCAGAGCTATATCAGCAAACTCTGGGTAAAGGGACGGGCATATAATCACTTTGCAAATCTCGAATACAGTAACCAGTTTTTGTTGCTCAATATGGGGCATAAAATTTTAAGTGGTATCAGTTACCGTCTCGAAGGCAATAATGGTCAGGGACGGATTTATGATCCCGGGGCGCCCCCGAATATTAATTCGCTTTTTCGTGAACGCCCGCGTTCCTATGATGAAATACCGGAACTGAAGATTGGGAGCTTTTATTTTGAGGATGAAATCAGCGGGCGCCTGGGAATTGATTATCAACTGAATCTTGGTGCCCGACTGGAACAATACGGATCAGGAAGCGGTTTTTTACCGTGCAATCACGGGCGGTTTTTCAATCCCCGGATGAACCTGGTCCTAAAATTCAGTGAAAATGCCCAACTGCGCACCGGTTATGGTAGCACCTCAAAAGCGCCTCCCCTGAGCATGATCTATCCCAATAAAATTTATATTGATATCGATGATATCAACCGATTTTACAGCGCTGACTCCAATCTGGTGGTTGTATCGACCTATATCTATGATCGGTCAAATCCCAATTTGAAAGGTTTTCAACAGATCAAACGTGAGAGCAGCCTCGATCTGAAAGTCGGCGACCTGGGATTTACATTGACCGGTTACAGTAATTCCATTTTTGGCGGGTTTGCCTCCACGGACACCCGTTCAATTTTTCATTATAAATATAACTACCCGAACTGGCCGGATATGACCGTCAGTGCGATGTATGATTCGGTTTATGAAACCTATTCCAGATATGCTAATTCGCAAACCAGTCAAATTCAGGGAATCGAATTGTCGGTTCAGACCGTCCCTTTTTCTCCTTTGGATATCCGCTTGAGAATAGAAGCGGCGTACAATTTTACGCGGAGTGACAAAGCAAGCTACGATATTGCAGATACCTATCGCTATGATAACAATCTTCAGCGCTATATCCTCCCTTTCTGGAATGTTGTCAATTTGCATACGGATAATCTGTTGATTAACTACCGGGCGGAGTTCAAGATTAAGGATTTCGGAGCCTGGGTAACTCTCGAAGCCCAGCAAGTTGTGTTTGATCGCGACTGGTTCGTCGGGCTGGATGATTCTCTAGCCGTTGGCTATTTGACGGCAAGCGGTGAGTATGTGACAATTTCTGAACCCCTGAGAGCGGATGCACTTTACAAGAATTACCGGCGGACATACGCAGATTATAATAAAAATGTTGAGAATCAGAAAAATATCTGGCTCTTTAATCTACGGGTCAGTAAGGCGCTCCTGCGTGGTACGGAGCTGTCATTTTTTGTCAATAATTTCTTTAATTATCATCCGCTTTACCAGCGTCAGCGGGTCTCTTCCGGGACTAAATCCTACATCCAATTGAATCCTGATCTGTATTTTGGTGTGGAGTTCAGCGGAAAGATAGACAAACTTTTTAACAGAAATCCATGATGATAAGAAAGCATTTTTCAAGTTTTATATTCCTCTTGTCAATAGCGTTTTTTCTACTGGACAGCTGCGAGGAATCCGTGACACCGCCGGAGTCCATGCGATTTGATCTGAATGTTACCGTCAAGGACACCAGTGGATTCAGTCTTGAGTATTTTGATACGGAGCTGGTGGACAGCGCTTCGGTTTTCATGAATTCAATTTCATATTATACACTTTATAACGCCAGCAGTAACCAGAGCGGTGTGGCGACTTTTCCGGAGATACTGCCTGATCTCTATAATATTTCGGTCACAAAGCGGGTCAATGTCATCCTGGATGGTGTATCTGTTGAACGGACGATGAACGGACAGTTGATCAATGTTGAAATCCTTAATGCCGCTATATCGCCCTCGGTCTATGTGACGCCATCGATCTCGGGACAGCTGGTAATCAGTGAGATTTATTATAATGGTTCGCCACCGCAACCACCCTATAATCTTCCCCAGTATTTTCATGATCAATTCACCGAGATTTATAATAATTCCGATGAAGTTGTCTATCTTGACAGTATCATTATTGCGAATGTGGATTTTGGGCATGCGGAAGAGGATTATATCTATGCAATCCATGCTTATATGTTTCCGGGGAGCGGGCAGGATTATCCCTTGAATCCCGGAGAGTTTGTGATTGTCGCCCAGGATGCCATTAATCACACCGAAGCCGTTCCCAGCAGTGTCGATCTCTCCAGTGCAGATTTTGAATATTATGTCGGACCACCGGATATTGACCAGCCGAATACAGAAAACATGATCAAATTGCACCACAAATATGGGGTGGATTTTTTATATTCCGTATTTAATGATGCCATTGTTTTATTGAAGGTCAAAGATCCGTACGCCTATGGTTATAGCGAATTTGACTGTATCCTGTTTCCAAAAACGGCGGTTCTGGATGGTGTCGATTACCGTGACAATTTAGCAGAGGTTGAGTACAAGCGCCTGGGACCTGCAATTGATAGCGGATTAACCGGTGGTTTCGATTCTTATATGAATAAGTCGATTCAGCGGCGGATTGATTTTTATCGGGGCGATCAGCCGGTCCTGATGGATAATAACAACAGCAGTATCGATTTTCAAGTGCTTGATCGCCCGACGCCAGGATATGTATTTGATGAGTAAGAATTTTATAATGGACGTTCTCGGACTAAAAGGGAGTTTTAATAAAACTGTCGGGTTGCTCCTGTTTATTGTTCTGGGCACTTTGACTGTTACGGCAGAACCATTGTTTGATCCTTTGAATTATCATACCGGTATGCAGCTGCAATCGTCGATATCTTTAAATCCGGCATGGATCATCAGGGACAAACCGGTGTCCCTGGTCAGGTATTCCTGCCAGTCCGGTTCAATTTCCGGGGATTTTCACCGGCAGCTGGAAGCCGGTCGGAACAGCGATACTTACTGGACGGCGTATGGTACCAAGCTACTGGGTGAAAAAACTCTGTTTTCCGGCAGCTTTGCCTATCGAACACAAAGCGTCGCGGGAAAAATGTGGTCCCAAAACCGCCAACCTTACAGCGGGATGCCGTTTGTCCTGGCTGACAGTTCAACTGGATCCTGGCAGCTGAATGGATTAATCTGGAATGTTGAAGTTTCTCGTGAATTAATCTCTGACCACCTCTTTGGCGGTTTGTCGGTTTTCTATAATGTGGATGAATCGTATAAAGATATTTTTCCGCGACCTCAGGACAGCCATCGGGATTTGATGGTCGCAGGCAGTTTGGGAATGATTACATCCGGTGATGCCCGGTTTGGTATGATGCTGAAATATTCCAATATGCAGGAATCGATGAGAACCTGGAAATACAGTCTTGACCAGGAAAAGACGCCGATTTTTTTCAAACCGCGTGGTCTGGATGTACCGTTGATTTTCAGGGGAGAGACCAGCGAAGAACGGCTCTATACCATCAAAGGTCTGACATTTTCAGTTGATGGCAGTCTGCAAAATATTATTGCAGAGCAGTTGAATTTCGCCGGTAACTACGGTTTTTCATTTGCGGATAATGTCGATGGTGGTGCTTATCCGATTGAACAGGGCAGCTGGAAAGATAATTACGTCAGTTATTCAACGGATATTGTATTCGATATCAATTCCCGGATCGATGTGGTTCTTTTGTCAGATGGATTGTATCGGTATCATATGGCTGAACACCCTGACTTTGAACTGGAAATCTTTGAAGGGACGGAGCGAAAATTAAGTGCCGGCGGTGAAATAATGTTCGGGACGGCGAATGGTTTTCGATTATCGCCTTCGGTAAAAATGTCATCACAAACATTGAAGCGGGTGGACAATTTCAACGGCATTCTGGATTATTTTCCGGGGACGCTCTGGCGTATGCAGGTCGGGATTGAATTACCGGAGCAGATTTTTTGCGCTTTTCGTTGCAGCTTCGGCAGTGATGTATATAGTGCCCGGGAGGGCGAAGTATATCTGCCGGCAACAACCGGATTTTATTATCAGACGGTCACGGCTATTGATGAATTGTATTATCATACAGATTATAGAAGTTATCGGTTTGCCGAAACATTGTCTTTTGGAAAGAAGCAGCGCTACAGCCTGATGCTGGAATATCTGCGGATGATGCCGGAAAACTCGGAATATTTTGGTAACGGCAGCCGGGAACAGTTGAATCTGAATTTTGTAATTGAGAATCTGCTTGACAATTTTTAGTGAACAGGAAATTTTATGAAATCCTTACAATACATTTTTCTTTTAACCATAATTGTATTCACAGTACTAAGTGCCCAGCCGGAGCTGGTTTCTCCACAACTTAATTATCCATCATCTTTTGCGATTATCATTGATCGGATATCATTTAGCAAAGTTAAAAACGCTGTCACCGCTTATCGTGATGCCATCGAAGCCGACGGTTTATCAGCATACATTCTGATTGATGATTGGAAAAGTCCTGACCAGTTGCGGAAGGAAATTACTACATTAAAAACTCAGGACTCCAGGCTGGAGGGGATCGTCTTTGTCGGCGATATTCCGATCCCGATGATCCGGGATGCCCAGCATATGGCGTCGGCATTCAAGATGGATCAGGAGCGTTTTCCTTTTAAACGCTCATCGATTCCGTCGGATCGATTCTACGATGATTTCGACCTGCAATTCCAATTTATTGAACAGGATACGAGCAATCCGCTATTGTATTACTATTCACTGACAGCCGAATCTACTCAGAAAATTGAGCGGGATATTTACTCTGCCCGGATTCGCCCGCCATTTCCTGGTGATGAAAAATATATCCAATTGGATAAATATCTCACCCGGATCGCGGCTCAAAAACGTGAACAGCAGGTGCTGGATCAGCTGCTGCGCTATTCCGGGCATGGCTATAATTCCGAGTCGCTCAGCTCCTGGGAAGGAGAAGCCCTTGCTCTGCGGGAGCAGTTTCCGCAGCTCTTTGTTTTCGGTGGGACGTTTACATCGCTGGAACACTCCATGTCCGATGACATGAAGACGATTATTATCAATGCACTGCAACAACCGGAACTGGATATGGCGATATTTCATGCTCACGGTGGGGTGGAAGCACAATACCTGGCGGGATATCCGGAAGCATCCAGCATCGATCAGAACGTCGCTGCGATCAAAATGTTTATACGCAGTAAACTCCGGCAGGCGCAGCGCAGAAAGCAATCAATTGAGGATGCCAAGGTGTATTATATTGAAAATTATGGATTGCCTGAAGATTGGTTTGAAGGGGCGTTTGAGGACTCGGTCATGGCAGCGGATTCCATTTATTCCGCCAATCTTGATATGGATATCAGTGATGTCAACCGGTTCAAGCCCGGCGCAGAATTTATCATTTTTGATGAATGTTTTAATGGCTCATTCCAGCAGGATCAATATATCGCTGGTGCATATGTATTCGGGGATGGAAGTGTCATCGCCGGTGTCGCCAATTCGGTGAATGTCAAACAGGATTTATGGGCGGATGAAGGTCTGGGATTACTCAACTACAATATCCGTATTGGGCAGTGGCACCAGGGCTGCAATTATCTGGAAAACCATATCATCGGCGACCCCACATTTCGGTTTAAAAATCCGCAGGAAGCTGACTGGTCTGTAATCGTTCAGCAGAAAAAGGATAATGTCCGATTTTGGGAAAAATTACTGAAAAGCGATGTCGAGTCTCTGCGTTCTCTGGCGGTTCGCGAAGTATTCAGGCTGAAAGGCGCCGATTTTGAAATCCGGTTAATCGAGATGTATCATAACGATCCGTCATTTATCGTTCGTCTGAGTGTTTTAAAATGCCTGGCGACGCTCCGTTCGACCGGTTTTGAGGATATATTATTGAAGTCGATAAATGATCCCTACGAATTAATCCGGCGCTTTTCAGCGCAATGGATGGGAGTGGTTGGCAGGGAAGACTATCTGCCGGTGCTGGTGAATACCGTGATTTCCGATCCGTCGACGCGGGTCTCATATACGGCAAAGTCGGCGATTGAAAAAATTGGTCCCGGTCAGGTTTATCCCTATTTTGAAAAAGCGATCCAGCAACTGCCTGAATTGACGGCAAACAATGCTTTCCTGATCAGAATGGAACAATCCTTTCGGCGCTCTACCGCCCGGTTACAGGAGGAACTCATCCCGGAATTGACAACGGACAGCCTGACACTGAAAAAACGCATTAATGCTGCCAGGATGTTGCGGAACTACCAGTTTCAGGAAGCTTTGCCGGTTTTGATAGCACTGGCATTGAATGAAGCGGAAAATGCCGAGCTGCGGATTGTCGTCCTGGAAGCGATGGGCTGGTATGCGTTCAGTTATAACCGGAGTGATATTACTGATACCTGCGAAACACTTCTCAACCGTTCTGAAACGCCAGCCGCTGTGAAACACGAGGCGCTGAAGACAAAAAAGCGGATCATTGTTGGTTACAACGATCCGGTCAATCCGTAATTTCGTTTTTATTGATTCTAAAAAAGTTCTCTACTGATACGCACCGTACTTTTTAGTGGCTTCAAACATGGCGATGCAATAGCTCCCTTGAAACGTTGTACAGCGGCGTGTAAGAGCTGCAGCTCCTGCATTGCCGGTGCTGGTGGTATATAATGATCTAAATCGCTTTCCTCCTTAACGGGATGCCTGGCTGGAATGGGAAGACCGTAAATGCTTTTCTTATAGGTAGCTCCGAATTGGTCAATAACATGCTCATCATCGATCGGCTTATCATTTAACAAATCGAAAGCGGTAAGACCATCGATTTCATAATATTCATGAATTGCAAAAAACGCATCGAGTAATCTCATCAACTCCTGTTCATTCATATCGTAAATTAAATTTTTCTCCGGAAGTGTTGTCGGGTGATCCATTAGCTTCACGATTCCCTTGATAGTAACTTCATTGATAGTGTGAATATAGAGCGGAACCCGATCGGGTTTTATGCCATCCAGACAAGTTAATATTCTTTCCTTTCCGGTCATATAGTCTTCTAATTTTGATTATGGCGATTATGGTGGACAGTTTTATTATCGACGATCTATCTGTAATGTTAAAATTCAATAATAATCGGAAATTTCTTCTTCAGACATTTGTCGAAAGCGAATCGCCGTACCGCCACCGGGCGCCAGGATTAAATTCATCCTACTTCTTTTTGAGAGAAGTGCTTTTTTATAAATCCTGATCGCTAGGGGATTGTTTTTCCAATCGGCGTCTGCAGCATCTTCATAAATTTCGGCAATATACGATTTACTTGAATCCAGAAAGTCCAGTTTGATTTTCAATATCCGTTCGTTTTCATCGGTGATACTACCGAGATACCAGTCAGCGGAGTTACGGTCCTTACGGGCAATCGTCAAGTAATCGCCAATTTCGGCATTCAGAACTCTTGTCTCTGCCCAATCAACCGGGACATCGCGGATGAACTGGAACGCATCCAGCTGCTTTTCATAATTTTCCGGGAAGTCAGCCGCCATATGCAGGGGACTGTAAATAATCACATAATAAGCGAGCATTTTTGCCAATGTCGCATTGACTCGATTATCAGGCTTATACTTATCATAGAACAGATCGACAATACCCGGTGTAAAATCCATTGGTCCGCTCAGCAGGCGGGTAAAAGGGAGAATAGTCATATAATCAGGCGGATTGCCGCCATCGGGACTCCAGGCGTCGTACTCCATTCCCCGGGCGCCTTCGCGGGTCATCATGTTGGGATAAGTACGCCGGATACCGGTGTCTTTGATCGGTTCGTGAACATCCAGCATGATGTGATATTTGGCAGCGGTTTCGACGACTTTGCGATAATGCCTGACCATATATTGTCCGTGGTGCCATTCTTTCTGAATATTGCCGTTTTCATCGATGCGCTTGATGGTCTGCCCGTGACCAACATAACCGGTTTTAACGGTGTTGATGCCGTATTTATTACAGAACTTGAAGGCGTCTTCCAGCTGTTTCTCATAATTCATCACCGCGGCGCCAGTCTCATGATGTCCAATAATTCTGACACCTTTTTCAGCAGCGTATTTGGATAATTCATCGATATCGAAATCCGGGTGAGTTTGGGTGAAATTGAACAGTTGACCATCTCTGACCCAATCGCCGTCCCAACCCGTATTCCAGCCTTCCACCAGCACGCCGTCAAAGCCGTATTTTGCAGCAAAATCGATGTATTTCCTGGTATTGGCAGTCGTCGCGCCGTGCTTATCACCTGAGCCCCAGGTCGATTTTCCCAGGTGCATCTCCCACCAGATGCCCACGTATTTCTGCGGTGTGATCCAGGAAGTATCGTCAATTTTGGATGGTTCATTAAGGTTTAAAATCAGATAGGATGTAATCAGGTCACCGGATTTTTCGGCGATTTGAATCGTCCGCCAGGGCGTCATCATCGGTGTCGCACTTTTAACTTTGGTTCCATCAGACCAGGGATAGAGATCGCAGGTCAACTTTGTACTATCATAACGGGCTAATGCCATGCTGGAATAATTGGTCAGCGCGGCTTCGTGAACCGATAGATAAAGCCCGTCTTTGGTTTTCAGGGTAAAGGGAGTATGGACCGTATCGATTTCGCTGAGTCTGGATTTATTGAAGAGGAATTCATAACGATTACCCTGGTAGGCGCCAATCCACCAGCAATCATGATCGGCGGTAAAATTGAATTCGGTTAATTCATCCATGATCTGAAAATCCTTCAGGTTTTCCTGCTCAGGCAGTTCATAGCGAAATCCGACACCGTCATTAAAAGCTCTGAAAACCAGGTTTATTTTTCGAAAGGGTTCGGACTTTTCCTGAAGGCATATCTTCATTTCATTGTAGTGATTGCGAATATCCTTTACTTCACCCCAGGGCTGAATCCAGGTTTCATCGAATTCGGAGGATTTGACAGTCATGATGTGCAGATTTTCCGACAGACCAGGTGCGTCTTTAAAGTGAAAACCCAGGCGGGATTTTGAGAGAAGTGCATTGTGCTTATACTGAATAGAATAAAATGGTTTGCCCTGGTCTATTTGAAAGGAAATTGTTATATGTCCGTCCGGAGAAGAAATTGTCCGGATTTTGTTTTTGCGGCAGCAGATCATTCCAAATAGGATTAACAAGATGAACAACCAGGATAGTATCTTTCTCATGTATTCACCTGTTTTGAATATTTTTTAACAATTGCCGTATGTTTAGAAACCTATATTAATAATCGGTAGGAATTTTGGTCCTTTTGATTTTTTGACAATGTTGATCAACCCGATTTGGGCACCGACAAGTGTGTCGGTAATATTAATGACACCAATCTGGGTTCCGGTCACTTTTTCACTCTGATTGTAAACGCTGATCTGCGCAAAATTGGTTTCCCGGCTGAGACAGACCACGCCTGTCTGTAAACCCCAGACATAATCGGATTTATTGACGACACCTGCCTGCAGACCTCTCATTTTTAATTTTACATCGTTTACAATTCCCACATCCAGTCCATTGATGAGTTTGTTTTTTCCATAGAATAGATTTATTCGCAGCCCATAGATCGAGATTGAAGGGTCCACCAATTGAAATGGTGGAAAAAGCGCTATTTGAAATGGGAACATCGATATTTTTTCTACGACTTTTTCACTGTTTACGCCTTTGGGACTTACCGGTACAGCATTGGATTTTGCCGGGGAGGGACTATCTACCATAACAGTTACTGTTGCAGGAGCAGATTGTCCAATCAATTTCAATGCAACCGTCTGCATCCCGGATTTCAGCAGATTGTCAATCGGACATTCGCAATCGTAGGTAGCGATTTTTAAAACCTCGCCGGTTTCGACGCTGACAATTTTGGCGGTCACGGAATAGATATCGGCAATTTTACTGATACTGCCGCCGACAATCTGCTCTACCCCGACGATTCTGCCGATTTCAACAATACATTCATCGGAAACGCAACCGGATTGCTGAAAGCCCTGTTCATTGAGAACCTCATTCATCATCTCCCGTTCGATGATTTTAAATTGATTGGTCTGAAACAATTCGGTGCGCAATCTCTCGGTCAGTACGGTTGCTTCATCTTTGCTGATGCCAATCTCTCTGAACTCTGTGACAGCCAGATTGGTCTGGGCATTCATGTTAATTGTAAAAGTAAGGATACTAATCAAAGTCAGCGATCTGGTTTTCATTTGATAAGCCTCATGATTATTTATTGTAATTCAATGGACTTTTCCAGGCGGATATCTCTGGAAGAAGTCCCAACGAATATTTTGAATTGACCGCTTTCTGCAAACCAGTCCTCAGTTTCCGGATTCCAGAAGGAGAATGCTTTTTTACATAATTTGATCGAAACTGTATCCGATTGTCCCGGTTCAAGTTCCACTTTTTTAAATCCTTTAAGCTCTTTCAGCGGGCGAGGGAAGGAACACTCCGTATCCTGAATATACAATTGGGCTGTTTCCTGACCCTTGACGGCACTGCTGTTTTTTACAGTAAAAGTGACGGTGAGAGTGTCTGCTTCCGTGAAAGTATCTTTGTCAATCCGAAGGTCACTGTACTCAAAATTGCTATAGCTTAATCCATGCCCAAAAGGATAGAGCGGTTCGATCTGTTTTTTATCGTACCATCGATAGCCGGTGAAGACGGTTTCTTTGTATTCTATATCAAACACCGGATGGGCTTTTTCACCTTCTCCATCCC
The DNA here is from genome assembly GCA_964605705.1 of uncultured bacterium. GTDB lineage: Bacteria > Fidelibacterota > UBA2242 > UBA2242 > UBA2242 > CAZSDW01. Next base: position 15,790 of record CAZSDW010000034.1, read on the forward strand.
AGTCATAATATAATGTTTCGCCTTTGGGAAGATAGCCGAAACCCGGTGAATCCTCGAAGTCCTTCTCAATCGAAATGGGTAATTTTCCCGAGGGACTGGTCTTGCCGGAGATGATTTCAGCCAGAGCCCGGTTGCCGGTCTGTCCACCATACCAGGCGTAGAGAATTGCGGCGGCGTTATCATTCCAGTCGGTCATACGAATGCCGCTGCCGGTTGTCACGATGACGACCGTATTGGGATTGTTCTCCACACATCTCTGGACTTTTCGCTCCTGGTTGGCTGGCAGCTCAAAGGGTCTGTCCCAGCCTTCGCTGTCATAGGTGCCGATATTGCAAAGAACGACATCAGCCGATCTGATCTGACGCGGTGATGGATTTTTGGCATAGGTTAAACGATCACCGAAAATGGTTTTCAATTCATCCAGCATCATCCGGTTATGATAGCCTTCAACCCTGGCAGCGCCACCGCCAAAGGCAAGTTTTTTAACCCAATCGCCGGTCAGTAGAATTTTCTGAACATCCTTTTTAATTGGGAGAATATTGTTATCATTTTTCAGTAATATAATTCCTTCTCTGGCGGTCTGGAGAGCAATCTCTTCGTGTTCATCAAACTTATCAAGGTAGCAGGAGTCACTTTTTCTATCATATAACCGCATGGCAAAACAGGTCCGAATAACGCTTGTTGCCATACGATCGATATCTTCAACAGTTACTCTGCCTTCGTCGATGAGTTTTTGAGCATCTTTCAAGGCAACGGTGAAGGGCATTTCCAGGTCCTGACCGGATTTTGCCAGTTTTTCGCCGTCATCGACGGACCACCAGTCGGTCATTGCCAGCCATCGGAATCCCAGTTGTTTTCTTAACAGATCATTGATAACATACTCACTCTGTCCGCACCATTCGCCATTGACCAGATTATAGGATGTCATGACGGCTTTAGCGCCGGCATCCACGCCAGCTTTGAAAGCGGGCAGGTAGATTTCATGCAGGGTACGTTCATCGACGACGCTGTTACTTTTACGACGGTAATAGTCGGTGTTGTTGGCGACGAAATGTTTGAGTGTTGCCACGGTGCCGGTACTTTGAACTCCTTTAACATATTTATATATCATGGAAGCAGCGAGGAAGGGATCTTCGCCAAAATATTCGAAATTACGCCCGCATTGGGCTTGTCGGTAGGCATTCATGCCGGGTCCGAGTAGTACGCCAATGCCGCCAGCCCGGCATTCTTCACCGACCGCTTTAGCATATTGATAGGCGAGTTTGCTGTTCCAGGTGGAAGCGAGTAAAATGGGTGCCGGGAATGCGGTGGATTTTTCCAGCTGATAGGCAGAGAGATCGACGTCGCGAAAGCTTTCCCTCAAGTGTACGCCCTGGGTCGCATCTGCCATATAGACTTCGGTCAGATTCAGGCGCGGTAACGCCCGGATAAAAAAGTGCTTATCACCACCGACCATGGCAATTTTTTCCGCCAGGGTCATCTGCGCCACAACCGAGTCCGCCAGTTGACTGGCTTCTTCATACGAAAGCGGTTGAAAAGCGTCCTTTTCACCCTCGATTAATTGACCGTTTAGCTGAGATTGAGTAACTGGATTAATAATCATTCCGACGCTAAGAAAAATAGTGAGAGCTGATATTTTGTGCATGCCATCTCCCAGTGAGTTATTGATTTGGATGCCATTTGTTACTTTGAATTATTCCAGCATTAACATTTTTTTGGAATCAGTATAGCTGCGATCTTCTGTCAATGCGGTCAGTTTTATGATATAGACACCATTTGCAACCCGGTGCCCGGCATCGGATTCGCCACTCCAGGTGACAAGATAATTTCCGGCAGACAGCTGGCTGCTTTCGAGTTTTCTGATTAGCTGTCCGTTGATATTATACACGGTTAGAAAAACCCCGGCATTCTCGGGCAGGTAAAAACTGATCTGCGTGGACGGATTAAAAGGATTGGGATAGTTCTGATTTAGCCGGAATTCCGCGGGTGCAATTTGACTTTCTGCGATGTCATTGGTCTGACCGGTATTGCCGTTGATAATATAATTTCGGATCAGCCTGCCGGACTTGGAAATTATGGTTGTATCGATTGCCCAGCCGCCCAGCGCATTGGCGCCCGGTTTCAATGCTGCAGAGCTTTCGTCGATATCAGACAACGACCAGTTGCACCAGCTGATCTGATGGTATTCCATGAAATTCATCCAGATTTTGGTTTCAGCGGAATCGATCGGACCGTCACCGGTATTCAAAACAGTGCCAAACTCAGTTACAAAGAGGGCGATACCGTTGTTTAAAGCCGTTAACGCCTTATTGCGCATTGCCTGCTTATGATACTGATAAGCCGCGTAGTAGTGCAGCGCATAGGCAATGTTATTCCGAGTCAACGGATCACGGGATGCAACGTCCACATCCTGGGACCAGGTACGAGTTCCGGCAACGATCAGATTGTCCGGATCGATTGCCCGGATCGCATCGATGACGGCGTTGGAGTAAGGTTTAATAACGGTTGCCCAGTCGATTTGCTGGGGTTCATTGAATATTTCATAGATTATATTTGGGTAATCGCCATATTCTTCGGCAATCTCTTCAAAGAATTCGATTGCCTGTTCCTGGTGGTTGTGTGCGTTGTGATCGTGCCAGTCAACCAGGACATAGATACCCTGATCGATACAGGCGTTGATGACGGTTTTTATCTTGGCTTTTTCAGCAGTTGGATTGGTCAGGTAGCCTCCACCCTCGATGCCCATCGAGGCTCTGACGACCGTACATTGCCAGTCTTCCTTCAGCCATTCGATACAATCGGCATTATAATATTTGCCGCACCATTGACTCCAGTAAAGACTCATTCCCCGCAATACGACGGGATTTCCATGTTCATCAACAATCCTGTTGCCGCTGACGGTCAGCAAACCATGTTTTTCAACGGCTGTCGAATCGTCTGACAGGGCGGTAACGCCGGATATAAACACTATCAGGCAAACGATTATTACGGATACTGAAAATCGATATTTTTTGAGTGATTTCATATGCCATCCCAAATGATGTTTTTGATTAATTATCCCCTGGTAATTTACAATTTTTTGATTAACGAGCAGTATAGTTTTTGATCATTTTATCAATAGTTGCATTCAGGGCTTGGTCAATGATTTGCTGGTTCGGATTGGCATCGTACCAATGAATGATCTCTTCAGCGCCTTGTTTGAAAGGAATCGTTGCCATGAAATCCGGGACAACCCGGCGAATTTTACTGTTATCAAAAATTATACTGTGAGTTTTATCGCCCAGCAGACTGTCGCCCCACTCGGAATCGTATCGCGCGATCACATCCGAGGGAATATGAACGATATCGGCAGTTGTGCCGGCAGCCCTGGCGACAATATCGAATATCTGGTTCCAGGTTAACAATTCATCAGAAGTGATGTGAAAAATATCCCCGATTGCCCGGTTATTTCCCAGCAGTCCGACAAGACCTTTGGCAAAATCGCGATGATGCGTCATTACCCAGAGCGAACTGCCGTCGCCATGGACAACGACTTTCTGTCCTTTACGCATCCGGTCCACAATGGTATAGCCGCCGTGCATGGGCAAGAGTGTTTTGTCATAGGTGTGGGACGGGCGGACGATGGTAAAGGGAAATTGTGCTTCCCGGTAGGTTTTTACCAGAAGTTCTTCACAGGCGATTTTGTTGCGGGAATATTCCCAGATTGGATTAGCAAGAGGAGTCGATTCGGTGACCGGTAAATTGACCGGTGGTGTCTGGTACGCCGAGGCGGAACTGATAAAGATGTATTGATCAGTGCGATCCCGAAACAGCTCGATATCTGCTTTAATGTGGTCGGTTGTGAATGCAATCCAGTCAACCACCGCGTCAAATTTCGAATTGCCCAGAGCCGCTTGCGCTGATGCCGTATCACGGATATCGCCAGTCAGTACTTGAGCGCCTTTCGGAATGGGGCGGATGCTTTTGCCACGATTGAGTAAAACCAACTCAAAACCGCGATCTATAGCTAATTGAGAGCAGGCGGAGCTGATAATGCCGGTGCCGCCGATAAATAGTATTTTCATTTTTTCCCTTACCTGGTTTTTCGCTTAATTACGGTTATAATATATCATTCAGGCAGCTTAAAATCCTTGTTAAAAATAACGACATAACCGGAAATTCTTATGACTAATCCGGTTTGATTTCCATCCAAAAGTAGGATGATATCCAGATATAAAAATCGCCAAACTCCGAGATGGCTTTTACACCAATCATCAGGGATTTGGCGAATGGTAAGAAGATTAGCTAATCAATTAACACTACAGCCGATTGCAGGGCATTGTAGATTCTGATATCACTCCTTGGATCGGGCTCTAATCCGCACCATGCCTCCTCAATTTTAAGTATTATGGTTGCGCTATCTTCGATTTGTAAAATCGTGACTTAAATATACGGACAGAACAGTGCAACTGAAATAAATAAACACAATGAGCAGAGCAAATGCTGATGGTTTCATTTTTGTATCTCCTCATTTTTAAAATTGTTCGTACTCAAAGATATAGGTTTGGGTAATATTCAGGTTAAAGTCCCAATGCACTTTTGTCAAATTCCGGTGTTTGTCATAACTGAAATAAATTTTCGCTCCGGGACCACTGGTGCTCTTGAAATATCCAACTTTTAGATTGCCATCCTGATCATGTTTGTATGAAATAGTACCATTGAGCCAGGCGTCAAAATTAATCAGGGCAGCATGGATCAATTTTGAGTTTTTATCGTATTCATAAAATTCACTGCCTCTGGCGCCATCAGTGCGGACAAAAGTTCTATTGGTGAGATTGCCATTATTATCGAAAAAATAAGTAAAAACAGCCGTCATGCCATTGGAATATTTTCGATAGGACTTGGTCAGAAATCCGTGAGTGTTATATAAAAAGTTCGTTTCTGTCCAGAGCCCATCGGAGCGTTCAAAACGTTTATTCGTCAATTTCCCCGTTTCGTCGTAATGATAATAAGAAGGACCGCCGATTTTGTTGGAATAATCATAGGCTTCCCTGATTAGCCGATACTTATTCTGTTGAGATATATACACATTTGAACTACGGTAGAATTTGGGCGGTTGTTGCGGCATCTCTTCATATTCATAGATAAAGGTCTGGCTCCACCCGGCTGAAAAATTCCAATATTCCCGGATAAGGTTTCCATGATCATCATAGGTATAGGATATAGAACCGGCAGGGACTCCTTTTTGATCAATCGTCGCCGATAGCTTTTTTCCGGTTTCATCATAGTGATAAGTAATCCTGCCGAAAAACCAGCCATTCAAACCCTGACAGTCGGCGATAGATAAGTGCCCGCTATCGTCGTATTCATAGTTCGTCATGCCGGTTCTGCCGTTGGAGCGCTGATAACTTTCTTTTATCAACTGGCATTGTTCATTGTATTCGTATAGCTGAGTGGAGGTCAGACTATCGGAAAATTCACGGTATTTTTTTATGAGATTTCCGGCTTTATTATAGCTTAAAAAATTCAGCGAATTGCGGCTGCCGTCCAGCAGTTCCCAGATGGCGGTACCTGGATTTCCATCTCTGTTATAATCGAATGTAGTCAGTCCCTTTTCACCACTAGCATTTTCATAATGAAGCCTGATCAATCTAAATTCGGGCACCGTTGATTCTGTACCTGCTCGGTTTCTATCTGAAGAACTACAAGCGGATATTAATGCTAATGAACAACAAATATAAAAAGTAAGAGATGAACACCTCATAATAAATTCCTTTTTTGTATCCTGTCAGGTTGCTTATTGGTGAAAGTTATAGTTTTTGAAAATTGAATTAAAGCTTATATTGAAACTGATTTTTGACTCAAATAACAATGTCATTTTATCGTTAGAAATATTTGATAGACAATCTCAGCGAATAGGCGGATAGGCTCCAATGAACTTTTTGGATTGACCGAGCAGTTTCGCGATTTCAGACGGTAATTGAGTTGCTGATTCGGATTCCGGAAAAGCCTGCAATAATTGATAATTGCCCAGCAGAGGACTTTTGAATAAGGGACCATGGTAATTGGCAAGGTAGCGACTATTAGCTGCGAATTCCGGATGGATCCGGCGCAATCCATCCAATGAATTAAATGAAACCTGGCATTCGTCGTTATTTGCCGGGCTCCACATAATTAACGGATAGGATGTGGTCTCTTTCCCGCGTACATAGATATTGTAATCGAGTTGTTTCAACTGTGGATTATTAACCCGTTCGCATATTGACGGCGGTTGCCAGACAAAGAGTAACGGACGATCGAAATTTTCATCACCGGTCAGCAGATTATTTACAAAAATGTGTCCATCCCGTTTATCCACATCCGGTCCGGTACTGGAATGCCAGCCGAAATTATCATTGGCGGCGCTTCTGGCTGTTCGCCCGATACAGGCAGTGCTGTTTATGAACGTGTTCTGATAGATTTGAGCATTTGAACTGTTCAGAATCCAGAGACCATGATCACAGTTGACAAAGACGTTTCCGGCACAAATTACGCCTTTGGAAATTTCAAAAAAGAATCCGTTATCGCTGGGCCAGGGTTGGGTTGTCGAGAAAGGTCCGTCTATTTTACCGACACCTTCAATCCAGTTATTGATAAAAACGCCATCGACATTACCGACGTCATACCAGATACCGTTGGAGTTGGGCTGGTCGATGACCAGATTATCACGGCAGGTAACCCGGTAGCATTGATTGAAAATTTTGACAGCCGCCGGATAATACCCGGTGATTTGTTCAATATTATTTCGCATAAAGATATTTTTTTCCAGCAATACATCAGCGGAACCCAGGAGGTAAATACCTTCCGTACTGGTGTCACTGACTTTGCAATGTCGCAAGGTCAATTGATCTCCTCTGAGATAGGCTGCCACCCGCGAGCAGTAGGAGATCGTACAATGTTCTAATGTGGTGCCGATAACTTCTTTGCCGTGCTTGGCTTCATCGGATAGTCCTTCTGGATCGGTTCCTTCAATCTCGAGGGCACGGTATGCGTACTGGGTGAAGCTAATGCCTTTTATAATCGGTCCTTTTCCATCCGAGGTCTTGCCATGACATTTGCCGGAAGTCCTTAAAAGGGCGACATCAAATGCGGTGATTTCCACAAGATGCTCTGTTGGATTGACGCCGATGTAAACCTCCCGGGCATCATAGTCAATATAATAGCTGTTTTCAGTGACTTCACCTTCCCAACCGACGGCTTGTAAAAACTTTCCGTCCACAAAAACCATATCATTATTGAATTTATATTGCGGTGTTCTTTTCCCTTCCCTGTGACGCCGCCACCAGTCGTCCGGCTTGGCGGGGAATAAGTGGGACCAGGCAGTTACCCATAATCCGTTTTTAAGGTCTATCCATTCTGTGGCGATATAAGTTCCCTTTAAAACCGGTTGTTCATTTCGATAGGGTTGCACGGTTATGCCCTGGTTCAAAGTCAGCTGCCCGGTGCGGTACACTCCTCCTCTTAGAATAATGGCATCACCGGTCTTTACCCGCTCAATCGCCGATTCGAGGGTTGTGGCTTGTTCGAGTGTCTTTCCAGATGCTTCTGACTGTCCATCGGGCGAGACATAGTATATTTTACCCGTTACCTTGGGCAATTCATAAGTTTGCTGAATGGGACCATAGGGACCACCGGATGGTTGTGCGATTGCAGGCAAAGCGCTAAAAATGATCCCAAAAAGAGTGCAGTGAATAACTTGGAGCAACTTCATTATTGATTCTCCTTAAAAAATGATTAGCAAAGAACAGATATTTAAAAATCGAATACTAAATTTATTAATCAAATTCTATTTTACAACCAGGCATTTTCTGATACGGCTAAATTCGCCGGCTGTTTCGTTTCAAAGGTAAGTGTGGACCATTAATAGATAAAAGATGGTTTTGGTAATTGATAGCGAAGCCTTCATGGTGCGATCGTATTGAGATAGTTAATGGCATATTCCAGTTGTTTATCGTTGCCTGCCCCAATATCAGCCTTTGTTTGTACAACTCTGATATCGGGAAAAATTCCATTCCATTCCACCGGCTTGCCATCATATTTTAAATAACAGGTCGTCGATACCCGGATTTGAGTTCCGCTTGGGAGACTGTACCATTGGGGATTAGCACTTCCGCCGGCAGTCGTATCGCCGATCATCGTAACGGTAGAAATATCCTCCATTATTTTACAGAAACCTTCAGCCGAACTGAAAGTACCACCATTCATTAAGACGACAACTGGTTTGCCGTAAAAAGGATTCTGTGGTCGAATCGAATAACTGGATGGTTGCATATTTTTCCTAAATGACAAAGGCGACACTTTATTTTTATCGATGAAACGTGAAATCACGTCATCCGCGTAATCGGAACTTCCGCCACTATTATCTCTCACATCGATAATTAATCCTTTCGTATTCAGGAAATAGGAGATAGCGTCATAAATCTCGTATGTATCTTTATCGAAGGATGCAATTCTGATATATCCTATATCGTCTGTGATAAAACCATAATTGATAGTTTTATTGGATGTTATTTTTAACTCTTTATTAAAATATTTTCGGACTACATAGGGGCTGTATGAATCCCGATCTCTGGTTGCCCGGGGAGATTGATAGTAAACCGGGATTACATTGCCCTTCGTTTTCATACCCATATGGGCGTCTTTTAATTCAAAAATCATTTCCAGCAAAACCGTGAATATTTCATCCCCCAGGGCAGCTTCGGCTTTGGCTTGATAAACAGGATAAAGACTATCCCAATTAATGTTTTTAAATTTGAAGAACGGGTAAACGTCATCTATTATTTGCCAGGCAACATTAAAATCTTCGACGTTTTCATTCGATTCATTCGGCTTAACAATGAAATCAGAACATGAGCCACTGAGCAACAAATATAGTATTACAGGTATGTATATTCCTCTCATCATTCATATCTTAAAACAAAATTGAAATATAAACATTAAAATTATCATTCGCTGATAAATAATAATCCCAGGCGCTGATTCTCGTAATATATATGGAATAGGCTACTTTAACCGAAAACATATCTGTGAGACGGTATCGTACTCCGATATCACTCTTAAAGTTGAGCCCACTAAAGACTGACAAGGGCTTATAGATTTTGTCATTGTTATCATTATTTCGAAAGTCAGTCATTCGTAAACCGACAGACAGGAGACTTAGCCGGTTAAAATTTTCGATTTTTATTTTTGGTGACAGATCATAAACCAATCTGGTATTGGCGCTGATTGAAATTAACATAGCAAAGGAGTAGAGATCAGAGGTAAATTCGGCAATTCTTTGCTGTCTGACATGGATAAACATTTCCGGCGAGGGACCAACAGCCAGAGAAAGACTTCGACCAAACAAATCAATTGGAGATCTTTTGTATAAATAATCCCAGGACATTGTGAATTCTCTGACATCTGCTGTTGTATGATAATTTTCCAGATGCGTGCCCTGTTTATATAGCATGTCAAATTGCCAAAAATACTTGCCCCTTTCCTGGTTCCAGATAATCTCAAATGGAACAACTTTGCCCGCATACTTTTCTTTTGAAAAAACTTCATCCCGAATGGCATAATAACCCATTCCGTTATTTATGGTTACCTGGGTAGGAAAATAGTTCTGATTTTCTGCTTGTTCCTGAGCAATAATTACGGTGGTTATTAATCCCAAAACAAGAACGGTGAGACAGGTAAAATTTTTATCAACCATGATACGTTCCTATAAATTGTAAGTCAATGGTCATTCAGTATTTATCAGCACGCTGCAAACTCGTATAATCATTCCCAAATAACAGCTTTCCATATTGATTATCAGTGATTGTTATCGGATTAGTCATTTCTCTGAGCTAGTACCAGGCAATGAGTACCATTCACTTTGGTTATGATGCAACCCGATTCGTCCTTGAAATATTGGTTCTCCATATCCTTTGAATCGAGATGTTCGACCAGGCTGAAGTTGAGTTTGTTCAGGAAATTCTCAATCTCGCCTTCTTCTATTCCAAAAACCCATTTTTCATTATCTTTTTTAACTCGTTGATAAATATCATTCTCACCATAATATTTCTGTTCCAGTCGTAAAACAGACGCATAAATATAATCAAAAACAATTAAACTCCCTGATATGGAATAATCATGAATAAATTGAAATGTTTCTGCTACGGTATCTTGTGATAGATACATTGTCAAACCTTCCAATATAAACAGGGTTTTTTCCGTTTTGTCGAAATTGCTCTCGTCTAACTTTGTTTTCAAATCTTCTTTTTCAAAATCTACGGGCACAAAAATATTGTTTTCCGGTATGTGAATCTTGCGTTTTTCGAATTGTTTTATTTTCGCATTCTGAGTATGGGGTGTATCTATCTCAAAGACTTTAATATTGTCGTTTGAATTTAAGAATCTGATTGCTCTTGAATCAAATCCTGCTCCCAGAATCAATACCTGTTTGATACCCCATTTGATCGCATTTTCAAAAACACTATCAATATATTTTGTTCGTGCAATGACATACTGATAGATACCTTTGGGCGATATTCGGCTTTTCAGATTGAGAATCTTTAATTGCGTGAGAAATTTTATAAATTTTGGTAACAATTGAACGGCGATATAATCGCCGGATTTAAAACAGTTATCTTTTTCAAGGTATGATGAGGCTCTGCACATGCATGTGTAAGCAGCCGTCCTGGAACTTTTTTTCTCTATTCTTTTATTCGTTTTCATTGATTTTGCCTATATATAACAAAGCGTGAGCTGCGCTGATTTACACTTTTCAAAAACGAAATGAAAACTCACAAATCTAGCTCAAGTTCACAAGCCTGCTCCCGAAAGGCAGGCAGCTCAAAGCGGCTCTATGCGAACGTTTGGAGTTGTTTGTCATTGCATAAAATATAATACGATTAATTCAAGCATAGGTAAAGCATTCTCGATTACTTTGATATCATTTGAATCATCAAATTCTTTACTACCATGCATAAAATTATTTCTAACAGTATATAACAAATCAAGTATTTGTCCTGCTAAAAAGTCTCTATTTTCAGTGTTATTAGGATTTTCCAAATATTCTTTATAATACTGGATGTCGATCGGACTCCAAATAGGGTATTGACTGTCACTGGTATAACTAATATTGATAACGCCATTTACTTTTTGCCCGAGGGCATCATATTTGATTTGTTTCCCCTGCCAATAGGGAAATCGATTGATAAAATATTCAGTTCCTTTATGACAAATCAATGTATGGATTAGATCATTGTCAAATTCTTGTAAAGCAAGATGAATTTGGTCTTTTTCGCTTACTAATACTACTTCAGGAACATTTACATGTCCATTAGCAATTGTAATAATTGAGCCATCATCGTTTTTTTTAATCTTTATCCTAATCCCTTTCCGGTGGGCAATCGTAGTGTAAATGTTATTAAATGCTGTCCAGTATAGAAAGTATTGCTGAAATAGATGACTTCCATCTCTGCGAGGTCGAATTCTTCTTGCCGTTTCTATCATTGAATATGCAATTGGAATTTCATGTTTTCGCAGTGTGATGGTCATTTTATCTCGTCCCTGCTGATGCTTGCTCCATTTATCTTATACATGTAAAAGCCCCACTCACCGGCAGTGTAAATTATGTATTTTTCAATTCTTTTCAGACGAATAACTAAAACTCTATCTTGTAACTTAAGTTAGGGATCGGTACTGCAAATTCCCAGGGTTCAACCTGTTTGGTTTTGTAATTATAGTACAGACCATAGTTTTCTTTGTCCAGGAGCAGATTCGCCATTTGCAGCGACCATATACTTGTATGGTTCTTCTTATTGATCCGGTAATTGAGTGCCACACTCACAAAATATTGATTGGATTCCTGATCTTCGAACAAGCGTGAATAATCGTATACAACGTCCTCGGCTAGAATAGATTCACTCATATTGACAGGTGTCGCACGCTTCCCCCCGAAAAAATTCAGCCGGGCGTTTACTCCTAAAATCCTGTTTTTCTGCGATCCGAGGACCCATTCTTTGCCGTAGAGTAGATTGAATACCCAGCGTGTATTGAAGCGGGTGTTGCGCTCGATCCCGTCGTCGCCTTTGTACTTTGAGTCAAAAAATGATGCCGTAAACAGGTAATAATAACCGTTATGTAAAAAACGTTCCAGGGTGATATCAATGCCCAGATTTTTTCCCGTACCGTCATTGATCAGTTCTTCATTAAAATACCAGTCGGCTTCCATACTCAATACCGAAAAATTACTGTCAGGAATTACGGGAACATCATATAAAAATTGCGCGTATGGTTCGATTTTCAACCGCAGATTAGGATTCAGGCTGATGTCATACGCTAAAACCAGGTGATGCGCTTTGGATACTTTCAGGTCTTTATTGGGTTGAGTGATATTGATCCCGTCATTCACCCTGGCAAAGTACAGAGTCAGAGGTTCCAGTCTCGAATGCTTTCCGTAGGCTATACTGACCGACTGCACATTGCCTATATCACAGGTCAACCCAAGCCTGGGTTCCATTACCAATTCCTTACTCAGATCAAAGTAATGACCATGTAAACCGGCGTTTACCCGGAAGCGTTCCGTGATGCTGAATTTTGACTGGGTAAAAGCCTGGACCAGATTCGAGGCATCCTTTTCATCAGCCACGCTGATCAGTCCTTCATCGTAAACCGGGGCGTATTTCAGAACGGTGTTGTAATGCATATTATCTACCATGAATCCGGTTCGGTTTGCGTGTTTTGCGCTGAATTTGCGGTTATAGACACTCGCAAAGGTATATTTATAATTGCGAGCATCGATGTACTCATAATCATAGGGATTCAAATCAAATCCCAGTATTTCCACGTCATATTTCATATAATCGCCGGTTACGGCAAGGGATGTATTCAACCAGGCATTTTTTTGAAAAATATAGCGATGGTTTAAACCCAGAGCTCCAATTCGCTCCGTGAGGATATAATCCATCCGGTCATCATCCATTTCCCATAACGAGGAGTCCTGTTCGGCTGTGAAATCATCCAAATCATCGGCAGCCAGTCCCCAGAAGGAGAACACGCCCGATTTCCTGGTTGGTATATTTATCTTGAAAGACAAATCCTGATAGACTGGCGCAAAATCCTTGACTTCTTCAGGAAACACCGATCTGACCAAGCCGAATGTTGAATACCGGTAATTGAATAAATATGAAGCTCTTGTATCTTTTCCCAGAGGACCTTCGGAAGAGACATCGATACCCATGGTGCCCAGCTGAAAGGCATGTTCGTGTTTTTCATTATTACCGGAACGAAGTTTAATATCGAATACGCCGGATACCGCGTTTCCGTATTCGGCAGGAAAAGCCCCGGTAAAAAAATCGGAATTACCGAGAACCAGTGCACTCAATGCTGATATTCCTCCTCCTCCGAAAGTCGATAAATTCGCAAAATGGTTAGGATTCGGAATCTCGACACCTTCCAGTCTCCAGAGCATTCCTTTCGGTGAATTCCCGCGTACAACGATACTGTTATCGCGCAGGTTGGAGGATGTAATCCCGGCAAATGCCGATGCCAGCCTGGCGGGATCGTCGAAACCACCGGCATAGCGCCGCGCCTCTTCCACTGAAAAAGTACGTGCGCTCAAAGTCGACATGGAATTCAGCGGTTTGTCTTTTTTGGTATACGCATCAACTACAACGCTTTCCATTTTCAAAATATTCTCTTTCAATTCCACTTCCAGTACAACTTCTTTCCCCGATGTTATCAATAATTCCGGCACAACTTTCGTTTCATATCCGATATAGGATACCTGTAGATCATGTCTGCCAATCGGAACCCTGTCGATTCGGAATATACCATCAGTATCCGAAGTGGCTCCGATAGGCGTATCGATTGTTCTTACAACTATATTCGCATACGGCAAAGGAGCCTTGGTATCCGAATCGAGGACTTTTCCCCGGACAATCTGGGTCAAATCCTGACCGTACGAACTATGCAGGAGACATGATAAGAATATTAATAGAATATTGGAATATTGCCATTTTT
>CAZSDW010000035.1:0-2626 GCA_964605705.1 uncultured bacterium
CAACGCCGTTGGCATTACCAATTGTTCCGAGAATGACCGACTTGTAGACAACTTCACCTGTATAGGTAACAATATGCCAATATTGTAAAAGACCATAAATAGATTCTATTAAACAGACAATCAATAGCACCCATAAGAATGATTTAAGGAGATATATTATATCTGTATTTTTTCGGAAAGATACCTGAACTAACCAGTAGAAAACTATCAGACAGAGCAAAATATCTATTTTAACCGGAATGGTATAATATTGCTTCAAACAAAAAAAGAAGATGAGTAAGAGGACCGGTCTGACGGTGAATAATACATCTAAAAAGTTAAAATGTATTTTTATCCTTTCAGTGTTGATATACTGTATCAGATGAAAACTTACTGCTATAATTAAAACAAATTGGAAGAAGAGTTCCTTTGGTGCATGATAACTCCACATCATGGATGGATAAAATAGAAGGGGGATTACCCCGAAAATCAAAAGTAGGAGAATGAATACAATAGAGTGATTGATGTTTAATTTAGATGTACTCATTTAATGATAAATAAGCAATAGAACAAATAATACTCTAATAATAAATGTAAATATATTCACCTTAGTTCATTAATGGAAAGACCTTCAACTTTACATTTGGTCGAAATTAATTATCAATTATTTTGTTAAGTTTTTATATACTCCTTCAACATCCTTTTATATGGAATAGCGTGAGTAGTAATTCGTATTAGATAACTTACTTTGTTTATATTACAAAAACCAAATCCTCTCCATCACTAAAGAAAAAATATATTATTGGACCTTAATCATTTGACTGATAAGGCTCATAACAATATAAATGATGATTACTCTGCACAAATACCCTGTCCGAACTTACAGCAACATGCCAGAAATACGAACTATCATCCGGCATTTCAACATGTACAATTTCACCTGTCTCCGCATTAAGAACATATAGTCCTACTCCGTGCGGGTGATAAAGGTAGCCGTCTATATAAACTAACTCAAAGGTACCTGCACCTGCATTTAATTCCGTCCGCCAAAATTCATTACCTGTATTTTTATCCAAAGCAAAGACACGCCCTCCATCATTACCATAAATCCAGTTTCCTTCAATCATGGTATAATAAGTGGCAAAACTGTGTGTTTGCCATATTTTTTCACCCGTCCCTGCATTAACGGCATAAAAACGATAATTACCTATATCTCCTGACGGAACTGTCCCAAAATACAATACCCCATTATCGATAATTAGAGGGCTATACATTGGTCCAGCACCATCCGTATTAAATGCCCAGAGTGAATCTCCAGTTTCTGCATTAAAACAGGTAACTCTACCAAAATCTATACATCCGCTATCAGATCTTTCCCACCAATATTGTCCACAATATATTTTATTATTTTTGTATAGTGCACTGTGTATTTTACCTTTTACATTTATACTATACTCTATTCCATTATACAAATTAATTATATCCATTTTATTATCAATAGCCAGGTATATTTTAGATCCATATAATGAATGATATGAATAAGCCAATTTTCCTCTATCTTCCTCTGGCATACTATATCTCCACGCTTCTGAACCTGTATTAAGATCCCAAGCTCTGAAATCTTGTACATGAACACCATAAATATTGTTACTATCATAAAGTAATTGTCCACTTTGAATGGGTACTTTATCGTCAACAAATGAACACCATTTAGCATTACCAGTACACACTTTCAAACATGTAATATTTTCATTCCCGGTAATAAATACTAAAGAATCACATATTAATAATGGAGGTGAATAAATTCCCAATCCTATTGCACTACCATATTGATATTTCCAGAGGAGCCTTAAAGGCTCCTCTGAATTCGTATTGTTTGTGGGCTTATGAAAATCGCAAGAACAATAAATAGATATTAAAAAAAATATAATAACAAAGTTAATCCTACTCATTGAATAATCCTTTTAATAGTGTGCAACCATCCATTGACCAGCTTGATACATTGGTGGTGCAATATCCCCTTCATTGAACTCGTAAGGCTGAGTGTACGCTCTTTCGTACCGCCTCAGCTCACTGTGATTAAAACCTGCACTAGTTCCAATATCACCATAGTAAAAATTGTGGACTTGATCATTATAACTGTCACCCGGCTTCCACCTGCAGTATTCGGGACCAAGCAATCCATCATTTTTAGTTGGGATTAATACATAATATTCTATTCGAAAAGAGTTTATAGCTTGTCCCCAGGTGGCATCAATATTCTCCCAAGCTGATATTCCTGTTCGCCATAGGTCTCTAAGGTCTCTAAATATTCTCGCTTGGTCACAGAAAAGATGTGGCCAGGGCTTACAGAATAAATGATAATATTCATACCAAACCTCCCACGCCGCCTCATTTGCATGATAAAAATCTAATATACCGTTATAATTTACAATCATATCATATTCAGTTGCCCCATCGGCTAAATCTTCAAATTCTGATAACCATCTAATTAACGTTGGTGATTTCTCAGCGCCAATAACCGATCTATAAGGTACATTAGTAGTTACATTATTTATAGCTTGAATCATGGTTCCATTTGGTCCAATATTTGTTAATGTAAATAAATCAGTTTCAATTGTAATATTTCTATTGTGGTGGAGTTTAG
>CAZSDW010000035.1:2636-29189 GCA_964605705.1 uncultured bacterium
TTGCTTTATCAACATATTCCAATCCTACATTATAACCTTATTTATAACTGGTGTCGCCGTTCCAAAAGTTCATTGGTACGGACCATTTACCGTTCTTATAATAGGAATAAAAAAGGTCGGCTTGTCTCTCATCATAGTCTTCCCAAACTGCATGAATTACATTGTCATTATCAACAACTAATTTAGCTTCGTACGATATCTTTTGGCTATTGGATAAATTTATTGGAATAGCGAATGAATCACCATCGGAAAATGTGTAAAAAATATCATATATTGAGGTATCATTTACCTGTCCTGAAAAAACTAAATGTAATCGATCATTTTTATCAAAAATCATATCTCCAATACTGGCTGGCCTATCACAAACCACCGCAGGAACAGACCATTGACCAGTAAAGACAGTAGTTGATAAAAACATGAGGATTAATAATATTTTAATGAACTTAAACTTCATGATACTCACTCCTTAGTGTAAACTCCTCAATTAACATAAGTTAAAAAAGAACAAGTGTCTTTTTCGTTTGTGTAAAACTTTCTACTTGAAGTCGATAAAAATAAATACCGCTGGAAATCCGCTGACCCTGACTATCAGTGCCATCCCACATGATTTCATAAATTCCTGGAGAAAGTGTTATACCTGCCAGTAACTTTTTGACTGTTTTTCCACTTATGTCATAAATAACAAGTGAAATCTGTTCTGAAGAAGGTATAGAAAAGCGGATTCTGGTAGTTGTATTAAATGGGTTGGGGAAATTCTGACTCAAAGAGAAATCATATACAGGAGTGCTACTTTCTTGATATACAACATTTGTTGAAGGTCTGGTAGTTCTGTAACGGAGCTTTGAATCGGCTCCTGACCATATCACGTGCAAGTAATCCTGACTATCTACTGCTATACGTGGCCAGCCGCATATTATTCTTCCTCCAGGCGTTAGCCTCTCTGGTTCTGACCAGGAAGTTCCATCAAAAGAGGAATAATAAACATGATCTATAAGTAATAAATTGTATTGATCAGTGTGATCCCAAACAGCATGAAGCTTATTTTGGCTGTCCATGGCAACATCCAATCGAAAGCAGTTTTGTTCGCTTTTATAAACAATGTATGGTTCGGTCCAGGATACGCCGTCATCAGAGAATGAGTGATAAACTCGGTCAGGGAAGATATTTCCGTCGATATCTTCCAGCCATACAATATGGAGCCTGCCGTGCGCATCGCCAATAATTTTAGGAAAATGAGAACTCAAATTATCTGGATTTTGATAAACCATCACCGGGTCAGACCAGGTACTATCACTTTTCGAATAATAAAAAAAGCCATTATAGAAGGATAAGGAGTCAGGAATTAGTTCAATATGCCAACTCACTCTATTCAGCATATCCTTGTTATCAATATATAAATAGTGATAGTAACCGATGTCACCTTTGCTTTTTTGAATATCTGCTGGCGTACAGTTTTCAAAATATGTATAATAATCAAGAGAGTAGTCCCACATGACATGAACCCGACTACTGCTATCCGAGGCCAAATTACTTATATATAAATAACCAGGCATATCAGTAAAAGAGGTGTCACCGTGATAAAAGTTCATTGGTATAGACCATTTACCGTTCTTACAATAGGAATAAAAAAGGTCGGGAACACATGCGCGGAATTCACAACGGTCCTCCCAAACTGCATGAATCACATTATCATTATCAACAACTAATTTAGCCTTGTCCGATATCCGCTGGCTGTTGGATATATTTATTGGCACAGCGAATGAATCACCATCGTAAAATGTATAAAACATATCATACTTTAAAGTATCATTTTCCTTTCCTGAAAAAACTAAATGTAATCGATCGTTTTTATCAAAATTCATATCACCAAATTCGGTTGTTCCATCCCAAATCAACACAGGATCAGACCATTCACCGGCAAATACAGTAATTGATAAAAACTTGAGAATTAAAAAGATTATAATGAACTCAAACTTCATGGCACTTACTCCATTGATTTTATCTTTCTTATAAGGTTATATTTGAGAAAGGGCTATCATCTAAATTAATAATGAAGTTTAAATTTTAATTGGTGAACAAACAGAATAGCCTTCAAAGTTGGCCACACCACCATAATAATTCTCAGAAAAATAATGGGTACCATTGTCAAACCAGAAATAATCATCCTGCATTGGATAGGACCAAGCTCCGCTTTCAGAATAAATAGAAGATATGTTGGTAGCACCGGCACCAAAATCAGACATCGGTAACCACCCTGCATTCCACCAGAAAAGTGTACCGTAAACATCCATATAGTCAATAATTTTAGGACTATTGTTCAATTGGGCCGCAGAGCCACCCCAACCCCTGACTAAATCGTGGAAATGAATAAAGTCAAAACCTTTATCGACACCGACATCAAAATAGAGGGTTATAGGAAGAGGATCGAGTACATCCTGACCAAGAGTTTTTCCTAGAACTGAAGAACCGTTTCCACCTATCTCTACTTGTACCCTATTACCTTCTTTAAGTAGCATTTCTTCTAATTCTGACTGAGATGCCATATTGTATTTTTCGCAATCCTCCGGGCTTAAACGTTTTATATTTTTAATTTCATCTGGGCCTGGAATCTTATAGCCTCTTGGTGGCACAAATTCCTTGAGTTCCATAGGGATTTCCCACTTTCCAGGATCCTCAGATAAATCCCTAATTTCTTTTCTCCTTTCTTCCACTGTTTTATCTGTTTCCAGAAGGTAACCATTTTTTCCAATTAGTATCTGGAATTCTCCTGTAGATTTTTCAAGACTGTAAGGAGATTGTTCCTCTTTCATTTGAGTTTCGTCTGGTTCGGTAAGGTTCTTTTCACAATTTGCTATAAAAAAACTAATGAAATCATTAACACTATAACAAGCATAATGTTTCTTTTCATAATTTGCCTCCTTAATTTGGCCAAATTGTTATTAGTGACAGCCCTTTTCTTAATTATTTATATTTTTTTAGAATAGAATCACCAATAAATGAATTATATGTAAATATTTGTCCCAAAAAAGTTAAGTGTATTTTGTTATCAATTGACTACCCCCCGTTTTTTTAGAATTTTAGTGCAATAGCGAGTTGATGCTTGTTGGTATAGCATGTCGTATTGTCAGGTAAGAATATTTTTGCCGTTACGGCCGCCAGTTGTGACATCATATCCCCAGCCTCTATCTCCATAGTCCATTGCCTCATGTATATAACATCCGGATACTTCGCAGTGAGACGATCTCCATAGGGCAATAAGATTACACGCTGCCCTATCGGATTCAACACCTTTTACCCTGCAGTTGATTGCATAAGTAAGTTGTATATTGTAAGGATGATTTGCAGTTGATTTTACATTTGGTGATCGTATAATTCTAAAAGCTTTGATTCCGTTATTTCGGACTGGTGTTATTTTGTATACTTTTAATGAATAACCAGTATCTGTTGCATCAAAGTAGTCCTTTTTGGCTTCATCTTTAAATTCTCTCCAATCACCAGCTAAAATGCCATCTAAAACTCCTGCTGTTTTTGTATGTATCACCGATTCTCCTTTATCAATATTTTGATCTAAATCAATCCAACTATTACCAGTTGCTCCTATTAAACGAAAACAATTTGTATTCTTTAGATTTTCAAAAACAAGCGTGGTTTTATCTGAGTCATCACCTTTAAAAACGATATTACTGTCATTTTGTGTTAATATTACAGGACTATTAAAATAATAAGTGCCTTCAGGAAAATAAATAATAGCTATCCCATCAGTACTGTTTACATGATCTCGTGCTGTATTTATTGCCGCTAACACTTGTGAATCAGAATTGCCTGGGCTAATTTCTAAATATAATTTAGGTTCAACAGAATTCATATTATGTAAAAGTCCTGCTTCGTTCCAATTAACCTGGTAATTAGCTGGGATATGCCCGACGCCATTATATAAAGTTTGCGAATAGGTAGCTATAGAAATGAGGAAAAAACTAATAACAAATGAAACAAATTGATTTTTTCTCATTTCTAATTCCTGATCTTTAAAAAGATGCTATTGTTGAAAGTAATTTTAAAAAGATTTTATCATTGAACATAATAGCCATTGACATTTCAATAGTATCAATTTTATCACGCATACTTAAACTTGTAATACCGTCCGTAATGGATAACGCCCTTGTATAATTAATTGTCATTGCAAGTTGTTTGTAAGAGAATCTAACACCAAATAGAACATTATTCGATGGAATTATGTAATTTTCCTCAAGAGAAACATAATCAAAATCGTATGTTTTTCTTTCCTCAAATTCAAGAGGAATTTCAAATCGATTGAAGATTTTTGAATTATTCTTGATCGGGATTGAAATGCTAAGCCCAACATACATATTTGACATATATTGATTTTTTGTCTTGACTGTTCCTCCAATTTTCAGAGGTATTTCAATATAAGATATATTTGCACTTATATCTCCTCTGAAAATCTCAGAAATCTCATCCCATTGATTACTCCTCCATGTACGATTTTCCAAAATATATCTTTTTTTCTGATAATCTAATCCAAAACTAAAAAAACCATTGAATTTTTGAAAAGGATAAAACTCTTTATTCACTCCAAAACAAAATCCCGGTTTACTTATACCCTCCTATACTCGGAAAGAAGAGAAGTTGGTTCCAATTCTAACACAAGTCAAAGATTTTGCTTTTACCGGGATATACACGAGAACGCTTATTAATAATAAAAGTCTAATCAGTTTCACCGTTTCTCCTGATATTTACTAATACTCTATCTATAAACCGACACTTTTTATGATAATATGCATTTTTTCCTTCTACTCCTCATCCATTCCAAAGAAAATTCAAAAACCATTCAAAAACACATCTCCATGTGTTCCCACCCTTTTGCCTCTAATATTGCCTTATTGAAGTTATTAGATTTTAATAGGTGTATAGATAAAATGCAAGTTTTATTTTTTGAAAGATAAAATTTTACTCCGATACTTTGTATCCTTACAAAATCAAAACAGTAATTTCAATCATTTATTACCCTAGTGTAAGTTACATACTTTCGGTGGCTTCGTTCGTACCAATGCCGGCTTATTATCAATAAGCTTTGCATTCAGCTTGATTAATTAGTGTGAAGTCTAATTTACCTCTATTTTTTTATTGGAAATAGAAGAAAGTATTACGGTAGTAGGCATACAATCAGTTGCTAATTATTTCACGATTTATAGTTTTAGCGCGATGCACCAATTTAATATTTTCGTCTAATATTATTTTGTGTAATTTGAATCAATGGAAAAAATACTATTCCGAGACGAGCCCAGGGGAATTCTTTGACTAAAACCTGATGGTTTTGACGTAAATTCTCCTTATCTTATAAGGTGATTAAATTGTGATTTCATTAAAAAATAAACAGTGAGATAGATATGTTATTCAAAGAAACAAAATTGCTTGAAAAACAGATGGATAATTTTCTGGATATTATCAATGAATCCGTGCTGGTATTTAAGGAAGGTGTTCGGCGATATTTGAAAAATCAGTTAGATGATTTTGAAAGTTCCCTCAATAAAGTCGAAGTCCTCGAAAACCGGGCAGATGATTTGCGGCGTGACATTGAAAATCGACTTTATACAGAAACACTGATTCCGGAATCCCGGGGTGATGTCCTCGGGCTCCTTGAAAATATGGATAAACTTGTCAATGGATCAAAGCATGTATTAAAAGAGTTTTCCATAGAAATACCGTTAATCCCGTTGGAATATCATGAAGGATTTATAGAACTTGCTGATATAGCCGGAACAGGAGTGGAAGAGGTTGTGCAAGCAGCCCGGCGCTTTTTATCGGATCCCTTATCCGTGAAAGCCAACTTGCACAAAGTATATCATTATGAAGAAGAGGCGGATCGCATTGCTGAGAAGATTAAACGAAAAGTATTTCGCAGCGATCTTGAGCTGGCACAGAAAAATCATATCCGGCATTTTATTATCAATATGGATTCCATAGCCGATAGAGCGGAAGATGTCGCTGATCGGTTGGCGATTTATACAATTAAACGCTCAATTTAATCAATGATTACCTTTTTATATCTCAGCAGTGGCTTGTTTCTGGGATGGTCATTAGGTGCCAATGACGCGGCGAATATTTTCGGTACCGCGGTCGGAACCAAAATGCTGAAGTTCCGGTTTGCGGCAATAATTGCGAGCGTTTTCATGATCATGGGAGCCGTATTTTCAGGTGCAGGTGCGTCCGAAACATTGGGGGCTCTGGGATCAGTCAATAAAATCGCCGGTGCCTTTATCGTCGTATTAGCAGCCGCAATAACCGTTTACTGGATGACCCGCTGGGGCTTGCCGGTATCCACATCCCAGGCAATTGTCGGGGCAATTGTCGGTTGGAATCTATTTGCCGGTTTTCAGACAGATATTCACGTCCTGTCAAAAATCATCGGATCATGGATCATCAGTTTATTTCTGGCTGCCTTGTTTGCATTTGTCATTTATCGATTAGTTATTCGCTTGAATATCCTGTCGAAAATTCATCTCTTTCGCCTGGATGCCTATACCCGACTGGGGCTAATCATTGTCGGTGCATTTGGTGCCTATTCGTTAGGGGCTAATAACATTGCCAATGTCATGGGCGTCTTTGTCTCGATTTCGCCATTCCATGATATTTCCCTGGGACCGCTGAATTTTACCAGTGTTCAGCAATTGTTTCTGATGGGGGGAATTGCCATTGCCGTAGGAATATTTACCTATTCCTACCGGGTGATGTTGACGGTCGGGAAAAGCGTCTTTAAATTGACGCCTCAGACGGCTCTGATTGCGGTACTGGCTGAGTCACTGGTTCTGTTCCTTTTCGCATCCAGAGGCTTACACGATTTTCTGGTATCCCGGGGATTACCAGCATTTCCCCTGGTACCGATTTCCAGTTCACAATTGGTAATCGGTGCGGTCATCGGAATAGGAATCGCCAAAAAAGCCCGCAATATAAAGTACCGGGCTCTGAGTAAAATTTGGCTGGGATGGCTTGTGACACCGGTGATTTCTCTTGTAATTTGTTTTACCTCACTATTTGTCTGGCAGAATGTGTTTATGCAGGATGTCATCGATCATAAAGCAGTCAGTTCCCGGATTTGCTCTACTGTAAATCTCTGTTCCAATGATCAAACGCATTTTGAATTTAATCAGCACCCATAAATCCAGACATTGCCGGGTCTATCTTCAAAGATTTTTTTCAATCTAAATCGAAATAATGGGCTAATTCCCACGCTTATCCAAACCCCAGTTCATTTTTGTACGCAGAGTCTGGAAAAACGTATCCCCTTCAAATCGAACAATTCCCAAAGTAAAATCCGCTTTTTGGATTTCTATTTTTTTGACTTTACTGAGTGATATCCGCTGCTGCCCATCGACGATTAACGAGACATCGTTGTTCAAATCATCACAATCAATCCGAATCTCCTGATCATCGGATAGAACCACCGGACGGGCGGAAAGACTGTGCGGGCTGATTGGTGAAACCGCAATAACATTCAGATGAGGTGAAATTATCGGTCCGCCAACCGAAAGTGAATAGGCTGTTGACCCGGTCGGCGTTGCGATGATTAAACCATCCGACCGATAGGTATTAAAATAATCATTATCCACGTACATCCGGATTTTTATCATCGACAGGACATGCCCTTTTCCGATAACAAAATCATTAAATGCAAAAAAGGTCTCGGTCGCATCCGGATAGACTAATTTCGCATTCAGAACACTACGCCGTTCGATCTTATAGTTCCCTTCGAAAAAGGCTGTTAGCCGTTCTTCGAAATTATCCATCGATACATCAGCCAGAAAACCCAGACCACCCAGATGAATTCCCAGCACCGGTTTCCCGGTTTTTGCCATTATGCGGGATGCTCCCAGAAATGAACCATCGCCCCCGATACTCAAAAGTGCATCTACTGTCTCTGTCATCCGGTCAGGTGAAATAAATTCAACTTTTCCTTCCGGGATTGTGCAGATATCCTTGACTGCATCCGGGCAAAATACTTCCTGATTCCTGGCAACTAAAAAATCAATAATTCGGGGTAAGGACTTTGAAATTGTTTTATAATGGGGATGAAGATGAAGACCGATTTTCATATCATATCCTATGATTGCATATCCTCTTCAATATATTCACCATTCTCTTTTGCAACAAGGACTTTTACCCGTTTTTCAAGAGTTTCCAGCTGAGTCTGGCACTCTTTCGAAAGTTGCACCGCTTCCTCAAACAGTGAAATGGATTTTTCCAGCGCCAGTTCTCCCGATTCGAGTTGCCCGAGGATCTCCTCCAAACGTTTAAAAGACCCTTCCAATGAGACCGTCTTTTTTGTCATTTTATTCTCCTGTAAAATTTTTATTTCGTGTTCGGTTCGACCCGGGCACCATAGCGCCCATCAGCGACTTCCACTTCAATCTTCTGGTCTGCCTGCACTTTTTTCACAGATTGAATGACCTGACCATCCAGCTGTGAATACACAATTGAGTAGCCTCGCTTTAAAATGGCTTTGGGATTCAGGGCATGAATCGTGTTCAAATAGTCCTGCAACTGTAAATGCGCGTGATCAATCAATTGATCGATGGTATGACTCATCCGCTTTTGCAGATCAACGAACCTGGAATATTTTTGTTCAATTACACTTTGGGGATTAAACTGCAGGATGCGGGCATGGAGATGGTCAATCGACTGAATCAGACTGGAAATTCTTGTGGTAATAGCCTGTTCGATTTGTCGGATATATTGATTGATTTTTTCATGAATCGCATACCGTTCCGGAATGGCTAATTCGGCAGCGGCTGATGGGGTGGGTGCCCGGAAATCGGCAACAAAATCGGACAACGTAAAATCTACTTCATGCCCAACGGCGCTGATAACCGGTAGCTCAGAAGCAGCGATTGCACGAACCAGTTTTTCTTCGTTAAATGCCCAAAGATCTTCAATGGAGCCGCCACCCCGACCGATGATAATAAAGTCCACATTTTTCAGTTTGTTGAATGTTTCAATTCCTTCGATAATCGTATCCGCTGCTTTATCGCCCTGAACCTGCGCCGGAAAAAGAACAATTCCAATTGCAGGATTGCGGCGCTCACTGATCTGCAGGATATCTTGTACCGCTGCACCACTAATGCTGGTTACAACGCCAATCCGCCTGGGTAATGCCGGAACAGGTTTCTTCAATTCCGGATTGAATAATCCTTCTTCACTCAGTTTTTTCTTCAGCGCTTCAAATGCCATAAACAGGGTGCCAAGACCCGCGGCACGGATTTCCTTTATATTAATTTGATATTGCGATTGAGCGGCATAGGTAATTACCTCACCCTGTACAACAACCCGCATTCCCGCAATCAAGTGAAATGGAATTTTATCGGCGATATTTCGCCAGACGACACAATTAATCAAAGCGGCGTCATCTTTCAGAGAAAAATAGATATGTCCGGCACGGCTGACCGAATAATTGGATATTTCCCCCTCCACCCAGACCGGGGGAATAAATTGCGTTATAACCCGTTTAATTTCCCGGGATATTTCAGAAACGCTGTAAATTCTTTCTTCCATAAAAAAAGAGTGGTGATGACAAACCGCCCTCACCACTCCCAAAAATTGTTAAATTTAGTTATCTAATTTTCTTTTTGTGACGATCTCTTCTGAGCCGTTTTTTTCTTTTATGAGTTGCAATTTTGCTTCTCTTTCTTTTTTTCCCACAGGGCATACTGCATATCTCCTTGATCGAAACTTATTATGTTTAGTTATTGTATTCCAGATTAATACTGTCTTTTAATATCTTGGAAGGTTTGAATACCGGTACAATTCTCTCAGGTAAATAAATCTCTTCACCCGTCCCGGGATTCCGGGCTTTTTTGGGTTTTCTAACCTTCAGGCTGAAACTGCCAAAACCTCGAAATTCAACTCGTTCTCCACGCTGGAGTGAATCAGTGATCGTCGCCAGAAAGCCATCAATTACAGCCTCCGTATCAACCTTGGTCAATCCCGTTGAACGAGACACGACATCAACAATATCAGCTTTTGTCACGATCTTACCTCCTTATCTCCAAAGGTAATTCAGAGTAGGGGTTGTTACTACTAATGAAAATACCTCTTCAATATCTGAAAAAAGTAAATCAAAAAGCGTTATCTTTTGCTTTTGCGGGAATACCAATTTCGGTTGTCCTTCGATCCCCGCCATGTCACCTATCATTTGAATCGCATCTTCAAAGGTCCCCAGGGTATCTATCAAACCACACTCTTTTGCCTGAGAACCAGTAAATATACGTCCGTCAGATATTTTTAACAATTCCTTTTTATCGATACCACGCTCCAGCGCAACGGTATTAACAAATTGATTATAAATATCTTGGACAACAATTTCCAGCTGGGCTTTATCTTCAGCAGTAAATTCACGATATGGCGAGCCAACATCTTTAAAATCACCACTTTTAACGGTTTGAACATCGATACCGATCTTTTCCAATAAACCAACAGCTACGGGAAAATCCACAATGACTCCAATACTGCCAAGAATACTGGAAGGATTCGCGATAATTTTCGTTGCGCCAAGCGCCGCATAATAGCCCCCGGAAGCTCCGACAGTTGCAATCGAAGCAACCACCGGTTTGCCGGAATCACGAACTCGCTTTATTTCGGTATAAATTTCCTGGAACGCTGCTGAGCCTCCACCCGGCGAATCAATCCTGATCAGGAATCCTTTTATGGAAGATTCCCGACGATATTTATTAATCTGTGTAGCAATATTTTCGGCTGAAACCAGCATACCCTTAATATCGATAACGGCAATATTACCCTTCCCTTCGACGCTGATCGTCCGGGATCCCCAGCGAACATTCGAAAAGAGTCCAATCAATATCAGCACGATGAAAACTAAAAATATTATTGATATAAATCGATCTGACTTTTTCAAAGCAGTTTATGTTCCGACTGTTTTAAAAATCACCAGTTTTTGCCCGGGATAGATGAATCGGCGTCCATACAGATTATTCCAGGCTCTTACCTGACTGAGTCCAACGCCATATGCATCGGCAATCTCACTCAGGGTTTCACCTCTTTTTACAACATGGATAATTTTCGTATTTCCGGTCGGCGTGGAAGCATATTGGGAGGTCTGAGCGACATTTGCCGGAATTTTCAACTTCTGATTGGGATAGATATACTGATGTCCGTGAAGATTGTTCAGCGAGCGGATTTTACTGACGCTGACACCATATTTTTCCCCGATCTGGCTGAGCGTTTCACCTCTTCGAACAGTGTGAGTAATAACATCATGACTCGTCGAAGCAGAAGAAGCGGAGTAGTACTCATTGGTCGGAATTCTTAAAACCTGTCCGACTGAAATCTGGTTTTTATTACGGATATTGTTTGCAGCGATTAATGCAGATACACTCGTCCCGTACTTGCGGGCGATCGTCGATAACGTCTGCCCGCGCCGGACTTTATGGGTCGTCCATTGTGGTTTGCTCTCGACATCGGGAATTTTGGACAGTTTATCTGCTAATCCATCACCTTTGCCTACGGGAACCCGCAGAATATATTCTTCGATTTCCGGGGGTGTCATCCAACGCCGGAGTTCGGGATTATACTGTTTGAGCACTGTTGACGAAACACCGCTGACCCGGGCAATATCTTCAAATTCATAACACCGATCGACACTGACTTCGTCCCATCTCCAGGTTTCATCGGGTGTATTTTCAAACCCGTACTTCTCAGGATTCAGCGCAATGGTAATACCTGCCATCATCGTCGGGATATAATTCCTGGTCTGTCGGGGCAATGATCGCAATTTCCAGTAATCCCTCGTACCCTCTCTTCTGATGGCACGCCAAACCCGTAATTCACCGGTGTTATAAGCGGCAAGCGCTAAAAACCAGTCATCAAATTCATCGTGTAGTTTTTTAAGATACTTGGCAGCGGCATAGGTCGATTTAATCGGATCACGACGCTCGTCAATCCACCAGTTTCGTTTCAAGCCGTAAAGCGCTCCGGTAGATGCAATAAACTGCCAGGGACCGGCTGCATGGGCATATGAATAAGCGACCGGATTGAAGCCACTTTCAATTAATGCCAGATAAAATACCTCGTCGGGCAAATTAAATTCCCTTAAAATCGGAATCATATGTTCTTTATATAATCCGGAATTGTTGAGCCATTGTTGAAAACGTTCCTTTTCTGTGGTTGAAAAATAATTGATAATTTTTTCAATCTGCTTTGAGCTGACTAATGGCAAATGTCCGGGACGATCATCGATGATTACCAAAGTATCGTGTGCCAGTGCAACCGTATCAACAACAGATTTAAAAAGTTCTTCTCTGATCACAGCCACTCCATAGGTTCCGGAGTCACCATTCAAATAGCTGAATTTATCCTGAAAGTCCCAGGTGATCTTTTCATAGAAGCGATTAAACTCATCTTCCTGCAAAATCGTGAGAGTGTCGAGGTTACTGATCTCAGCTATAATTTCAAAGCTGCGATCAAGGCAGTATTTGACTTCCGATGTGTCTTTGTAATATGCCGCAATTAATGCATCAACATAAAAAGTCTTCGCTTCTGAAAACATCAGATCAAAAAGTTCCGGTCGATCGTTGTCAAGCTGATCATTCAATCCGTTGTAATCGGTGCTTGTTGAGTCTTCATCGTTGGAATAAATGTTATGGATTGCCAGCATTCCCACAAGGAAAATCAGCAAATATCTATATTTTATTTTTTTCATATGGTCCTGTATTAATAATTACAAAAGTCAGGCGGAAAATTAGGAGTATCGTTCCATTTAATCAAGGTGTTTATTTCAAACCGGAGCGGATTTTATCAATGACATTTGACGTTGATTTACCAACCATAAAAGGGACGATTTTGACCTCCGGAACAATGTCACGACCGATTATTTCATTCATTTTATAATCACCACCCTTAACAAGCGTATCAGGTCGAAGCTGTTTTAGAATTTCAAAGGGATTTTCTTCATCAAATATAACCACATAATCGACCAGCGCTAATGCCGCCAAAAGGCGGGCACGATCAAGTTCAGCTAATATCGGGCGATCCGCGCCTTTGACAATTTTAACCGAACTATCTGAATTCAGCCCGATTATAAGGACATCACCAAAGGACTTTGCCTTTTCGAATAAATCCAGATGTCCCACGTGCAGAATATCAAAACAGCCGTTTGTGAAAACGACTTTCTCTCCCTTTGCCTGTCTCGATCTGACTATCTTTGCAAGTTCGGCTCTGTTAATAATTTTTTGGTCAGCTAGCATATTCCTCCAACGGGCACAATTTACACAAATCCAAATCACAAAAACTGTGATTAAGTTCAATTGCTCCCTGAATCAGATAATTTTTCTGAAAATACTTTACGGGTAATTTCAGGCCTAATGCCCATTTTTTCACAACAGACGGAATTTCACCTTTGGGTATTTTTGGGTAATAATCAATGACTTTATTAATGAGTCCGGAATTATTTTCCAGGGAGGCAATCGCCCGGCAAAATGGCAGGAAAAGGTTGGTGATCAAATCCATCAATCTGCCTGAACCAATCAGTACATTCCCGGGATAATTGACCAGGAGTGGATGGTTTTTCCACATACCACCGGGTTGCTGGAAAAGCTCCCGAACCCAGTGCAAAAATGATTGAAAAGAGCGACTGAGACTGATCTGGTTAAATAGCAATTGAGCGGGATCATCGGGATAAATCTTCGCTAATATCTGGGCTAATGCAATAATCCGACGATGGGGAAAATTCCATGGGCGGATTCCGGCAAAATGCCAATCGAGTCTGTTTGAAGATAAGTGAAACGGTTGCTTTTTTTGCTCCCATGTTTTATAAATTCCCTGGAAATATCGGGATTGTAATCTGCAATATTTGTTGTCCTGTTCCTCGATAAATCCGGCAGTTCCCAGCAGGATACTTTCCAGCGTGATAATTCGGTCGGCTGCTTCGGTCTTTTCGATAATCGAATAGATTGTCGATACCGGTAAAAGATCAGCGAGATTCCGGAAAGCTGCCCGGTTCCGGCTATATCCCAGAATGTCCAGAAATTGTCGGTAGAAAGACTGGTTTGCGCTGGTTTTTAGTAAATCTGTGCGGATATGGATTCCTTTTCGGTTAAACCGGATATCTGCATATTTTTCCAGAACCTGATCTAAATGGGTTTCATCTATGCTGGTCCAATGCTCGCATAAATGAGCAGTCGGTTCATCAACTGTTTCGGGAAAAACGACAAAAATTGGTACGGATTTCCCGGCTTGCGTATAAATCTTTTCCGATTCTGATTTATTCAAAACGACATGTAGAATCACATTGTTATAAACCACGTCCTGATGATGTTTGTGGTGGTACCAATCTTCATTCACCACATGGATTTCAACATCACCGGACAATATTTCGCCATTAATCAAAATCCGGGCATTTTTAAAATCCGGACCTTCAAGTTCATTCCGCTGTCCTGGATCAAGGATACTGAGCGGGCGTCCATCAGTTGTTGTTAGATGTTTCTGGGAAAATTGCTGGAACAACCAGGTCTTATAAAGCGATTTTTCGACGGGTTTATATACGACCGCTTTTTCAGAAATTCCCTGTGTCAAACAGCTGATCAA
Organism: uncultured bacterium; assembly: GCA_964605705.1. Taxonomy (GTDB): domain Bacteria; phylum Fidelibacterota; class UBA2242; order UBA2242; family UBA2242; genus CAZSDW01. The sequence continues at coordinate 17,250 of CAZSDW010000035.1, forward strand.
ACTGCGTGTTCCCTGTCTTTTTCAAATTCATTTTTTTGTTCGACCATGATATTGCGAACACTTTGGATACAATCATCAATATTTTCGAACTGACTGATATTGATCGCCGGATTAATTTGAACATTCACAGTCCCCGGAATAACCTTGAATGTCTTATTCGGTACGCAATACCTTGCCCCCATTATGGTGATCGGAATGATTACTAAATTCCGGGATTCCGCCAGCCGGAAGGCACCTTTTTTAAAAGCAGCAATTTTTCCGGTATAGCTGCGGGTTCCTTCGGGACTGACAATGATGAAGATTTTTCTTTTAACCAGTTTTTTTGAGACTCTTTCGATGGATGCAATCGCTTTTTTCCGATTTGCACGATCAATCGGGATATGATTGCTCAACTTTAATACCCATCCAAAAAATGGTAGCCGGAACAGCTCTTGCTTTGCCATAAACCGAACTGGTTTCTCCACCGCAGCTATAGCAATAGGAATATCCAGAGCGCTTTCATGATTTATAATAAAAATTCCCGGACCCGACAGAGGTAAATTTTCTTTTCCATTTACATTAAGTTTGACCCCCAACAGTAATAACAGGAATTTTGACCAGAAAATAATTAACCAATTGTGCAAAGGGAGAATCAGTAGATTGACGACAATCCCGACCGCGGTTAGTACCATGACCAATGTGACAACGAGAATGTTTCGAATCATATCAGATCAGAGTTTAATTATACAAATTCTTCAAAGCAATTACCAAGCGGATCGATTCACTTCGAGGGTGTCTTGATCTGGTTAAAGCCGGTATATGGCTGAAGTATTTCCGGGATTATTATAGTGCCCTCATCGGTCTGATAAGTTTCGAGGAAGGCAATCATCAAACGGGGAGTTGCCACCCCGGAACCATTCAGCGTATGCACATAGGCTACTTTTCCATCTGAAGCCCGGCGGTAGCGAATATTTGCCCGACGCGCCTGAAAATCTTCAAAATTGCTGACGCTGGACACTTCAAAATATTTCCGGGAACCGGGTGCCCAGATTTCAATATCATAACACTTTGCGGCAGCGAAGCTGAGATCAGCACTGCATAGCTCGACAATCCGATAATGCAGGTTCAGGGCTTGCAGGATTTCTTCAGCGTCATTCAATAATTCTTCATGGGCTTGATAGGATAACTCAGGTTGACAGAATCGCACCATTTCGACTTTGTTGAATTGATGTATTCTCGATAAACCCCGTGTATCTCTGCCATATGAACCAGCCTCGCGACGAAAGCAAGCAGAATAAGCAGTATATCGGATAGGCAGTTTATTCTCAGGAATAATCTCATCGCGGTGCATATTTGTCACCGGCACTTCAGCCGTTGGGATCAGGAACAGGTCGTCACTATTATCGAGGTACATATCCTCTTCCAATTTGGGAAGTTGCCCGGTGCCAAACGCGGCAGCCCGGTTTGTTAAAAACGGTGGAAATATTTCCTGATAGCCATGTTTTTCAGTATGAAAATCCAGCATAAAATTGATAAACGACCGTTCCAGTCGGGCACCGGCACCTTTATATAACGGAAATCCACTGCCGGATATTTTTGCGGCTCGGTGAAAATCCAGAATCCCGAGATTTTCAGCCAGATCCAGATGATCTGACAAACTAAAATCATATCTTGGCTTTTCGCCCCATTCACGGACAATTTCATTATCTTCGGCAGATTTTCCAATTTTTACCGAAACATGCGGGATATTCGGTAATGAGGAGAGTATATCCGTAATTTGCTCATCAATTTGGCGAATATCTTGATCGAGCGTTTTAATCTTCCCACCGACAGCTTTCATTTCGATAATTTTTTTATCAGCCGGCAATCTGCTTTTTTTTAATCGGGCAATCTCGGCAGATACCTGATTACGCAATGCCTTCAATTGGTCACTTTGGGTTACAAACTCGCGGCGTTTTTGATCCAGATTCAACAGGATTACAAATCTTTCATTGGCGTTTTTAGCCTTCAATCCCTTTTTAAACCGTTCCGGATCCTGGCGAATCATCTTTATATCTAACATTCGGTCTCCAATTCCATTTACAATCCTTTAGGGTCCTTTGTAACCAGGATAAGATAAAAAATAATTTGAATTAAGAGTAGATTTAATATATCTAATTTGAGACAGACTGCGTCAATTATATGCGGTGGCGTGTTTCTTTCGCAAACCGACCAGAAGGGTCTGCACAATAATTTTCATGTCTAAAAGCATCGACATATTTTCAATATAGTACAGATCATAGCGCAGTTTCTCCCGCACATCATCGATACTTTCATCGTATTTGTACTTTATCTGTGCCCACCCGGTGATTCCCGGCTTGATAATTAAGCGGCGGGAGTAAAACTGAATCGACTGTTCCAGTTCATTCACAAAATAAAGCCGTTCCGGGCGGGGACCCACAATGCTCATATCACCCAGCAATACATTGAAAAATTGGGGAATTTCATCCAAACCGGTTTTTCGCAGGAATTTCCCAAATCGGGTTACCCGCGGATCCTCTTTTTCAGCCCATTTCGGACCGGTCAAATCCTCGGCATTATGCATCATAGACCGAAATTTGATCAGCTTGAACTCCTGTCTATTTTTTCCCATCCGTTTCTGCTTATAGAAAATCGGACCCTGTGAATCAATTTTGATAGCAACGGCAAGAATTACCCAAATCGGTAAAAATACCACCAGCACGATCAATGATATTATTACGTCGATAAAACGCTTAAGCAGCCACTCCCAGGTTTTCATATTTGAGTCAAAGAAACGAATGAGCGAAACACCGTAGATGTGACTGGTTTTAAAACCGGAAACCAGGTTGTAAAAGTCCGGAAGGAGCTTGACCGACACATTATAATGACTGAAAATTGCGATCAGATCTATAATTGTATCACTGTCCGAATCATCCAGCGCAATCACAACTTCTTTAATTTTTTTCTCTTTAATGAATTTCGGAATGTCATCAAAACCACCTAAAATCGGGATCCCATTGATCAACTTGCCGACATTGCCATTTGCATGATCATCGATATAGCCGACAATATTGAACTTGAGTTCCGGCACATAGCGGATTTTGGTAGCGACATTGATCGCCCGGTTTGATGCACCAATAATTAATGTTGGTCGTTTTTTAAAACCCAGAAGGTCATTATTTTTTAAAATACTGATGAGTAAAAGCCTGCCGATACTCAATCCAATAATCAGTAAAAGTCCCCAAATTACCAGGACACGCCTGGCTACAATAATGGCAAAATGGATTTCAAAGGTGACAAAAAAGACAAAAAGGGTTCCCAAAAACACAATTTTGATTACGGTTGTGATTTCATCGATTCGGGAAGTATCCCATTCAATCCGATAAAGGTCATTGGCGCCAAGTAAAATAATCCAGAATACAATTGTCCAGGATGTTTGCAATATTAATTCGCCGACTGGAAAATGTCGATCGAGTGGTAAAAATGGTACAATGCGCCAAAAATAGGTGATATAGAAAGCAAGAATGATAAACACAATATCGCTGATAATAAATAGTAAAGACTGGATAAAATCGGATGTGTCAAATGGAATAAACTTCGCCTCTTTTTTTCCATTCCCGTTCTTAATACCATTTGTCTTACCGTTTCCATTACCGTTCTCACCGCTGTCAACAACTATCAGATTTCGCTCTATTTCTACATAACCCAGACGACGAATAATTAATGCCAAGAGGACACCACAAACAAACAGCACTGTCAGCACCGCCTGAGTTTTCAGATAAAGAAATGAAAATCCGGCAATACCAGCCATTATACTGAAAAAATAGATAACCTTGACAGCATTTTTGTGCGAGAATCCAAGAGACATCAGCCGATGGTGAATATGCTCTTTATCCGCCATGAATGGGTGCATTCGCTTACCGGCACGCCGAAAAAATGAGATGAAAGTATCGAGCGCCGGGACTGCCAGGACCGTCAGCGGGACGATTAAATTCAATGTGTTTGAATCACCAACCCGCCCGATTTCAAGTGATATGACTGAAATCGCAAATCCCAGAAAGAGAGAACCTGCATCGCCCATGAAAATCTTGGCTGGGTGAAAATTATATTTCAGAAATCCAAGATTCGCAAGGATCAGGATTACATTAATTAACGCCACTAAAGTACGACCTGACTGGAGAGCAATAACCGCAAACGTCGCAAATATAATCGTTGCCACACCGGATGCAAGTCCATCCAGACCATCCAGCAGATTCATCGCATTGGTAATAAATACGATCCAAAGCAACGTAAAAATGAAGGAAAACATTCCGAGGTGAATATCGCCGATGACGGGCAGTTGTAACGTGTCAAATTGAAAACCACCAATTACTACTAATAAAGCAGCCGCAATTTGACAGTAAAATTTGGTGGAAAATTTCAAGCTCTTTAAATCATCATATAATCCGACAAGCGTAATGAACAAACAGGCAATTCCAAGGATATAATAATGATGAGGAACAACTCCTGCGATTATAGGAACAAGGATTATCGAGACTACGGTTCCGACTATGACAGATAAAACGATTGCCACTCCTCCGAGGTACGGAACAAACTTTTTGTGGACTTTCCTGGCATTCGGGGTGTCGCCAATCTGGTATTTAATAGCGATATTTCGAGCTATCTTCGTAAAAAGCAGGGAACTTGTGACTGTCAGTATGGTAATTATTATTAATTGTACTAACAAAAAAATATCCTCAATGAAATAATCTTCCAGCTATCCTTTACTAAACTGCGCACGCTCCAAGACAGGCTTGTAATTCGTGCTATTTATTTACCTTTTTATATTTTGTGGTCTGACTTACGTAGCAAATATTTGAAACTCACACCCTCAATATTACACCCGGTTCAAATGTAAATAAGATTTAGATTGGGTGCAAGAATTAATTCGTCAATTAATACCAATCTCTTGCAGGTAAATTCTATTGACAATTTTTACATCAAACTTTTTTATCGCGATTTTACGAGATTCTTTTCCCATTTTTATTCTTTCATCGGGATTTTCTATCATATATTTGATTGCCTTTATAAGCTCTGGCACATTCTTCATTGGAATTAACAGACCATTTCTTCCATGGATAACTGTTTCTTTGCAGCCTGGAACGTCGGTCGTAATGATTGGTAAAGACATCGCCAGCGCCTCAAGTGTTGAACGTGGCATCCCTTCCCGGTACGACGGTAATACAAACACATCGGACTCTGCAAGTAAGCTTTTTACATCTGTAACTCGACCATGATATTTTATAATTCCATCCTGAATCCACTTACCCATTTCATCTTTTGTTAAAAATTCAGGATTATCTAAATCAAAATCTCCAACTAATCCAAACTCGACATTATTATAGAATTTCCGGATCGCCTGAGCCGCTAGAAAAATTTCAGTTACGCCCTTATCCTTAATTATCCGACCAACATAAAGAAATTTAATTTTTCTCCTACTCTTCCGCTCTTCCGTCATTTTGAAATAATTAGTATCAACACCTGAACCGGGTACAATAATCATTTTATTTTCATCTCTAAATAATCGGTGCTTTAAAAAATAATTTTTATCATCGTCATTTTGAAAAAACAGTCGATATGAATGCCTCATTGAAAATCGATACAGTGATCTGACCAAAGGTTGTAAATATTTATGTTTAACTGAAGTTCCAATAAATACATAACCTAATCCGGTAATATTGTTTATTACATTGATCCCTTTTATTAACATTGATGCGATCGTTCCAAACACAACCGGTTTAATTGTAAAATGCAATACATAATCAGGACGCTCAGCACAATAGATTTTATACAAGGCTCTAATCAGTTTAATATCATCGTATATATTTTGACCTTTACGGTTTATCTCAATGTTAATAGTATGAATGCCTGACTGATGTAATTTTCCAACCCATTTATCCTCCGGTGCAACAGCAACCACGTCGATATTTCGTGACTGCAGTTCCTGCATTAGCGGTAATCGGAAGTTATAGAGATACCAGCAAGTATTTGAAATAAATAATACTTTCATGATTTATGTATCAATTTTCGGTAATTTATTAATTACTATTTGATATTTACCACTCTTTGCCTTTGGAATAGAGTCAACATACCTAATATTAATTTTCATATTCTGTCCAAGTCTATCATATAATTCTTTCTTGAACACATGTTCATCGGTAAGAGAATATTTTTCAGAATCTGTTTCAATTAACACATCAATTTCATCTTCTATGTATTGAATTATCTGAAAATGAATTATACTATCAATTTTTTTAATACAATTTGAGATATTTCCGAGATTGATTTTACCTCTCTCCCGGGAAAAAATATGGTCAATACTTCTACCGTAGATTGTTTCAACAATCGGAAATTGGCAACCACATTGACAAAATCTACTCAGCGGCGCCAATTTGATTCTATCACCCACTCGATACCTTATTAATGGCGTACCGTGCGTTGCAAACGCCGTTACGATCATCTCACCTTCGTCAGATGGCTGATCATTCTCATCGACAACTTCGATAACGCCGCTCAACATTTGATAATGCATATTTCCGCACTCACATTCAAAAATGAATGGTGCCCCCTCGGATGATGCATACTGGTCAAAAATTCTACATTTAAACACCTTTTCAATCATATTTCTATATTCAGGCGTTAATGTCTCCGCCGTTGTAAAAATGGCATTGGGTGAAAACATTATAGGATAATTCTTTACTATTGATAATTTTGCAATTTCATAGATATTGGAAGGAAATCCCGAAATAATTTTCGGTTTAAACTCATTTAAATTCTTGATGTAATAAACGACATTATCTGCAGAAAGATGGAATGTTGAGTAATATCGAATGTGGAAAATAAAATTGGTTTTCCAGAAACGCTTCTGCTTCAAATCCCGTTCACTCAAGATAGACTTACCACTAAACCAGGCGGTCTTTAATCCCAGTTTATATCCGTGACTTTCCCGAAACGAATCCAAAACGGCGTATCGATCCTGAACATCACTCCATTTATAATACACCTTTAGGCTTTTTCCGGTTGTCCCGCCAGTATGAATAGTACATGCGTTGATGTTTGATATTGTGACTATATCATCAAAATTTAATCGAATATCTTCCTTGGTTACTGATGGAAGCCGTGATAAATCTTCCATCGATCTGATTTGATCAACATCTATATTCTCATATAGTCTTGCGTAGAATTTTGAGTTCTTTCTTACATATCCAAGAAACCGTCGCAGCCGTTTGTTCTGTTCATTTTCCAGAATCTCTCTTGAGGCAAATTGCATGTTATTATAATATCTTTTTTGCCGTTTATATTGCCCCCCACGTCTTCTAAAGTATTTCAGATCGTACAGAACAATTAAAAGATTTTGTAAAAATAATGGCAGCAATCTATAGATTCTATTCATACAGACCCTGTTGAATAATTTCCAGATATAGATTTTCAAGGTCTTTCACCCTACACTTTATATCAAAATGCTGCTCAACCCTCAAACGACCGGCTCTTCCCATTTCCTGTATCTTTTGGGGATTATCCAGCATATAGCAAATTTTCTCTACAAGGTCATTGACATCTTCGGGTTTAACTAATAATCCGTTTTTTCCATCAACTATTATTTCGGGAATCGCTTCAATGTTTGACGCAATCACAGGCAATCCACTTGCATTGGCTTCGATCATTACTATACCGAAAGCTTCCCATCTGGATGCAAGCACAAAAAGTGTTAATTTCTGCAAAAATAATGGAATCTCTGATGGAAGAACTTTATAAATAAATTCAACTTTATCACTAATACGTAGATTGCAAACTAAATTTACTAATGTCTCCCTTGCGGGTCCATCTCCAAGAATATGTAATCGAATATCCGGATGGGTACTTAAAACCTGTTTGAAAGCCTTTAATAAAATATCAATCCCTTTTTGCTCTGTCAAGCGACCAATAGTCCCAATAATTTTCTCCTTTTTAATACTCGCTCCATCACATTGAAAATGTTCAACGTCGATTGCATTATAAATTACACGCAAAATGGCAGGCGAAAATCGATTTCGAATTAAATAATTTTTAACATATTCAGAGATACACACAACCGCCGAAGAGTGTCTCTCCCCAAACTCTTCAAGCCGGTTAATTAATCGTTCTGATTTGAGTGTTCTAGCATAATGTCTCGTAGTAACGCATTTTATACCAGGAGTGATTGCCGCAACCAACCGACCAATTAAACTTGCTTGAATTAGATGAGTATGGATAATCTCTATTCTATTTTTTCTTGCATAATTCCAAATTCTGAAAATAGATAGAAACGAAAAACGTCCTTGCTTTGAAAAATCATTAATTTTTACACTGGATACTACATTAAAATTTCTACCACTTCCGGAAAGATATCCGATATGAATGTCAAAAATTGACATATTAATATAACGAACCTGATTCAAAAGAAGATTCTCACTTCCTCCCGGTTCAATTGAATTGATAAGGTGTAATATTGAGTATTTTCTCTTCATTCACACAAATCACAAAAAGATATATTTTTTTTTGATGGTTACACATTTCTGTTAAGCATATTATATAAATTTAGGATACCTAATAACACGATAAACATAACACACATTTCATAATAAGAAATAAGTGTAAAATATTGTCCGAAAAAACTTAATGTTGCTAAGGAAAGAAAAATCAAATTAAAGAATATACTTATCGATGTGTTTTTTCTGGCGCACAAAAAGAAAAAATGATAAGAAATGATTGATACTAAACCACTCATAAATAACGAAAACAGCCATCCTCCAATAATATAGTAAGATCCCCAACCAGTTCCAACATTCGAGAAAACCATTGGGGCTACTTCCGTAAAATCAAGATCGACATAATTCAAAGGATTATATAAAATCGGGTTACCATTAATTATATTCAAAATATTCCGAAAAATAATCAACAAAGTCCAATCAGGTTGAACTCCCGGATGGCTTAACCATTCATCCAAAACAATAGGCGCAGAGAATAAGTAGCTTAACATATTTCTCAATACAAAGAGCCAGACACTCGTTTTTGAACCAAAATAAGTGCCCCAGAACACTGTTAATAAAACGAGAAACAATCCCATCAATAGGACAACTAATAAAGAAAATATCATAATATTTGTCAATTGCTTTCGCACCGAAAGAGAGTAATTGTGATAAATAAATGCAATCACTAATACGCTAATCAAATTATATTTTACCTGAAGTGCTACAAAAGATAAAACTAAGCCAAACAGAGTGAAATAAATCAGTTTTTTCTTTGATATATGTGGAAGAATAAGACAAAGAAATATAAACGTAACTTTTCCAAACTGAGCCAGATGAGCCACTGGACCGGATGTAATGAGATCTTCGTATTCCGGATCTCCTAAATAGGCGAAACCGCCATTGGATGCAAGTAAGGATCGGACTCTCAAAAAAACCGCAATGTTAACAATCCAAGACAAGGTGATGAGTACATACTGATACCTAACATAAGACTGAAAGACATCCGAAATGTTCTTTCTATCTTCTACTTTACTGTTATATAAGAAGATAAGCCCAATTAACCAAATTACCAGGACATTACTCAGTAAAAATAGTTGTGCCCGAACTGTAACAAATTTGAATTCAAGACCACCTAACAGAAAATTAACGATAAGTATAATAACAACTAACGGCCAGGCAGATAATGAAAATGGAGTCAGCACAGTATTAAGCCGTTGTTTATCAAACACTGTCAACAGAAAGATAATTCCGGCAAACGCCAGACTGGTCATTTGGTGGGCTTCAATCATTCTGGAACAAATTGAAATAGGTTTCTTTTTTCAAATCCTGAAGTTTTGTACTGTGATTCCAGATAATCCGAATCCGTTTATTTGCTTCTATGAATCCTACGCGGTACTTTATAAGCATGAGACCTAAATAGTAATAAAGTATCGTCCCATATCGCCAAATATGCCAATACCATCTCGGATAATAACTTTTCATATCTATGATTCTGCCGAGGGCTGAAATTGACAATTTTCGGGCTCTTTGATTATCCAGTAAAATTTTTGTCGATAAGCTGATTTTATGATAAACTTTACTCCCAGGAACACAGATTTTCTTTATCTGCTTTTTCAATAATCTCAGGCTATATTCAAAATCTTCCTCCCCAAGAAAAAAACGATCAGATAAATATCCAGCACTGATAATTGTCTGTTCCAAAATCAAGATTGCACAACCATTGATAAAGCCAATTTCCGCAGGATCCATTCCTTTCAATTTTGTATAATATTTCCCCTTCCCTAATAAATAGCGTAGTTTACCGCCGGCATTATCGATTTTCTCCGGTTGATTATAATAATAAATGACTGCCTGTGCAGCTCCGGCACCGGTACTCCTGATCGAGCCAATTAAATTACCGATCATCATTTTATCAACGACAGTATCATTATTTAATAACAAATAATATTTACATTTTAAAATCTCTCGTGCATATCTGATACCCAAATTATTTGCCCGGGAAAATCCCAGATTTTCATCACTGATTAAAAAATGGATCCCGGGATTCTCGGTCATATCGAAAGGCGTCTCAAATTTATCGCCAGTACAATTAATTTTTACTAATGAAACAGGTTTGCCGAATATAGGGAATACTAAGTCAGGAAATGATGTTTCAATGTTGTAATTCAATTGACCCTGTGCCCATTTTTCAATCTGAATTACCGAATCATTTCCTGAGTCATTATCAATGAGTACAATTGAAAAATTTCGATAATTGGATTTTAAAACCGATTCCAGACATTCAACCGTATCCTGCCAGGTCTTCCAGTTCAGGATAATGACAGCAACATGCGGTTTTTCGGACTGATTATTCAATGATTTTCCACCGGTCTTTAAATTTGAAAATATAAAATGACATGCTTACCAATAAAATCGCTTCTGACAATGACAATGCTATTGAGGCTCCGATATGTTCCCAGAAAAATGCTAAGATAAAACAGACCACAATATTTATCAATCCAACAAAGATTACACTTCTTGAAAATTCTTTCTTCAAATTAAAATTGGTCATAAAGATTATGCCAACAACATAATTAATTCCACCCAGTAAAATACTAAGTGAAGCAAATCGCATCACAAGTATCAACGATCTGTCCAAATTACCAATGACAAGTATGGAAATGGTTTTCGCAAATCCGATAACTAAAAGCGTTAATAATCCACCAATAACGATCATAATAATGATGATGCTCCGAATAATTGTAAGCGATCTATTTGGATCCTGCACTTTCTTTCGTGAAACATATGGATAGAGTGTTTGTGTAATCGGTGATAACATATTTTGAACAGCTTTTATTAACTTTTCTCCGGCGCTGTATATTCCTACAACTGCATCTCCTGCTAAAATTCCCAAAATGATGATATTGGTATTTCGATACAAATTAATTCCAATATTTGAAATGAAAATATGATATCCGTCTTTTACATATCTCCAGATTTCATGGATATCTGGTTTTTTTAATCGGATATCAAATCGGAATCTTAAAATTGTCACACTTGCCAGCCCCGCCAATAGGAGTGTCCCGGAATTAATTATCGGAACATATCGATAATGGATTTCCTTTTTCACTAAAAGGATAATTAATACAATATAGAGTAATCGTGCTACTGAATTGATGGCGTTTAGATATTTAATTTTCTCTGATCCAATATAAAACCATAAAAAGAGCAACATATTCCCAAATACAACTCCATAACTATAGATGTAAACAAATTTATATTGATTAATTTTAGGAACGAGAATAATCAAAGCCACTAAAATTACCGCACATAATATAGAGATAAGTAGCTGAATCGCGATAACATTACTGACAATTTCAGACTGCTTTCGAGGATCACCGGCATTCTGAGCAACCATCTGAACACCGGTAATTGAAAATCCATACTCGACAAT
>CAZSDW010000036.1:0-28303 GCA_964605705.1 uncultured bacterium
CTGGATCTTAAAACTCAGTATCTGGCGGCATTTTTCCAGTCGGTAACTTTAAGAACAGCCGGTTTTAATACGATTAATTTTGCCACGCTCCGGGCGCCGACATTGTTGATAATGATTCTGTTTATGTTTATCGGTGGTGCGTCAGGGTCAACTGCCGGCGGTGTCAAAGTAAATACCGTCGCGGTAATTTTTGCGTACCTGAAATCAACACTTTACAATAAAAATGAAACAACTTTATTGAATAATTTTCTATCGAAAAGAATCATAAACAAATCGTTTTTAATATTATTATTGGCAACAACAGTGATCTTCATCGGAACATTTATTTTAAGTATGGTTGAACCGTTCCCGTTTGAAAATATATTGTTCGAAGTTGTGTCGGCATTTGGAACAGTCGGCTTATCGACAGGCATCACAGGTAGTTTGACCCAGATCAGTAAATTGACAATTATTGTGCTGATGTTTATTGGCAGGATCGGACCGATGACCCTGATTCTCGCATTGTCTCAAAAACCTGATCAGATCAGGATAAAATATCCCGAAGGAAATATTTTAATCGGGTAATCCCAAGAATAGGAGGAATAAATGGCCAAAGAAAAAGTATTTGCGGTTTTTGGATTAGGAACCTTTGGTCTGGAAGTCTGTCGCGTTATCTCGGAAAAAGGTGGTAAAGTCATTGCTATCGATAATCAGACTGAACTGATCGAAAAGGTAAAGAATCTGGTTACACAGGCGATTTTAATTGACAGTACTGACGAACAATCACTGAAAAATGCGCCCATTGAGGATATCGATGTAGCCGTCGTTGGTATTGGACAGAATATAGAATCCAGTATTTTGACTACAGCCGTGTTGAAAAATCTTGGTGTGCCGTATATCATCGCCAGGGCAGTGTCTGATATTCATGCCCAGGTGCTGAAGCAGGTTGGTGCAACAGAGGTTATTAATATTGAAATTGAAGAGGGCAAACGGATTGCCAGTCGAATGGTATCTCCCGATATTCTTGATAAGGTGTATCTCGGTCAGAATCAAATCTTAGCCGAAGTTATCTGCTCAAAGAACATGTCCGGTAAAACGATTCTGGATATTGACCTCCGCAAAAAATTGAATGTCAATATAATTTCAATTAAGCATACCAGTACAAAAATTGATGAATTGGGTAATCCGGTCGTAGAAAATATTGTTGATTTTCCGGCTCCGACAACGGTTATCCAAAAAGACGACATCCTGGTGGTTGTCGGCAGGGAAAAAGACATCGATAAATTGAAGGATATCTAATGTTTTTAATATCAAAAGGCAGAATCTATCTTTTATTTTTATGTGCGGTGCTGGCATTCCTGGCGCTTGGAATAAACAGTTATTTCAATTTCTCGAGAATCGGTCCCGGAGAAACCCTGTCTCTGAAATTTTTTGCAGAGAATTTTATTTATTATACCATCCTCATTGTCCTGTTACTGACGATTATTTTTATCACAATAATTACGAAAAGTAAGAACATTTGTAAAGAACTCGATAAAATTATTGAATTATCACGCCAGGGAAAATATTCCGGTGGAGCTCAGTTGAAAAAATTGGGCATACTCGGTGGTAAAATCATCGATATTAACTCACAATTGAATTTACTCAATGAGATGAAGTCGCTGAAGATCAGCAGCTTATCGAGTACAATTAACTTTTTACTGGAAAAGTCCAAACAATCCGTATTATTACTGGATGCGCAGGGTATGGTGACTAAAATCAGCCGATATTTAATTGAACAATCGGGCATGCCTGAGAAAGATTTGATAAATAAATATGCGGAAGATATTTTTGAGAAATTCAAATACTCCAACTTAATTGTAGAGCTTAGAAAATCGAAATTTAGTATTCTGGAAAGTCCCATGATTCTGGATTCAATGGAAGAACCAATCAATGTTAATCTCGTGGTTTATCCGATATTTAATTATAAAAACGAAATCTCGAACTGTATTTGCACCCTGGTTTCGGATGAGGAGGTTGAGCAACTCGAACAACCGACTGCACTTCCTGAGATTTTACCACAGCCTAAGGAGACTGAAAAGAAAAAGAATTTACATGAACCGCAGTTTTTTAAGCGGTTTACAGATATTTTCAGATAGACCTGAGGAATAAACTTATGAAAATAATTAAAAAACGCAGAACAATCCCAGGGGCGTTACCGGGTACTTTGGAATATATTGGTGACAGTCAGGATAAAAAGATCACTGTAACTGATATTAACTATAACGGCGATGAAATTATCGAGACGCTTGTGACTGATTTATCCGAACTTGAAACCTGTCTTAGAAGTGATACGGTCAGTTGGGTGAATATTAATGGTTTGAATAATATGGAAATGATTGAAGAAATCGGGAGAATCTTCAATATTCATCCTCTGGTGCTTGAAGATATCGTCAACACCGATCATCGTCCGAAGTTCGAGGAGTATGATGATAATTTTTATTTAATTGTAAAAATGCTTACTTATGATAGACAACACCGGGAAATTAACAGTGAACAGGTCAGTTTTATTCTGGGCGAAAATTATCTGTTGACATTTCAGGAAATCGAAGGTGATGTCTTTGATATTATCCGCGAAAGAATCCGGAAGGCTAAAGGGCGAATCAGACGAGAGAAATCCGACTATCTGAGCTACGCGCTGATTGATGCCATCGTCGATAATTATTTTATTGTCCTGGAAAATATTGCAGATGAAACTGAAACAATTGAAGATAAACTGCTGAAAAATACCTCATCTTTAATCATTCAACGGATTTATGAATTAAAACGGCAATTGATAAATTTAAGAAAATCTGTCTGGCCGCTGCGTGAAATTCTCAGCAACATCGACCGTACCGAATCTGAGCTATTTCAAGACAGTTCGAAACTGTATTTTCGCGATGTTTACGACCACACGATTCATATAATCGATACGATTGAAAATCTGCGTGATATCGTTACGGGAATGCTTGATCTCTATTTATCTTCCGTCAGCAACAAGATGAATGAGGTGATGAAGGTTCTAACGATTATTGCGACAATATTTATTCCATTGACTTTTATTGCCGGCATATACGGGATGAATTTTCAATTTATGCCTGAATTATCCTTCAAGTATGGATATCCTGTAGTCCTGTTGATAATGGCGCTGGTTGGCATTGTTATGCTGGTATTCTTCAAACGAAAAAAGTGGTTTTAATCCGGAAACAACAGCCCCGTTTTAATGCATCTCAAAATGGACGATTATCGGACTGACTAAGCGATTGTAGTCTTCGAATTTCTGCTTGATTACATCCATGTGATTACAGGCATTATATGCGATATCTTCATTCGTCGTCAAATCCGAAGCGATATAAGTATCCATATCATAGAGATTTCCAAAAGGCGGCATCGCACCGGTTTCACAATCAGGAAACAATTTACGGAATTCTTCCTCAGTCGCCAGTTCAACTTTTTGAGCGTGCAGTTGATGAGCAAATTCTTTGAATACAATCCGATCGTTGGCGGGTAATACTGCCAACGCCATTTTCCCATCAATTTTGATAATAATTGATTTCACCAGTACATCTCCGGGAATGTGGACGGCTGCTGCAACTCGCTGAGCGGTATAGGCTTTGGGATGGTGAGTCAGGGTGAAAGGTACGCTGTTTTTTTTAAGAAATGTTATGATGCGCTTATTCTCTGGCATTTGAACCTCCATCTTTGCTTATTATCAATATATGGCATGTAAGAATAAACTGCAATAATGTCAGGTATTTCAATAGATTGAATTTTGGAAGATATTGTTTTATTTGTTCGAAAAGGCGGTTATATTTAACACAGAATTTTATTGAGATAAAAAGATCTATTGAAAGGAGTTCTGATATGCCTGTTGTTGATTTTAAAAAATATGTTGCCATGCTTGAGAAAGCCCAGAAAGAGGCTTATGCCTATCCGGCAATTAATATTACCACGACGGATACAATTAACGCTGCTATTGAAGGATTGGTAGCGGCAAACAGTGATGGAATAATCCAGGTATCGACCGGCGGTGGTCAACACGCTACCGGAAATTTAAAGGATGCCGTATTAGGTGCAATTACTTTGGCGGAACACATTCATCGAATTGCTGATCGCTATGATATCAATATCGCGCTGCACACGGATCATTGTCAAACCGATAAAATTGATACCTTTCTAAAACCGTTGATTGCGGAAACTGCAAGACGTCGCGCCGCCGGGCAGCCCAACTTGTTTAATAGTCATATGTACGATGGCAGCGCTGTTCCGTTAAAGGAGAATATGCAGCATGCCGTGGAATTGTTAAAACTCTGTGCTGAAAACGAGATAATCCTTGAAGTTGAAGCCGGTGTCGTTGGTGGCGAGGAAGATGGCGTAAATGCCGAAAATGTTGGTAAGGAGAAACTTTATACAACTCCCGCCGATATGATTGCAGTTTATGAAGCCCTGAACTCTGTCAAAGGAGCAAAATACATGTTTGCGGCAACTTTTGGAAATGTTCACGGTGTCTATAAACCGGGTAATGTAGTTCTCAAACCGACGATTCTTAAAGAAGGGCAAGAAGCCGTTACGGATAAATATGGAGAGGCTGCCCGTTTCTTTCTGGTATTTCATGGTGGTTCCGGCTCGACCATTGAAGATATTCATGAAACGCTTAATTATGGCGTGATAAAAATGAATATCGATACCGATACCCAGTACGCATTTACCCGACCGGTTGTGGATCATATGTTCATGAACTATGATAAGGTACTGAAGGTCGAAGGTGAAGTTGGTGTTAAAAAGCTCTACGATCCCCGTGCCTGGTTAAAAGCCGGTCGCAAAGGTATGGCTGACCGCGTTGTCCGGGCGTGCAATGAGCTCAAATCTGCCGGCAAGAGTATGGGACGGTAAAATGTTTAATAAAACTTTACGGAAGTTGACACTTTCGTAAAGATAATTATAAACCTGGTTTATGGGTTTCTGTAAGCCAGGTTTTTCTTAAGGATTGATTTTGAAAACATTCGAATATCTCCGTTCCCAACGGTATTTTGCTCAGATTGCCGGTGGTATGGAGGAACTGGGACAAAAAGAACTTATTGAACTGGGAGCGGCTGATGTCAAAACCAGTTATCGGGGACTGTACTTTAATGCCGGAAAAGAGGCTATCTACCGGATTAATTATTCTTCCCGGTTAATAACCAGGGTGCTGGCACCTTTACTGACCTTTGATTGCCATAGCGCCGATTATCTGTACAAGACCGCGATGTCAATTCCCTGGCATGAAATATTCAGTGTCGATCGAACCTTTGCGGTTTTTGCATCGGTTTCACATAGTAATATCACACACTCGAAATATGCTGCCTTACGATTGAAGGATGCCATCGTGGATTATTTTAAGGAATTGAAGGGTAGCAGACCGAATGTGGAAAAACTGACACCCGATGTCTGGCTAAATTTGCATATTGAACGAAACCGGGCGGTGATCAGTCTGGATACATCGGGCGGATCACTTCATCGTCGCGGCTATCGTTCTCGAGCCGGTTCAGCACCGATGCAGGAGACCCTGTCGGCGGCGATTATCCGGTTGACCGAGTGGAATGGTGAAAAACCGCTTTATGATCCGATGTGTGGTTCCGGAACGCTGCTCATCGAAGCATTGATGAAATACTGTTGCATTCCATCCGGGATCAACCGCAGGCAGTGGGGCTTTGAATTTCTGCCTGATTATGACAGTAAACTCTGGCACAATATTCGACAAAAACTGGACTGGAAAATCCGACCATTGCCAGAAGGATTGATTGCCGGCAGTGATATTTCAAAACCGGCAATTTCGGATGCACATGCAAATTGTTCGAATTTTCAAAGCGGTAATAACATTGCTCTGAGTACAACAGATTTTCGATTAATTGATGGTATCAATGACAGTATCATTGTGACGAATCCACCCTATGGTATTCGATTGGACAGGGGAAAAGATTTAAACGGTTTTTATCGGAACCTTGGGGATTTTCTTAAAAAGTCATGTCAGGGATCCATGGCATTTATCTATTTTGGTGATCGTGAATATATAAAAAATATCGGTTTAAAATCTTCCTGGAAAATTCCCCTTGTGAATGGCGCTCTGGATGGACGGTTGGTCAAGTACGAATTGTATTAGCCACTAGGACACTAAGAATTTGCAAAGAGCGCGAAGAAAGATTAAACGAATGTCGGGGGGTATAACATGTTATGCCCAATCATTAACAGGATGCTTGGCGATTGTAAGTAAAAAACATTCCGTTGCAGAACTACGGAACAAGAAAAGACGAAGCGCGTCATTTCGAAGGAGGGACGACTGACCCATGCTACACGTCGTTTTCCTCTACACTTTGTTACGCCGGACAAGTCGCATGGCAAAGGAATTGTAATAGATAAGTGCTGTCATTTCGATGGAGGAATGACTGAGAAATCGCGTCAAACCAGTGCGACTTTATCTGACGCGATCTCTCTCCCGCAGCGGCGGGAATCGAGAAGACCAAAAAAGGATGTCATCCCAATCGAATGAAGTGAGGACCCTTTTCTCTTAAAACAGTACACAGGGCAAGGGAATCGGCTTAGATCAGTGCGCTGATTTAAGCCGATCTGATCTCCTTGTCCTACGAAATAGGATGAAGCAGGATCATTCCGACTTGCCGTTATTCGAGGTGACAGCCAACCTCGTCATTCGCTGGTACCGGGAGAAAACCGGACCAGCCCACTCTCATTATTGGCGGCATCAATGGCGGAAATGAAGTACTGTTGATGAATATTGATCGTATCTGTTTTCGTCTGAAAATAGCTAAATTTTCCGGGTATTATTGAAAAAATAGACGAACCATCACTGACATCAACTTCATTTTCGGCAGATGAATAAATCACGTAATTGCGAATGAAATTTCCCTTATCAAGCAAAATCGCCTTTTTCCAACGGAAAACCAGATTCAGGCTGTCTTTTAATACAATGCAGGAATCAGGAGCCGATGGTGGATTTTCAAATTTCCAGGGCAATGCCGGTGGTAAAGCAGGATATTGAAATTTCGTGGTTCTGACACTGTTCCATTGCAAACTATCGACAGAACTAACTGCAAAAAAGACCACGCCGTTCAGACCGATATCGCGGCTGTCCTGAATTTCTTCGAGAACTTCATCAAAGGGCAATGTATAAGCGCCTAATCCGGCAGCAATCGGCTGATCGATATTTGGCAGGTTTTTCCAGTTTTGGATTAATTTTTGGAAACCACCGCTGCTGCGAGAACGGTATGTCATGGGAATAATCAGGTCGATTTTGTCAATTTCAGCCCACCGGGCAACATCCTGGTAGGCTTTTTTATAACCACTCCATCCCGGCTGATTATAATTACCTATAACGGCTGCAGATACTGTGAGCCATGGTTTAATGGACATCAAAGCATTATAGGTTTCGGCAAGAAAAGTGGTGATCTGTTCGCGCTGCCAGTCATCCCAGTTCAGTCGCAGTGGATTGGAATGTGGTGAATTGAATAACGCGACGCTGACTGGATCATGGGAATAGCCATTCTGATCGGCACGTTCAGGATAGCGAATATAATCGAAGTGAATCCCGTCAATATCGTACTTGGAACAGATGTCCATACAGACATTTTTAATATGTTTCCTGACTTCAGGATTTCCGGGCGAAAAGCCGACATAATGGCTGATTAATTCCATTGGATAACCATTTTCATCACAGACCAGCCAATCCGGGTGAAGATTGTAGGGATGGGACGGTGAACTCGGACCGGGTGCCGATTTTCCGCGCCAGGCAGGAAACGTATTGATCCAGGCATGGAGCTCGAGGTTCAATTCATGCGCGGTGCTGACCGCAAATTGAAGCGGATCCCAACCGGGATCTTCCCCTGACGTTTCGGACAGCATAAAACTCCACGGCTCATAGCTGGAATGATAAAAAGCGTCCGCTGCGCCCCTGACCTGAAAAAAAACCGTATTGCAGTTTGCAGCCTTGACTAATTGAAACTGTTTGCGAATATAATTCTGAATAATTTTCGGATCAGTCGTATTCAGTGACTGAGTATAATCAAAACGACTCATCCAGACTCCCCGCAATTCTCTGGAAGGTGGACTTACCATTTTGAGTACTTTTTCCTCAATTGGCGCCGGTCTTTCGACAATGGCGAAAATGATCAGTATTATTAAAATAGTCCCCAATCCGATAGCAAGGTATTTGATCAGTTCGATGGTGTTTTTCTCAAGTTTTATCAGATGTTTCGGGAACTTTTTTCTAATAAAGTGGAGAGCGCGGGATAAGATCTGATAGATAGAATTCATAATTTCAAATTTAGACATTTGTACCCATTTTCCAATTAATTGTTATCAAGATGCTTCAATATTATTCCAAAAATTTCGTCTGGATTAATGTAAAATAAATTTCATTATAACAAAAGAAGTGTCAGATTTTATTAATGATCGGTAATTTGGTTCCCCTTGCTTCACAGACTCTGAATGTTTAATTTTGTCAGTTAAATGAAAGTTGTACGGAGTATATATCATTATGAAACCTATTCAAAAATTTACTGTTTCACCGGTTTTGCCCGACCCGTTGAAACGCTTACACGATATTGCCTATAATTTGTGGTGGAGCTGGGATTTTGAAGCACGCGAATTGTTCCGGAGATTAGATCCTGATCTTTGGGAACAGGTGCGGCATAATCCGGTGCTTGTGCTCAGTTCGATTAATCAGGAAATACTTGAAGAACGGGCAAAGGATGACACTTATCTGTTTCTGCTGGATCGCGTCGCGGAACGATTTGATTATACATTGAAAAGAATTCCCTGGTTCGGGCAAAATAATGACAAAAAGATCGAACTTAACGTTGCCTATTTTTCAATGGAATATGGAATTACTGAGAGTTTAGCCGTTTATTCGGGAGGTCTGGGGATTCTTTCCGGAGATCATCTGAAATCATCTTCGGATCTTGGTATTCCGCTCTGTGCTGTCGGATTATCTTATCAGAACGGGTATTTTCAGCAAAGTATCAATATCGATGATTGGCAGGAAGAGAAAGTCGCCGCCAATGATTTTTTCAATATGCCCCTGAGCCTTGAAAAAGATGAAAACGGTAACCGACGGCTGATTAAAGTTGCTTTACCGGAGCGAAACGTATTTGCTCAAATCTGGAAAGCCACCGTTGGACGAATTCCGCTGTATTTACTTGATACAAATATTGATGAAAATTCCGATGAGGATAAAAAGATCACGGCAGAACTATACGGCGGTGATAAAGAGATGCGGATTAAACAGGAAATTTTACTGGGAATGGGTGGCGTAAAAGCGTTGAAGACAATTGGGACACCGTCTTGTGTCTATCACCTGAATGAAGGACATTCCGCATTCCTGGGACTGGAAAGAATCAGGGATCTGGTTTTGGAAAATAACCTTTCTTTTTTTGAAGCCCTGGAGGTTGTAAAATCCAGTTCAATTTTCACAACCCATACACCGGTAAAAGCAGGAATAGACTTGTTTTCACTGGAACTCATCAACAGATATTTCAAAGATTACTGCAAAGAGGTTGGAATCGGCATCAATGATTTGATTTCATTAGGGGTTAAAGATTTTTCTAATTCCAATAATGAATTTTCGATGGCGATTCTTGCCTTGAATTTATCCTATAAATCCAATGCAGTCAGTGATTTGCATGGAGTCGTAGCGCGCAAAATGTGGAAAATGCTATGGCCGGATATCCTGCCACCGGAGATTCCGATCAGTAGTATCACAAATGGAATTCACCAGGTATCCTGGACATCACGGGAAATAACCGATCTCTATGATCGCTATCTGGGAATGGAATGGCGTACGAATCCACATGGTGACGGAAATTGGAATAAAGTCGATCAAATCCCCGATGGCGAGCTGTGGCGAACTCATGAACTCAGACGACAGCGATTGGTTGAATTTGTTCGTCGCAGCCTCATCAAACAATACACCGAACTTGGTAAACCTGCTCATGAAATTGCCAGAATCGAAAGTGTTCTAAATTCTGAATCGCTGACGATTGGTTTTGCCCGGCGCTTTGCGACCTATAAGCGTGCTGCCCTGATTTTCAGTGATCCGGATAAACTGGAAGCGCTGATCAACAGCAAAAACAGTCCTATTCAGATAATTATTGCCGGCAAAGCCCACCCTCAGGACAATGAAGGGAAGAAACTAATTCAGCGGATTATTAAGTTGTCTCATGAAGAGCGCTTCCACAAATCCATTGTTTTTATTGAAAATTATGATATGAATGTTGCCCGGTACCTGGTACAGGGCTGTGATCTGTGGCTGAATACACCGCGCCGCGAGCTGGAAGCATGTGGCACCAGCGGTATGAAAGTCGCTGTAAACGGCGGATTGAATTTCAGTACCCTGGATGGCTGGTGGGATGAAATTTATCATCCTGGTAATGGCTGGGCAATCGGAAACCGGGAAGTATATGATGATGAGGTTTACTGGGATAAGCAGGAGTCGAGCATTCTATTCAACATTCTGGAAAAAGAGATTATTCCCGCTTTTTATTATCGTGATAAAGATGGACTTCCCAGGGATTGGATTCATAAAATTAAAAGTTCAATTAGCACGATATGTCCATTTTACAGCTCTAACAGAATGCTGAAGGACTATACGGAAAAGATGTATTTCCCGGCAGCAGAACGCGCCAGTAAAATGCGTGAAAACTCATTCACGCTTTCCAAAGAACTGGCACGTTGGAAGAAACATATGCGCGATAATTGGAAATCGATCAGATTTCTGAAAGTCGATACCAGTCCTACCAAGGAACTTTCCGTGAAAAACAGCTTAGAAATATGGACGGAAATTTTTCTCGATGGCATTTGTTCATATGACGTTGAGTTGCAGATTTATTGTGGAAAGATAAACAGTGAAGGAAAAATCTACGATGGTTCCTATGTTTCGATGGATCTGGTGGAAGAGCAGGGACATAATAAATTCAAGTATAAGGGTATCCTGAGTGCCTGGGAAAGCGGACTGAACGGATTTACGATCAGGATTATTCCTAAACACAAGGATTTGGGTAATCCCTTTGAGGATAGATTAATTCATTGGTTTGAGGGCTAAAAGATTCTATATTTTTGCGTGGATTATTCGGATTAATAAGAAAGTTCAGTTAAATGGAAGTTTTATACGATACCAGGATTATACGTGTGTTGGAGAATGCACGTAAAATTGCGGTTCTGACGGGAGCCGGTGTTTCTGCAGAAAGTGGAATACCAACTTTTAGAGGTGAAGAGGGCTTGTGGAAAAAACTTTCACCGGAGGAACTGGCGAGTTTTGAAGGATTTTACAACAATACCGCGCTTGTTTCCGAATGGTACCAGTATCGTCGGGAAATCATTTATAATACGGAACCCAATCCGGGACATTTTGCCCTGTCCGCGCTTCAGGAAATTGTACCTGAGTTTACTCTTATAACCCAGAATGTGGATGGATTACATCAGCGAGCCGGCAGTGAAGATGTGATCGAACTTCACGGAAACATAATGGAAAACTACTGTATCAATTGTAACCAGCAGTTTTCTCAGGATGAATTCGATGATATTTACCGACATAATCCCAGGCACATTCCACACTGTTATTGCGGAGGATTGATCAGACCCAATGTCGTCTGGTTTGGCGAACAGCTTCCTGAAGACAGTATTGAAAAAGCATTTCAAGCATCTGTGCAGTCCGAGGTTTTTATTGCTATCGGCACGAGTGCCCAGGTTGCTCCGGCTTCAAATTTGCCAAGATATGCAAAACAGAATGATGCATTCCTCATCGAAATTAATACCGAAACGACTGGCATCAGTGATATCGTCGATTTAAGAATTGAAGGACCATCCGGTAATATTTTGCCAAAGTTCGTCGAGGATTATAAACGGATCAGAAATAATCATTAGGGTTATTTTTAAAACTATCAAAATTGAAGAAATTCAAAATCAGGAATTTAAAACCATTAATAATTGCCATCTTTTCCATAATGGTAATGCGCTGTGCCTATTATAATACATTCTATAATGCCGAACAGTATTTTAATCAGGGTGTCAAAGAATTAGAAAACTCTCCCGATAAAAAAGTCACTGTCAGTATCCGGAATAATTTTGATACGGCAATCGAAAAATCGAATAAAGTGATCATTGAGTATCCGGATAGTCGCTGGACCGATAACGCGGCTTATATCATTGCCGTTTCAAATTATTATAAAACAAATTACCTGAATGCCCGCAAGTCATTTGAACAGTTCTTTGCGAATTATCCCAACAGTGAGCTACGTCCCCGGGCTGAAATCTGGTATGGCAGGTGCCTTTATAAACTCGGTGAAAAAGGACTGGCGTTGCATCAGCTCTACAAATCCAGCGAGCGGGTTAAAGATCCGGAAATGAAAGCCGAAATATATGTTGCAATGGCAGAACTCTACCAGACCTCAAATGAACTTGATTCAGCATTATTCTATTACGAAAAAACGACAAAACTTGGGAAAGATATTCCGATTGCTGCGGATGCTCAGTATAAAATTGCCGAAATAAACCTGAAAAGGAATGAGGTTGATCTGGCTATCACGAACCTGAAAAAAGTGAATTCTTTTGCACCCAGCAATGAACTCAAAGACCGCATGCAGATATTACTGGCGCGAATTTACCGCGAGTCCGGCAGGTTTGATGATGCCCGGGAATTAATTAATACCAAATTAAACGATATTAAAAACGAGAGTATTTGGGCAGACCTCGAACTGCAATTAGCTTATCTCTATGTTGCCGAAGGTGATTATGAATCGGCGGTATCACGATTTGGGCAGATTACTGAAAACTACAGTAAAGAGACCGATATTACTGCTGAAGCGTACTATCAGATGGGTAGGATTTACATGGTTCAGCTAGGTGATTACGAAAAAGCCATGACAAGTTTCGACAAGGTAAAACGAGCAGACCGGAATTCAATATTTGCTTTTGATGCTCTGCAGAAATCTGCCGAAATCCAGCGGTTTTTCAGCTTAAATGATAAGCTGACGCAATCTATCAAAAAAGTGACGCCGTTTCTCAATTACTTCGAAGGCAAGATCGATACCAGTAAAATTGACATAAAAAATGAAAATCGCCCTGAAATTCTGAAAAAAGCCATTGAACAGTACAAGCAGGAAATGCCTAATATTGCGGATACGCTGGTTGTCTTTCAGGAGTATTACAATATCCTGTACGAACTCGGTGAACTTTACTTTTTCGATTTTAGTGAATTTGACAGTGCTTTCAATTATTTCAATAAAATTTATCATGAGAAATACTATAATTCTCTTTATGATAAAGTTCTGTATGCAATTTATTATATGACGAATGAAATTGGAGATAAGGATAGATCAACCGCTTACCTGGATTCATTGCGACAACTTTACCCGAATTCGCCCTATTTAGCCTATATTGAAAATCGTGAGGCAATTTTGCCGGAGGATAATATCCAGGCGCGTCTGCAATTTCTCAATGGTGAAAAATGGTTTGACATTAATCCCGATTCTGCCATTGTAAAATTCCGTCAGGTTATTCAAAAATATCCGAAAACGGATTTTGCTGAAAAGAGTCTGTTGAATATCGCCTGGCTTTACCAGAATAGACTGTACGATATTGATAATTCAATAAAATATTATAACGAGTTTATCGAACAGTTTCCTGAGAATAAAAATAAAAGTTATGCGGTCGGAGAGAGAGATTATTTGAATGAGATATTGATCTCCTTAAATCCTCCGGAACCGGTTTCTGACACCCAAAATGAGAACACTGAAAAAACAGTGCCCGACTCAAATAGTACCACTCAAGACGAGGAATAGGTAAAGACGTTAAAGTCTTTGGAATGAAATACTACATCACCGGAAAAGTTCAAGAAAATACAGCCGTCGCCGAAGATATTTATCTGTCCGTCGTTCAAGCACCCGAAATAGCAAGACAATGCCAACCCGGTCAGTTTATCAATATTTATTTTTCGGATTCTCCAAAAATATTTCCGCGACCTTTCAGTGTGGCTGGTGTCGATGCTGATAATATCCGGATATTGTACAAGGTTGTCGGTTCGCAAACGACGCTAATGAGCCAATGGCAAATTGATCAACAGGTGAAATTGTTAGGACCGCTGGGCAATTGTTTTGACATTAATTATCCTGAAATTGAACATATCCTGCTGGGCGGGGGGGTTGGTGCCGCGCCTTTGATGTTTTTAAGAGATGTTCTGTATATCAGAGGTATTATGCCGAAGTTTTACCTGGGCGCCAAAACGAAAAATCAATTACCTTTTATTGAAGATGAAAAATCTCAATTGAAGCTTTCTACTGATGACGGTTCAATGGGAATGAAAGGTTCGGTGATTGAAAATCTTTGGGATTATCTGAAAGATACTACTCAGCCTGTACAGGTTTATGGTTGCGGACCGGATCCAATGATGACGGCTTTAAAGAAAATGAAATTTTCGAATAATGTGAATGTATTTGTATCTCTCGAAAAGACCATGGCATGCGGATTGGGACTCTGTCAGGGATGTATTGTCCGGAATGCAGATGAAAACCACGAAAAACATTACTCGCTGGTCTGTAAAGATGGTCCTGTCTTTAACCTGAATGAGATTGAGTTTGATGATTGATATTACCGTAAATCTGGGGAAGGGATTCGTCCTGAAAAATCCGATCCTGACTGCCTCGGGGACTTCCGGTTATGGTGATGAGATGGCGGAAATTGTGGATGTAAATCGTTTTGGGGGAATTATCACAAAATCACTAAGCCTGGAACCGCGGATCGGTAATCCGGCGCCCCGCATTGTTGAAACAGCATCCGGTATGATCAACTCGATTGGTCTGGCAAATATCGGGCTGTCTGCTTTCCTCAGGGAAAAGGCAGCATTTTTAAGTGAATTGGAGTGTCAAGTAATCGTTAATATCGCCGCCCGAACCGAAGATGAGTTTTGCAAAGTGATTGAAAGGCTGAATCAGGAAAATTGGATCGCAGCCTACGAAATCAATGTGTCCTGTCCTAATGTTAAAGAGGGCGGTATTGCTTTTGGAACTGATCCGTCAGTACTCGGGAGATTATCCACCAAACTTCGTAAATCAACTGATAAATATCTGATTATTAAATTATCACCGAATGTGACGGATATCGGGCAGATGGCTGAGATTGTCCAGAAAAGCGGTGCCGATGCTGTTTCCCTGATTAATACGCTTTATGGCGCTGCAATTGATATCCATACCCGAAAGCCTAAAATTAATACTGTGATTGGCGGTCTGTCAGGACCTGCAATAAAACCAGTGGCATTGGCGAATGTGATTAAAGTTAAGCAATCGGTAAGCATCCCGATTATAGGGATCGGTGGAATCAGTTCCGGTGAGGATGTGATTGAATTTCTCCTGGCTGGTGCAGATGCTGTTCAGTTAGGAACTGTGAATTTCACGAATCCTGCTGCGATATTAGAAATTCTGGAATATATCGAAAAATATATGCTTCAAAATCATATCGAAAATCTGAGCGATATTATTGGCGGTCTGAAGGTATGAAACGGATCATTTTACTGATGCTTAGTTTTTTCTTTTTTACTTGTGCACCGGCACCTCGATATCATTATTCTCAGCCAAAATCCCGACCTGAGACATCAAGTAAGACTTCAAAGGAAAATCCGCCGCCAATGCTGATTCAGGGCGTCCAGCATACGGCAATATTTACAGCGTCTTTCTATGGTCATAATGATGGATTCCATGGAAAGAAAGCGGCAAATGGAGAGAAATTTGATAAAAATGCAATGACAGCTGCGCATAAATCATTACCGTTTGGCACTGTATTAAAAGTGACTTTCCCTAAAACCGGCAAAACGGTAAACGTCCGTATAAATGATCGGGGTCCCTATGTTCCGGGCAGAGATATCGATTTATCTTACGGAGCGGCAGTAAAACTGGGATTGGTGAAATATGGCGTTGGGAAAGTTAAAGTAACCGTTATAAAATGGGGAACAGGTGAAACAGACCATCATGAGTAAAGAAAAAGGATTATCAAATTTTACGACCAGGATGATTATTAATGTCATCGGAATACCGGCAATTTTACTATTGATTAAAACGGGTGGTGTGCCATTCACGGTTTTGATCGGACTGATTGCGGTACTCGGGCAGGGGGAATTTTATAATTTAATGCAGATGAAGGATATCGCTCCCTGGCGGTTGGGTGGAATTCTGACTGGAGTCACCTGGATTGCCGTTGTCTATTATCTTCCTTCTCCAAAGCTGCTTTTTCCGTTAATTGTTCTTATTCTCTTGCTGTATTTCGGGATTGTTTTATTCAAAGGCATCCGGAATGCCGCGGTAAATATTGCAACGACAATGCTGGGTTTTTTCTATATTCCGTTCATGTTATCACTGCTGGTTGTTTTGAGGGAAATACCAAAACAGTTTGGCGGTGATTATCACGAAGGCAGCCAAATTTTAATGCTGGTTTTTGTTTCAATCTGGATCTGTGATTCGCTTGCCTTTGTGTTTGGAAAATGGCTTGGTAAAAAGAAAATCGCGCCATCCATCAGCCCCGGTAAATCCTGGGCGGGTTGTATTGCCGGACTTGCAGGTGCAATCATTACGGTTCTGATTTTTAATTATTTAGGATGGAAGCCGGAATATCTGAATTTGACGGATTTATTAATCATCGGTATTATCACAGGAATATTTGGGCAGTCTGGCGATTTCATCGAATCTGCTTTCAAACGGGATGTAGGTGTCAAGGATTCGAGCACATTATTAATGGGACATGGCGGTGTGCTGGATCGTTTTGATTCATTCCTGTTCGCACCGGGATTTGTATATTTATACCTGTTATTTTTTAAACAGGTCTTACAATTGAAATAAATTTATTCTGCAATTGGAGTTAACAATGGCAAATAATATGAATGGTGAATTACTGAGGGAATTGAACCAGTTGAGCGACGAACTTGAGGATAACGGTCAACCTGTCGCGATCATCCTGGCAGCCGGACACGGAAAGCGGATCAAATCCGAACGATCGAAAATGTTACACGAAATCTGGGGAGTACCGACTGTTGTGCGTGTATCCGAATCGGTCGCAAAGGGGCTTGGCTCCGATAATCAGGTGTTTGTCGTAGGTACCAAAGCTGACCAGGTAGCCGAAGCTGTCGGGAAGGCAAAAAATCGTATCTTTGTGTTACAAAATGAGCAAAAAGGAACTGGTGACGCTGCCAGAGAAGCATTAACAGCCCTTGATAAATATAAAAATATTGAAGACATATTTATTCTACCCGGTGATATGGGATTAATAACCGCTGATGTAATTTCAACTTTCAGGAAAGGATTCCAGATTTCACACTGTGGTATGAAAATACTGACCGGAATTTACCATGGCGATCAGGCGGAAAATACCTATGGCAGAATTGTTCGCGTTCCCTCCAAAGATAAGGATGGGCACAGCTCGAATGAGGATTTTGGAAAAGTCATCGAGATTAAGGAACATAAGGACATCCAGGCAATTCCCGACGGATATAGTTATATCGTCAATTATAATGGAAGGAGTTATGCATTTTCCAAAGATCAGCTCCTTGAAATTAATGAATATAATACCGGTGTTTATGCCGTTAAATATGCACTTTTAAAAAAACATATTAATGATTTGACTTCGGATAATGTCCAGGGGGAACTCTATTTAACGGACATCATTTCTATTTTCAATCATAACGGAATTGTTGTCGGTGCTGACCCGGTTGATGATGATAATGCTGTTATCGGATTCAATGTTAAAAGTGTTTTAAAAGAGATGGATTCGATTTACCGAAAAAAAGTTTATGAACAGCTTCGTGACATCATCGTCATTGAAGATGAAGACAATTTCTTTATTGCTGATGAAGTTGTCGAACAGATTCTGGAACTGGACAAACAATTTCCTTCTCTGGATATTTACCTTCAGAAGGGTGTCCATCTTTCCAAGGGCGTTCAACTCAACCGCGGTGTCAGTATCTGGACCAATACGAATATCCGGGGGAATATCGTCATAGGAGAGGGTACGATCATTCAGGATAATGTTTCTATTCGAACGTACCCGGAACAGACATTGTATATCGGGAAAAATTGCATCGTTATGCGCGGCGATATTATCAAAGGGAATATTCAAATCGGTGATAATACACGCATCGAGTCTGGCGTGAATATAACCGGCAGCGATGAATTCCCTACGATTATTGGCGATAATGTCATTATAAAGGGAACGACCTATATATTTGGTTCAGTCATAGAAGATGATCTCTTTATTGAAAATTCAGTGTTAAAATGTAAAAAGATTGAACGCACGGTTAAAAAAGACGGTACCATTCAATCCGTTCGCTGGGTCATGCCCCAGCCACGGGGGCTGGACATCATCAGCGATTTATAATCCTTGTAGAAATGGAGTATTGGAGTAATGTTATACTTGACTTAAATCGTAAAAGCGGATTGAGTTCAAGAGTAGAAATTTCAGGAAGGTAAAATGAAAACAGAACAAATCTTTCAGATTCATATTCTATTAAAAAAATCCCAGCCAAGAATTTGGCGGCGGATATTGGTTTCCTCAGAAACACTTTTATCAGATTTACATAAGATTATTCAAACGGTTATGGGATGGACCAATACGCATCTGCATCAGTTCAGAAAAGGAGATCAGTTCTATGCGTTGCCTTTCGATGATGATGATTTTGAGTTCTATAAAACTGATTACTCAGGAATTGCCGTGAAAGAATTACTCTTGAATGAGGGCGATAAAATAATATATGATTACGATTTTGGTGATAGTTGGGAACATGATATTCGCCTGGAAAAAATACTGCATCCCGATACTCCATTAAAATATCCGGTTTGCATTAAGGGCAAACGCGCCTGTCCGCCTGAAGATTGCGGCGGTATCTGGGGATATGAAAATATGTTAGAAATTCTAAAGGATAAGCAGCATGAAGAATATAAGGATATTGTTGAATGGTTGGGAGATGATGATTATGATCCTGAATATTTTGATATTGAAGAAGTAAATGAACTACTCAAAGAAGAAGATTTTGGTTGTATCAACTGGCTTTACGATGAATAATTATTGAATTATTGTGATGACAAACCTTGCGAAGGTTCTAATCCAGCGGGAATTCCCCGTCTGTGAAGGAGGCGGGGGTGAGAGCAAAAATTCTGTGTTTTCCTTGCAGCGAGGATTTAAATTAATGAGTGGAATTAAAGAGATTAGCTCATTCTGTATATCGAACTCAATATTACCTTCGTTACGGGGCTCCCAGTCTGCGCCTTGCTACGTCGGGCAGGCTGCTCCGTAGCAGGATAAGTCAAAATAAATCAGAATAGCCCGCGGATTTATCCGTGGGAAAAAGAATCATCAAAAAAATAGGACAACCGATTCATCGATTTTTCTGGGAAACCGTTAAAACGGTTGGTTTGGGTTTGTTGTTTGACGGTAATCCCCGTGTTAAAACGCGGAGCTGTTGAAAATGCTGTTTGGGATATCTGTAGCCAAGCCTTTCAGGGCTGAGATTGGCGAGACGAATTAAAGTTTATTCGTAATGGGTCCACATGCGAATAATCTTAACGATTTGTTCCTCTTTATAGACCTGATAAATAATTCGATGCTGAATGTTAATTCTTCGCGAATAGGCGCCTGATAAATCACCAACCAGTTTTTCAAAAGGTGGCGGAGATAGAAGGGGATTCTTTTGTAAAATATTCAGAATGGTAAACGCTTTTTCTTTTAGTCCTGCCTGTTTTAATTTCCGCGCATCCTTTTGGGCCTGTTTCGTATAAACCAGCTTCCATTTCACCAATCGAGTTCCTCACTGCATTCGTCAACAGGAGTTTCAAGACCATTCTGAATCGATTCCCGCATCCCGGGAATTGAAGTCAGATAAAGTGTTTCCTGAACAGCCCGCCAATCATCCTCAGAGACAAGTATAGCGTTGTTGTTTTTCCCGGTAATCTGGATCGGCTCATGAACTTCAGAGGTTTCATTGATTAATTGATAGAGTTGTTTTCGGGCGTTGGTTGCGTTTATTGTTTTCATAGTGACCTCAATGAATTCGTTATAACGTACGCAATAAAGTACGCAATTACAAGCGAAAATCACTTACATCATTCATTTTTTTAATTTTTCCTTTTGCCTTTTGAATTAATATGATTTATATTACTTACGAGTGACTTACGAGTAACAGGAGGCAAGGCAATGAGCGAACAACTTTCACCCAAAAAACAGCGATTTCTGGATTTTGTTCGTCGATTTACCGGCGATCACGACCGGGCGCCGACCTTTCATGAAATTATGGAGGGGTTAAAACTCAAATCTTTGGGGACGGTGAACTGGTATGTCAAGGAATTGGAAAAACTCGGCGTCCTGGAGCGCGGGAAATACAATGCCAAGCGGGCGCTGTCGCTGCCGGATCAGCCGCTGGGCAATGAACTGCCGTTGCTGGGACTGGTGGCTGCTGGTTATCCGTTGGAGGCTGTTGAAAACCGGGAAACAATCGAAGTGCCGCTGTCGTATATTCATCCTGATAATTATGTATTGAAAGTCAAGGGCGATTCCATGATCGATGATCATATCGAAGACGGTGATTATGTGATCATTCGTCAGAAACCCGAAGCATCGCAGGGGCAGACGGTGGTAGCCTTTGTGAATGGCGATGCCACCCTGAAACGCTATTACCCGAAACTCAATGGCGTGGAACTGCACCCCCGCAACCCGGACTATGATGTGATCCGTATATCGGCGGAAGACGAATTCCGCATCGGTGGCGTGGTCTTGGCGATATTAAGACAGTATGAGTAAGAAAGATGACATGGAGTTACACAGAGAATTCACGAGGTACCACGGAGATGTTTTTAGATAATACTCAGTATGCCTCCATGTTGTCTCTGTGTTTCTCCGTGTAGCCAAAAAGGGAATTACTATGAAGTTTGCTGAACTGACCGAAAAGATTATCAAAGCTGCGATGGAAGTTCACAGTCAGTTAGGTCCGGGGCTACTGGAATCAGCTTATGAAGAATGTCTGGTTTACGAATTACAGAAAATGGGATTATCTGTTGAACGCCAGAAACCAGTGCCGTTGATTTACAAGGAAATTCAATTGGAATATGGCTATCGGATTGATATTCTGGTCAATAATAAAGTGATTGTTGAGTTAAAGTCGGTTGATGATATCTCACCGGTTCATGAAGCCCAGATACTGACTTATCTAAAATTAGCCCAAAAGGAAGTTGGTTTGCTGATTAACTTCAATGTCAAACAGTTGAAAAACGGTCTTAAACGCTTTGTAATGTGAGAGATTATGATACGGAGTAACGCGGAGGATTCACGAGGTGCCACGGAGGTTTATAATTTTTTAAATAACACTCAGTGCAACTCCGTGTCTTCTCTGTGTTTCTCCGTGTAACCAAACCATGTACGACAGGATTTACCATATCAGGTTAGAGGATTTTGAACTGCAGGCAGAGCGCATTCTGGACAGCAGTTTGCGGACGCGCCCGATTGCAATCATCTCCTCCCATCATCAGAACGGTAGCATTGTGGCGCTGTCTCCCGAAGCAAAGCAGGAGGGATTGTATAAAGGTTTGAAGGTTTCCGTTGCCCGGCGCATGGCGCACGGTGTGAGTCTTTTGCCGTACAATTCCACACTTTACGCCAAACTGCACCGCTATCTTTACCAGACAGTTTCCAATTATTCACCCATCGCGGAGCCGTCGGCGTTCGGGCAGTATTTTCTCGATATGAACGGCATGCGCAATATTTACAAGGATGAACTGCAAGCCGGCTACCTGATTGCCAAAGATATCCGTAATCGTATGAGTATGAGCAGCCAGATCGGCATCAGTGCCAACAAACTGGTCAGCAGTATTTCCACCGCCGTGGTGCCGGAGATGATTTACCGGGTGAAGCGGGGCAGCGAAGTCCGTTTTCTGGCGCCGCTGGAATCGCAGATTCTGCCCACTGCCAATGAGAAAACTGTCAGCCGGATGATCAAATTCCTGTTTTTGTACCAGGTGAAAAATATTCAGGAAATTATCAATCAGCCGGAACCGGGACAGGCGCTGTTTGGTCAGCATTACCGCAAACTGGCACTGGAAGCCAATGGCAGGGATAATTCCGTGGTGCAGCCGCCGCAACTGCAGGATCATATCATCGAGCAAACCGTTCTGAAAGAAGACACCAATGATGAGGATATTCTGATTGCCACGGTGCGTAATCTGGCTGAGCAGCTGGCGTATCAATTGCGGCGCCGTTGCCAGATCACGAAATCTTTGCGGCTGGAAATTCATTACACCGACGGTTTCAAAAATTCCTGCAGAGGCTCGGTGCGCTACAATGACGATGAAACGGTGATTACCGAAGCGGTAACGCTGTTCATCCGGGCGAATTACCGGCGCAATCGCATCCGCTCGATTCTGCTGGATGCCACGAATTTCAAATCTGTTAACGAACAGCTGGAACTCTTTAAAGATAACCGCCAGGATATGCTTTCTATAACCCTGGATAAAATCCGGGATAAATACGGATTCAGCAGCGTCTGCTCGGCGTCGAGCCTGCTGATACCAAAAGTTAGGACAAGTATGACACGGAGTAGCCCGGAGGACTCACGGAAAAGCACGGAGATTTTGAATGTTTTCAATAATAATTTTCAGTGCATTTGTGCATAACTTGAATTTAAGGAACAGTCTTAAATATTTTGTAATAGAGAGAATGTGACACAGAGATTTTTATGTTTTTAATAATAACTCAGTGTAACTCCGTGTTCCCTCGGTGGGGCTCTGTGTAATATCCGTGTAACAAAGGAAAAATGTTAGCTCATCTGAACACCCACTCGACTTTTTCCAAGATGCGCGGGACCGCCACGCCCCAGGAACTCCTTGCCCGGGCAAAGGCGCATGGTCAGCAATATTTAGCACTGACCGAAGTTAATGGTCTCTGGGGATTCATTCGCTTTGTCCAATTCGCGAAGGAGGCGGATATTAAGCCCATAGCGGGCACAAATATCCTCAGCGCAGGTGATGATGCCGTTTTGCTGGCGGAGAGCCAGCAGGGCTTCGAAAACCTGTGCCGCATTATTTCCGCTGTTCATGATGACGATGAACAACCCATTGCCCCTTTGCTGGAAAAATGGCATGCCGGGCTCTTTGTGCTCGCGTACCAGGAAGCGGTGCTGGAAAAACTGTCCCGTTTTATGCCGGAAACGCATCTCTATGTGGAATTACGTCCCGGTGTGACGGAACGGCATGCCTGGCGGCTGGCGCGGTTGTTCAATCTGGAAATCGTCGCCACCGGTGATGTCTATTTCCTGAATCCCATCGACCAGAAAACCCATAAAATCCTGCGGGCAATTGACCAAAACGAAACTCTTTCGCAACTGGATCCCGCCGAATATAAAAGCGACCGTCATTTTTTTCGGTCTGAAAAGGAAATGATCAAACTTTTTCCCAACAGCCTGGCGGCGATTAACAATTCCCAGTACCTGGCGGAACGCTGCAAAACCGACTGGAATTACGTCAACACGATTTTTCCCGGCTTATCACTGAAGGAAACCTACAAAGCCAATCGCCGGCTGCGGAAGCTGGTCTATGACGGCGCCAAAGTGCGTTATGGTGACGTTAATGAAAAACTGAAGACGCGCATTGAATACGAACTGAAACTGATTACCCAGAAAGGCTACGCACCATACTTCCTGGTGGTCTGGGACATTGTCCAGCAGACCAAAGCCACGATCGGGCGCGGTTCCGGGGCGGCGTCGGTGGTGAGTTACTGCCTGTTCATTACCCAGGTGGACCCGATCAAATATAATCTCATGTTCGAGCGTTTCATTCATCCTGAGCGGGTGGATATGCCGGACATCGATGTGGATTTTCCCTGGGACGAGCGGGACGGCATTCTGGATTACATTTTCAAAAAATATGGCAACGAACGAACGGCGATGGTGTCCAGTCAGGTCTTTATGCAGCCGCGCTCCGCAATTCGGGAAGTCAGCAAGGTTTATGGGCTTTCCAACGAGGAGATCAAGTCGGTTACCAGACGCATTGGCTATTTTGCCCGCAAAACCCAGCTGCTGGAATGGATCAAAACCGATCCGCGTTTCAAGAATCTTGACCTCGATGACACGCTGTTGCAGATTATCCAGCAAAGCGAAAAAGTCGTCGGCGCTTTCCGGACGTCGTCTGTGCATCCCGGTGGCATTATCATTGTACCCGACGAAATCCGCAAATACGCGCCGGTGCTGGTGGCTTCCAAAGGCGTTCAAATCGTGGAATGGGAGAAGGACCAGGTGGAAGATTCGGGGTTGCTCAAGATTGATATCCTCGGCAATCGTTCCCTGGCGGTGGTGCGGGATACATTGAAGCAGATCGGGCTGTACCGCAGCGAATACATGGATTATCATAAAATCCAGCCCATCGGCGATCCGGAGACCGAAACCCTGATGAAAGCCGGACGCACCATGGGAATTTTCTATATCGAGAGCCCGGCGACACGCCAATTGTTGCAGAAAGCCGGCGTGGTGGATTTTGAGCATGTGGTCATCTACTCGTCGATTATCCGACCCGCCGCCAATCGTTTTACCAACCTGATGCTGGAACGCATTCACGGCAAGCCCTGGCAACTGCTGCATCCTGACCTGAAATGCTTGGCAGAAAGTTATGGCATTATGGTGTATGAAGAACAAGTTTCTATGGTAGCGCGGGAAATTGCGGGATTCGGCTACGCAGAGTCAGATTATGTGCGCAAGGTGATTTCCCGTCCGGCTCTGGAACATCTTGTGCCGGTCTGGAAGAAGAAATTTGTAAATGGAGCCGTGAACCGCGGCTATACCCAGCAACTGGCGGAAACATTGTGGTCAATGATTGAATCTTTTTCAGGGTATTCTTTCTGCAAACCCCATTCGGCATCTTACGCCATGCTGTCCTTTACCTGTGCCTATTTGAAAGCCCATTTTCCGGCGGAATTCCTGGCGGCGGTGATCTCCAATCAGGGCGGCTACTATTCGGCATTTGCCTACCTGAGCGAAGCCCGGCGCTTTGGCGTTAAAATTTTACCGCCTTACGTCAATACCAGCTGGCGGGAGTACCGTGGTCGCAAGGACCGGATTCGCATGGGCTTTATGGCGATCAAAAAACTGCAGAGTAAGGCAATTGACGCAATCCTCGGGGAGCGCAAAGCCGGGGATTTTCAATCGCTGAACGATTTTCTGGCGCGGGTGGACATTGACTTGGCGGATGCCATGGCGCTGACCAATGCCGGTTGCTTTGCCGAGTTGGAACCGGAGATGAAGCACAAGGAAATTGCCTTCAAAGTAGCAAATTTTTATTTGCAGGATGGTATCGGGGAATCGGTGCAGATTCCCTATTCCCGTGAGCCGTTGACCCGCCAGGAACGCCTGACCCTGGAGATTGAGTCTTTTGGTTTTCCTGTTTCCGAGCATCCGCTGGAGCGCTATCTGCCGGTGCTGGGAGAACGCATCCGCAAGGCGAGGGATATTCCGCAGCTGGTTGGGCAGACCATTAACCTGGCAGGCGTGTACATTACCCGCAAAGTGACTTCAACGAAAAAGCGCGAACCCATGGAATTTGTGACGTTTGAAGATGAAACCGATATCTTTGAATGCGTGATGTTCCCGGACAGTTATAAAGAATTTGGCGATCTGCTGAACTGGGAAAGCCTGTTTGTGATCCGGGGCAAGGTGGAAGTGGCGTTTGGCGTCTATACGATAACCGTGGAGAAACTGGGCAGCCTGCGACGGATTGTGGATAAACTGACGCCGAAGAAGGAGGGTGTGATCAGAAAGCCAATCATGACGGAAACGCGTTATGCGACCGAGTGGTAGGAGGAGATTGAACACGGAGATGCACGGAGGTGGCACGGAGAAACACAGAGATTTATTTATGTAATCTTTAACTTGAGCAGTACAAAAAACATCAGTTATTTGTGAAATATCAATAATAATCGTAAAGAAGTAGATAGTATGAAAATTATCAGTGTATCTCAGTGGATTCTCTGTGAAACTCCGTGTAAATTAAGACATGTGCGGACGGAAGACATTAACAAAGGGTAAAATGGAGATCATCGAGGAGTTGTCCATTCAGATCTGGGATGATTCCTTCGATCACCAGCCGAATTACAACGTTGCGCCGACGCAGAAGATGCCGATATTGCTGTATGACGGGCAACGAATAGTCAGACCAATGCGCTGGGGATTGATTCCGACATGGGCGAAAGATCCGAATAACCTGCCCATGTTTATCAATGCCCGTTCTGAAACACTGAAAGAGAAACGGTCATTTTCGAATCTACTGGGTGCCAATCGCTGCGTGGTGATTACTGATGGCTATTATGAATGGCGCAAGATCGGCTCCGGCAAACAGCCATATTACATTTCAAAACCGGATCGAAGTATTTTACCGATGGCTGGACTGTGGGCGCAATCAATTGATAATCAGGGACATCCAGTATTTACTTATACTGTAATTACAAGTGCAGCAAATCACGATCTGGAATTCATTCATCCACGCATGCCAGCTTTTTTAAGCAAGGAAAACCTGGATATCTGGATTGATTGTGACAATCATGATTCTGATATTGCATTACAACTTTTAAAACCTCTTGAAGCAGGATTGACCGCTTACCCGGTATCAACGTATGTGAACGGTATTCATAACAATTCACCTTTGTGTATTGAAAAAGCGCCGGAATCACCTGCGAGCTTATTCGGCTGATCATCGAATTAATAAATTCATTGATATTCACAAATATTCTCCAAATATTAGATAAGAATGTTTTGGAGTGGTCTTAAATAACATGATGTTGTCCTGGTTAAAATAATTTGGTTATTGAACGATTGGGAATATATCGATGAAATTTGGTTTTTCGATTTCCATTAAAACAAAAAAGACAGGATGTAAATGATGAAAATTCTTTATGTCGATGTTCCATTCGCAGATGAAAAAGGTGGTGATAAAAACCGCAGCCGATTCTTGTGGAAGCAGGTATGTTCACAATTCGATGCCGATCTTATCATCGTTCAAAAAAGATCGGAGTATTCTCGGGAGAAACTGGATGCTCACAATGATTATAAAAAAATATATTCCCTGGTATCCAGAAAACCGAAAAAATGGAAATCTCAGTTGATTTATTCCTTTTCCCGGAAGGAGCAGGGAAAATTCAGAAAAACCCTGGCAGAGAATCACTACGATGTTGTGCTTTTCCGATTCAGTTCGCAGGCAGTTTTAGCAAAGATTGTTCGAAAATGCGCCCCACGATCGAAAATCATAATCGACGTGGATATGCTTTTCTCGCGGATTGCGGTTTTGTCGTGGGAGAAAAATCCTGTATTTAAGAATCGATTGTACTATTTTGAAAAAAATAGATTACGTCGATTTGAAAAGTCTTTCTTCCAGAAACCTTACTACTTTTTCTTTGCCAATCCTTTGGAACGCGATTATGTATTGGATAAATATAAACCGAAGCATGTACCAGATGATCATTTTCAGATTTTACCCAATGTCATGGATTCCGCTAAATCAAAGATTGCTTCGAATGCTGGCAAGGATATTCTGTTTTTTGGGACATTGAGTTCCACTGCTAATGAGGATGCTTTTCTCTATATGGCAAACTGGATACTGCCATTGATCCGTGATGATTTAGTGAAAGCAGGAGTAAAAATTAGAGTAGTCGGTAAAGATCCGACAATTATCTACCAGAGTTTTGCCAATGATGAAGTTGTCGAAATTGTTGGACCTGTAGATGATATTGATCAGGAAATTTACAATTCGAGATTTATCTTTTTACCTTTACGAATTGGTTCGGGTACGCGGACTCGAATACTGGAAGCTGCAGCACAGGGAAAAACGGTTGTCACTACCGCCATAGGTATTGAAGGTTTTCCGTTTACCTCCGAGGAAATGGTGCTTGGAAATCTACCCCAGGATCTGGCAAATAGTATTCGTGGGCTTTTGAATAGAGAAGATTTAGTCAAAGAATATGGTCGCAAATTATACCAACGATCAACTGAAGAATTTCTTGATCAGAACGTCGCAAACAGATTTGCAGATTTTTTGAAAAAAATACCGGATTTATAATAAATATCTGATAATTGATATGAAATGATTTTATCCTGAAAGTGGTGCTTGCGTAATATAATCATTGCTCCATAATAATTCTCTATTTGAAGAACTACCGTTATTACATAGATAATGGATCAGTAAAAGACATGAATAACCGAAGTCCAAAGTACTTTCCTGTCAACGGTTATACATACAAATCCCTTTGTTTCCACAGGAATAAA
>CAZSDW010000037.1:0-27218 GCA_964605705.1 uncultured bacterium
AGAAACGGTCGTTTGGGATGCACCAGTATCTAATATCATGTACCCCTTAACTGGTTCTGGTATCTCTATATTTTCTGATAAATATTTATCATGTACTGATATCGGAACACTTATTTCCGCAGAAATTATTGGTCCAAATGCGACCAAAATGTCCTTTGATCCATATTCAAATCTCAGTTTTTTGGGCAATCTTTTACGACCGGATTTGCTGGTCAAGTGATTAAATTCTTTAAATTTGAATAGCGCCTATTTCAAAAGAGAAAGACATCGGCTTTGGTGTCTGATCTTCAACTTTTTCAATTAAAAAGTATCCTCCAACACCGAATTTTGAAATGGCGAATTCATAAGCAGTAGATAAATCATCGAAATATTCTACTACTGAACTATCTTTAAATACTACCCATTCATTCTTATGATTAAGAATCAATTCGGGTAATTTTTCAAGGAACTTTTCCTTTTCTTGGATAAGCATTTCCTTGTGACTTTGGCTTGCCATGACCTACGTGTCTCCTTTTGAAACTAATATAAACAAATATAGTGGATTTGTTCCATTAGCACAATAATATAAGCAAAAAAATTAAGAAATTAATATCTAAAAACCTTAATGAGCCTCCACGACGCAAGCTTCGAGAAATTCTATCGAATGAACCTCCCCGACGCAAGCATCGGGGTATCTTAGCGGTAATATTTCTAAATGAGACACCAAGGTTTCTCAAACTCTTCCTTTTGTAAGGTAATCCCAAGGCAAGCCTAGGGGAATTCTTTGATTAAAAATCAGAAAAAGCATCGTACATGCTATTGACAAAATATTTAGCAACTATAAATAACCATAAATAAAAATCTGCTGAAGTTACGAATATTAATTGCTTCTTATCTTGGAAAGCACCTTTTCGGAGCGCTGAATCTCTTCCTGGGCATCAGGGTAGTGTTCGATAACTTTCCGAAACTCCGTCGTTGCCTGCTCCAATTGATTCATCCTGAAGTAACAATATCCAAGACGCATCTGAGCAGCGGCTTCCTTATTACCATCACCTGTCCCAAAAACCTTCAAATAAGCTTGTAATGCTTCAGGATACTTGTTTTGATAATAAAGTGCTTCGGCAATCCAGAACTGGGCATTGTCAGCGAGAGAGTGTTTTGTATCTATGGCAATAATTTCATTGAATATTTCAGTCGCTTCAAAATAGCGTTTCTGGTTGAACAGCGCCATTGCTTTGTCATACAATTTCTGCTGCATGGAATTTGCCATTGTTGATGATGTGGTTCTTTTGACGGATGCCTGAGAAGATGTAGAAGAGATTGGCTGGCTTCCCGGTTCCAGGTAAACTGCAAAAGGATTGTTCCGCATGTCACCATAGAAGAGTTCAAAAGATACCCGCCGATTCAAGGTTCGGCGTGCTTTATTGGAACTTTCGACCAGAAGTTCCTGGGAGCCTTTCGGATTAATTTCGATTCGTTGAGCGATATCATCCCGCATCTCAGCCGGAAAAAGATCTATAAGAATTTTACCAAAGGTGATGGCTCTCTTTTCCGAAAGCTGATAATTGAATTGCTCTGAGCCTTCGTAATCCGTGTAACCTAAAATCCTGACTTTAATTTCCGGATCACTGCGCAATGCTTTGACAATTTTACCCAAAGTGACATAATAATTGGAATTAAAGGTCGAACTGGGCATTGCCCATTCTTTATTTTCAAAATAAATATCATCGAATGACAGGTTCTGTAATTTCAAGCCTTCCTCGGTCGAAGTCTCCTCTGAAGTCTCAGGTAATGCAATATCTTTTACAACAACCGTTGCCATCGAATCAACGGTTTCCGCTGTTTCAGCGGACACCGTATCAATGACAGCTGCTGCCAGCGTATCCGCCATTTGAATGGTCGCCAAGGTATCCGCCGTTTCAAGTGAATCTTCTTCGACAGGCTTTACCATAGGTTTCGGAGGAACGGTTTTAGGACCTTCTGCTTTGACAGCAATTACAGAGGGAGCTACGGCAGATGACGATATTATATTTTGAGGTGGTACTTTGGGGCTGAGAGATTCGGGCGATAATTTTGGACGCTCACCTTCTTGCTGAACGAGCGATCGGGCAATTTGGTCTTCAGTCACCGAGCTATCCGAAACGGCTTCTTTGTTGGCTCCACAACTGAGAAAAAACCCACTTAGAACAAACAGTAAGATTATTCGTTTCATCCCTCATCCTCCAAAGATGAAAGCATCCGATTCTGAATCATCGATACTGGATGCTATTTATGATATATTACTTTTTAGCCTTTTCTGCCGGTGGGGTTTCCAGTGTCTTTACACGATCCTCAAGATTAGTCTGTTCACGATTCAGGCGGCTGACAGCGGTCTGAATATCGGTAAGAGTACGGTTCGTCTGACGTTGGAATTGAGATAACCGGCTAGCAGTTTCTTCCTGATCTCGTCTCAGGTTTGCCAATTCAGTTTCTGTATTTACCCGTAATTCTCTGATCAACAGTCCCAGTGAATCAACTTTTACGTCAAATTGCCGGGCTGTTTCATCAAGCTTTTCATCTAAAGCAGCCAGATCACGCTGAAACTGCTGGATATGTTTTCCACGCCCAATAAATTGAAGCTCCAAGTCACGGACGTCGTGATCAAATCTATCGATATTGACGACGTGTAATGAATCTGCCGTATTCAGCTGATCCATGCGTACATTCACTTTGTTGACTTCAAAGGCAAAATAGATTGCGACAACAACCAGTAATACTAAAACTATTGTCTTAATCAATTCTTTCATTCACAACTCCCATATTTAGTATTCGTATATCTCAAATAAAATTATTGTAAGCTTTGCTGCCAATCCGAAGATGCAGCCGGTTTTTCTGGTGTCACTGACACCGGTTTTCCCGATGGC
This sequence comes from uncultured bacterium, assembly GCA_964605705.1. Lineage (GTDB taxonomy): Bacteria > Fidelibacterota > UBA2242 > UBA2242 > UBA2242 > CAZSDW01. The sequence continues at coordinate 2,883 of CAZSDW010000037.1, forward strand.
GCTGCGATGGGTGTTTCCGGTGCCGGTTTGGGCACAACTGAAATCCCTGCCCGATAGGATTGAACGTTATCACTGCTTTTAATATTACCGATCAACGATTGCAAATCCTTATGAAACTGGGCGATAGTTTTTTCCAGCCGATGAAAAAGTTCATTCATCAATTCTTTTCCATAAAGGTTATTTATTCCTATCAATAAATCATCAAATTTTGACATTAAATACGCATTGCAACTTTCCGGATTGCCAAAATCTATTTTTGATTGATCAGCCATCGCCTTTTACCCTTATAAAAATATCAACATTGAATTTACAAAACTCATTTTAATTTTCAATGTTTTTTGTCGAGGATTCTACCACTTGTCACTTTTAAAAGTTTCCCACTTGTCAATATCTTTGATAATCAGTCGGCTAATTCCCCTGATCGTTGAATTCAGCTTGATTTCTACGCTGGGTTGACTGGAACTCAACTTCTGCAGAACCTCTTTAAACTCAAGCAGCTCGCCTCGGTCAACTTCGATACTCAGACGGGTCAACATATGAACTCCTGTTCCTCTTTTTTTCAACAGTGTAATATCTCAAAATCGAGATCATTGTACAATAGCTATTTTCGCCCCACAGATACATTTATTATCTTTAAGATTATTTAAGGTCACTGTAAAACCGCTTCTCTCAATCAGTAAACGACCACAGGAATAACAATAGGTATTGCCTTCCTCATAACTCATGACATTTCCCTCATATACAAAGTGTAATCCATTCTGCTTCGCGATACTCCGGGCTTTATCAAGAATGGATTTGGGGGTTCTTTGCAGATTTGTCAATTTATAATTCGGATGAAATGCCGAAAAGTGTACGGGAGTATCCGGTCCGAGATTTTCCACAATCCATTGAGTCAGTCGGATTACCTCGTCATCCGAATCGTTCAATCCGGGAATCAGCAGGGTTGTGATTTCGATAAAAGTATTCATTGCTTTGATGAGAATCAGCGCATCCAGAACCGCCTGAAGATTGCCCTTGCAGTAATGCTGATAAAAATTCTGAGAAAATGATTTCAGATCAATATTGGCTGCATCAATATACGGATAAATGTCGGCAATCGCTTCTTTTGAAATGTAACCGTTAGTAACCATCACTGTTTTTAAGCCGGCTTCGCGAGCAAGTTTGGCAATATCCAGTACATATTCACCAAATATCGTGGGTTCATTGTAAGTAAATGCAATTCCGATACAGTTTGTCTTCAGAGCACTTTCGACGATATCCTGGGGACTGTATTCATGTTGACCGATATTTTCAGGTTTTGCTCTGGCAATATCCCAGTTCTGGCAAAATTTACAGAATAAATTACAACCGATTGTCCCCACAGAAAATATCTGCGAACCCGGGTAAAAATGGTACATCGGTTTCTTTTCAATGGGATCCACATGAACCGCTACCGGGTGAGCATAAACCATTGTGTACAGTCCATTATCAATATTTTTCCGGACATTACATTGACCGTATTTCTGCCGGGTGATTTGACAACGACGAGGACATAGAAAACATTCTATCCCATCATCCGTCAAGCGCCACCATAAAGCCTCTTTTAAACTATCCTTCGATTTCATTGTGAAATAAACTAATCAATCAGGAATGTGATGTCAATACAGGAAAGATAAAAAGGAACAATTTTAAATATTTCAAGTATTATCAACATTCACTAAATTTGATCAGTAAGAATCATCAAAATTATATTGGAGCAATTATGGCAAAAGTAAAAAAGGACAATTTAAAACACAGCGCTTTTATTGATCACCTGACCTTGAAATCCACAAATTATATTATTTTCGGAATTGGCATTCTGGCAATTATCATCGGCTACCTCGTCATGGCAAGCGGTGACACGAATTCCTTCAGATCCCTAAGCCTGGCGCCAATCATTTTACTCATTGGATACCTTATCATCATACCCGTCGCGATTTTATACCGTAAAAAGGAAAACAGCGAGTCCAGCCCCGAAAAATAATCTGACCATACAATAAAACTTGACACGCTCTTACTTCACAAGCAAGCGCGTGTTTTTTATTTCAGGATTAATACGTCTATGTTTTGTCTTTTTTGACTGACTCGGATTTGGATTTCGGATCAGTCGATTCTGCCTTTGGTTTTGAAGGTGCCGTTGGGGGACTGTTATTTTTCTTCGTGTAATCCGTAATATAGAACCCGGAGCCTTTAAATATTAAGCCGGTTCCGCCACTGATTTTCCGGACGATCGTTTTTTGATTGCATTTAGGGCAAATCCTGATCGGCTCCGCACTTATGCTCTGGAACGATTCGAATTCATATTCACAATTTTCACAAATATATTCATAGGTTGGCATTGAAAAACCTCGGATTACGCCATATTACACAGAATTGCTGATACGTTAATAATATCATCGACACTACAACCACGCGAAAGATCGTTCATGGGTTTTTTTAGCCCCTGGATAATTGGACCAACGGCTTCATAACCACCGATCCGCTGTGCCAATTTATAACCGATATTACCAGCCCCAAGATCAGGAAAAATCAGGACGTTCGCTGTCCCGGCAATCGGACTTCCGGGTGCTTTTTTATTCGCCACTTTGGTAACAATCGCAGCATCGAGCTGAAGTTCACCATCGATCAAAATATCCGGGCGCTTTTCTTTCACAATCTCGGTTGCCCGGACAACTTTATCAACCAGTTTATGCCTGGCACTCCCCTTTGTCGAGAAGGATAGCATTGCCACACGGGGTTCTGCATTGATTACCCGACGATGGGTGTCAGCCGTAGCAATGGCAATGTCAGCCAACTGCTCCGCGGTCGGATCGGGCATTACTGCGCAATCGGCGAAACTCCAGATATTTTCACCATCGGGAGAAATCATAAAAATATCACTGGATACTGTGGGAGTATCCGGGTGGGTTCCGATAATATGCAGGGCTGCTCGTAAGACGTCCCCTGTCGTGGTATCGGCACCGGAGACACACCCGTCGGCGAGCTTCTTTTCGACCATCATTGCCGCAAAAAAGGTCGGATTGACCATCAGCTTTTTTGCCTGATCCGGAGTGACTCCCTTATGTTTGCGCTTTTCAAAATAGGTTTTGGCAAAATAAGGCAAGTGCTTGGATGTTTCAGGATTGATCACCTCGACTCCATTCAGTGAAACACCCAACCTGGCAGCGTGATTTAAAATTTCATCTTCCGGACCAATCAGAGACACTGCGGCAATTTTCTCAGCAGTCAAAATTTCTGCAGCTCGGATGATGCGCTCATCGTGAGCTTCCGGTAACACGATCCGTTTTCCCTTGGTTTTAGCCTGCGTACGAATATTTTCTAAAAGATTCATTGATTACTCCTGAGTTTCCTGATAAGTTTGTTCTTCACAATTTCCGGCACAAAAGCACTGACATCACCACCAAACCTGACAATTTCCCGAACCGTGCTGGAATTCAGATAAGTATATTCCTCACGGGGCATAAAAAATACCGAATCGATATTACCATTCATATGGCGATTCATCAACGCCATCTGGAATTCATATTCAAAATCCGAAATAGCCCTGAGTCCTCTGATAATCAATGAGGCACCCACTTTCTGGGCATAATCTACCGCTAATCCTTCAAAGTGGTCGATCATAACATTTGGATATTTGTGTGTGCATGCCTGGATCATTTCAATCCGTTCCGCCGTTGAAAAAAGCGGATTTTTATGGAGATTCTGAGCAACCGCAATATAGACTTTGTCGAATACAGAGGCTGCCCGTTCAAGGATATCGAGATGTCCGTTTGTAATAGGATCAAAAGTACCGGGATAGATAGCTAATTTCATTTATACCCTTAATATTATTAGTTTTGTTTCACCAATCAGTTTTTGAGATATAATTTTTGTGGAAAAGTTATCGGGAACTTCCAATTCCCGACCGGACTCTAATGCAATTCGGGTGCCGGGCAAGAGACGTTCAAACATTTTAAACAAGCGATCGAAATGGCGGTACCTGTACGGCGGATCCGCCAGAACCAGGTCGAGTTCGCCCGGATTTTCCAGAAAGCGGATCACATCCATTTTCCGGATTTCCACATCATTTTCAAGCTCGAGTTTCGAGACGTTTTCATAGATCAATTTTATCTGCTGTGAATCATTCTCGACCATTATACAGGATTTTGCACCCCGGGATATGGCTTCCAGCCCCAGATTCCCTGACCCGGCAAACAGATCGGCGACCCTTAGATCTTCAAGATCGCCCAATACCGAAAACAGCGTCTCTTTAACCCTGTCACGAGTGGGTCTTAAATTAGGATTATTATTAGTTTTGAGAAGCTGACCTTTAAAGTACCCGGCGATTATTCGAACCATGCTTACATATTGCTTGGATAAATAAAGGAATTCAGACTGTAATTCAGAATGGTACGACTGAGTGGTTGCTCGGTATCACTCTGAATTGATAATATCGTCAATGCCATATTGTTACGCAGAATTGATAACTCATTGAGCAAACGAATAACATTGGGTGTGTATCCATTTCCTATTATTTCCGCATTTCGCACTGAAGTCACGTCATTGTCCGATATTTTAAACGGACTCATCTGAACCTTTGATTGAAGTCCTGCCTGCCAAATATATTGTGATAATTGCCGGTCATCATAATATTTATAGCCTTTACTATCATCTGGACGCAGCGCTTTAAATCGAACGATTGCCATAATTTCGACCGGATTATCATCAAATTTTGCATTCCTGTCAACATAAAATATTTCCGGCGATTCGAATCGACGCTGATTGACAAAATAATTATTGATATGCTCCGCTTCCTCGACACTCCGAACATTAAGAATAAAACTGACTTTATCGTTCTTCACCCGCAGATATTGCAATTTCGAACTTTGAGGGAATTGTTCCAGGACGATGGCAGCAACCTTAAGCTTATTCTGTCCAACCTGAACGCGTTGAATAACCTCACCGGAAATATTGCTTGAACCATAAACTCTTTGGGTTGACGCAGTCGATTCACGAATATTTCTCACAACCGGAGCCACCGGTTGAGAATAATCAACGATCTGTTCAACTTTTTCCGATGCTCTTGCATCGTATATATCCTGGGCAGATTCTGCAGCATCTCTGACGCTTGAGGTAATATCCTGAGCGATACCGGGTGCCTGACGTACAAGATTACCGGCTTGATTCGTATATGTTTCCGTCAAATCATCCGCCTTTTGAACAAGACCAGCTGCCTGCTCAGCCACTGATCCGGTGACTTTCTCCGCCGCCAGCCGGGCAGTCCTTTTGACACTTTCCCGGTTGAGTGTTCCATTTTGATACAACTTCAGCACGAAAATGAGAATGACCAGCGCCGCAACAAGAATCCCATGACGAAGCAGTAGATGTTCTTTTTTTTGTCTGGCTGGTTTTTCTTCGGTCTCAATTTCAGCTTTTATCTTTTTCTCGGTAGGAAATTCTTCTTCCTCTGCCTGCTCAATAAGGTCGAGATTTGCCTCAGCAAGTTTGAACAAATCATCATTAATTTCCGGAATCTGGTTCCCTCCGAAATCCACCGGGCTTTCTTCAACTTCCGGCATATCCGGAATGTCAGGAATATCGGGAATTTGCGGGGTTGTCTTTGGTCTGGCTGAAACATCAACTGCAGGTTCCGCAACGGACTCGTCTTCTTCAGGAGGTATATCCGGTATCAACCCTTCAAGATCGATCTGGATAGTTTCATCGATGAGTTGGAGACCCGGTTTATTTGTCAGATTCAGCTGTATCAAAACTGGTCTCCCGGCATCTTTCTCAAAATAAGTCCCATCAAATCCACGAACTGACACATGGCGCCAATCCCGTTCCCTTCCTCTTCATATAGATCGACAGGAACAAATCTTTCGAAAGGATCAAGGGTCTTCATATTTTTTATATCGTACGTGAGCAGCATATTAAAAAATTCAGAATCCACTTCATAGCTATAGAAATATAATCGATCGATTACACTCAGGTTTTCCGTTTCAAAAGTCCGGATACCGTTAATCTCAGCAACGACTTTTTCCCCAATTTCATCAGCGGAAGTCTGGTGAATAATCGAATAATTTTCAAGATCGCTGAATTCAAATCGAAGCAGCTGGCGAAATTCACCGGAATCAATCACGATCAGCGAATGGATCTGTTCACCTACCAGCCAAACTGCCCATTTTTCGCTTTTATCAATATTATCCATTTTTTCATAGGCTCGGGCGGCACTCAGTAAATTGATATCCATAATATGAATATTTAACCCAATTGCCTGAGAAGCTTTGAGCAGTAATTTCCCCAGTTCTTTATAATAAGAAACTGACAGATAGGATTCTTGCAGTTTTCCAGGATTTTGTAATGGATAATGCTGAATAAATTTTTGATCCGCCACCATTCCCAACCGTTTCGTAATATTCCAATTCAGGGCTTCTTCGGTGTTTTCCGGTGAAAGCCCCGCATCCATTTCCTGGACACTCAGATCAAACCAGATCGACGGAATGGTCAGGGCAACATAACTATCGGGTTTCGGCAATGAATCCTGGATATATTGAAATGTCTCCTGAAGGGACTCCGCCAGCTGGGGATTGCCAATGTTTTCTGGTCTGAATGGAATCGAAAGAGGATGTTTTTGAATGGTCTCAATAACATATTCTTCGGGCGTCTTGATTAATTGTCCGAAGCGAACATATTCATCAGAAAGACTGATACAGATCATTTATTTATCCGGTATAGAGGTTATTTTTCCCAGCTCTTCCGGTCATCCTCGATCCAACCGTGGCATGTATCCTTAAACGCAAAAAAGAGATAACGCGGTTCTTTATATAAACCCGTCAACGGATCCTTAATTTTATAACTGCCTGAATCAACCGTAATTATGTACTGTTTGTCGATTAAAGGGCTATAGGCAAATTCATCTGTAAGGTAATACGGTCTGTAATAGGTATTTTCATTGATACGTTCACTGTTTTCGACTCCGATGACATCACGATAGGTTGAATCCGATTTAATCTGGCGCCAGCGTGAAGACAAAATGAAAACCGTGTCATAGGTAAAAAGTTCGTTGTTCCACTTAGTGACCTTATAGGTCGTATCAATCAGCGTATCTTTTTTCTTATAAGAAAAAGAAAATGTCGTATCGAACAAAAGAAAAAAATTCTGAGGCACATTCATTTTGAAGTTCCCACCATCGAGCTTGATATTCTTCTGTCCGTGAAAGTTACTGTCAGCCCGGGTGCTGTCACGCACTGCTGAAATAACCTGCATGGCAAGAATTGGATCTTTCTGATATTTATTTGCCATCTGGCGGTAATATTTTTCAACTTCATTTAAAATGACCATTCGTCGGCGACCTTCATTACGGATGGAAGCCTCTTCTTCCCAGATTACGGAAGGTACATAAATGACAATGATTAAAATCAATGCCAGAAGCAAGGCAATATAGTTCAATAGTTTTACTAATGCTGGTTTATACTCTGGTGTCTCGTCACTAATCTCTACGACTTCCTTACTCAACGCTTACCCCTTGTTTAATACGTTCAAATGTTTTTTTGCCAATTCCTTTAACTTTTATTAAATCCTCAACAGTTGAAAATCCGTTATGTTCGTCCCGATAGTCAATAATCCGTTGGGCGGTTACCTCACCTACCTGTGGTAATTTCATCAATTCACTCATGGTAGCTGTATTCAAATTTACCCTGGAAACCAATTCAGCTACGTTTGGTTCAGATACATCCGGATTCTCTTGCTGCCGTGAAAAATAAACGGAATCTACCCGATCCGCCTCATTCTGGAACTCTTGAGCTTCGATTCCTTCATCGAGAAAGGTGACAACATTACTACTCTTTGAAATATTCCTGATGATGTGTATTCCGGAGCCAATTAGAAAAAACAGTGCCAGAAATTGGATAACCAACCTTTCTTGGCGTGTCAAATTTAGCATTTCTGAATATAAATAAAAATCTATTTATCACCAATTGGAAATTGCAATTTCCTTACTCAATTTTGCTGAAACGATCTGTTATTCTGCCCCCTTTTCGTTCCACATCAAGCAATTCTCTGTATATTTTCTTCTCAGCATTGCTGGGATTGGTTGGCACATCTACCTGTACCCTGACAATCTGATCACCTCTACCGTGGTGATGGAGGTGCGGAATTCCTTTTTGTCTCAGTCGCAGCAGTTTGCCGGGTTGAGTGCTGTCGGGTATTGTCAATTTAACACGACCGTTCAAGGTTGGAACTTCCAGCTCGGTCCCCAGGACCGCTTCAGCGGTCGAAATATGCAGATTGACATAGATATTGTCTTCATTTCTGATAAAGATATCATGCGGTTTTTCTTCAAAGATCACGATCAGATCGCCTCGCGTTCCGCCTTGCTTGCCAGCATTACCCTCGTTTTGCATGGTCATATAGTTCCCGGTACTAACCCCAGCCGGCACCTGGACCGAAATCTCTTTGTTAATGCGGATCCGACCTTCGCCAGCGCAACTGCTGCAACGATGTTCAGCAATTGATCCTTCGCCCTGACAATTAGAGCAAGGACGTACATTGACCATCTGTCCAAATATCGACCGGGTCATTTCACGAACTTCACCGGAACCATGACAAACCGGGCAGGTTGTCCGGGATGTACCAGGTTTGGAACCGGTACCATTACAGGTATCGCATTTTTCCAGACGTTTGATCTTGACTTTTTTTGTAACACCTTTACTAATTTCTTCCAGTGTCAAAGCCAGTTTCAATTTCAGATCGCTGCCGGCGCGGGAATCACCTCGTGAGCGCCGATTGCCGCCCCCGAAAAAATCCTCGAAGCCACCAAAGCCACCGCCGCCAAATACTTCACGAAAGATATCAAAAGGATCAAACCCGAATCCGCCGCCACCGAATCCCTGAGCACCGCCAAATCCACTGTTTTTCAAGCCGGCATGTCCAAACTGATCATAAGTCTTGCGCTTCTGAGCATCGCTTAAAACTGAATAGGCTTCAGCTGCTTCCTTGAATTTTTCTTCGGCTTCCTTATTACCGGGATTTTTATCGGGATGATATTTCATCGCTATCTGGCGATAGGATTTTTTTAATTCATCATCCGTCGCATTCCGGGATACTCCCAGGATTTCATAATAATCACGTGCCATAATTATTTACTGACCACGACTTTAGCATGTCTCAACACATGCTTTTTATACGTGTACCCTTTTTCAAATTCTTCAACGACCATATCCGGTTCAACACCTTCCACCTCTTTTGCCATTACAGCATAGTGCAGGTCTGGATTGAACGGCTGGTTCATCGATTCCATGACTTTGACATCCATATCTGCCAGAGTCTTGGTAAATTTTTTAAAAATCATCTCCAGTCCCTGCTGCAACGATTCACAGGATGTTTGTTCACCTTCATGGCTTGCCAGCGCCCTGTCAAAATCATCCACCACCGGGATAATATTGCGCAACACTTTTTCACCGGCATACTCAATTATTTCACTAATTTCCCTTTGGGTACGTTTGCGATAATTATCAAATTCAGCTGCCAGACGAAGATGCCTCTGATTACTGTCAAACAGTAACTGTTCGCATTCTGTTAATTTTTCTTTGAGTTTTTTCAACTCTTTCTGTTCTTTGGTTGGTTTGGCTTTTTTTGTTGATGAAGCGGTTGTTTTTGGCGTGTTTATTTTTGATTTATCCTCTTCCAATTTATCTTGTTCTCCTTGATTATTTTTCTACACTAAAATCCTCAGTTCAAAGTCTGTTGGACTGCTGCAATAATGGTACCATTTTGAGAATTGTTTCATAATGACTGGCAGTGACAACCTAAGAAAATGTATTATCCTGCAGATCAGACAATCTGGCAATCAGAGCGCAATCGCCGGAACCTGTTTCAGTTTTATAAAGCCTCAGAATATAATCGCCACTATATGCTTATCCAAGCAAAAAGGCAACCATCTGTTTTGAACGGAATTGAATCAATCTAAAAACTTACGAATCGCTTTGCGACTTCCGATCCACCCCAAAAAGGCACCCAGGAACAGGACGCCTAAATAATAATTGTAACTGACAACGGCTTTGTACTCCAGAAACGACTGCAAATAATTATTCTGCAGGTAAAAGGCACCATAAATGATTAATCCCGCCAGTCCGGCACCCAGGATACCTTCCAAAGTTCCTTCGATAACAAAAGGCATCTTCACAAATCGGTTGGTAGCACCAATCATTTTCAAGGTCGATATTACATCCCGCCTGGCGAAAATAGTCATTTTAATCGAGTTTGAAGTCAACAAAATTGAAAAAATTGTCAGGACTGCAAAAATGGTTAGAACACTGAATAGGATAATTCGCTGGTATTTTTCAAGAATGATTAAAAAATTCTTGCGATATTTAACTTCATCAACAATCTCTTCTTTCTGCAAAATTCCTGAGATTGCTTCGACACTCATCATGTTGCGATAGATCGGTCTCAAACTGACCGTAAACGATGACGGTAAAGGATTGTAATCCAGAATATCAAATATATCCTCACCAAATTCCTGCTGAAATTTCCGGGCAGCCGTTTCCGGTGATATATACACAACATTCTCGATTTCACTCATCGTTTTTAATTTATCATCGAACTTGCTGATATCCGCTTCACTTGCAGTGGACTTTATAAATATATCGACGTCAAACTGCGACCGTATATTGTCAACAACGAACAGGGTATCGCGGGCTATAACATAACCAAATCCAACCAGGATGATTGAAATGGCAATGATGATAATCGAAAACGCTCCTGAATATTTTGAGCGGATAAGACCTTTAAAACCCTCTTTGAATAAGAACCAGAAAATGGTCATGTTATACTCGTTATTTCGCCTTCGTTCATCTGTATCAGACGCGCATTCGGAACTCTCTGGATCAGGCTGTAATTATGGGTGGCAACAATCACTGCCGTACCCTTTTTATTGATCCTGTTAAGCAAACTGATCAACTCTATACTTACCCGCGGATCAAGATTGCCGGTGGGTTCATCTGCCAGCAGGACGATGGGATCTTTCACCAGCGCCCGGGCGATTCCAACCCGTTGCTGTTCGCCACCTGACAGTTCAGCCGGTTTATGATGAACCCGGTGTCCCAATCCCACCTGGTTTAAAATATTATAGACCCGGCTTTTAATCTCCCGTGTTTTGTAGTGAGAAGCATAAAGTGCGATCGCAACATTCTGATAGACATTCCGGTCTTTGAGCAGTTGAAAGTCCTGGAAAATCATGCCAACTTTACGACGGAGAAACGGTATTTCGCGATCCCTGATCCGGCTGCTGTCAAAATCCCGGATGAGGACCTTCCCATCCTCGGGGAAAAGATCCATATATATCAATCTCAACAGCGTTGATTTACCGGCACCGGAGGGTCCCGTGAGAAATACAAATTCACCGTCATCAATATTAAAATTCAGGTTTTTGACACCGGCGTTTTTTCGGAAGCTGCACGTAACGTTTAAAAATGAAATCATAGCATTAAAAGTTACTCAAATATAAAGATATGGATTTCTCAAGACAAGTATTTGCTAAGATAATTGGATAAATATTGAATCTGTATTGAATCTCAAAGCACTTATCTTTAAGTTTCAGCAATGTTGAGAGGAGTAAAAATGAAACGAGTATTATTGACATTGCTGGTAATTTCATCACTTGTCACGGCAAAAACCGGACCTGACTTTGATGACTATTTCATCAATAAAACACTGCGGGTTGACTATTACTATACTGGCATAAAGAATGAAACGATTATTTCCCTCGACGAATTAATTGAGGAACCGGGCTGGGCTGGCAGCCTGAGCAACCTCATCGACACACTGAACTACGGGAACCATAAAATTGAAGTATTTGATAAAGAGACTAATACTCTGATTTTTTCAAAGGGATTCAGCAGCCTGTTTCAGGAATGGCAGACTACCGATGAAGCCGCCGCCGGAATTTACCGCACATTTTCAGCTTCGCTGCTTATGCCATTCCCGAAAAAGGAAATCAAACTGGTTCATTATTCCATAAATAAAGCAGGTAAAATGGTCGCTGAATTCGAGACTGTCATCGATCCGAACTCACGCTTTGTACAACGGGAAGCGCCCCATTTCACTTATCAGAAAAAGACCTACCTTGAAAATGGTTCACCAAACGAAAAGGTGGATATTCTCCTGCTTCCTGAAGGTTACACGAAGAAGGAAATGCGGAAATTTCGTCAGGATGTTAATCACTTCATGACAGTTTTCTTTAATGAATCACCTTTTAAGGAATTCAAGGACCGCTTCAATGTCTGGTACCTGGAAGTGCCTTCGGTGGAATCCGGTATCGATAATCCCCGCACAGGAATTTTTGTCAAATCAGCCTTCGAGTTGTCCTACAACTCTTTCGACTCTGATCGCTATATCTTAGCCTTTGATAATAAACGCATTCGGGATATTGCTGCCAACGCACCTTACGACCAACTGTATTTCATCATCAATAGTAATAAGTATGGCGGGGGTGGAATTTATAATCTCTATTCCACCTGCTACAGCCATGATGACAATGAGGAGAATGCCTGGTGGACAGATTATGTATTTGTTCATGAATTCGGGCATGCCTTTGGCGGACTAGCGGATGAATATTACAGCTCCGAGGTTGCCTACTCAGAATTTTATCCGCTGGACCGTGAACCCTGGGAACCGAATGTCACCCCATTCATTCATCCGGATTCCATTAAATGGAAACAGTTCATCGAACCGGGAACCCCATTGCCAACTCCCTGGAATAAAGCAGCATTCGATGAGATTCCGTACAAAAATCAGCCGGAACGATTTAAGTTTCTGAGAGAACAGGAAAATTGGGGAAAAGTCGGCGCCTATGAAGGTTCCGGCTATTCATCGGAAGGGCTCTATCGCCCTTATCTCGATTGTAAGATGTTCTCCAAAAGTCTGGTAGGATTCTGCCCGGTGTGTAAGAATTCGATTGAGCGGGTCATCAAATTTCATACAGAAGAATAATAGCGTATTGGTATTATCTGGATTAATTCCAGGGATTTATCAATTGAATATCGCAGTTCAGGAAATCTCGTCCATTTCTTGTAGCAAGACATAGCTTGTAATATCTTACAGTTGCAGCAATTAATGAGTCAATTGAAGGCATTATTAATCCCTGACTTTCGAGAGCTGCTGCCATTCTGCCCCATTCGATCATTATACTGACATCCAAATTAATTATTCTACCATGAAACCTAAATAATAAATCTTCATGCAACCATTCGGTGATTTTATCTTTACGTTTGGAAGGTTTTAATTTATTTACACCTTTTTCTAATTCCCCAATTGTAATCACAGAAAGATTTAATTTTTCCTCATCAATCGAATCAATCCATTGGATGACTTTTTCATTCGGTTCATTTCTAACAAGTTCGGAAATAACACAAGTATCTAATAAATAGTTCATAATTCTATATTTCTTAATAAATCCTTAGAGCGTTGAAGATCCAGATTTATATTAGACAACGGCGAATTACGAAAAAATTGAGATAACTTGGATTCTTTTTTATTTACTTTTTTATAGTCATCTATAGAAATGAGCAGGGCGGTTTCAACACCATTTTTAGTAATTACCTGAGGACCATGTTGAACCGCTTTATTTATAACTTCGCTGAATTTTGCTTTTGCTTCTTGTAATTGCCAAACGTTTTTCATAACATCTCCTGACCAGTCTGACTATAACTTAATAGGATTTATTAGTGGTGTCAATACCTTTTCTTATACTGTACCAACCAAATTTCCACATTGTAGAATAATAGCGTCATACTGCTTTGCGATGTGACGATCCAATCATATTTAAGATATTAAATATTAACTATTTTGCCATCGCCTGGCGCAAAGCATGCTGCCAGCCACGTATTAAATGCTCTCGAAGCTCAGAATTTATCACGGGTTTAAATATTCGTTCAATCTTTTTCAACTGTCTTAATTCATCAATACCGGACCAGAATCCTGCTTTCAGCCCCGCCAGATATGCCACTCCCAGGGATGTGGATTCAATGACTGCCGGACGTATTACTGACTTTCCTAAAATATCCGCCTGGAACTGCATCAGGAAACTGTTTGCTGCAGCACCGCCATCGACGGCGAGTTCCTGAAAATCAACACCCGCTTCCGACGCCATTAATGCCAGTACATCATTACTCTGAAACGCAATGGATTCCAGAGCTGCCCGGACGATGTGATTACGATTAGCACCGCGGGTCAATCCCGTGATAATACCCCTGGCGCTCATGTCCCAGTGCGGTGCCCCCAAACCGACAAAAGCCGGAATGATATACACACCATTATTATCTGACACACTTGTGGCGGCAGATTCACTGTCTGATGATTTTTCGATCAGGTTCAGTTCATCGCGCAACCATTGAATGACTGCTCCGCCAATGAAAACCGATCCCTCAAAAGCATAGCAGGGATTTCCTTCACCATTAATGGCTAATGTCGTCAGCAGTCCTTTATCCGACAGTCTGAATTCCTCACCGATATTCAACATGGCAAAGCAGCCGGTGCCATAGGTGTTCTTAATCGATCCGGCATCCACACAAACCTGACCAAACAGCGCCGCCTGCTGATCACCGGCAACCCCATAGATGGGAACACCTTCCAGCTCCTTTATCGCATCGACTGTCCCATAATCATCCATCGAATGTCTGACTTCCGGCAGCATTGACATCGGTACTCTGAGGATATCGCAGAGCGTTTTATCCCAGGTTTTGTCAATAATATTAAATATTAATGTCCGGGAGGCATTGGTGTAATCGGTCGCATGAACCTTTCGGTTTGTCAGGTTCCAGATCAGCCAGGTATCAATGGTACCGAAAAGCAGCTTTTCTTTTGGATCGTCGCCAAGTTGATCCAGAATCCAGCGAATCTTTGTTCCGCTGAAATAGGCATCGATCGGTAACCCGGTTTTCGCTATAAACACCGGTTCATACTTTTTTAACTTTGTGCAAATTTCTGTGGTTCGCCGGCATTGCCAGACAATGGCATTATATACCGGCTTGCCGGTTGTTTTATCCCAAACCACTGTGGTTTCCCGCTGATTGGTAATTCCAACGGCGGCAATCTTTCCGGAATATTTCGCAGCCAATTGACCGGCAGTCTCGATAGCCGTCTGCCAGATTTCCAGTGGATCATGTTCTACCCAACCCGGTTTTGGGTAATACTGGGTAAATTCCTTGTAAACTGAATCGACAATCCGCCCATTTTTATCAAAAAGGATAGATCGGGTCCCGGTAGTTCCCTGATCAATTGCCAGAATTAGCATCGATGATTTCCTTTTAATCGTGTTAACCATTTCCCATTTGCCGCAACGCCTGGGCAATATTCAGTGAATTATCGCCGATATTTTCAAAGCACTGCACCATATCTATAAACAGCAGCTCAGCACGGACATTAGAGCCCTTTTGCAGTCGCTTGCGGGCTGCTTTACTCAGTGAATAACGCAGATTATTGACCTGATTTTCCAGGGTATAGGCATTCTGCAATTCGTAACTGTCGAACTTCTTGGTAAGATGATTTTTAAACATTTCGATAAAATCTTTGATAAGGCTGGTATATTGCAAAAGTTCTTCTTCAGCTTTTGAATTAAATTCAATCGATTTATCGATTTTCCGTTTCATCAGAATCACCAGGTTATAGATCGAATCGCCGATACTTTCCAGTTCGTGGACAACCCGCATCATCGTGTTGACGACCTTCACATTCGTTTCAGAAAGATCATCCTGGTAACAATTCACCAAATATTTTGATATCTCCTCCTGCATCTGATCCGAGAGTTCTTCCAGCTCTTTAACCTCTTCCACCAGATCGGAGATTTTATTTTTGGGTTGTCGAAAAATGTTTAGTGCCATTTTGTACATTTTCTCGATGACATTGCCCATGCGGGTGACCTCAGCTCTTGCGTTCATAATATTCAGCTGAGCCGATTCCTGCGCACCGGCGCTCAAATATTGCAATTGATAATGTCGATACTGATCGATATCCGTGGGTTTTACCAATTTTTCGATGAACTGGGCAAATTTCCCCAGAAAGGGTAAAAACAACAGCGTGTTGGTAACATTAAAAACCGTATGGAACAGCGAGAGATTCAGAGGCAGATTCGATTGCAGGGCACTATCCCAGGGCGCTACCCACAGTACAAAATTGCAGAAATACCGGAAGACAAACGCCATCCAGATTACTCCGATAAAATTAAAGAAAAAATGCGAACGGGCAGCCCGTCTGGCATTGACCCCTGTTCCGATAGATACCAGAAATACCTTGATCGTCGTTCCGATATTTTCACCCAGACAGATCGCAGCAGCCGATTCAAAATTAATGTAGCCTTTAAACGCCAGAGTCACTGTAATTGCCATCGCGGCACTTGATGATTCCAGAAGTGTGGTCAGGATTGTCCCGACACAAACAAATATAACAAATGAGGGGAAACCAAGATTTGAATATTTTTCCAAAAAGAAAAGCGTCTCCTCATTGATGTCAGGAACTGAATTTTTCAGAAAACCCAGACCGAGAAAGAGAAGTCCGAATCCAATCAACATTTCCCCGTAATCCCGGCGTTTCCGGCGTTTACTTAACAGAAAGGGAAAACCAATGCCCACAATCGGAAGTGCGAAGCTGGTCACATCAATTTTAAAACCAAGAAATGACACAATCCAGGTTGTCACCGTCGTACCGATATTGGCACCCATGATGACACCAATTGCCTGGGTCAGTTTCAGGAGTCCGGCATTGGCAAAACCAACCACCATGACCGTTGTCGCAGATGACGATTGAATAATGCCGGTAACCAAAAAACCGGTAAAGACGGCAACGAAACGATTTCGAGTCATATAATTCATGACTGTTTGCAGGCGGTCACCGGCAACTTTTTGAATGCCCTCACTCATAATCCGCATTCCAAATAGAAACACACCCACTGAACCGATAAATCGTAGCGCTAATCCAATCATAATTATCCCATATTTTTAACTGACAATAAGAAAATCTTTCGAGCTGTTCGACAGTATGTTATAGATGGCAGTTTATCCAGGCTATGATATCATCAAAAACCTGCTGTTTATTCGGATCATTGTGAATTTCGTGGTAAAAGCCGTTGTACATTTTCAGAGTTTTATCCGTAGAATCAACAGCATTGTATAACTCCTGACTTCCCTCGGGAGCCGTCAGTTTGTCACAGGTTCCGTGCATAATCAGGATCGGCAGCTTGATGGCATTCATTCGATTCTGGATTTGAGCCATTGCGGACATCAGTTCCGCCCCGGTCCGGGCTGGAATTCCACCCCGGTAATTCAACGGATCCTCATCATAATTCTGAACAACTTTGGGATCCCGGGAAATTGAAGCCGCATCCAGTTTGGTCGTCTTGAGTTTGGGAGCATATTTGGATAAAATCTGTGACATTTTGATCATTGCCGGCGAGATATCATCGCCCACTTTTAATAGTAATCCACTCAGCAACAATCCCTGAAAATCCGGATTTCGGGTAATGGCGTACAATGCCACGATCGTCGCCCCCATACTATGACCGTATAAAAATAGCGGAAGGTCCGGATAGCGTCCGAGCACATGGGAACAAAAAAGCTCGAGATCATTCAGATATTCACTGAAGCTTTTAATATAGGCTCGCACGCCATCGGATTTACCATGACCCCTGAGATCAAAAGTTTCGACTCCGATCCCTTTGGATGTCAGATAGCGGGCAACATGCTCGTAGCGGCTGCTGTGTTCGGCAAATCCATGAACCAGGAGAATAATTGCATGACAATCGTCTTCCGGGAACCAGGATTGTTCAAACAACATGATTCCATCACTGCCCTGAAACAGACGATGATTATAATTCATTTTTAATCCGTTTATTTATCCTGATTCTTTAATACCGTCGTGACCGACTTTACCATACCGGCAATATCCGAAAGATTTGTCGGAATGATAACTGTATTGTTGGTCTTGGCAAGATTACCAAATTCATTAACATACTGTTCCGCGATTCGCAGATTAACGGCATTCATGCCACCTTTTTCATTGATCGCTTTGGCGATTTCACGCAATCCCTCGGCTGTCGCAACGGCCACTTTACGGATTTCCTGAGCCCGACCTTCGGCTTCATTGATCCGTTTCTGCATTTCACCTTCGGAGCGGGCAATGGCTTCCTGCTTATCCCCCTCTGCCCGGTTAATCTTCGCCTGCTTGTCACCCTCGGATTCGGCAATTACCGCTCTCTTTTCACGTTCCGCCCGCATCTGTTTTTCCATGGCGTCTTTAATGCTCTGCGGTGGTGTAATATTCTTCACCTCGTAGCGGGTTACTTTTACACCCCAGGGATCAGAAGCTTTATCGACAGCCTCGACAATAACACTGTTGATTGTATCACGCTCTTCGAAGGTTTTATCGAGATCCAGTTTCCCGATGACACTTCGCATCGTTGTCTGCGCTAATTGCGTCGATGCAAACTGGTAGTTATTAATACCATAAGACGCCTTCTTCGGGTCCACACACTGCATATACAGAATGCCGTCCACTTCAACCGAGATATTATCCTTTGTTATACAAACCTGCGGCGGTACATCGATTGCCTGCTCTTTTAATGTATGCTTATAAGCGACTTTGTCCAGAAAAGGAATCAGCACATGGAAACCGGCTTCCAGCGTACTGTGATATTTGCCAAGTCGTTCAATGATAAATGCGACCTTCTGAGGAACAATTCTGATCGTGCGAAAAAAGATGATCAGAGCAAGTATTATAATCCCTAATAAAATAACGGAAAATGAAGTCATGGCTTCCTCCTATTCTACTAATTTAACTTTCAATGTAATGCTGTCTTTTCCGACGATTTCTACCGTCTGCCCTGCTTCAATATCGGTCTCAGCTTCAGCCTCCCAGTTGACGCCGTTAAATTCAACTCTACCTTTTTTATTTTTCTGAATCGTCTGAACAACGGTCACCCGGTGACCAACAAAATCTTCCACATCGCCTGCTTCAACATTCTTCTGCTTCTCGAAACCCTTAAACACTTTTGCCATCTGCTTTCGCAACGCCAGCAGCAGGGTCACGGAAGCGACAATAAATATAAACAACTGCAAATTGAATGAGATTCCCGGAATGATCAAGCACAACAGTGAGACCACCCAGGCACCAACACCGAAAAAGGCAATGATTAATCCGGGCATTACAAATTCCAGAATTAACATGACTAATCCGATTAAAAACCAAAGAATTTCCGGTTTGAAAAAATCTTTCAGAGCATCCATATTATTCCCCCTCTATTTTCTGTTTACAATATTAGCATGCTATGGTACTTAATGCAATGAGTAACTGACCGCTGTAATAGAAAGCCAAACTGATTCGATGATAACGAAACGGTTTCCGGAATCGGTTAATCGCCAGAATCAGATCCGATATATAAAACAGACCTGCGCCGATACAAATCAACCATGCCTGGCGATCACCAACATTCGGGCTGAATTTTGTAGCAATGGCACGATTCAGCATATAACTGATGATAATGATATAAGCAAGCACCGAAACCTTCATCGATCCAAGCCCGGGATACAGATAGCGATACGCAGCAGCTGCCAGGATTCCCAGAATTATGATAATATAAACCTGTTGACGGATCATATTTGCCTGCATGGAAAAGGCAATCGTATAGACGATATGAGCGATCAGAAACAAAATCAGACCACTGCGGAATGCTTTCTGATTTTCCTGAAATATCAGCGCGATATCACCACCCAAGGAAAACAGCAGTCCGATTATAATCCACAATGAATAAGTCATTGACAAATTCTGCCCGATTATCACCGGTAATAATCCAACCAAAAGTACTAATGCCGAAGATAGGGGCTTCAGAATATAAATCCGTTTTCTGTCTTTCCGGAATTCTGCCCGAATAAGACAAGGGACTGCAATTGCAACGACAGCTAAAATAAAATAGATAACTGCCATCGATTACTCAAATATTTTACTCTTGACAACTCTGTCAACATCCTGGGGAACCAGGACAATTTCGATTCGGCGATTTTTGGCTTTTCCTTCCACGGTTGTATTCGTCCCGACCGGGTGGAATTCAGAGTAACCGGTCGCAGAAATAATTTTGGGATCCAGACCATGAACTTCTACAAGAAACCGAACGACATTCGTCGCCCTGGCGGTTGACAATTCCCAATTTGTGGGAAAGGCTTTCTGAAGTTGTTTGCCGATTGGCACATTATCCGTATGTCCCTCAATCCTGACCTGCTGCCCTGACAGCTGTTTCAATATCGGGACCACTCTGGAAAGGACCGCCTTACCTTCCGGTTTTATGTCGGCTTTCCCGGTATCGAAAAGGATTTTCTCAACAATATTCACAGATAACTTATCCTGCAGCTGGGTAATCTGAATCTGACCATCCTGAATTTCAGATTGCAGGTTGTTTACCAGATTGTCATACGTCGCTTCCATATTTTTAATGGATTGTTCCTTTTCCATTGAAATATCGTCAATCAGTTTCTGAAGGTTTTCGACCTCCCCCTTTAAACGCTGTATTTCGTTCTCATTATCAGCCAATTGATTTTCGAAATCCGTTTTACAAGCGGTGAGCCCTGCAATCACTTTGTCTTTCTCGGTATCTTTGGTATTGATGATCCCCATTAAATTATCGTTATTTTCCAAGAGGTTTTCAATCCGGGATTGGAGCTCATTCAGATTAATTTTCAAAGTATCATTGACTGCCTTCAAACTGTCAATATCGCTGTTCGCCTGATTCAGCAACTCGTTAAAGTCAATCGCTTTTTTCCCCAGTAATTTTGCCTCCTGCTGGTAACGATAGGCTTCCGCTTCCAGCAAATTATATTTCCCCGTCGAAACACATGAAGATAACATCATTAAAACAATCCAAAAACACACGAGATACATTTTTTTCATGATATCCTCAACTCCCTATTTTTTGGTTTAATTTTCTATTTGCCCAAAACATATAAACCGACTCACTATGTTATTCATGTTATATGGCTTTATGGTTGTAAATTTCTAAATATTTTGAAAATATTGAAAGGAAAAAACACTTAAATTGTTCCTATGACGAATTAGCCCATTTCAAAAATATGTTATCAAAATCACATATCATCCCCTATAAATTTAATTCTGACAACAATATTATCTGTTGCTATACTCTAAAGGCTTGTATATTTTAACCATTATCCATGAATCAGGAGGATTATCATGAAAAAAATCTATCGTTCGACTACTGATGTGAAAATTGCCGGAATCTGTGGCGGATTGGGAGAAATGTTCGGTATTGATCCAACGATTATTCGTCTGCTGACGATTTTCGCCACCATTGCCACCGGTGTCGCCCCACTGCTAATCACCTATGCAATTGGCTGGGTAATTATCCCGGAAGGAAAACCAGAATAATTCATGGTTGGAACATTTCTGAACGTTTTAACGGTTATCCTCGGCAGCACGATTGGAATAGTCCTGCACCAGCGACTACCCAAAAAAATCATAACCATTGTTTTTCAGGGGATTGGATTATTTACCCTTTTCCTCGGTTTCAGCATGGCAGCCAAGACAACCAGCTACCTGATTCTGATTTTCAGTATTGTTATCGGATCGGTTATTGGGCAACTGCTATCGATTGATCATGCGCTGGACAAATTCAGTAATTACCTCAAAAAACGCAGCGGATCAAATCAGGATAAGTTTGCCGAGGGAATCATAACGGCATTTCTGCTGTTCTGCCTGGGGTCGATGACAATCCTGGGCGCTTTTGAGGAGGGTTTGGGACAAAAACCCAACCTGCTCTATGCCAAATCCCTGATGGATGGTTTTTCATCAATTGCCCTCTCGGCGGGATTGGGGATTGGAGTCCTTTTCTCAGTGGTTCCTCTGTTCATTTATCAGGGGGGTTTGACCCTGTTTGCCAGATGGCTTGGTGAATTTTTCAATGAAGGAGTCATTAACGAAATGACCGCTGTCGGTGGTCTAATGATGATCGGGCTGGGCATTAATATTCTCGGATTAAAAGAGATTAAAGTCGTCAACATGCTGCCGGGCTTATTGATCGCGGTGATTCTGGCGTATTTTTTTCTGTAATTCCAGCCCCTAGCAGCCAGGAAATTTTTCTAACAGAAACGGTAATATGAGATCAAATTTTTTATCAAAGATTCTGCCTATACTTATCTTCCTCTGTTTTTTAAACAGCTGCAATCAGTACGCAGTCCGGGAAGATCCGATCATGCTAAAATATCGTTCCTATCAGGAGATCCAGGAAAAAATTGATAACGATATCGATTTATTACTCATGATCGATCAGCAACTGGATATTATCCACAATCAGATGGATATCTATTTTGCACCCTTTCAATATGAAGAACCGGACATGCTGTCCCAGGCTCAAAGGGATGAAATCAAGACCATCTGGATTCAGTATCTTGATCTGTTCTTTGAATTGGATAATATGATCAATGAGTACCAGAATTTTATGGAATTTAATAAAAATATCAGAGATGACGCCTTCCTGGTAGGTTATAGCGCTTATCTGCTGCTCTATTATTCCGGGCATTATTTTCTGGAAAATACCGCCTCAGTCGATGCCTTTGAAGTGCTGCTGGACGAACCCATCCCGGAATATTCCACGTCTAAGGGCATGTTCACAAATTTTAAATGGACAATTATAAAAAGTGAAGATTATTTCAACCTGGATGACGATTATTCCCGGTACCGAAAAATCAGGTTGAAGTACCTTACTCAAACGAATAAAAGTACCCTGCAACGCTTGACGGATTTGATCGAAAAAAATTATTCCAACTGCAAACAGAACCTGGTTATGAACAATCAATCGCTGATAATCAGGAATTACATCGATTCCATAAAAGATAATTCCTATCGGCTGTATTTTCCAATCCAGAAGAATGTCGCCCTGCTGATGTCACATACCCGATTGACAACCCGGAAAGAGGGACTTATTTCTCCCCGGCAGTGTCGCTACTTTATCCATGAAGCGGAACCGGGAGATATTATCCTGGAACGGAAAGAGTGGTATATGACCAATCTGGGAATTCCCGGCTTTTGGCCCCATTCTGCCCTCTATATCGGCAGCCCGAAAGAGTTAGAGCGTTGGTCCGACGAACCTGAAATTCGGGAGTTCTACCAGTCAAAAAATCCAGAATGCACCGGATTTCTTGATTTTCTTGAGCGAAAATATCCAATCGCATATGGCGCCTATGAGGCAGAAGAAAATGGCAAAGAAAATCGAATTATCGAGGGACTGAAAGCGGGTATATTATTTCATTCGGTAGAAGGTTCTGTCGGAATTTCCGATCATGTTGCCTGCCTTCGTCCAAAACTTGATAAACTCGATAAAGCCCAGGCAATCGAAAAAGCATTCAGCTTCTGGGGCAGAAAATACGATTTTACTTTCAGTCTGCTATCTGACAATGAGCTGGTCTGTTCCGAGCTGATTTATAAAAGTTACGAACCAATGCCCGGTAAAAAAGGATTATCATTTGAATTATCCGAAATCGCCGGCATTCTCACTCTGCCCGCCAACAACATTGCCGCCCAATATGACTTTGAGTATGATAATGATCCACAGCTGGATCTGGTGGTTTATTATCGTGGTGATGTTAAAAAAGGAAAAGCATATTTGCGGGAAATCGAGGATTTCAGAAACTCTCACCGTCGCCCCCGCTGGAGTTTTTATATCCTGAATAATTGATCAGGAAGAATCATTTATTGACTTCCTCGATACAACGCTCCAGCGTTGTAACGATATTCACTATAGACTAAACTCCCGGAGCTTTAAAACCTGAATTTTACAGTGTGATCATAGCCGAGGGCAAATCATGATTTGCTCCTACGAACCTGACCGGTTATTCCGATTTCGGCGAATGCCGGAGAGGAATCGGGTCTGTCCAATGCGATTTAGTCTTATTGGATCATCGTGCCACTCATAGAACTCCCTCCTCATGCCGACATCATCCGCCAGCAATGGCATCTCGATAGACAGGGGTTGTACTTCACATAGAATTTTAATCCTGCTATTGTTCTACCAAGAGCTTAAAACGGTTTACGACCTACGAGCAAAAAACAGTTGACAACACAGAATTTTCTATGTAGAATGACCGCAAATGAAGTCATATACTTTCATAAAGGAAATAATTATTCCAATATTGTTCAAATATAATTAAACGGTAGTGAATCCATGATTAAGCAACACAACTATTGGACAACGTTATTTTTAATTGTTATTGTTTTGATACTATTCGCAGGTGTCATTGAAGCCTGGGATAAACAGAATATTGCACCTCAGAAGAAAGAACTGACAATCTC
>CAZSDW010000038.1:0-25576 GCA_964605705.1 uncultured bacterium
AGGTATTATTATAAGTTTAACTCCCTTTTGCTGAAATTTATATTCTGGTCATTGATTAATTTAATTTTCATTTACGCTAACTTTTTATTACTTTAAAAAATACACTAACACAAAATTTTATTATCACACAAAAGATTTATTCTATAAAGGAAGATGGAAATGAAAATCGATATTTTATATGCGTGGGTAGATGGAGCAGATCCTATTTGGAATGAGGAAAGAAAAAAAACGGTTGAATCGACTAACAGAATTGTAGGTGATCCAAATAATGAAGCTTTTTTTATGGATAACGATGAACTTAGATTTTCTTTAAGATCAATTAATCAATATGCACCCTGGATTAATAAAATATTCATAGTAACTGATAACCAGGTACCAGAATGGTTAGATACTTCGCATCCGAAAATAAATATAGTGGACCACAAAGAAATTTTTAATGACAGGTCCTGTTTGCCAACTTTTAATATAAAAGCCATTGAAACACAAATGCATCATATCGCTGGATTGTCTGAACATTTCATATACTTTAATGATGACATGTTTTTAGGAAATCATTGTCTTCCCGGAAATTTTTTCACTAAAAACAAGCTTCCAAGAATTTTTGTGTCGGAAATTATTCCTATTCCGAACAAGAAATTTTTTGATATTTCCAAAAGACAGATGTCTAAAAGGAATGATTATCAAAACAGCATTGTAAATACCCGAAAATTAGTGCGGCGAAAATACAACAACGCAGTTTATTACAATTTACGTCATGGCGCGAAAGCCATGTTGAAATCAGGATTATATGAGGTTGAAGAAAAATTTTCAAAAGAACTGGAAATTACAAGTAAAGAAAAATTCAGGACAAATGAAGATATATTAATGTTACATCTTTATGGATATTACAGCATCATTATGGAAAAGGGGAAGCCAAAATATTTAAAAACCGTGAGTAACAAAAAAAAATTAGTAGATAGTTTATCCTATTTTTACAAAAAGTACACATTCGGTTTTATTAATCTTCATGAAGAAGATATTGATGCACATCTTGATAGTTTTAAAAGCTTACAACCATTTATATTCTGTTTAAATCAAACTGCCGATACTCCGAAAGAGCATTTAGAAAAAATGAAAAAATTCCTGCACGATTATTTTCCTCAAAGAAGTCCCTTTGAGAAAGATTAATCAACACGTCGCACATAAAATTTATGATTCGCTAATTCTATGATGATGAAAAATATTAGAAAAATACTCGTCATAAACACTGCCTTTTTAGGCGATGTTATCTTAACAACACCGTTGATAAGAGAGTTAAAAAGGACACTCCCGTTCGCAGAAATCCATATTCTGGTCATTCCGCAAAATGAAATTGTATTTAAATATAATCCCTATTTAAGCAAAATCCATGTATTTGACAAAAGGGATAAGAGTAAAAAATTGTCACATCTGGTCAAGCTGATAAGACGGATTAAAAACGAACATTACGATGCTGCTATTTCAATAACAAAATCGAGCACATCTTCAATAATTATGTATTTGAGCGGTATAGCTTGCCGGGTGGGTTTCAGCCGGCAAAAACTATTGACAAATAGAGTAAAAGCTGATCGGGATAAACATGTTCGCGAACGATACCTGTATCTTCTATCTCCTTTTACCTCTGAAATCGTGGACACGGATACAGAAATATTTATCGGCGAAAGTGAAAAAAAAGTCGTTGCAGATATACTCAGACAATACAAAGCTCAGGGAAAGATCCTGATCGGCATTGCTCCCGGATCAGTTTGGACTACCAAAAGATGGCTGAAAGAGTATTTCATCGAATTAATCCTGAAACTAAAAGAAATTGCCGCTATAGTGTTTTTAATTGGCGGAAAAGATGATATGGAATTGTGCGCTGATATTTGCTCGGCAACTTCCGATTACGCTATAAATCTGGCAGGTCGGCTGACAGTACTTAAATCTGCGGAATTGATCAGAAGATTAGACCTGATGATCACAAATGACAGCGCGCCCCTGCACCTCGCTAATGCCGTCAAGACAGATGTCATCTCCATTTTCGGTCCGACCGTGAAAGCATTTGGCTGCTATCCGTACAGGGAAAATGATATTATGGCGGAAATACATGATTTGGATTGCCGACCGTGTTCTAAACATGGTGGAAATACATGTCCTGAAAAACACTTTCGTTGTATGAAGCAAATAAGTCCCGGAATGCTATATAAGGCTGTTATTACTTTGCTCGCAAAACAAAAGAAGGTCATGCTATGACATTCAGCTATTATTTGTTCAAGTATCCATATTCCCTAACTTGGCGAATAGTTAACTTATTCAGAAAGGCTCATGAAACAGTTCTTTATTGTGAAGATGTTTTTGACCTTGAACTGTTTTCAAATATACAGAAACATCTCAAAAAAGTAAAAATTGTATCTAAAAACTCGATTGTACAACGAAGTCTGTCAAGAGCCGGATTTTCTTCAAAACGCTGGCCCGTGTTTCCAAACACTGTCATCATGTTCAGGAATTCAGCCTGGAGATTTCCCTCCCCAAAAATCAAAAAAATCGGTCTCGAACATGGTGCCTATAACTTCAAAAGATTTTCTAAGGCACACTACTATAACATGTTTGATATTTTCCTGATGACCTCGCAAACCGATGTCGAACGAGTAAAAAAGAGAGGCGTAAGAACTGCAAAATCGATTGGATATCCAAAAATCGACAGCGCGTGCGACGGTTCAATTACACCGAAAGAACTTGATACTTTAGCCGCCCGGATTGTTCTGGATAAAACTAAAAAGACAATTTTATTCTCATCGACCTGGGATGGGAGTGGAATGTCGGCAATCGAAAAATGGTACGATAACATCGATCAACTTTCCGACCAATATAATGTATTAACTACCGTTCATCCATGGATGAGCGAGAAATATAAAATCGCTTTAAGAAATAATCAGAAGGTTATTTTCATTAATGAATATGTTATTTTGAACTATATCCTTTTATCGGATGTTTGTGTAGGAGATACAAATTCCCTGATTGCCGAATTTTGTCTGCTTGATAAACCCGTCATCACTTTCCGTGTCCCTCCAACAATCCGTACCATGCCGGATGTAATTGAATTGATAGAAAAAGTATCGATCAGAATAGATGCTTTCAGTGAAATTGAAAACGCGATTGCACGGGCACTCAACAATCCTGGTGAATTTGCACAAGCCCGAAAAGAGCTGACAGATTTAATGCTCGACAACAGGGATGGCAACGCCGGGCTTCGGGTGGCTGAAGAGATATTAAAATTTTCACCCGATTTAAAAATCACTAATTCGTAGTTAATCTGATTATTCACTCGCATTTAATTTAAATTAAATTCGAAAATACAATCATGAACAAAGGCATCCAGAAAATATTCGCCGAAGTCCCCAAAACCTATGAGCTGGTCAATCATGTGTTGACTTTCGGCTTAGATATTATCTGGCGCAAAAAAGCCGTCAAAAACGCAATCCGCCAGGGTGGCACGCACTGGCTGGACGTCTGTACCGGAACCGGCGAAACCGCCAATTACCTGGTTGATTATGCCAACAGTGATACGAAAGTCTATGCGGTTGACTTTTCGCTGCCCATGCTCACTCAGGCAGTCAAAAAACCAAGCGGTCCGCGGATTCGTTTCACACTGGCAGACATTCAGCATCTGCCATTTCCGGAAAATACATTTGATTTGATAACCCTTTCCTTTGCCACCCGGAATATCAATACCAGCCGTGCGGCGCTGAAAAACAGTTTTTGGGAATTTCACCGAATCCTGAAACCCGGCGGTTTATTTGTGAATCTGGAAACCAGCCAGCCGAAATCCGTAATTATCCGGAAACTTTTTCACCTTTTTATTAAAATATTCGTAAAACCGGTTGGAAGCTTTATTTCCGGTTCCAAAGCCGGTTATATTTACTTATCAAATACAATTCCACGTTTTTATCAGGCAGAGGATTTAGCAGTCATTCTCGAATCTGCCGGTTTTCAGAGCATCACTTTTCAAAAGCTTTTATGCGGAGCTGCGGCAATTCATAAATCATTTAAATAACCATTATTTGCGCCAACTCACGGGCAGGTTCTAATCTGTTTCATCCAAACTATATATTCCTTAGATTTTATTTAGAACAAAAATAACGGCGGCTCACCAGGAGGAAAACCAATGCTCAGAGGAAAACCATTTTACACAGTGCCTGTTTTCATTCTGATAATTTCAATCTGCCTGTCGGCACAGGTCAACTGGACATATATTACCGTAGGGAGCCGACCAGCCTCGACCCGCCCGGTTATCTGCAGCGATCCGTTGGGCAACCTGCATGTCGCCTGGACCAGCGATAATATTTACGGCGAACTAGTCCAATATGCCAGCAATCAATACGGCGGCTGGGGCTATCAGAAGCAGGTCGGCGGCAGTTCCGGCAACCAGGCATACTGTCCCTCAATCACAGCTGATCGGCAGGGTTTTGGCTATGTTGTTTTCAGATATTACGGCTCCAATTATGAACCCAGGTACGTCACCAACCGGAATATAACCGGCAATTACTGGAGCCTGGTTCGTCCGATGAGTGGCGGACATTTTCACGAAACTTCAATTGAAGTGGGCAGTGATTTCCAAACTCATGTTTTTGCCCAGGAAGATACTTACGGAAGCAATGTTTATTACCAGAAACTGGATGTTAATAATAATGTCGTCCTTTACAACATCACTCAATTTTATAGCACAACTATTGATCAGTATGATAACCTTCACTTCGTTGGGCATAACAACGATGGTTTATTTTACACCAAATATAACGGCAGCTCCTGGAGTACTCCGGATACAATTGACCAAGTCGAAGTTTCCGTATATCAGCCATCAATCACTTGTGACAATAGTAATCACCTGCATATAGTGTTTGGCTCAGCAGACGGGTTGTACTACATCAATAATTCAACGGGAATTTGGAGTGAGCCGGAGCTGATCACCACAGGCGGTATTTTCCCCAATATTGTGGCTGATGAAAATGGCAAAGCCCATGTCGCCTGGTACACCCAGGTAGATAATGGCGGTCTTTTCTATACAAATAATATCAATGGCAGCTGGTTGAGTCCGGCGTATGTAACCACAATTAATGAGGATGGCAGTTCCGCCACCGAGGATGCCGCCCATGTGGAGAGCAAAATTGCCCTCGATCCAAAAAGCAACACAGTCAACATTGTTTATATCGACAATGATGGTTCCACCGTCAAAGTGGCGCAGACCAGCGATTTTAACCTCAGAAAAACTTATAATACTGATATCACTTCGACGCTGACACTAAATCCTGCTATCGATGCGCCAGACACATTGAGCACCAGCGCCAGCGGTAGTATTGACATGCTCGGATTCACCATCAGCGATGTTAGCGGTGATGGACTGCCAACGAAAATCAACCAGCTGATTGTTCAGCGCGGCGCCGGTATGTCAGTCGATATTGGATTTGCAAATATATTCAGCTCGATCATCCTGACATCTTCCGATGGCGGATCTGCCAGTGGAAATATCTATTGTTCGAAAATCTTTTTCGGAACCCTGGACGCTGCCTGGAAAAACATTCCCGAAGGAACATCGGTTGACTTTACCGTGACTGGCACATTGAAGCAGCCGCTTCAAAACGTGGATAACAAAACCATTGAGATGAAAATCAACGGACTTTACGATATTATCATTGATACCACCGGTTCCCGGTTTGCGTACACGAACCAGAACGTCTCATCCGACACGACCCTGTTTCAGGTCATTCCCGATCATTATGAATTCATCGGTCTTGGAAATGATTTCTACGGCGAAAACCTGGTTGAAGAGTATTTCATGCAATTGAAAATTGTCGATGCCAATGGCGCTGTCGCAACCGGAGTCACCGGCATTGACGTCACCCTATCAGCAGTCGAACTGGATGGCATTACGCCTACCGCCTCGGCTTTGCAATCGACTGAAGGATTAACCAAAACATTCAGTAACGGAATTGCTCAATGGATGAACATCACTTATCCTGACAGCGGGCAATTCCGAATCCTGACAAGTTGTTCGGCGCTGACCGCTGCTTCTGATACAATCACTATTCTACCGTTTCATAAGAAACTGCTGATCTGCCAGCCCGATGAAAATATGTCCGAATTACTGAATAAATTGCACATCGATCACGACTTTTACAGCGCAAGCAATAGCCGGTTTCCATCCAGTAAAAATTTGGAGCACTACGATACAATCTTTCTGGATGCGCCTTATTCGCTTGCCTTTTACTTCGATTCAACTACTATAAAAACTTTTCTGGAAAGCGGCACCGCAGAGAATCGGAAAAGCATCCTTGCTGTCGGTGATAATGCCCTTGGCTATAATTCCAATTCCGAATTCGCCAATAAGTATTTTGGAGGCAAAATTCAGAACTATATTCAGTTAAGTGGTTCCGCCTCAATTCAGGGAACCGAAGACGATCCAATAACAGACAATTTAACCTTAACGATAAATTCCTGGTACGCTAACATTATCGCACCAAACGAAGCATTGGATGCCTGCTCGGTCATTCTCTCCTTGCCCAGCTCCGGCGATGTCGTCGGAGTCAAAACCGCCACAGAAAACTATCGCACGGTTTTTATTTCCACAAATATGAGTGATCTCAACGCCAATGCCCAGCAGGACTCGCTGATCCGTAAAATTGATCAATGGTTTCAAGCGTCATCTACGCTGCAGCCCCAGGCTCCCGAACTTGCTGATTTACCAGACATTGCAATGATCGAGGATACTGAATTAAAAATCCCATTTGCCGATTGGTTTGATTATGTTTCTGATGAGGATACTCCTGATGAAGCACTGAGCTGGGATGTATCTCAAGGCAATCATTTACAGACATCGATGTCCAATGATTCACTCACACTTACTCCGGATGAAAATTATTTTGGATCAGATACTTTGATAATCACTGTCTCTGATGGTACAGCAACCGATTCAGATACTATTTCAGTGATAATTTCTCCGGTGAATGATCCACCGGGATCATTTTCATTAGTTACACCTGAAGATGGTTGGTGGACAGATTATAATTCCGATTCATCTGAGATTTTATTCTCCTGGACGCTGCCGAAAGACATTGACAGTGATTCAATTATTTACACATTAAAAATCTACACAGATTTATATGGCTCCAACACCCGCACAGTTACAGATACAACCATTATCATCGATTACACACAGGAGATGCTAATAAGTACTAACATCCCAATTTATTGGACCGTCACCGCTTTTGATTTTCAGGATTCAACAATTGCAGAAAACGCTCCGTTTGAGTTTGAACTTATCGCTCCATACTCAACCGAAAGTTTTGATAATTTAATACCAGAAAATTATTGCCTATATCCCAATTACCCAAATCCGTTCAATCCGATGACCCAGATAAAATACGGACTTCCCGAAGAATCCCATGTCACGATCACCCTCTATGATATCAACGGCAGACAGATACGGACACTGGTTGAGAAAACTCAGGCGGCTGGTTATTATACACTTCAGTGGAACGCCTCGGATTTTGGTTCCGGCATCTATTTCTATCAAATTTCAGCCGGGAATTTTCAGCAGGTGCGGAAATGCGTACTCGTAAAATAACCCGCATCAAAACATTAGAATCTTCATTGTCCGATAATTAGATTTAAGTATGATCTGCAGCATCTGTAAAAATCCCCAATTACGATTGTACTACACCCAGGGAAATGAGGACCAGTTTAAATATTATCGCTGTACAAAATGTAAAGGTGTAATCTATGATTTGACACGAGGGCTGGACCAGGGCAAATATGGAACTGAATATTCTGATCCCTTTGACGATTCTCTGAAAAAAAATATTGCCCAGGATGTCAGTTATCGCTTTATCTCAAAAAAACTGGGCAAATATAAAGGAACCATGCTGGATATTGGTTGTGGGAATGGTCGCTTGCTTGCTAATGCTAAAGCTGACGGCTGGCAAGTTAAAGGGTTGGAATTTTCCCCGCTCAACGCCAAATCCATTCAGGAACTGTTGGGTATCGAAGTCGCAATCCATGATTTTTTAAAATACGACCGTAATGGTGAGACATTCGATCTGGTGGTCATGCGACATGTGCTGGAGCACCTGCCGGACCCGATCCTGGCTTTAAACAAAACCGGCGAACTTTTAAAACCCGGTGGCTACGCGCTTTTTGAATTTCCCAATATTGAGTCGATTGGGTTGAAGTTCAACCGTTTTATGAAAAAATTTAAACATTTCAGGAAAAAATATCGCAAAGATTACATTCCGGGACATTGTGTCGAGTATTCCCGAAAATCATTCAAATACTTAGCCGAATTAACCGGCTTTAAAATCCGGCACTGGGAAACCTACTCTCATAAAAAATTCCCTAGTCTCATCTATAAGCACATTAAAATCGGCAGTAAAGCCAGAGCCTTGATTCAGAAACGCTAAATTTAATCCTCATATCCCTGGTTCGCCTGCTGGCAGAGACTGGACAGATAATCGTTAGTTTCTGCTTTTAACCCTCAATAATTACCTGATCAAACTGAGGAGTTCCTCGGCAGCTGCTTTGGGTCCCGCGGTTTCGAAACCTTTTATTCCCAGGCGGGTTCGGAGCTGCCCGACAAATATTTTATTCTTGAAAAATTGTCTAAAAAATCGATCGGCGATTTCATCATGCAGTTGCCGCCGCTGCACGGGACCGAAAATATTCGCAAAATAACTCTGCACCAATCCGGTCGTGGCAGTTGTTCCCTTACTCATTACCTTTCCTTCACGAAATACTTCCAGGGCTGATTCCACCGAATCAAATCTTTCGATAATTCGATGCTCTGCATCCACAGGATCATAATTATTTGCATAGAAAATGTAGTCAATTGAAACACCTTTTGTGATATTTTCAATCGATGTAACGGGTAGCACAATCCGGGCATTCGTCTGTCCGGCACTCATGATAATCGCCCGATCCAGCTGTCCGAAAGCGTAGCCGGGATGAAGGTCATCAAGCCGCAGAAAAGCACCAATCTCCGTACCATACGCCGCGGCATTGCCCTGCTCGTCGATCGTTATTGAACCCATATCATCGGCAATAATGGTCAAATCCTTGATATATTCATCCCCCAATTCCCGGAATGCCTCCAGGGACTCCGATTTTCCGGCACCGGAATCACCAATCAGAAGGATATTAGCCCGTTTATCATTTTTCAGTAAAATCTGAACCATGGCACCATGAAAAGGCAGATTGCCCTTCTTCATCACCGCCACATTATGAAGCGTCAAAATCATCTTTTTCAA
The DNA here is from genome assembly GCA_964605705.1 of uncultured bacterium. Lineage (GTDB taxonomy): Bacteria > Fidelibacterota > UBA2242 > UBA2242 > UBA2242 > CAZSDW01. Next base: position 9,294 of record CAZSDW010000038.1, read on the forward strand.
ATAACCGAAATAGCCGAATTCTTTGTCCCGGGGAACAACACCAACAAACAGGTTATTCTCTTTATCCTCGTAAAAAACCGTGGGCAGTTCACCATATTTTTCCACGTATTTGCGCTCGACACCATAGAGATAAATACCGTCGGGTTGTCGCTCAAGATCCTCATCGGTCGCCAGCTGAAAGAGATTGCTCAGGGTAAATCCCAAATCGTAAAATGTTTCGTGGAAATAGACGTGCAATACCAGGGAGCCGACTTTGGCAGGAAAACAGAGCCATTCCCGGTCATCCAGTTGCATATCAGCGAGCGGGTTCTCGAATATTTCCAGAAAAGCTCCCCGGCGTTTGTTCATCGGTGGCTTAAAAATCAGGGGCGGATACAGCAGTATTTGCCGGATTACCGACACCTCTTTCAGAAAATCATAATTATTTGTCAGAAAGGTTCTTTTCAATGGTAATGCGATTGCTGCGACTTCAGCCCCGGCGTGAACCTGGCGAAATACCCGGGGATGCTTGGAAGTTATGCTCTCCTCAATATCACGATAAGCCAGCAGTACCAGGTGCATCAAACGTTCGACCGTCGTATTGAAGGTTCGATAGGGCCGTTTGTCGTAGCTTTCACCCTCGGAATCACAGAGAATAAAACGATCAAAACTGCGCCAGTAATTATAGAATAGTTCGACAAATTCACTGAGCAATTCTTTATTCCGGAAAAACACCTCCGAACCTTTGATAACACCGGGAACCAGTTCCGCATCCAATTTTGTTAAAAAATAGAGGGTTCTATAAAGCAGTATCCGGTCGGCATCGGTAATCTCATCTTTTCCGAAAATATTAAGAATCGGCGACTTCTTATGCACCAGGTGATCAATAAAATTTTTCAGAAGTTCCTTGAACAGATCGCTCTCGATGACTTCTTCGATAGTATCCGCGATGCGGTCCCTGACGCCGAGAATGATCTTATTTTCAATGATCTTCGATGGAAATTTACTCATTTGTTTTCCCTTACATTAAAGAAGAATTAAGGTGTAATTTAGTATTCGCAGATATTTTTCCAATTTTCTTTTTTGTTTTTATTATCTTACACTATAAACAAGAAAGGTGACAATGTCAAAAGGCGGTTTTCAAAAAGTCGGTCAGTCCGAAAAAGTGATCTATGGTCCCCGTAAATTGCTGCTATGTGGTTACAATTCAAGTGACCGGGAAAAATTCCGGGAATTAATGGAAACCGATGAATTAGCGACAATTCCGGTAGTATTTGCTGATCAGGATTCTTTACAACTCACTTTGAAGGAATTATTTCAAAAGGATACACAAACCAATCCCCAAAAAGGTTCGAAAATGTATCGGGCGGTCATCATGGCGGGAATCAGCGAGCAGGAATTACATACAATTATAAACCGTTATCGGTCCAGCGGAATGCCAGCGCAATTCTGGGCAACACTGACGCCTATATCAGAAAACTGGCAGCTGAAGGATTTGCTGGAAGAATTGAAAAAAGAAAACGCAGCGCTGCGGAGCCGTCAGATTAAAAAGGCTTAATCCCATTCAGACGAGAGTATTACGGCAATAATTATTGATCTCTATGTGAGGTTTTTATTTCAGATTTAGCGCCAGAAAACTTCCACTGCCTGATGCAAACATTTCACTTCCATGGGTGTAATGCCAAGCAGTTCACCGTCGGGCGTCAGAACTTTTGGCACAGCAGTTTCAACTCTGATTTCTTTCGCCTTAAAGGTTTCTACTTCTTCGATATGAATATGTTCTCCGGTAAAAATTTTCGGAAAACTCTGCAGCAATTTAATTCGCCCCAGTTTGCCCAGCAGAGTAACATCCAGGTAACCATCATCAATCTCAGCCGACGGCGCCATTAGAAAATTGGAGGTCCAGCGGGTGTTGGATATCTCCACGAAAATGTTATCCCGCTGATATTCCTGTCCATCAATGTTGATTGTCAACGGATAACTGTTCAGAAAAATGGTTTTTTGCAGGACACCAAGAGTATAAGAAAAATTTCCAAAGACTTTCAATTTCTGGGCAATTTCACCAACATCGGCAACAAAACCGAGCCCGAGAATATTCAGGAAGTAATACGTTTCACCGTGGGTTGTAAATTGTCCGACATCCACCTTGCGGACCGACTTCCGGGCAATAATATCGATGGCATCTTTCCAGTGAGAATTGTGCAGCTCCAGGTCCCGGGCAAAAGCATTGCCGGTCCCAATCGGCAAAATACCGATCGGAGGTTTCTTTCTGGCGCCGTTCTGGTAATAACCGTTTATTACCTCAAACAACGTTCCATCACCACCCGCGGCGACAATGCCATCATACTGGCTGAAATCACTCTCCCGAACGATTAAAATACCATGTTCATGATAATCGGTCGTTCGTAAATCAAAATCGATATTCTTTTCCTGAAAATAGGCTTCAACTTCAGGCAGAATTTTCCCAGCCCTTCCATGCCCGGCAAAAGGATTAAAAACTAACAGTGTTTTCATACGATAATTTACTCCATATTATAAGAAAAATTAAATCAATCAACGAATTTTGCCCACACCAATTTATCTTTAAAAACCGAGAAAATGAATCTCTGTTTTTAATTCGACATTGAAATTCTTCAGAACTGTTTTTTGGACCTCGGCGATAATCCGGCAGACATCCTCAGCCCTAGCCGCTCCACAGTTAATGATAAAATTTGCATGCTTTTCGGAGATCATCGCATCGCCAATTCGCAATCCTTTCAGCCCGGCTTCTTCAATCAGTCGTCCGGCATAATCACCGGGTGGACGCTTGAAAACCGAGCCGGCGGAGGGAAATAACAACGGCTGCCTGGCTGCCCGGCGAGCGAGAATTTCTTTGCGGATTTCTGTCAAGTCGGCTGTCTCACCCGGCTCCATTGAAAATTTTGCCTCGATAATGACAGCATCCGGAGCAATATCGGTATCACGATACCCCATCTCGATTTCATTTCGCATCAATATCCTGACACCATTTTCAGGATCAATAATAGTAATGGAATGAAGAATATCTTTGATTTCAGTATCGAAGGCGCCGGCATTCAGCGTCACTGCGCCACCGATTCCACCGGGAATACCGGACAATCTCTCCATTCCGGAAAGTCCCTGCTGAATCGCCATCTGCGTGATATCTTCGAGCAAGGTGCCCGCTCCAGCACTAATCATCAAATCTTCAATAACCATCTGGTTGAAAGCAGTCGAAATATCGATCACCATTCCTCGAAAACCGGCATCGCTGACCAGCAGATTACTCCCTTTGCCGATGACAAAGCGGGGAATCTCAAGGTCCTGAATAACTGCGAGCAATGTCTGTAGATCAGTCAGATCGGCGGGATAGAAATAGTAATCCGCGGGACCACCGATTTTGTAAGACGTATGTCCGGCAAGCGGTTCATTCAGCAAAAGCCGCCCGCGCAGATTCGCCTTTATTTTCTGGTAATGACTATTTTTCGGATTCATGCACGCTTAATCAAATTAGTTCAGGCGGAATATAAATATTCAGGTTTTAGATTCACATAGAAAAGTAAATTCAAATGGAAATTACACGATCAGTTTTATCAAGCGGGGCAGAATTGTATATTCACAGGGCAGGTGCCCGATAATTTCACCATCCGCTTCAACTGCCACTTTATGATCATCGGAATTGACCTTGACAGTATAACCCTGATGGTATTCCGCCCGGGATTTCTTCAATACCGTTCCCCGGTAAAGCGACGGGATGAATCCCAGAGTCCTTAAACTGCCCATATGATTAATCATCGCGATATGCAGTTTTCCATCGTCACAACAGGATTGGATCCCGTAATTCATACCACCACCGAAGTAAGCGCATTTGAAAACCGTCAGGTTTTTCAGTGAGCGATTCAGCTGTTCAGTTCGATCAATGGTGACATCGGTAGCAAAATTCCCAAACAGGAAGATATTTTTGAAACCTGCGCAAAGCGCCGCCACATCGACATTAAGACGTTTCAGGAAGGACATGAGTACCGTATTCTTATTGAAACCGACAATCGATTCACTGATGACGCCGATACTTGAATTCGCCAGAAAGTAGCGGGTAAGCGGATGCCCGTATTCATCATGGCAGACAAGTTTCACGACATCCACCGAATAATATTTTTCCGAATGGATCCGGTCAATGAATGGCAGCCGTTCTGCAAACATCTTCTCCACATCACAACTGCTGCCGGCTCCCAGAAAAACCAGCTGGAGTTCCGGATCGACCAGGCGATCACTCCGAACGACGCCGTTCAGCACCTCGTTCAGGGTTCCGTCACCGCCAAATACATAGATCCGTTTGACTCCTTCGGACAGCGCCCGTTCAGCCAGTTTCAGCGCATGTCCGGGATAATCGCTCGGATGACAATTTATTCGGCAATCCTGATCCTTTACAGTGTTGATAAATTCCTGCCATCGCTGACGCGCTTTGCCACCGCCCGCCAGTAAATTGATAATAAAAAACTTCTCCATATCACGGTCTAATGCAGCGATAAATCCTCCCATACCAGTGATTGCTTCAGATGCCTGACCATATCGCCACGGTCGGGATCGGCTGGTCTGAAGACAGTGTAAAAGTTTATCGGGATAGACAAGCCGATAAATTTTGAAAATACTTTTTCCTGTTTCGATTTCAGGGGATATCCGCAACGGAAAAACCGATAACTTTTACGATAATTTCGGATCGTCCATTTCAGCAGATCCCTCGCAGCATCCATATATTGATCTTCAAATGCCAGATGACGAATAACCATCTCCAATAATGGTTCACCTTCAGCCGGCACAAAATTAAGCGGACTGATTAATTTTTTCAAAAGGGCGTATTCACCGCCGTAATGACTGATCACGGTATTCTTGAATCCGGACTGATCCCAGAGGCTGATGGCTGCAATTACGGTATCATTTTTCAATGCCAGCCAGGTGTTGTTCAGTACAAAATCTTTTTGCCGGTAAAGTGCTTTTAAATGATCGATACTCCAATCCGGTCCCAGTTCCCGGTCGGAATAAAACCGTCGAAACAACTCTGCCATTGCAGGAATATCGGATTGTACAGCCGGGCGGATTTTGTATTTTTTGCGCAGGTACAGGGACGGAAGCAGAAAGATGTTTTTAGCTCGATAATGACTGACCAGGTCAAAGGGCGGTATGCCCGCCCGTCCCGATAATAGCGCTTCCATCGCCCGGTTTGCGCCGATTACCAGAATAAATCCGAACTTGATCGGAGTTTTCATCAAGTAATCCATTGTGTATTTCATCAGCCGGAATGTCAGGAGTACATTCTGGGAAGGATTTTCAATCTTGATTCCGCCAATATAGGCAACGGACAGGGGATTTCCCTTAAAATTTACCTTCCGAAATACAATTCCGACAGTTCCGATAATTTTCTGATCCTGCTCGGCAACAAAAATCACGGGTTCTTCACCCAGTAATTCATCTATATAAAAATAGTCGGGCGTTCGATCATTATTTACTACCAGTTTCGCATCCATCGGGGCTCGGCGTGACAAATCCAGCAGAGCTTCATTATCACGCTTTGTCGCCACACGAATTTGCATAATCACCCAATGATATTTTAATTAACTGATTTTAGAACTGGTCACTAAAAAATGCAAGATTTATCCCATGTGTATTTAGTTTCTAATTGAAGAATAATTTGTAAATTTGCCCATGAAAAATTTTACCCTCATATTCGTATTACTGATCCAGACACTCAGCGGTCTGATTCCGATCTGCTCGCACTGTAAAAAAAAATCCGCAATGATGGCGGGTACTATGAACAGTTGGAGAAGTACATCATGGACCATTCCGATGCTGTTTTCAGTCATGGAATCTGCCCGGAGTGCGCTGAAAAAATCTACCAGGAGTACAATTTAAAAAAGCTATAATATTTTAATAATGATTGTCCAGATGGTTATTATATAGAATTTCATCCCAATTTTATAAAGGATTTTCACGACTATGAATTATAAGAATATTCTAAAAACGCTCGGTCCGGGAATTCTTTTCGCCGGCGCTGCTATCGGAGGTTCTCATCTTGTCCAGTCAACCCGGGCAGGCGCCAGCTATGGCATGGACCTGCTTGTCCTCGTAATTCTGATTAACCTGTTCAAATATCCATTCTTTGAATATGGTCATCGCTACACAGCTGCGACCGGAGAGAGTATTCTGCAGGGTTATCTGAAACTTGGGCGATCCACAGTCTGGATTTTCTTTATAATGAATATATTTACCTCCGTGATCAATGGCGCGGCTGTGACACTGGTAACCGCCGGATTGTGCGCCAACTTATTCGGATTGACCTTAACTACGACCAGTATCAGTTTATTGATCCTAGTCATGACCATCACCATTCTCTTTATCGGTCGCTACGCTTTTCTCGATCTGATCATGAAAATCATGATCTCAATCTTAGCCCTGATGACCTTTCTGACCGTCAATGTCGCCCTGAAAGCCCACACTGGAATAATCATGGATACCCAGATTGCCAAACCTGAATTGTGGAACGCAGCGGGCATTGCATTTTTGCTGGCGCTGATGGGCTGGATGCCGGCGCCGATTGAAATTTCCGTCTGGCCTTCCCTCTGGGCACTGGAACGGTCCGAATATACTCACTATCGACCAACAGTCCGGGAAGCACTGGTTGATTTTCATATCGGTTATGTCGGGACAACCCTGATGGCACTCTTTTTTTTACTTCTGGGCGCGCTGGTTATGTTCGGTTCAGGGGAGACATTTTCAAATAACGGCGTGGTCTTTTCCGGACAACTCGTCTCGCTGTACACCAAGACAATCGGCGAATGGAGCCGCATTTTCATCGCCACGATTGTATTCACCACCATGCTGAGTACTACCCTGACTGTTTTTGACGCCTATCCGCGAACCATGGCAGGTTCGATGCAATTACTGATCAAATCATTTTCAAAAAAGAGCAATCTGCTCTATATGATATTTGGGATCCTTATGGCGATTATCTCACTGATGATAATCGCTATGTTCGTAAGCGGATTAAAAACCATGATGGATTTTGCGACAATTGTAGCCTTCCTGGCAGCGCCGGTTTTCGCTATTATCAATTACCGGGTTGTCACGGCACCTTTTATGCCGGAAGAGCACCGACCTAAAACATGGTTAAGAATATTGAGCTGGGCAGGCATCATCTTTCTCATATCATTCTCGGTGATCTATATAGTCAGCCAATTTCTATAAACCAGCCGTTTCGAAAAGGTACCCTCCTACCATCATTTCGAACTCCTAGAGCAACCTGATAAAATAATTATAATCCGACCGTCCTCGTTAAAGCCTGAATGCGTATTGACAATCGGCACACATTTTATTAATATACATCTATGAAATATTATGATTGGAATGAAAAGAAGAATAAAATATTAAAGAAAGAACGGAAAGTAACATTTGAAATTATTTTAAGTTATTTGGACGATGGAAAAATTTTGGATCGAATTAAACATCCTAATCAGAATAAATATCCAAATCAATCAATTTTCATCATTGAGCACGAAAATTATGCTTATTTAGTGCCGTTTGCTGAAGATGATGAAAAAATATTCCTAAAAACAATAATTCCATGTCGAGAAGCAACGAAGAAATATTTAAGGGAAAATAACAATGAGTGAATACACAAAATATGAAAAGGATATTCTTGAATCGTATGAAAGAGGAGAGTGGGAATCCGTTCCTGACTTTGAAAATGATAAAGAAAAATATATCCGATATTCCCGGAATACAATTCTAAAGAATAAACGAATAAATATTAGAATATCTGAACGGGATTTGACAAGATTAAAATCAAAATCCGTTGAAGAGGGTCTGCCATACCAAACTCTAATTTCAAGTATTTTACATAAGTATATCTCTGGAAAATTGATTGAGCAGAACTAATCCGTTCGGGGACAACAAGACACGGGGCAGGTGCCCCGAGATACAATAATCTGTAATCCGGATATCCTTTGATAAACCGCCTGTTATTGTAGGACAGCTGAGCCGTTGTGGTTCGGTTTTCTCAAAGACTGTTCTACGGTCTCCAACAGCGTATTTACCGAATAGGGCTTCTGAATAAAACGAATTTTATTATCTTTTCCGATGGTTTTTCGAATCTGTTCATCGGTATAGCCGCTGCTGAGAATGATCGGTATATCAGGATCGTCTCTGGTCATTGATCGGACTAGTTCATAGCCATTCGCATCCGGCAGAACCACATCACTGAAAATGAGATCAAAATTGCCCGCTTCTTTTAAATAAGCCTCCTCAGCTTGCTGACCGCCGGACACCGGATAGACAACATAGCCGTATTTCTGCAGGGCATTCAGAGCCAGTTCCAGCACACCTTGCTCATCCTCAATCAGCAGGATACGTTCACCGCTGCCATGCAACGATCCATTTGTAGGAAGTTTATCTCTATTATCTGGTGTTGCTGCAGCGGTCGTTGCCGGCAGGTAGATACTGAAGTGCGTCCCTTCCCCAACTTCGCTATATACATTGATCCAGCCATTATGTTTCTTGACAATACCATAGACAACCGCTAATCCGAGACCGGTACCTTTGCCAGTTTCTTTAGTGGTGAAAAACGGATCGAATATTTTATCACAAATATCAGCCGAAATCCCCTCACCGTCATCGCCGACGCTGATACGCACATAATTGCCAATCTCGGAATTCAGGATTGTGCGCTGCTGGGTTTCGGAAATATGCACATTTTCGGTTTTAATGAATAATTTTCCGCCTTTGGGCATGGCATCCCGGGCATTGACTGCCAGGTTTGTCAATACCTGTTCAATATTACCTTCGTCAGCTTCCACATTCCAGATATCCGGTACGAGAGTGGTCTCAATACTGATGTTCTCACCAATCAATCGCCCTAACATCGTTAGCAGGTTACGAATTGTCAGGTTCAGGTTTACCGGCTTGAATTCCATAGCTGCTTTACGACTGAAGAGCAGGAGTTGCCGGGTCAGACTGGCAGCGCGGGTCGAAGCATCAATAATCTGTTTCAGGTTCCTTTGAAACGGATCGCCCGCGTCAGTTTGCATCAAGGACATCTGGGCATGTCCAATAATCACTGTCAGCAGATTATTGAAATCATGGGCAATGCCACTAGCCAGCGTGCCGATAGATTCCAGCTTCTGCCTCTGACGCAGCTGGCTTTCGAGAGATTCTTTTTCTTCTTCCATCTGCCTGCGCTCAGTAATATCAAACCAGGTACCCAGAATTTCCAACGGATTTCCATTATCATCACGGAATAATTTCAATTCATCACGCATCCAATGATACTTGCCGTCTTTAAACATAAAACGATATTCATGCTTATGATGATTATGCTCGAATAGCAGCCCAAGATTTTCAAAAACTTTGGGCGCATCATCCGGATGAATATGGCTCTTCCAGAATCCTTTCGATAGAAATTCTTCGGTAGTATAGCCTGTAATCCCCTTAATGTTATCGCTGATGAAGATCGCATCAAAGTCACCGAAGGCTTGACAGGTATAAAGCATGACCGTACTTGAAGTAACTAACATTTCGATTTGGTGTTTCGCGCTGCGGATTTCTTCCTCTGCCCGTTTGCGCTCGGTGATGTCGCGGGCAGTGGATTGTACCGAGCTAATTGTCCCGTCAGAAGCAAATTCGGGTACAAAAATGGTATAAAAGTAATGCCTGCCTTTCGGAGTTTCAAATTTATCTTCCACTTCGACAGCCTGACCGGTTTCGAAAACAGTCCTGATGCGCTTTTCCCATTTGCGGGCTTCTTGCTCAGGAACGCCGACTTCTTCAATGGTTTTACCGATATACTCTTCCGGTAAATACCTGCCGGCTTGAGCCGCCGATGGATTAACATATAAATGCCGAAACTGTCGATCGAAGCGTGCAATCAAATCAGGTGAATTTTCAGTCAATGACCGGTATTTCATCTCGGAATTCTGCAGATCCGCCTCCATCCGTTTGCGATCGGTGATGTCTCTTGCAACACTTAAAATTACCTGCTGCCCCTGATAAGTCACAAGACTGGAGCGAATCTCAACGGGGAAGGTCTTGCCTTCTTTGGTTTTATGGAAAGTTTCAAAAACCTGCAATTTATCCGATGACATTGTGCTGGCAAGGGCTTTAATATTTTCTTTTTTTAGTGAGGAATCGATACCATAAAGTCCGATTTTGAGCAACTCTTCTTTTGAATAGCCCAAAACCTCAATAGCCGTATTGTTGACATCAATAAGATTTCCATCAAAATCGATGATCCACGCCGTTTCACTCATTCCATTAAATAATTCTCTATATTTTTTCTCGCTTTCCTGCAACGCTTTCCGCGCCTGTCTTTCTTCGGTCTGATCCCTGAAGACTAGTACCACGCCGACAATATTACCCTCTTCGTCCTTAATCGGAGAGCCACTGTCGGCAATGGGAATTTCACGCTTATCTCTTGAAATCAGCAGGGTATGGTTTGCCAATCCTACTACCATTCCCTCCTCTAAAACCTGATTCACGGGATTATCGACATCCTGGCGTGTATTCTCATTAATAATATTGAATACCTTTTCCAGGGCTTTTCCGTGCGCCTGTTTTTCGCGCCAGCCGGTCAGTTGCTCAGCCACCGGATTCAGGTGTTTCACCTTTCCACCCTTATCAGTCGTAATGACAGCGTCGCCGATACTGTAAAGTGTTGTGCGAAATTCCTCCTGAGACTGGTACAGGTCACGGTACATATTCCGCTGCTGATAACTATAAAGATGCGCCAGACCTGCCGCCACAAATAAAATAATAAGAATGATAAATAAAACGGTAAAAAAGGCTTTTGAGTGTAGTTGTGCAAACAGTTCACTTTCATCAATTTTGCTGATCATGAACCAGGGCGTTCCGGATATCGCTCGTATATCCGCTAAAACTTTTTCTCCGCGATAGTCTAATCCACGCAGAATACCCTGATATCCCAGCACTGCCTGAACGGCGGTGGTGGTTTGATTTGTGAGAGATATTCTCAGCTTCAGTGCTGTATCTGTACGATGTCGCAATTCATTCAGGAACAGGACGCTGTCGCCATCCTGCCGGACAACCAGGGTTTCGGAGCTCTTGCTGGGCAGCGGCCAGGATTGAATCAGCGGGAATAAAAATTTCTCCGGATCAATTTGAAAAACCATTGCCGCTATTGCGATTGATTGGACATTAAATACCGGGCTGATGAGATCGATACAAATTTTGTGGTGAACAGTGCAGCGATAGAAATCGACCAGGGTCGGTACTTTTTCGTCTATTGTACTTTTTACATTCCGGAAAAGTACCGAATCCAGCTTGACGATTTGGTCATCGCTGGAAAACAGGAGCTGACCATCAGGAGCCATCAAAAAGATATTTTCATAATCATGTTCAGTGATGATGGATGAAATATGCTGACCAAGCAATATTTGGTTTTTTACAGACGGTTCAGCCAGCCAGTTTTCAATCCTTTCCAGCAGAAAGACATTGGCAGAGATAATCCCCGCGTCAAATATTTCATCCAGGTACCACTCTGAAATTTCATCGGCTTTCAGGGAGGCGATGGCTTTCAAATCATTTTCCCGCTCCTGCTGAATCATCCGGCTTTCGTGGTGGTAATAGGAGTATCCCGTAATGGCAATAAGAATACTCATAATTATTATCGTTGTAATGATATTGGATTTTTTTATGAGAAAAGTTTGCAAGAAGGTTTTCATTGGTTTACCTCACTTTTTTGGTAATACACCTGTCAGGTTAAAAAATTCTTCTTCTTTAGGATAACTATTTTGATTATACCTGACAGGTGTAGATGCTTCAGGTGTAGAAGGTCGAGTACGTGTTTTTATATATTTCGCGATTTCAAGGTAATTCAATTTTGCATATTTATGACCTTCTATAAACCTGTTTTTTCCATCGAATATTTCATAAATCGCATCGCGGGGTAATTTCGTCGGCTGATCGCCCAGTAATTTTGAATAGGAGCTCCATCGGTAACACTCAAAATTATCAGTCAATCCGTGATGCACCGGATTCAAATGAATATACAGGATAATCATTTTTAAATATTCCTGTGAATCAATCAATTTTCTTTTAAAGGGTCTTTCGAATAGACTGCCGGAACGATGTTCCTGGTGATTAATGGATTTAGTGTAACAATTGAAGAAATTGGAGAAATGCTGAGTAATGGATTTACACCTGTCAGGTTTAAAAGGTTCTTCTTTAGGATAACTATTTTGATTAAACCTGACAGGGGTAGATGCTTCTTTTACCCTGATCAATAAATGAAAGTGATTCGGAATCAGGCAATAAGTGTAAAACTCCAGTAAACCGGAAAGATAGGCGTCCAATTTTTCAAGGAAGTAAAGGTAATTCGCATCGGTATGGAAAAGCCGATCATTACCGTTGGCGCGATTATAAATGTGGTAAAATTGAGCTTCAGTGAAAGTGGCTTTTGTAGTTTGCAACATTCGGACTTGTCAATTTTAGACCTGTTAGGTTTTTAAAAACCTGACACGTCTTGGTTTAAGACTTTTTATCTGAATATTCCGGATAGAGTTTATGCATACATTCCGGACAAATTCCGTGAGAAAATTTCAAATCAGGATAGCGGTTGGAAAAATAGTCGGCGGGTTTCAACCAGGGCTTTTCGTCCAGATCGTCATCACGGATTTTATTGCAGTTGGCACAAATGGGTATAAATCCTTCCAGGTTTTTGCTCTGTTTTGCAGCCTCTTCGAGTGTTCTCAGGATTTCTTTCTGCCTGGTGATATCTTTCAAAATACAGTGGATTCGGATAATCTTTCCTTTTGTATCTTTCAGCACTTTTCCACTGAAGGATATATCAACGATATCACCATTATTTTTAATCATTTTAAATTCGATTTCGTCAATCTGACCGGACTCGAGAAATTTCGGAAAATTGAGTCGAAATTTCGCTGTCGATTCCTCAATTAACAAATCTCCAAACCACTTACCGATGACTTCGGATTCAGAATAACCCAGGGTATCCCGCCAGGCTTGATTCACATTCAACAAATTTCCGTTCGCATCAAGCGACTGATAGCCCAATGGCGCTCTTTCATAGAGCGAACGGAAATATTCTTCACGCTTGTTCAGTTCTTTATTAATAAAATCCAGCTTTTCCTTTTGATCATGGATAATATCATATCGCCGGGCGTTGGCGATTGCCAGACTATATACTTCAGCCAGAAATACTGCCAGGTCCAGGTAGTGTTGTTTATATTCCGGAAAAGCGATTGCGTCAATGCTGATCACACCAAACAGCTCTTTATTAAAATGAAGCTGGAGCATGAAGCCTTTACCCGATGGCTGCCAAATATACTGCTGTTTCAGAGATGCCAGTTTTTTCACAGTGGCTGGATCATCAAATTTCAATCCGGATTTTGAATACAACTGGCTTGATATGGAATCCTCAATCTTCAGATAAATCATTTCCGATGGCGCAAACAACATGGAAAAAGTATTCAGTATCGTTTCAATGATTGCTTTTTCATTCAGATTGCCGGCAAACATCCGGACGAGAAGATCCATCGCCATGGCGTAGTCCGACAAATGCCGTTTATCTGCTGATTCAGATGAATACGTTTGATCAGCCCTGTTCTGTAAAACACTTTGAATAAGCCGTTTTAGTGCCGTGGTTCCCACCTGGATTTTATCCGCTTTCCGGTCAACAAATTTTGCGAAATCCCGAAGATTCTGACTACTTGCTGCATCAACGCCAGTATCAAGTAATAATATGGATTGACAGGATTCCCGGAAAAAATCCCGTGCAGTTTCCCGGCTGAATTTCCATTCCTGAACATGTGCCTGCCAATTGGCTAACCAGCCTGGAGTGACCAGATAGACACCTTTGCGGATAAAATATTCCACGACTCCCTTTTCCAGCAGCAGTTCGAAACAATTATCGAAAACACGAACGTGGGTATTTTTGCGCTCCGCTAATTCGGTTCTGATTTTTTGCAAACAAATTCCACCCAGTATCAAGGATGGTTGATGGTTATGATCCAGGTTTTTCAGTTCCGCAATTTCTAACGGCGGATGACCGCAGCGGGCAGGGAACGGATAGATCGTTACGTCCGATTTCCCCAACTGCCGGATAACAGATTCCGCTTCGCTTTTCAAATTATCACAGATATATACATTCATATATTATTCCATTCTAGCTGGTCTGCGTGCTTTGCGGTTAATTATCCAAATCAGATTCATTGATAGGGTAATATCCATATTTAAAGACTGCTTCAGAAATATTTAATAACGTTTCATCCGATACCTGCCAGGGAATTTCACCATGATTATCGGACAGGATAAAACCACCGCCGGCTGCCGCCATCCGGATTGCCTGCTTGACTTTTGTGTCTGCTTCGGTTTTTGTCCAACGCCGCATTTCGATGCCGTTTAAATTACCCAGGACAGTCAGTTTATTGCGAAATGCCGCTTTCAGATCGGCGAGATTTTCTTCTACACTGACGCCAATCCCAGCAGTCCCGGTTTGAGCCAGTTCTTCGGCGATGGGCAGGCTGATACCCGACGCCAGGTGTGTTGCCGTGGGACCGTTAATCCGGGCAATCGTATTTTGAGCAATTTTGAATCCGGTTTTCAGATATATCTCCTTCGGAATGATAGTAGGAGAGGATACCGGATCGAAATAACAGATCGCCGTTGCACCAGCAGCCAGCTGGGCATTTGACCAGTTGACACAGAATTCCTGATTGATTTCCATAAGTTGCCAGAAATGGCGTTCGTGATCAATCATCAGTTCGATATATTTATCAAAACCCATCTGCATCACCGGCAGCGAAAATGGCGACATGGCAACACCAATAATGGGGACCTCATCACCAACCTCTTTTTTCAGCATTTCGGTGGTTTTAATGACCCGGTTCAGCGCCGGAACTGTCGCAATATCAGGCACTGACAACCGCTCAATATCCGAAATCGATTGAATAAACGGACACCCGGAATTTGGCGGACCATCTTCCCGAAAAATAACTTCTCCGCCCCATGCTTCAATCTCAGCCGGACCATAATAAAAAGCACTGAGGCAGTCATGTCGGTACTTTTCCCGCAGGCGCAGCTGCCCTTCAAATACATGGGAAGCATCGGAGAAATAATTTTTAATTGACAATTTCAGTTCCTTGGCACCATGCATCGTCGGGAACAGGAAAAAGGGCACCCGGTCGGCTTCTTTGTGACTTAAGGTCGTCAACACCCGCTGCATTGGACTCATTGGTTCAGCTGTCATGACAATTCTCCTACCATCTGATTCAAAACCTTTAATGATTCAGGCGCATCCTTAGCTGTTGCGTCCGCATCAACTTCGCGCCATAGCTGATCATCGAATCGAAAGGGTGCACCGCCGACGATCAAACGGGTTGCCAGTTTTTTTTGATCCATTTCTTTTTTTAGATCTTTTATCCTCAGCGCAGAGGGCAGCATAAGAGTCGATATCAGCAGAATTTCGATTTTGTCAGCAATGATTTTTTCAAGAGTTTCCTCTACGGTTACACGACCATAATCCAGCAGTTCATAGCCGCTGGCGCGCAACATGGAATAGATGATTCGCTTCCCCAGAAGATGGTAATCTTCCAGAACGGCAATCGCCATCTTGGGTTGACCGATGCGGCTGGGATCGCCCGGTGGTAAAAGTTCATCGATCAGTTCTTCGATAATCCGGGCGCTCATATAGACCTGCGATAGAGCAACGGTTCCCTCCTCCCATCTGTCTCCGATGACTTCCAGAGCCGGTACGACAAGTTTTTCAATTAACGAAAACGGGTTTTTATTGTCGTAATGTTCTCCGACAATGTCACGAACTGCAATCCGGTTCATTGATATGAGTGCTGATACAAATTGGTCAATTATATAAGACATATCATTTCCTTTTTATAACTATAAGGATCAAACCCGTCCAAAATCAATTGTCAAAGCTGACCCTTTTAAAATTGACTAATGGGGGCTTTACGGGAATCATCAAGGTTTTTATTACTGCCTTAATAAATTAACCATTATTAATTCCCTATTCAAGGTATTTAAAGGTTGTAATGCTGAATTCCCCGCAGGGACATAAAATTTTGTACCCCTACCATTTTATCCCCTGTCTGTCAGCTCGGATTCAATAAACCTTCCGAAGGTTTTCAACCTTCGGAAGGTTATCAGGTATTTCCTTCGACGAGGGCAATCTCGGCTGGGGTCAGGTCGTACAATTCATACACCGACCGGTCGATCTGCCGATCCGTGGCGTCGATCCGGCGCTGCAACTGCTCCCGGCTGCGGGGCTC
>CAZSDW010000039.1:0-25319 GCA_964605705.1 uncultured bacterium
CTGCGTAACCTGGTGAAGCATGTGCCTGCCCTGCGTAACCTGTGAAGCATGTGCCCGCCCTGCGTAACCTGGTGAAGCATGTGCCCGCCCTGCGTAACCTGGTGAAGCACGGGTAGCATTTCCCCATTTCTCAATTCACAAAAATATCCGTATATTTTAATATGATAAATCTATCTGAGAAATTGGTAAACGAGATTGTAACCGCCATCCGAATTAAAGTTGATCCCGAGAAGATCATAATTTTTGGTTCATCGGTACGGGATGATTTTTCACGGAATAGTGATATTGACATTGCGCTTTTCGGTATTGACCGGGAACAGATCTATGAGATAGAAGATTATGTAAATCAATCGATTCATTCTTTGAGAGATATCGATATTGTCTGTTTTGAAAAAATTTCAAATGAAAATCTTAAAGAGCGTATTCTGAAAGAGGGGCGGGTAATTTATGAACAAAATACTCGTTGACAAGCTCAGTAATTTTTCCAGAGCTTTGGATCGTCTGGAAGAATCATTAGCAAACGAGGAAAATTCTTTTTATATAGATGCGACGATAAAACGGTTTGAATTGACATTTGAAACCGCCTGGAAAGTACTGAAAAAAATTCTGTATTTGGAAGGATTTGAGTGCCTTTCTCCTCGTGATTGTTTGAAAAAAGGGTATCAGACTGCTTATTTAAATGATGAAGATATCTGGATTGAAATGCTACTGGATCGAAACCGCAGTGCCTATATTTATAATGAACAGGAAGCCGGTTCCATTTGTCAAAAAATCAGAGATACTTATTTTACTGCCTTAAAGCAACTAAATCAGGTGTTGAAGAAAAAAATCACGCAGCTTTAATGTTAATTAATTTCTACATTATCCATTTGTTTATGGAGAAGCATTGATCAACTATGAGCAATATATTTTTTCCATGTTCCTGGTGACTTCTCTGAGATCCTCCATGTAATTTCAAAATGTTTTACAATTTTCAATTTTATATTTTCAATTGGAATAGCCCTTTTGGGGCTTTTTTATTATATTTACCCAGGTAATAATAGGAGGGAAAAATTATGCGATCTTTAATTTGGGTACTAATCGGTTTGTCTGCGCTGGGTTTCTTACTGGCGGCTATTAATGTGCTGTTTCATGTTCACTGTTTGGGAGTCGCTGCCGAATCATATTCAAGAGCCTGCTCAAATCTGGCATTGATTGCCATTGCTCTGCTGATGGTGACAAAGGAGAGCAAAGAATAGAACTGAGATCAATTTAAAGTAAAATTTAGAATTGGCAATAATTCAATAGTAAAGCCTATATTTGGGCTAAGGGCTATATATTATCTGTAATCCAAATTATTTTCCTGATGGATAAATATTGATTATTTCTGTGTATCGTACGCACTCTGTGCAACACCGTGCAATAAAAAGGTATATGTCTCAATATTCACTTATTCACAATTCACAAAAATATCCGTATATTCCCTCTGTTTATTAATAATTATCTTTATACCTTTATGCCTGCCCTACGAAATACAATGTAGCATGTGCTTGCCCTGCGAAGTGTAACGTAGCAGGGGTTTCAATGGAGTCTGAATGAAAATTGATCTGATTGTGGGCGCTCGTCCCAATTATATGAAAGCGGCGCCCATTTTTCGCGAGCTGCAGAAGTATCCCCAAAATTTTCAATGCCGTCTGGTTCATACCGGTCAGCATTATGATGAAAAGATGTCGGATATCTTCTTTCGCGAACTGGAACTCCCTGAACCGGATGTCTATCTTGGCGTCGGTTCCGGCAGACATGGCGAACAGACCGGCAAAATCATGATCGAATACGAAAAGGCTATTCTCAATGATCAACCGGACCTGGTGCTGGTAGCCGGCGATGTGAATTCCACCGTAGCTTGCTCGCTGGTTGCCGTGAAATTGCATATTAAAGTTGGTCATATCGAAGGGGGACTGCGTTCCCGGGACTGGAATATGCCCGAAGAGATCAACCGCATCGTCACGGATAATATTTCCGATTATCTCTTTACCACCAGTCGTGATGCTGATGAAAACCTGCAAGCCGAAGGAATTGCCAAAGAGAAAATCTGTTTTGTTGGCAATACCATGATTGATTCGCTCTATTACTATCTTGAAAAAGTGGACCAGCGTCAAATTCATTCACAGTTGAATATTAAACCTCAGGAATATATTCTGATTACGTTGCATCGCCCGTCCAATGTCGATCAGGATGAAATCTTCAAAGGGCTTTTTGATACATTGGAGAAAATCCAGGAACGTATCGCCATTGTATTCCCGATGCATCCCCGCACCCGTAAAATGCTGGATGAATTTGGCATGGGACGATACCTGGAATTGCCAAATATGATTGTTACGGAACCGCTTGGTTATCACGATTTTATGAAACTTCAGAAGGATGCCAGGCTGGTCCTCACCGATTCCGGCGGTGTTCAGGAAGAGACTACTGTGTTAGGGGTGCCCTGTCTGACCATCCGTAAAAATACCGAGCGCCCCATCACTATTTGGGAAGGCACCAATGAATTAGTTGGTCCTTATCCTGATAAAATCTTGTCCCGCACATTGGCGATTCTTGATGGGGATGTGAAAAAGGGTAAAATCCCGGAATACTGGGATGGACATGCCGCCGAGCGGATCGTATCAGTACTACGGCAAATTTCCACGTAGAACCATCGTTACTTTCGAAATACGGTTTTAGATATTATCTGAATGATCCAATTAAGAATTGGATATTCAATCAAGTTTTCGAATTTTTTATTGCATATGTTTCCAAATATTGTTAAATATAACAATATTTGGAAACATAATCCTAATGAAGTACATTGAATTTGCCCAGGCTTTAAAAACATTTCCCTGTTTTTCAATCGTGGAAATTGAGAAGCGCTTTCCAGGCTTTGACCGGCGTCGTTTGGTGGAATGGCAGTCTAAGGATTACATTCAAAAACTGCGCAATCAGTACTACTGCTTTAGCGATCAGCCGAGTGAGGGCAATTTTTACTATTATCTGGCAAATCGTCTCTATCGTCCTTCCTATATATCCATGGAATCAGCGCTGGCTTGGTATGGTTTTATTCCTGAGGCTGTTTTTCAGACGACTGCCTGCTCCACCCTGAAGTCACAGCGCTTTGAGACTGCTCGGGGAGTCTTTGTCTATCGTCATTTGAAAAGGACGCTGTTCTTCGGGTATCGGCTGGTGCCCTGGAAGCACTTATTCCTGGCAATTGCAGAACCTGAAAAGGCGCTGATTGACTTTCTCTATCTTAATTCTAATATCAACGATACCAGTGACATATTAATCTTGCGCTGGAATACTTTTACCATTCGTGAACAGATCAATCTGCATACCCTGGAGAGCTATGAAAAGGCCATCGACTCGCCGGCATTATCGCGTCGTCTCACTTTATTAAAGGAGCTTTTGGATGCTGAGACTCAATGAGATTAAGTCATTTTTTCCAGCTGAATTACGTGGAAATTCAAGGTTTATGTTAAGGGAGTATCTCCAATACCGGATATTGGAATTTATTTATAGTGGTCCCTTTGCCACATCTCTCAACTTTATGGGAGGTACTGCCATGCGGATTGTGCATGGTAACCGGCGATTCTCAGAAGATCTGGATTTTGATAATCGAGGTTTAAATGAAAAACAGCTGACCAGGATTGCCGAGGATATCCGCAGAAAGTTCCAGTTGGAGGGATATGAAACGGAAATAAAACTCGTAATGCGGGGAGCGTGGCATGCCTATATTAAATTTCCCGGTTTACTGTTTGACGAACTACTCTCGGAATATCGGACAGAGAAAGTCAATATTCGTCTGGATGCCGAACCTCAACTCTCACAATATCAGCCGGACAGATTTATTCTGAACCGCTTTGAAGTGTTTTCAACGATTTTAACCGTGCCCTTGTCGCTCTTGATGGCTCAGAAATGCCTTGCCATCCTGACTCGTCCCCGTAAGATGGGTAGGGATTTTTTCGATCTGGTATTTCTCATGAGCAAAGGAATTCAGCCGGATTTTGGATATTTAACAAACCTCGCCGGAATATCGGATTTCGGTTCATTAAAAGTCGCTATCCTTAAGGAATGCAATCTGTTGGATATGCATAAATTGGCAAAGGAAGTTGAGCCTTTTCTCTTTGATGCCAGGGACAAGCAAAAGGTGATTCAGTTTCCTGAGTATTTCCGTCAGTCCTTTCAGAATTGATTCTCTCTGTTACATCACTATTACAAAGATTTTACTATTATAGAGTGCCTATCCGTTGTCCGAAGTCAGGTTTTATGCTGATTTGAGGTATCATTCAAGAATATAAGTATTAGTCATATTTTTAAGCGAATCGTTTCTGTGTTGAATAAATAAACAGGTCATCGTATGTTCGCAAGTAAATTGAACCAAAATACACATTTTCTGCTTGATTTTTAACACAGTACAGCTCGAACAGGCGGCTGGTGGCAGTCGTGAGAGATCGCATTAGACAATATCGCACTGGTCTGATCCGATCCCTCACCCGCCATTGGCGGATTTCGGGATGACAAGTTGGGGCAGGCGGGGCTCGGGATGACATACAGTCGGTCATCTCGGATGAGTCTCACAACGACGGGAGGAAGAGAGATCGGTCAAAACCAGTACAGAATTCTCAAAATACGATGACTTTTTCCTTTCTCCTAGTCAATCCACGTCTCACATTTATCGGTTATCGATTCACACAACAAATCAATTGACTCTAAACCATTTCTATCACTATCTTTTAGTACAATGAACACAAAATTCATGCTTAGATTTCAATTAATTCTTTTAGTCGGTTTGACTTTGCTCATTTTCATTTTCTCCAATAGTTGTGAGAACGGTCTGAAAACCGAAGAGGGCATTCAGGGAAAAGTTATATTTCCACTTGATTCTATCACTGGTGAAGTCAATTTTCCTGACAGTCTTAAAGGGGCTTTTGTTGTGGTTGCTGATTTTGATTTTTATACTTCCGTGGATTCCTTTTTCGCAAATATTGTGACCTATAGCGATCCTCTGGATACTACTCAATCCGAATCGGAATATTACATTCAATTGCTGCCGGGTGTATATCTGGCAGGTGTAGTGGGAACAACAAAATCAGTTGCTGAAATTTACTTTATGTCCATGGATAGTCTCGCGGCTCATCCTGATTATTTCCAACCAATTGGTCTCTTCAAATTACCGGGAAATGATATTAGTTCTATATTAGTCAGAGATGATGAATTGACCGAAAATATCGATATCGAAATCGATTACAACCTCGTGTTGCCTTTTTAATATATTTATCAACGAACAATGAGCAATAAACAATTACAAATTTCCCTACGTTTCCCCGATAGGTCGGGACGAAGCATGGGTCATGGTTCACGGTTCACAGTTAGCTGTTTAATTTTCATATTTCCCTTTTTCCTATCTCCTTTCTCCTTGTCGGCTGCAGACAGCGGCAGAATTATTGGCATTATTCAATCGGAAACAAGCGGAGAACCTTTGCCCGGCACAAATATTTTATTGAAAGGAACACTACTGGGTGCTGCTTCTGATCTGGGAGGAAGATTTCGGATTGATAATGTACCGCCGGGAAAATATACTCTGGAAATATTAAATATCGGTTATCAGTCAATTCAAAAACAGGTTGAAGTGTTATCTGGTGAGGCTGTCCAATTGGATATTTTGCTCAAAGCGAAAATAATAAAATCTCCCGAGATTGTCGTTACCGGTGCCCGTCGTACAATGCGTAAAATTGATTCGCCGGTGACAATCTCGACCATCAGCGAAGAACAACTGAATTTTCGTAATCCTTCGACAATTGCCGAAGTACTTCCCTATGAGTCGGGTGCTCAGATTCTTGATGGGCAGATCAGTATGCGCGGCAGTAGTGGATACGCCCGGGGAGCGGGGAGCCGGGTGAGTGTTCTGGTCGATGGATTTCCGGCGCTGTCTTTTGATAATGGCACAATTTACTGGGATGCAATTCCCGTTCAGAATATTGAGCGTGTTGAAATTCTGAAAGGTCCCGGATCGGCGCTATATGGATCCAGTGCGATGGGCGGTGTTGTCAATATTATCACCAAACCCATTGGTTCTTCCCAAAGCACCAATGTCAGCCTGGGCGGTGGCATATATTCAAAACCCGGTGATGAATTCCAGGTTTGGACGAAGCATCCTATGTTAATTGAAGAATGGCAAGCCAGCCATTCCAGAAAAATCGGACCTCTGGGAATATCAGTCGGCGCAGGTCGGAATAGTTCCAACGGTTTTCGCGAAAACGGCTGGTATAAGCGCACGATTTTAAATTCCCAGCTTGAATATTCGGTAAATAAAAGTCGTGAGTTGCGCTCCCGCTTTTATCTGATTCTTGATAAACACGGTTCCTTTACACAATGGAAAAGCCCGTTCCAGCCATTTCATACACCCGCAAATACCATTAATGATGAAATTCAAACCTACAAGCTGCAATGGTCAACATTATATTCGAGGATTGTATCGCCGATGCAATCCCGGCTGATTCGTCTGAACATCTTTCAAACCCGTTTCGATAATGCCCTGTACAATAATACGACCTTTTCGAAATCCCGGACCCTGAATCCGGAATTCCAGCTGAATTTACGTCCCGGTGACCACCATTATATCAGCACCGGAATCGACCTGAAACACCATTCGGTGCTGGCGGATATCTGGGGCAATCATACTGCCATTGACGCCGCGGTTTATTTTCAGGATGAGGTCGAGTTGCTCAGTTTTTTTGATTTAACCATTGGTGCGCGCTGGGATATTCACCAGGTTGATGATCGGGAATTCCAGAAGCAGTTAAACCCGAAATTGGGATTGACCCTCGATATTACAAAATATTTTGTCCTGCGCGGATCAATGGGGTGGGCATTCCGGGCACCCTCCATGGCAGAGATGTTTATCGAATCCCAGCAATACATTTTTCAGGTAAAACCCAATCCGGATTTGAAATCGGAGACCAGTGTGGCTTCGGAAATTGGATTGTACTGGCAGAGGAAAAATTTTAATCTTGATATGGCGGTTTTCTCCAGCCGTTACGATGAACTGATCGAACCGATTCTGGATCCCGCGGACCAGCGAATTCAATTTCGCAATGTCACCGAAGCCCTGATTCAGGGATTTGAACTGACAGCGGATTGGTCATGGAGAATCATACCGGCTATTAATAAAATCAGTTATACTTATATCGATCCGCAGGATATTACTGCCGACGATGTGCTGGCGTATCGTCATCGGCATTCGCTGGTGATATCTGAACAAATTGTACTTTCGGAGCGGCTGAGTTTTGGTGTTGATTATCGCTATCTCAGCAAGATGGAAAAAGTACAACTTTATGATGAGAACCCGGTTACCGGAGCCGACCGACGGGTGCCGATAAAATTGGTCAGTGGATTTTGCAGTTACTCATTTGATCATTCCCTTCGAATTAACCTGAGTGTCGAAAACCTGTTTCAATATTACTATGTCGTGATTGAACGGAATATGGGACCGGTCAGATTGCTGAAAGTTCGAATGGATTATACGTTTTAATATTTTCTAAAACCACTATGAAAATGAAAAAACGAGTGCTGGTTCCTTTAGCCGATGGTTTTGAAGAAATCGAAGCGATAACCGTTATTGATATTTTACGAAGGGCTGGGGCTGAAGTAATGGTAGCCGCTTTGCAGGGAGAAATAGTTAAAGGTTCTCATGGTATTGCTGTCATTGCCGATGCGGTTTTGGAATTGGTAAAAAGTGACGAATTCGATCTGGTTGTTTTGCCGGGCGGATTACCAGGCTCGACGAATTTAAAAAAGGATAAACGGATTATTGAACTGATCCAACGTCATAACCAGAACGGTAAGCTGATTTCCGCGATTTGCGCGGCGCCGACTGTTTTAGCGGAGTATGGATTGCTAAATGATAAACGCTTTACGCTGCACCCTTCCCAAATTTCGAATGTTTCCCTTTCAGCGACAAATTCACAAGTTGAATGTGACGGTCAGCTTATCACCGGTCAGGCAGCCGGTGCGGCGATGAAATTTGCATTTGCATTGGTTGAAAAATTGTTCGGTCCTGCGAAAGTCGCTGAAATAAACCGATCAGTCCTCTCCGCCGAATTTTGAACTTCGAACTTTAAACTTTGAACTTTCAACTTTGAACTTAAATAACATTCAACCCAATAAACTCCTCATCCTGATCGATATCGACGGTACTTTAATCCACCCCGGAATGACACCCCGTCAAGCATTGGCAGAGGCGATTTTTCGGCATACCCGGCAGCGAATTGATTTCAATGTCGAACAGTTGGCGGGATTGACCGATCCCCTGATTATCCAAAATGCACTCGATCGCCTGGGCATTTCTGCAGCCAATCGCGATGGGTTGGTGGATAAAATTCTCGCAAGCTATCTTGATATTTTTGCAGACCGTTATCCTGTTGCGAAAGATCAAACCTTGTTTCCCGGTGTAACTGATTTGTTGGATTATCTGAAACTCCAGGCGTTTCGACTGGGACTGATTACCGGGAATGTCGAAAGAGGGGCAATGATAAAATTGAAACCCTTTGGATTGTGGGACTATTTCAGCATGGGTGTCTTCAGCAGTGATGCTCCAAATCGGGATCAGCTACCTGTTATTGCTCTTGAAAAAGTAAAGCGCCAATTTGCAGAAACCTATTTGCCGGAGAATGTGATTATCATTGGTGATACGGTGCGGGATGTTCTTTGTGCTCATCGGAATGGAATGCGATCCATTGCAGTCCTTCGTTATACAGAACGTCGTAAAAGCATCGAAGTCGAAAAACCTGATCTGATTATTTCCGGGTTTGAGGACTTGTCACCTATTATGAAATACCTGTCACAATTTGATTGATCTATAATCCACAATTCACTGTTTTGCCCTTTTCTTTTTTAAAAACGTAAATAAGTATCGATTTTTATGTTTAAATATGCAATATTTATGCAGGTAAAACAGATTGGCAGTAGGGCTTTATTAATAAAAAATTTATTCGATGAAAAAATTCGCTTTACCACTTGTTCTGATTATTTTTTTGACTGTTTTAATTGTTTTTCTTAGCAATAGAGATAGTAAAACTCAAGAAACAGTCTTTCCAAACCCGCGAAATGGTGTCGCAGTTATAATGACCGGTGCCGCAGCCCGAATCCCGCAAGAAGCCGCATTGCTTGAAGAATTGGATAAAAGGGGACTGCTGAAAAACATTGTATTTATTTCAGGAGTCAGTTCAGGTGCTCTTAATTCAGTGATACTCAACGGTATTTTAAGTGAAAAAATGACATGGAATGATTATAAAAATATTCTTTTTAACCTTAAAAACAGTGATGTCTTTGTTCAGGAAGGAAGAAAAATTCCGGTAAATACGGCACCCGCCAGAGCGCTTTATAAAAGGGTAGCTGAAGAAAAATTGGATTATTTCAGGATCGGTGATCTCCCGTTTATTACAGGAATATCCTTCACTCATCTGGAAGACCTGTACCTGAAAAAAACTGTTTACAGGATCTGCAGTCGCAAGATTAATGAAGAAACCGATACGACATTGAGCTTGGTCGATATAATGATGGCATCATCGGCTTTCCCGATTGTTTTTCCATCCGTTAGAATAAGAAATGTAAAAACCATTCCGGATATCGAATATGTTGATGGGGGAGTTGGTGACGACCATGTTCCATATCATGCCCTGCTTGAATTTGAAAAATTCAGGGGTGTCGGTGTGGAAAAAATCTATATCATAAGCAGAAAGAGTGATAGCGTACCCGAGATCAGTGAAGAGTTGAAGGGGCTTGGAATAAATGATAATGGAATATTTGATGACTTGGGGATTTCACTGGATGCTATCCTCAAAAAAGGTATTGACAATAGGCTAAAGGCGTATGCCGCTGAGGCGCCTGAACTGGTTCCCCTGACTTATGTCTGGATACCTGATTTTGAAGATAATTTTCTACTTTTCAATTTCGATAATCTTGAGGAACAATATAAGCTTACATCGCAATGGGCAAAGACTCACGAACCAATGCTCCTTGCTGATTATTTATCGAAGAAAAAATAATTCTTGGCGCATTTTAACGTTTGTCGGCATCCGATCCCAAAGCAATATTTACGGGTAGAACATCAATATTAATATGTCAGGGCGAACCTGTTATGCCCTTTTCCTAGGTAATTACCTGCCTGACCGAATCGATCACCGTGCCATCCACCCATTTAACAATTGCGACGATGTTGTCGGCAAAATCGGGTTTTTGGGGGATCCCGCAAATCGCATCGGCTTCGGCTTTTAATGCCGCAATTGTTTTAATCGGGAGCCCGGAATTTTTTACCCGTTCCAGCAGATCAGTTCGCAGTGGATTTATGGCAATTCCCCGTTCGGTGATAATGACATCAATCAGCTCGCCCGGTCCTACCAGGGTCGTTACCTTATCGCGAATGACCGGGATTCTATCCCGGAACAGAGGTATTGGTAAAATCGTACATTTCGCATGCAAACAGTTCTGCCAACCGCCGATGCCATGCAGCAAATAGCCATCGGAATGGGTTACGACATTTCCATTAAAATTCAGATCCACTTCCGTCGCACCCAGAATCATGATATCCATCATGGACGTTAAATTGCCCTTTGAATGAAAATTATAGGCATTGAAAACGGAATATTGATGGTGATTGGCATTTTCTGAAACGCTTCGCACGGCATCCAGATCAAAAGCCTGAGCATCCAGGATGTGTTCCATCGATCCATCTTCCAGCATCTGAACCATATACCCGGTACTGCCACCAAAACCGAGTCGCGAGCGCCAGCCCTTTTGTTTTAAAATCTGGTGTGTGAAATTGGTAATTGCCAGCGATGTTCCGCCGGCACCGGACTGCATATAACAGCCGTCGTATAAAATGCCGCTGGTTTCGAGAAAACGGGCGGTCAGCTCTGCGATTAGAAGCCGATCAGGGCTTTTCGTAATGCGGGTAGTGCCGGAGATGATTTTTTCAGGAATACCGATTTTATCGACTAAAACCACATAATCGACATAATTGCCTTCGATCTCCATAGGCATGTTGGGAAAGTCAACCAGGTTGTCAGTGACAACGATGACCTTATCGGCATAAAGATAATCGGCTTTGGCATAACCCAGAACGCCACAGGCGCTGGGTCCTTTTTGACCATTGGCATTCCCGAAAGCATCAGCGGAAGGTGCTGCAATGACAGCAATATTGATTTTTACTTCACCATCCTGGATAGCCTGAGCTCTGCCGCCGTGTGAACGTAAAACCGCAGTGCCTTTCATTTTTCCTTCGGACACAAAACACCCCAGGGGTCCGTTCATGCTGCCCTCGATCCGGTTGATAGTGCCGTCCCTTAGATACTCAATCATCGGTTCATGGCAGGGAAATGAAGCCGAAGGGAACCAGATCAGATCTTTGACTCCTATATCATGAATCGTGTCAAACAGCAGATTGCTGACCAGATCGCCATCACGCAGATGATGATGTGTAGAGATTGTCATGCCATCCCTGATTCCAGCGAGCTGCAATGCTTCTTTCAGACTTGTGACGACCTTGTTACCATCTTTCGGATAATTGACACAGCTGGGAATCAGAGGACCGTATTTGGAACCGGAGGGTTGGTGTTTGTTCAATCCTTTGAACGGAATGACGTTTTGACCATTCACCGAAGCAGGTACTTCCCGACCGACGGCATTTATAATTCTATCAGTTGCCATAATTGTCTCTCCAGTTTTCGGATAATTTCCCGGTGTCGATTGCCATTGCGATGGTTTTCTGGGCTCTTTTAACCACCGGAGGATCGATCATCTTTGAGCCTAATGCAACAACGCCAAGCCCTTGCTCTTCGGCGGCATGAAATGCGTTGACAATTTTTTTGGCTCTTTCAATTTCTGTGGCGGAGGGTATAAAAGTATCGTGAATCACGGCTATCTGTCGCGGATGGATGCAGCCCATTCCTTCAAAACCCAGTGCTTTGGATTCCACTGCAGTTTGATGTAATCCATCAATATCGGCAATATCCGAGAACACCGAATCAATTGCCTGAATTTCAGCGGCTTTGGCAGCATTCACCAGTGTGCTCCGGGCGAACAGGCTTTCCTTAGCATCAGAACTGCGGGTTGTGCCGAGATCAGCGGTATAATCCTCTAATCCAATCGCCAGGGCTACGACATTTTTTGATGCACTGGCAATCGGGAATGCATTGATAATTCCTTTAGCGCTTTCGATAACAGGCATCAGATATATCGGATAATCCAATCCTTTAGCTCTTTTTATCTCCTGAATTCTTGCAGCTACTTTTAAGACATCTTCGGCGGATTCACATTTCGGAAGTACTATTAGATTTACGTGGTGGGGAACCACATAATTGAGATCATCCAGCCCGCGTTCGCCCTGATTGATTCTGACCATTCGTTCACAGCCATAAAAATTTACCTGTCGCAGAGCATTGCGTACCAGGATGCGCGCCTCATCTTTTTTGGCTGGCGCGACAGAATCCTCCAGGTCCAGAATAATGCCATCCGCCTGATGCAGACCGGCATTGATGAATAGTTTGGGTGTGTTGCCAGGGAGGTAGAGGCGGGACCGACGGTTGCGGTCTCTCTCTGTAATATAGCAATTGTCCAATATCAAGTCAGGCAGGTATTCTTTATCTGTGTCGATTATCTGTTTAAGAGCCGCTTCGACCCGCGCCATTATTACATAGGGCAATGCGCCTTTGTCGGTCACCTTGACTTGGGCATTTTCAACATCGAAGAACTGTAAAATATTCTGGACGAGTTGCCGGTTTTCATTGCCAAACAGCTGGTTAACCTTGCTGTCTATTTCAAGACTTATCCCACCGGAGTCAGTAAGTGTCATTTCCACGAAGCAATCGGAACGAATATCAGGTCCCCGATTACCTGCACTAGCACTCTTTTTCACTATTTCCTCCCTAATTCATCTGAATCAAAGTTGAGAGTTTTTTGAGTAAAAATCAATGTCTGTCTATTCAATCGAATTACAGGAATATTAGTCAATACAATTTGAGTACCAAACTGCATCGGATGGCACGGTTTTCGCAAAAATGAGTCAGGTTTTTCTAAGGAGTGATGGTCTATTGACCGGTCAAATATTTCCGCTGGAATCCGCGGTAAAAAATTTCCCAGTTTTAGGAAGATTAAATTTTGTATTTCTCGTAATTACTGGGCTATAATGAAGATGTCGCTTGAATTTTACCTGAAGGCTGATCTAAATTGAAGGCACGGTTTGGATTAATAGATAGAGGATTTAATGGGCAAGACTTTCAGTGAAAAAATATTAGGGCGGAAAGCCGGCAAGGATGTCGTACCCGGTGAAATTGTAGAGATTGAACCGGATATTGCCATGAGTCATGATAATACTGCCGCGATTTCAAAAACGTTTTATCAGATTGGTACAACACAAGTATATCGTCCGGATATGCATGTGGTAATTCTGGATCACTGCACGCCGGCTGCCAATGAGAAATTTGCCCAGAATCATAAAGATATTCGGGAGTTTGTCAAAAAGCAGGGGATTAAATATTTCTATGATATTGAAGTCGGTATTTGTCATCAGGTGATGCACGAAAAGGGACATGTCTGGGCGGGAGCGCTGATCGTTGGTTCAGATTCCCATACTACTTCTTATGGAGCGTTTGGCGCTTTTTCGACAGGTATCGGGCGGAGTGAAATGGCAGCCATTATGGCGCGTGGGAAAATCTGGTTGCGGATTCCTGAGACCATCAAAATAATCGTTGAAGGTGAATTTCCCAAAGGGATCAGTTCGAAGGACCTCATACTGAAAATTGCCGGTGAGATTGGAGCAGACGGCGCACTTTATAAAGCGATTGAATTCTGTGGACCAACAATTGAAAATATGAGCATTGCCAGCCGTTTTGTACTGACCAATATGGCAGTTGAAATCGGTGCAAAAGCCGGATATATGATTCCAAACCAGGAAACCATTGAGTACCTGAATGGACGGGTTGATCATTCCTATGAGATAGTCCAATCGGACCCTGATGCAGTTTACGAAGCGGAGTATTATTTTAATGTCTCAGATTTGGAACCAATGGTTGCCAAACCTCATACGGTAGATAATGTAGTCCCGGTTTCTGAGGTCGTGGGAACAAAAATTGACCAGGTC
The DNA here is from genome assembly GCA_964605705.1 of uncultured bacterium. Classification (GTDB taxonomy): domain Bacteria; phylum Fidelibacterota; class UBA2242; order UBA2242; family UBA2242; genus CAZSDW01. Next base: position 14,150 of record CAZSDW010000039.1, read on the forward strand.
TTTTTCGGCTCCTGCACCAACGCAAGGGTAGAGGATTTTGCGATTGTTGCGAACGTTTTGCGAGGAAGAAAAGTCCATCGCGATGTTCGGATGCTGGTCTTTCCTGCATCTCAGGAAGTCTATCTGGATGTGCTGAAAAAGGGCTGGATTCGGGATCTGGCTGAAGCCGGTTGCGTGATCATGAATCCCGGCTGCGGTCCCTGTATGGGGAATCATGCAGGGGTGCCGGCTAATGGTGAAGCGGTGCTGGCAACGTCCAATCGCAACTTCCGGGGACGACTTGGCAACAAAGATGCTGATGTCTATCTGGTCAGTCCTTTAACAGCGGCGGTGTCGGCATTGAACGGAGAAATCACGGATTTTAGATTGCAGAATGCAGATTAACGATTGCAGATTTCAAGTTTTTGATTTTTTATGTAATCGAGGGAGTTATGAATGCCGAAGAATTAGCAAATAGATTTATTAATTTTGCTGCTGAAATAATCAGGGTTTGTGGTAAATTAGATTTCGATTATACTGGGAAGCATATCTATGGACAGTTAATGCGTTCCGCGACCTCTGCCGGTGCTAATTACGAAGAAACCAGAAGTGCCGAAAGTAAAGCAGACTTCAATCATAAATTGCAAATTGTTCTTAAGGAACTTCGTGAAGCGAGATACTGGCTAATTCTTATCGACAAGACTGGTAGATTGCCAGGAAATGACCTGCGAATTCTGATTAAAGAAGTGAATGAATTGGTCAGTATTATTACAATATCCGTAAAGACTGCCAAATCCAAATTATCAAATCAACAATCTAAAATCTCAAATTGAAGTGGAGCAAAAATGATCATAAAGGGGCGCGTCTGGAAATATGGAAATGACATCAATACGGATGTGATATTCCCCGGGAAATATACCTATACAGTCACCGATCCGGCGGAAATGGCAAAAGTCGCCCTGGAAGACCTGGACCCGGAATTTGCGGGTAATGTTCGGAAGGGAGATGTAATTGTCGGTGGGACGAATTTTGGTTGTGGCAGCAGTCGGGAACAGGCAGCCTCCTGTCTGCTCTATGCCGGGGTCGGAGCTGTAATCGCTAAAAGCTTCGCGCGCATTTATTTTCGGAATTGTATAAATTTTGGCTTACCAGCGTTGACATCAGCCGATGCCGTTGAAGCTCTGGGATATGGCGATTTCATTGGAATCGATATCGAAAAAGGTGAAATTAAAACCAAGTCCGGTGTATTTGGATTTCCACCCTTGCCGAAAGAGGTTATTGGGATTTTCGAAGCAGGTGGATTAATTTCTTACACTAAACAACAATTAGGGCTTTGATGTATCGATACTTATATGATTGGATCATTCCGCGGAAATTAAGTCAAAATGATTTAACGCAATCTTCTGTCAGAGCCGCGTTTGGTCGGCTGGAAGGTTGGATCAGTATCATCGTGAATTTTCTCCTTTTCGCTTTCAAGTTGATTATAGGATTATTGATAAACTCAATTGCGTTGATCGCCGATTCAATCCACTCACTGTCTGATGTGCTGACTTCGGTAATAGTGATCATCGGATATCGAATTTCGGAGAAGCCCGCCGATTCAGAGCATCCCTTTGGACATCAGCGTGCGGAATATATTGCCACGTTAATAATTTCAATTCTGCTTGCGGTTGCCGGTATTGAATTTATTAAAACCGCCTACAGCCGCCTGATACATCCGCAGATGGGCGAAGTGACCATTGGTGTTTTAGGATTCATTTTGATGACAATTCTGATCAAAGCATGGCTGGGTGCATTTTCACGCTATATCGGAAAAATGATTAATTCCCGGGCACTGATTGCCGATGCCATACACCATCTGACTGATTCGATCAGTTCAATCCTTGTGATGATTGCAATTGCCGGCGTTCACTATGGATATACTTTCTTAGATGGAATGGGTGGAATGGCGGTAGGTATTATTCTCATCTGGGCGGGATTCAGGATTGCCAAAGATGCCGCCGATTCGCTTCTGGGTAAACCGCCTGCGCCGGAATTAGTTGCAAAAATTCAGGAAATTTGTCTGACCATCGAGAATGTTATCAATACACATGATATTGTCGTCCATAGTTATGGCGAACAAAAATTTATCAGCGTCCATGTTGAAGTAGATCAGAAAAAGAGCAGCATTCTCGCTCATAATATCGGGGATCAGGTCGAGCATGCGTTGAGTGATTATTTTAATGCCTATGCCACAGTGCATGTTGATCCGGTGGATATTAATAGTGATGATGTGCGCAGAGCGGGTGAAATTGTCCAGCATATTATCTCCAATAGCTCGGAGATTCGGGGATTTCATGATCTTCGAATGGTCAAAAAATCCGGACACTATGTGGTGATATTTGACCTGGTGCCTGTGAATCCTGTTTTTAAAACCTGTGAGGATTTTAAAGAGTGCCGGCAATTATCTGACAGCCTAAAGGTAGCGTTTCCCGGTTGCGAGATCAGAGTAATTGTCGATCCTGTATATATATTTAATTAAGAAAATCTGGAGAATTTATGGCAAAACATACTATTATAACCATGCCTGGTGATGGGATTGGTAAAATCGTTGTTGCGGAGACAATTCGCGTTTTGGATGCTGCCGGGCTTATGGCGGATTATATACATGCTGATATTGGCTGGGAATTTTGGTGCAGCGAGGGTAATCCGTTGCCACAGCGGACAATCGATCTGATCGAAAAACATAAAATTGCTTTATTCGGTGCGATTACTTCAAAACCAAAAGATGCTGCTATTGCTGAACTGGCTCCGGAGCTTCACGATAAAGGGCTGGTTTATTCGAGTCCGATTGTTGGATTACGTCAACATTTTGGGTTGGATATCTGTATACGTCCGTGTCATTCTTATCGAGGGAATCCGTTGAATTTTGTGCGGCGTGGTCCATTGAATACTATGGAAGAGCCGGAAATCGATGTGGTGATTTTTCGACAGAATACGGAAGGATTGTACAGCGGTGTGGAGTGGAGTAATCCGCCAGATGAGGTCTATTATGCTTTAATGACCCATCCGAAATTTGAGAAATATTTCGGTCAGGTTCCCCGTGAGGATCTATCTATCTCGACAAGAATATTTACGAAGAAAGCCACGGAGCGAATCCTGCGGGCGGCGTTTGCACATGCCAAACGATACGGATATGAATCGGTAACGGTTTGTGAAAAACCGAATGTGATTCGTGAGACTTCGGGGATGATGTACAAAATGGCGCAGGAGATTCAAAGACAGGATTATCCGGATATCCAGCTCTGGAATACCAATATTGATGCCCAGATAATGTGGCTAACGAAGAATCCTGAAGATTTTGGCGTCATCGTTGCCGGGAATATGTTTGGTGATATCGTTTCCGATGGATTCGCCGGATTGATTGGTGGTTTGGGATTTGCTTGCTCCGCCCAATTCAATCCTGATACAGGAATAGGAATTTTTGAGCCTACCCACGGCTCAGCACCGAAGTATGCGGACTATCCGGTGTCAATCGTCAATCCGATCGCTATGATCGAATCTGCTTGCATGATGCTGGATTTAATCAATGAAAACAAACTGGCGAGAAATATCAGAAAAGCGATCGCGGCAGTAATTTTAGAGGGGCGAGTCCGGACATATGACATGCTGAAAATGCCTGGCAGGGCGGATGTCATTAAAAAAGGCGCTGCATCTACCCAGCAAATGACAGATGCCATTATTACTAAATTGAAATCAATATTAGCCACAGTGACACGGTGAAAAACAGAGCATTGATAAAAATAATTAAAAAATATTCTCGGTGTACTTCGCGTCTCCGTGGCATATAAAGAAAGGTAAAAGATGTCAGGAAATATATATGAACTATGGCCGGAATTGATGTGGATTCAGGCTGAGGATTTGAGAGAAAAAACAGCCAAAACCTGGGAACTGGCATTAAAAAAGAGTGTTTTGACAATCGCTGACCTGAAGCGGATTCCCTTTACCTTATTATGTGGTCCGGACTTGAAAGTCACATTCATGGATCATAAACGCTCGGTGGTGTATATTGCCCGGGATGCAGCGCAGAAAATCAACGATATGTACCATGGTGAACTGACAATAGATATGGATATTCTCATTGCCGGGGCAATTCTGGCAGATGTGGGTAAATTACTTGAATATGTTCTGGATGAAAATGGCAAGGTTGTCCAGGGCAGTTATGGTAAATATTTACGCCATCCGTTTTCCGGCGTTTCTCTGGCAGAGCAGTGTGGAATTCCGGTGGAAGTCTGCCATATCATTGCCACTCATGCCGGAGAAGGTGATCTGGTCAAACGCAGTGTCGAAGCCTGGATCATCCACCATGTTGATTTCATGACTTTTTTACCTTTCAAAGAAAGATTGACCGTATGAATCTGGTCGAAAAAATTCTGGCAAACCACAGTGATCGGGGCATTGTCAAACCGGGTGATATCATCGATGTTCATATTGATGCACGGGTTGCACGGGATTTCGGCGGCGCCAATGTAGTCAAGAACCTGATCGAAAACGGTCTCGAAATCGATGATCCGGAAAAGACCTTTTTTACCTTTGATTGTAATCCCGGTGGCTCGGATCAGAAGTATGCTGCCAACCAGCACTACTGCCGTCAATATGCCCGGGAAAAAGGAATTCGTGTTTATGACGTCAATTCGGGAATTGGAACCCACCTGGCAATTGATCACGGTTTAATTGCACCGGGAGGAACCTTTGTCTCAACGGATTCCCATGCGAATATCATGGGTGCGATTGGAGCTTTCGGGCAGGGTATGGGAGACCAGGATATCGCGGCGGTCTGGGCGAGTGGAAAAGCCTGGTTTAAAGTTCCAAGGTCCGTCAAACTGACTTTGAGTGTTGCACGTCCAAAACAGGTCAGTGCCAAAGATATTGTGCTGAACCTCCTGGATCGATTCGGCGCGAATACTCTCCTCGGATTTGCCATAGAAATTGTGGGTCAAGCCGCCGATGAAATGACCCTGGATGAGCGAATCACGATCGCATCCATGGGGACTGAAATGGGAGCAATTATTCTGCTTTTTACCCCAAATGCCGGGATTATCAAAGAACTCGAAGCCAGGTCAGGAAAATCTTTTTCTTATCTTACAGCCGACCCGGATGCTCAGTACGATCAGGAACTGGAAGTGGATATTGCTACTTTTAAGCCAATGGTTGCCAAACCCGGACATCCGCATGATGATGTTGATATTCATGATGTCCTGGGTGCAAAAATCGATTCGGCATTTATCGGCAGCTGCACCAATGGTCGTATGGAAGATTTGCAGATTGCGGCTGAAATTCTCAAGGACAGGACTGTTGCACCGGGTGTGGTACTAAAAATTGTACCGGCAACCGATAGCATCTGGAAAGAAGCATTGGATGCCGGTCTGATAAAAATATTCAAAGATGCCGGCGCGCTGGTTTCAAATGCCGGATGCGCGGGGTGCGCCGCCGGTCAGATCGGGCAAAACGGACCCGGTGAGGTTACGATCAGTACGGGTAACCGTAATTTTGCCGGTAAGCAGGGCAAGGGTAGTGTCTATCTTGCTTCACCGGCGATTGTTGCCGCTTCGGCAGTTGCCGGATATATCACGACACCTGATAGTATTCCTGATCAAGCAGCCATTTTTACTCCCCAAAAGATCAAACTGGGAACGAAAAAGGTAAAAACTATTCTACATAATCCACCGGTTGAATTTTCTGCTAAAGTCTGGCTGATCGACAAAGACGATATCGATACGGATATGATTTTTCACAACCGCTATCTGGCGATTACCGATATTGCGGAGATGGGACAGTACACGTTTGATAACCTGTCAGGTTATGAGGATTTTGCCAGGAAAGCGAGTGTCGGTGATATGATTATTACCGGAAAGAATTTCGGCGCGGGAAGTTCCCGCCAGCAGGCGGTGGACTGTTTTAAATCACTGGGCATTGCTCTGATTCTGGCGGAATCTTTCGGGGCGATTTACGAACGTAATGCGATCAATGCTGCAATGCCGATTCTGACCTATCATCCGGCGATTATACAAAACCTTGAAATTACATCCGGCGATATTGTAAAAATAAATGTTCAAAGCGGCGAGATAAGCAATGAACACTCGGGAAAAGTTGGACGAGTCCAGCCTTTTTCCAGTGTACAAATGGCGATTTATCAACGTGGTGGACTATTAAACAAATAGGATTTTTTGAAAACAGTGCATGATCCTGAGAAATATCGGCAATTTTTTCCAATTACCAAAAAGTATATCTATCTCGATCATTCCGCAACATCGCCGATTTCGACACGGGCGCTGGCAGCAATTGACAGATATCTGCTTGAACGCAGTGAACTGATCGGGAACAACTGGGAACAGGTTTTGGAACAATCCCTCACTTTACGTCAGCTGATTGGTCAATTAATCAATGCAGATGCCGGGAGGATTGCCTTCGTGCCGAATACCAATACCGGAGTAAATATCGTTGCATCCGGATTGGTTTGGCAGGCAGGAGATGAAATTCTGATGCCTGAGATGGAATTTCCGTCGAATGTTTATCCCTATTTAAATCTGGAGCGATTTGGCGTAAAAGTCCGGACTCTGCCGGCGCCGCATGGTGGGCTGGAAGCTGATACTCTCATTCGGGCAATAACACCGAGAACAAAATTGCTGGCGCTTAGTTTTGTAGAGTTTCTGAGCGGTTATAAGCATGACCTGAAAACACTTGGGCAAATCTGTAAAGATCATGGAATTTTATTTATTGTGGATGGCATTCAGGGAACCGGCGTGATTCCAATGGATGTGCGGGAGTACCAGATCGATGCGCTGGCAAACGGCGGACACAAATGGCTGATGTGGTCCCAGGGCTTTGGTTTTCTTTATGTCAGTAAAGCATTACAGGAAAAATTGACCCCTGCCTATGGTGGCTGGGTCGGCGTGGAAAATCCGGATGAGTTTTTACAATATCCCCAGGAACTATCTCGAGATGCCCGACGTTATGAAACTGGTGGTTACAGCAGTATCGGGATATCGGTCGCTATCGAATCGCTCCAGATGTTTTTTGAGATTGGTATTGAAAATATTTATGAGCATCTTAAATTTTTGATAGGTATATTAATAGACGGATTGAAGGAACAGGGATACAGATTGTTCACCAATGAAGCGCTTGAATGTCGTTCAGGAATTGTGACCTTTTATCCCTGTGATAAATCAAAATCATTGGATTTGTTTCATTATTTCAAAAAGCACCATGTGATGTTGTCATTGCGCGAAAATATGCTGAGAATCTCACCGCATATTTATACGACTGTAGGTGACCTTGACCGAGTGCTGGAATTGACCAGGAAATTTATTAATTCATAATTCGAGGAAAAAATGAAAAAAGGATGGATTATTTTAATTGTTGTTGTCGTTGTTTTACTGATGATTTACAGTTTTTTAAAAAACAATTATAATGCGTTAGTCACACTTGAGGAGAATGTCAATCAGGCGTGGGCACAGGTCAGTAATCAATATCAACGTCGGGCAGACTTGATTCCCAACCTGGTTGAGACCGTCAAGGGCTACGCTGCTCATGAAAAGGAAACCTTTGCAGCCGTTACTGAAGCCCGGGCAAAGATTGGACAATTTACAGTGACCCCGGAAGTTTTGAATAATCCCGAAGCGTTCGCTCGTTTCCAGCAGGTGCAGGGTGAAATCGGTTCCGTTTTGTCACGACTCATGGCAATCTCGGAAAATTACCCGCAACTCAAAGCCAATGAAAATTTTCTGGCGTTACAGTCCCAGCTGGAAGGCACCGAGAATCGTATCGCGGTCGAGCGCAAACGGTTTAACGAAACTGTCCAGATGTACAATACGACAATTCGCCGTTTTCCGACGAATATATTGGCTGGCATGTTTGGATTCGGCAAGAAGCTTTATTTTGAAGCCCAGCCCGGTGCGGAAGTTGCCCCGAAAGTTGAGTTTTAAGCCGGGTGCCCGATGAAAATAAATATTTCTAAAATTATCATTTTTTTCCTCGTGGTAAGCTTTTCCATAACCCTGTTTGGGCTGAATGTACCGCCCTTGAAAGCCCGGGTAACCGATCTGGCTGGCGTTATTTCGCCCACGGAACGGATGCGCCTTGAAGAGAAGCTCTACTATTTTGAAACCCAAACATCGAACCAAATTGCTGTTCTGATTATTCCTTCACTGGAAGATGAGTCTTTGGAGGAGTACTCCATCAAAGTGACCGATGCATGGAAACTCGGCGAACCAGCAAAGGAGAATGGCGTCTTGCTGCTGATTGTGAAAAATGACCGTAAAATCCGGATTGAGGTTGGCTATGGTCTGGAAGGCACTCTGACGGATCTGGTGTCTTCACAGATTATCCGTAATGATATCGCACCCTATTTCAAACAGGGTAACTATTATGCCGGAATTGCAGCGGGATTGAACAGTATCATGCTGGCGACAAAGGACGAATATAAAGCCGCTCCAAAACAATACCAGCGTTCCCGTGGTGATGCCCGAAAATCCTTTGGCTCGCTGATTTTTTACATTCTGTTTTTCCTGTTTTTGATTGGTGGTGGTCGTCGCGGGCGCAGAGGTTTATTCTGGGCATTGCTGGGTGCCAGTATGTTTCGCAGTGGCGGACGCTCCGGCGGATTCGGCGGGGGCGGTTTTGGTGGCTTTTCCGGCGGTGGAGGTGGATTCGGCGGGGGTGGTGCTTCCGGAGGATGGTAAGAAAAATTGTAGATTGCAGATTGTAGATTGTAGATTTAAATTGAGAAATATTGAGAAATAATGGTCAAATTTAGCATCACTCCATTTCTCAACTCCCCATTCCGTCAGATTTGAATTTTGAGAGGAAGATTATAAACAGTAATTCCAACTTATAATTGCGAGTGAATTATGGCACTGATTGATAAATATTTTTCCAAAGAGGATCTGAAGAAAATTTCCGAAGCCTGTGGAAAAGCCGAGAAACAAACTGCCGGGGAAATCCGGGTCAGTATTTTCAGCAAACGTCCCCGTAAATTGAAAAGTAAAAATCTTGAAGAAGTTGCGCTCGCCGAATTCTACAGACTTGGAATGCATAAAACCAGGGATCGGACCGGGATTCTGCTGCTGGTTATCCTGGCGGAACGAAAATTCCGGATTCTGGCTGATACCGGCATTAACTCAAAGGTCGAGCAGGAAACCTGGAATGGAATTGCGGCAAAATTATCCGGCTTTTTCAAAACCGGTGAATACCTGCAAGGTGTTTCGGAAAGCGTTAAACAAATGGGTGAAATCCTCGCCCGGCATTTTCCCATTAAAGCCGATGACACCAATGAATTAAGTAACGAGGTCAGTGTCCAATAGACGAGATATACATGCTGAGGAGGAAACATGCGCAAAGCAATGTTCATTATAATTGCCGTTGTAATGCTGCTGAGTGTTACACTGTCTCAATCGTGTGGCAAAAAGCTGCCTGAGGAAGTTGCCTTGAAAAATCAACAGGCAAAATTGGTTATCGATGTCATGCTGGAAAAATTCGGTAAGGAACATCGCCGCCGGATTGAAACCGGTGTGAAACAGGTAATGAATCTCTGGAACGAATCTGACGGTGATCAGGAAGCCTTGAAGGAATTCTGCCTGAATAATTTTATTGCGGATAAAGCAGAATTGGTTAAGGCTTTTAATCGGCTTGAAAACGCTTTTGAAGTGCTGAGTGGATTGATGGTGGAACAGGAACGTGAGTTTCAGTGGCATACCCAGGTGAACACGGGTCCCTTATTACCAATTGATTATCTGCTTGCGAATTTCAGCCTGGCTTCGCATGTTCAGGAAGATCTCTACAAAACCAAGATTGCCTTTTTTATACTGCTGAACTACGAAGTAAAATCGCTGGACGACCTGCTGAAAAATGGGGCAGATTGGGATCGGCAGGAGTGGGCGGAAACACGCCTGGCGCAGGGTTTTACTTCCCGTGTTCCGTCTGATGTTGCCCAGAAGCATTATGAGACCTATGTTAAAGCCGATGACTATATCAGTAATTACAACATTTATATGCACAATTTATTGAATGAAAGTAATGAGCGTCTCTTTCCTGAAGGATTGAAGCTGATTTCGCATTGGGGATTGCGGGACGAACTGAAGGCGCAATACGCCGAAGCCGCTGGTTTACCGAGACAAAAGCTGATTTACGAAGTAATGAAGAAGATCATTTTTCAGGAAATTCCACAGATTGTTATCGATAATCCCGATGTTGACTGGAAGCCGGTAACCAATGAGGTGACTGGAAAAAGCACCGATAACAGTTGTGAACCGGATATACGTTACCAGACACTGTTAGCTACCTTTCAGGCGGAAGAAGCTGTTGATCCGTTCTATCCATTGTATCCTACGAAAATCGACCGGCGGTTTAAACTCGATCGTGAGATACCCGAAAAGACTGTTGTAAAATTGCTTACTGATTTGCTGACATCAAGGGAATTCAAAAAGACCGGTGAACTGATCGAAAAACGGCTGGGTCGCGATCTGGAACCTTTCGATATCTGGTATAATGGGTTCCGTTCGGCTTCCAAATACAGTGAAAGCGAACTGGATGAAATGGTCAGGGCGAAGTACCCCACTGTTAATGCATTTGAAAAAGATTTGCCAAATATTCTCGTGAAACTTGGTTTTGATCGGAAAACCGCCGAATTTCTTGCCAGTAAAATCGAAGTGGATCCTTCGCGCGGAGCCGGTCATGCTATGAGTGCGGGCAGACGTTCTGACAAGGCTCATCTTCGGACCCGGGTACCGGAAGATGGGATGAATTACAAAGGATTCAATATTGCTACGCATGAGTTGGGACATTGCGTCGAGCAGGTTTTTTCATTGAATAAAGTGGATCATACCCTTCTGCAGGGCGTCCCGAATACGGCTTTTACCGAAGCTTTCGCCTTTGTATTTCAGAAACGCGATCTGGATTTGCTGGGATTGAAATCAGAAGATGAAAATGCACAATACCTCGATGCCCTGAACCAGCTCTGGTCAACGGGTGAGATTGCCGGTGTTTCGCTGGTTGATATCCAGGTCTGGTATTGGCTCTATGAACATCCGGAGGCGACTCCGGCTGAACTGAAAACCGCGGTAATCAATATTGCCAAGAATGTCTGGAATGAATATTTCTATCCGATCATGGGACATAAGGATGCCCCGATTCTGGCGATCTATTCCCACATGAT
>CAZSDW010000040.1:0-24104 GCA_964605705.1 uncultured bacterium
TCCATCGGCAAACCAGACATCGCTGTAATCGTCGTTGGCGTAAACAATGCCTTTGAACGTGGCGGTAATATCTTCTTCAATCTGTCCATCAGGATTCAGAGTATTGGTAAAAGCCAGCGGCGTGATACCTATATAAAATGCAATTGTGTCCTGAGCTGCAGCGTCGATCAACGTATCCAGAACTGCGTCACCGACGATGTCGGCGCTAGCGGTCAATTTGACAATCGTCCCATCGACGGCGTCAATATCGGCGCTGCTGATGGTGATCCCACTGGAACCTAATACCGTATAATCAGCCGCATTAATGGATTTCAGTGTGTCGTTGTAAACAAGTTCAATTTCAGTCAGGCTGATTGATCGGGCTTTCGCGATATTTTTTAGAATGATCGCTGATGGATGTTCGCCAAGATAATCGAAGGTGTTTAGAGGCATTACATACCATTCCGAGTTGCGTAAGTTTGTACCGGCGGAGATTGCCCAATCGGTAGTGCCGGTGGTGACAGATGATTTGCGGATAAGCGAATGGTCAGCAGTTGCATTCGCTACTCCTGCCACTGTCCAGCCAGTTCCTGGATCGACTTCGGGTTCACCGATGATATCCAGAATCATCCAACTTGCGCCTTCATCGGGTGTCCATTCCAATGCGCGGGCGTCGTCGCCATTATGATGCACAACGCTGGGATAGGCTAAAAATTCGTCTGCATCGGCAGATGAAAACAGAGATGGATCAGTAGCATCATTGAGAATTACCCAAACATCACCACTGTCTATTTTTGCACCAGTCGGAAATATGTGTTGATACGCCCAGCCGCCACCATTTGTTGACTGATTAATTCTGAAATCGGCAAGACTGATTTCAGCACCGGTAGCATTATAAATTTCCAGGGCTTTGTTATTACTGCTGCCCTCTATATACTCCGAGAAAAAGAGGTTCGGAATAACCATTGCGGGAGTAGCCAGGGTGTCACTCGGAACGGTTCCGTCGGTTTTGTAATTATACAGATCCATATTATCGCCCACGTTGGAAACCGGCCAGATTTTAGCATAATAGGTTTTTTCCTCGATTAACCCGGAAAATGTCACTGTTTGAATACCGTGATTAACATTGGCATACCATTTACCATCAAAATAACCATCGGCATAAACATTGCTGTCAGCCGGTGCAAAATTACCGGTGGTATCCAGGACGACTAAAAAGGCATCCGCTAAATAGGTGCCATCATTATCCGACCAGGTAAGCGTGATTTTGTTATGGGTGATTTCCGATGCGGCAAATGCAGTCACGTGATTGGATGGTTCCGCCTTAAGCGTGGTTACTGAATCCAGAACACCGGCGGAATAATGGGTACTGCCATCCACTGAGAAAAATTTGTAATAATAAGTCATATTTGGTGTAAGACTGCTGTGCGAGTAACTTGTTCCGCTGCTGTTATAAAGCACGGTAGCTCCGTCCATAGTGCCATCCACGGCATAGGAGGTTCCATCGGTCGGACTGCCGATATCTTTGGTCATTTTATAGACCAGCATGACATCATTACCGGCAGCATTCTTTGTCCAGGAAAAATCGGCGGAGCTTGTTGTCCGACTGGTAAGAGACGGAACAGGATCCTCAACTGGTGTATATACATAGCCACTACAAGTCACAGTTTGATTTTCGGCGCCTGACGACGCTGCCGTAATAATTTCATTAGTGTAACTCGCTGCACTTAATCCTGCTTTCAGTCTGACATAAATGGTGGTTGCACTTACCGTACCACTTGTCGGGGACAGGGTGATTGGATTAGTTGCTGAGAAAGAACCACCAGTCCCGGTCGAAATCTCAAAATTCGTTGATGGTGTGATAGCAATATCTGCGCTTAAATCTGAACCGCTGACAGTAAAGCTTTGTTCAGCAGAAGGACCGCTACCTGACAGATAAGTGAAATCCGTCAGAGTGCTTGGATTTACGATAATAGAGGATGCCGGTTTGACTGCATCAGCCCAGGTCGTGGCTACCCGGATACCATCAACAATAATACGTTGTGTATCCCTGTATTGCCTTAAAGCGATACAGCCAACATTTGTGATCTCCGCGGTCTCAGTAAAAGTTGCATCTGCCGTTCCCGGTTCTGAGGTCGGGAAGGTATTAAAGACAAAGAGGTCACTTACCTTTGTTGACAGGTCATATTTAACAACCAGAAGGGTTGGCGTGTTTGCCGTAATAGGAACATAAGAGGAGGGTGTACTTGACCCGATGCCAACGCCATCGCCGGTTGCATTAATCCAAACCCGTGACAAATAAGTGAAATCAGATCCCTCACCGAGGGTAATTTGTCCTAAATGTAAGAAATAACCGGCGTAATTCGAACTTTCGGTCTGGATAATAAAAGCAGCATAAACGACACCGCTTGTCTGAGCTTTAAATTTATAGTTGATGTCTTCACCGGTATTATTAACACCGGCGGCATTCCCGACATCGGAGCCCAGATAACCGGGAAATTCCAATCCGGGTGTAACAACTTGAATCGGGTTTGAACCACCACCACTATGGGCTATCCAGCCATGATCGGTCAGATTATCGCCGGTGGTATAATCAAAGTTCTCGACAAATGGCAGGCTTGGTAAGGTTATTGTTGCCTGGGTTACTTCAGGAACCGTTCCATCGGTTTTGTAATCATAATATACAGCATCGCCGCCTGTATTTGACACCGACCAGATCTTGGCATAATAGGTTGTTCCTTCACTCAGATTGGTAAAGGTCACGGTCTGAGTCCCATGCGCAATATTGGCGTACCATTTATCATCGCTAGTTCCGTCGGCATAACTATTTCCGTCAGATGGTGTAAAACTGCTTGTGGTTTCCAAAACGACCAGGAATTCCTCTGCCAGATACGTGCCGTCATTATCAGACCAGGTTAGAGTAATACTATTATGAGTAACGCTCGATGCAACAAATGAAGCCGCATGATTGGATGGTTCGGCTTTCAGAGTTGATCCTTCACCTCCAGTTCCCGATGAATAATTAGTACTCCCATCGACAGAAAAGGCTTTATAATAGTTAGTCGTATTCGGAGTCAGACCGGTGTGAGTATAGGTGGTCTGATCACCGCCGTTATAGAGAACGGTGGCACCGCTGCCGTCCATATTATCACCAACGCTGTAAGCGGTTCCATCGGTCGGAGCACCAATGTCATTGGTTGCTTTATAAACTAACATCACGTTATCGTTATTACTATTTTTTTCCCAGGAAAAACTGATGCTGGTTGTGGTCCTGCTGGTGAGACTTGGATTGGGGTTCTCAATACCCGATGAAGCAGTTCCGGTAATCTCAATATTATCAATTGCGATATCTTCATCTCCGTTTTTTAAATCATTGAATTCAATTAGTATGTCAATGGTACTTCCTGTTCCGGAGATATTTGCAGTATATTGAGTGAATGTTGGTGTAATTTCAGCACCATCACCAAGACCATCAAAGTCAGTATCAATTTTTGGAACTGTATTTGTTGTGGCAGATTCGGACTCAACCCAGATAAGATTTGTATAGGTGCCACTGTTATCTATGTCATAGCTAATGTGCATGTAGGAAGTGGCATCCCAATCTTCATTACTGTCCGTAGCGTCATCTTCAGCAATATAAATTTTAAAGACAAGGTCATTATATGAACTGATGGAAACATCATCCAATGTTAAGGTAAGATAAGTTGGCTGCCCATCCCCGTCTGTATCCTGTGCGCCGAAGTAATAACTTCCCTGGATATTTGTGTATTCGACAGAACTTGAAATGTCTGAGCCATCAGTACGTAAAAAGTAATCTCCACTACCATCGGTGAATTCTGAAGCGCTAGTAGAATATCCACTAGCAGTTTCAAAATCAACTAATTCGATGGTGTCACCCCACGCTGTAACCGTCAGTCCGAAGGTTAGCGCCAAAATCACAAAAAATGATAACTTTTTCATAATTTCTCCTTAATAAATTGTTATATGTTCTTTTAATTTCAAATTGAAAACCGGGGCATAAGATTGAATCATCAGTCTCTTTTTATGGTGTATTGTAGATGAAAAATGTAACTCATAGAACGTTAGTCCAAGTTGATATATATGAAATTTCGAATAAATATTCAATGAAAATTTTGGTTTATTTTTGGTTAATATGCAGTCATTCTGAATAAATATGGCAATGGAAATGATTTTTCGGGATTGATTTAAACCGAAATATAGGTATCGAGTTCTTCCGCAATTTGCCGGATAATGTTGGTTCTGACCCGGTGGGGCAGAAAAGCACTCTTGAATCCGGCGATAATGATTTCCTTGAAATCGGCGATTTGAAAATTGAAATACTTGTGAGCCAGCATGTATTCTTTGGTCAGAGTGGTGTCCGAGATCAGCCGATTGTCGGTATTCAGTGTGACTCGCAAGCCGTAATCGTAATAAAATTTGAAGGGATGGTTTTCGTAACTTTTAACGCTGCCGGTGTGGATGTTACTGGTCATGCAGATTTCCAGGGCAATCCGATGGTCCGAGATGTAGTTCAGCAAATCGCCATCTTCTTTCAAGCGGACGCCGTGTCCGATCCGGTGCGCACCGCAATAATGGACAGCCTGATGAATCGACTCCGGTCCGTATTCTTCACCGGCGTGCAGGGTTGTATTGATGTTGTTATCGAGAATAAGGTAGAAGGCTTCCCGGTGATCCTTGGCGGGGAAATTTTCCTCGACGCCTGCCAGGTCGAAACCGACCACGCCGCGGTTCTTAAACGCCACGGCTAATTCAGCCAACTTATATGAGATTTCAGGGGATATACTGCGAATCCCGCAAATAATCACACCGGTTTTGATCTTGAAATTTTCTTCCGCCTGTTTCAAGCCTTTGATGACGGCGTCCACAGATTCCATCGGCGTCATCCCGTGTTTTGTATGTAAAATTGGGGAGTAGCGGACTTCGAGGTAAATAACATTTTCATTGGAACAATCTTCAGCCAGTTCATAAGCCGCCCGTGTCAGGGATTCCGGCGTCTGCAGTACCATCAGAGTAATGTCGAATTTTTTAATGTAATTTGTCAAAGTAATGTTATTGGAAGTAATGACAACCGCTTTTCTGAGTTCGACCGGATCAAAAGTAGGCAGTTTCACTTTGTCTTTTTCTGCCATTTCTAAAATGGTATTCAGTCTTAGTGAGCCGTCGAGATGACAGTGGAGTTCTGTTTTGGGTAGTGAACGGATAAACTCTTCGGTAATTTTAATTTGTTTGGTCATTATTTAGCTCTATCATTTTTGCGGTTTGCAATTGCTGAAGAAATTTTCCAACCCGGTCAAATACCGGTTCTGCCGTATCGCCAAATTCTGCCCTGATTTTTTCGGCAATCAGACCGGCATTATTTGTCCCGTTACATAATTTCCAGGTGGCGGAACCAATATCGTCAAGATGGATTTTATAGTGTTTCCGTCGAATGCGAGGCAACACATATTTGATCATAAACGCATTTCGGAATTTTGGTTTCAGGAGCGTGACTTTACCATCGGGATCAGTTTCGAAATGAACACAAGGGCGGGGAACCACATCATAGATATTGATGAATTTTCCCGCGCCCTTGGATTGATTGGACATATTATTCAAAAAAGAACCATTTAAAGAGTGACGGATGGTGCCGCCGGTTCATCCGGACTGCCCGCATTCTTCAGTGGTATTTGAACAAGAATGTAGATGATAACGACAAATACGCCAAGGCTGACAATAAAGGACGGATTTTTGAAAATCTGGAAAGTATCGATTTCAAAAAATGCCAATGCCGCGAAGAATAAACCGACCAGCGCCTCACCGGCAATCAAGCCTGCTGCCAGCAGAACCCCGATATTATCCATTCGTGAGACCTGGGCTTCATTCAGTTTTTTCTTTTTGCTAATCATTTCGACGATACCTTTGGTCAATCCGCCAATAAAAATTGCGAAGGTCGTTTCCAGTGGCAGATACATACCGACGGAAACCAGCATCGGGCTTTTCACCTGCATCAGGATAAAGCCAAAGCCCATCAGCATGCCGACGATAATCAGTGGCCATGCCATTTCACCACCGACGATACCTTTCGAAAGCATTGCCATCAAACCGGCTTGCGGAGCGGGCAGATTCTGACTACCGAAGCCACCCTGGTAACCCTCTTTGAGTCCTGTGGCTATATCACCCTGGTTCAAAATTACCAGCGGGATAAACATGATTAAACCGGCGATAACCACCCCGATGATGTCACCTAACTCCATTTTCCAGGGAGTACCGCCAAGGATATGCCCGGCTTTCAAATCCTGTAACATCTCACCGGCAACTGCGGCGGCAACACAGACAATTGCAGCGACGCCCAGAACCGCGGCAATTCCTTCATGACCTTTGACGCCAAGTGCAACCATCAGGAGCGCTGTCACAACTAATGTTGAAAGCGTCAAGCCACTGATTGGATTGTTGCTGGAACCGATGATACCGACCAGGTAACCTGATACAGCCGCAAAAAAGAATCCGGCAATGATCATTACCAATGATGCCACAATTGCGACCAAAAATGAGGTTTTGAAGACCAGCCAGGTAATTAAAAAAGTTGCCACAGCTGCGAAAATGATTCCGATAAGGATTGTATTAAAGCTGAGATCTTTATTGGTGCGTTCGGTGGTGACTTCGCCGGTCGCGGCTTTTTTGACATCGCTGATTGATCGGGCGATACCTGCAGACAGACTTTTACGCATATTGAAAAGTGTATAGCCGGCACCGACCAGCATTCCGCCAATTGCCATAGGACGAACGATATTTCGCCAGACATCAACTGCCATATTTGACCAGGTCGAATGCTCGGCAATGATACCACTGCTGATCAGGGAAGGTCCAATAAAATAAGTGATAATCGGCACCAGCAAGCCCCACGCTATCAGACCACCACTGAAATTCAGTGAAGCCAGTTTGGGTCCAATGATATAACCGACACCGATATAAGCCGGGCTGACTCCCGGTGAACTGAGCAGCAAGCCGCCTTTAACGCTGGCTGTGCCGGAATTACCAATTGCGATCTTTTTCGAAGCAAACTGTACAAAATGTTCCCAGCGGGTCGCAAACAGTTTGAACTGACCCAGCATCTGGATAAGCGCACCGGCACCCATCGCACCAAATAGAAACTTCGAGCCGGTACTACCGGAACGACCGGACTTATGGATTTCGGCGGCTGCCTGGGATTCCGGGAAGGGGAGATCGGCATCTTCGACCATGACCCGGCGAAGCAGGGCAACGAACATAATTCCCAGAATACCACCGACGATCATGATTGCCGAGGAAACCAGAAAATTTCCGACAGTGAAAAATTCCGGCCAGATTCCCGCGATGAAAAATGCCGGTATGGTAAAAATGGCACCGGCGGCGATGGATTCACCGATTGAGCCGACGGTTCGAACGAAATTTTCTTCCAGGATTGTACCTTTAAAAAGCTTCAGGACCGCCATACCGATGACCGCTGCCGGATAGGTCGCAGCGATCGTCATTCCGGCTTTCAATCCTAAATAAGCGTTTGCAGCTCCCAGAATTACTGCCAGAATTAAACCCAGAAGAAGTGCTTTCAGGGTAAATTCTTGCATGCTGGATTCTGCCGGGACAAATGGTTTGAATTCTTTTGTAGCCAACGATGCCTCCTCTTATTTCAATTTTAACTTGATTCAAAAATTCTCATGAAACTAAATAAAGGATGTCTAAGAGTCAAGGAAAAGACTTTTGGATTGATCTCTTTGTATCAATATTGATAAATACTGATCCGAATGAATATGGCGTTTGCCAATCACCTCACAGCCGCTTAAATTCAGACAACATTTTGAAAACGATGGATATAGAATACGAGCGCCAGCTCTGGCAAAAAGGTCAAAGGAATATTACCGGAATCGATGAAGCCGGCAGAGGACCTCTGGCTGGTCCGGTAGTCGCTGCTGCGGTAATATTTGATAAATCATCTGAATTAATCGATGGAATCCATGATTCGAAAAAATTGACCGAAAAGCGGAGGGAGGCTCTTTTTCCGAAAATACTTGAAAACGCTTCAGCGGTCGGAATCGGAATCGTGGATTCAGAAGAAATCGATCGGATCAATATTTTACAGGCGACCCATAAAGCCATGCGCCAGGCGATCGGTCGCTTGAAAATCAGACCGGATCATCTCCTCGTCGATGGTCGCGGTTTGCCGGATAAAATCTATCCTCAGACAGCGATTATCGGAGGTGACGGACTTTGTTACTCGATTGCTGCGGCGTCGATAATCGCTAAAGTCACCCGGGATCGGATCATGAAAGAAATGGATTCGGTTTTCCCGGGCTATGGTTTTGCACAACATAAAGGCTATGGAACGAAACAACACCGGATTGCGGTTAAAAAATTAAAACCCTGTCCGATCCATCGCTTGAGTTTTGGCGGTGTCAAAGAGCATATCATCGACATTGACGCGACTTCAAACACGCGATATTTGGGGAAATATGGTGAGGACCTGGCTGCTTATTATCTTTTTAAAAAGGGCTTTCAAATCATCGATCGTAATTTTCATGCCGGGGCTTATGGCGAGTTGGATATTATTGCCCAGAAGGATAACATCCTCTGTTTTGTCGAAGTCAAAACCCAGCGTCGGAAGGTATTCGGTCCACCGGAATCCTGGGTTGATGAGCGCAAAATGGAACAACTTGGAATGATAGCCGACGCTTATCTGGCTCAACATCCGGAACTGGAGCTGGATTGCAGATTCGATGTAATCGGCGTGACGTTATCATCCAAAGGCAATCGTATTCGCCACCTGGCAGACGCATTTCGATTATAGATTTTTTATAATGACTGCATCATCAAAAAAAATTCTCATCGCTCCCGATTCATTTAAAGGAAGTCTCTCTGCCGGTGATGTATGTAAAGCGTTACAAAAAGGGATAATGACTGCCGATTCTGCCGTTCAGGTAATATCTGTTCCCTTGTCTGATGGTGGTGAAGGATTTCTGGATGTTTTTCGCACCGGTTTACCGGGAAGTACTCGAACATGTTTCGTCGCAGATCCGCTTGGAAAAACGCGCCCAGCCGAATACTATATTTTAGAGGAATCTCAAACCGCTATTATTGAAATGGCACGGGCTTCCGGTTTGGAACTGGTTGCCAAAAGTCAAAGAAATCCTCTGAAAACGACGAGTTACGGAACCGGTCAATTGATTCTTGACGCTTTGAAATTTGGGATTCGCGATTTCATTATTGGTATTGGCGGATCTGCTACCAATGATAGCGGCGCCGGTATGGCGCAGGCGCTCGGAGTGCGATTTTATGATGAAAACGATGCTGAGATCGTTCAATATATGAACGGCGAATTGATTGGAGATTGTCGCAAAATTGCTAAAAGCAGCATCCATCCTGAAGTGATGAACTCTCGTTTTCAGGTAGCTTGTGATGTTCGGAATCCGCTGCTGGGACCCGATGGCGCCGTCCGTACCTATGCAATCCAAAAAGGCGCACAGCATGCCGATTTGCCCGTCTTGGAGCGGAATCTGGATTCTTTTTTCACCCTGGTAGAAACGTCAATTTCAAAACAAGTCCGCGATATTCCGGGAAGTGGTGCCGCCGGGGGAATGGGTGCCGGATTAATTGCTTTTCTGGATGCCGTTACACAAAGCGGGATCGACTTGATTCTCGATACAATCAAATTTGAAGAACTGTTGAATGGAGCGAATCTCATTATAACCGGAGAGGGGCAACTGGATGACCAGACATTCCACGGTAAAGCAATTGCAGGTGTGACATCCCGTGCCAGAAACCACTCTGTTCCCGTCATCGCAGTGACTGGAAAAAATCTGTTAAATCGTGAGAATATGGATAAATTAGGATTGACTGATATTTACACTCTGACAGAATTGGCAGGAGATGGATCCAAAGCAATCGAAGATGCACCAAAACTCTTAGAATCAATCGGTCAGCGCATCGTAAAGATTTATTGCGGAGATTAATTTATGGCAATGGAGATTGAGCGCAAGTATTTAGTAATAAACGACAGCTATAAAAAATCGGCTGCGGTTAATCGATACAAACAGGGGTATATAAGCGTTGATGTCAATCGAATTGTGCGTATGCGAATTGTTGGGGAAAAAGCGATATTGACATTGAAATCCCTGGTGTCGGAGCTCTCACGCTTGGAGTACGAATACGAAATTCCGTTAGCGGATGCCAATGAAATTATGGACAAAATCTGCCGGAAACCGATCATTGAAAAAAATCGGTACCAGCTGACGATCGCCGGGAATGAATGGATCGTGGATGAATTCTTAGGGGAAAATAAGGGACTGGTTGTGGCGGAAATTGAGTTGAAAAGTGAGGACCAGGAATTTACGACTCCGGACTGGATCGGTAGTGAGGTAACCGGCGATCCGCGCTATATCAATGCCAACCTTGTAAAAAATCCGTTTAAATTTTGGAAAAA
The DNA here is from genome assembly GCA_964605705.1 of uncultured bacterium. GTDB lineage: Bacteria > Fidelibacterota > UBA2242 > UBA2242 > UBA2242 > CAZSDW01. Next base: position 10,433 of record CAZSDW010000040.1, read on the forward strand.
ATAGGACTATTTAAAAAATTGATGAGTCGTTTAAACCGCTTTTTTAATATCGGTAATTGTATTAATTTCAGCCGTTCTGAATTATGCTGAATATTTTTTGAGATAAAAGGATTGAGTTGATGTCAAAAATCGTGGTAAAATTCGGTGGTTCGAATCTACGGACTCCTCAGGATATAGAGAAAGTATTAACGGTTATTAAAAACTACAACCGTCCCCTGATCGTGGTGGTTTCGGCATTTTACGGGATCACAGACTTGCTTGAAGAGATGCTCCTGAAAGCCCAGCATGATCATTCGTCGATTGGCGAAAATCTTGAATATCTCATTACGCATAAACGGGAAACGATCCTGAACATTATTAAAGATGAAGCAATCCAGAAAGAGACTCAGGAGCTGATCGATAATCGGGTAGAGGATCTGAAACGCTATCTGAAGGGTGTCAATTATATCGGTGAAATCCCGCCTTTTGTTTCGGATATTGTGCTGAGTTTTGGGGAGCGATTAAGTGCCGCGATAATGACCGCCATGCTGCGGGATCGTGGGATTGAATGTGAAGAGGTCATGCCGGAGGATATGCAGCTGTTGACCGACGGTGAGTTTGGGAATGCGGCGGTGGATTTCAATGCCTGTACCGATCTGGTCAGTTTACGATTATCTTCGGATATCACCGCGATTGTCCCGGGATTCTATGGAGTTTCAAAGGATGGTCGCGTCAATCTTTTTGGTCGCGGTGGCAGTGATTATTCGGCGGCTTCGATTGCTCATTGTGTCGGTGCAGAATACCTGGATATCTGGAAGGATGTCGATGGATTTCGCACCGCTGATCCGAAAGTTGTGGAAGGTACGCACGGCATTCACCAGCTGACCTATACCGAGGCTGCGGAGCTGGCGTATTTTGGTGCCAAAATATTACACCCGCGAACGGTTGAACCGCTGAAAGAGCCGAAAATTCCGGTCCGGATATTCAATATAGCCAATACCGATTTCCCGAATGTGCCCTATACGATTATTTCTGAAAATGGCACCCGCAAGGACGACATTATCAAAAGTGTAACCTACAGCGATGATTTTTGTATATTGAAGCTGGAAGGACCCGAAGTCGGACATAAGCGGGGGATTCTGGCGAAAGTCAGTTCCGAGATGGATCATGAGGGTATCAATATTAAGTCTGTGATTACTTCCCAGACGTCGATCAATTTGCTGCTTGGATTAAAGGATTTACATCACGCCTATAATGCCGCATCCGGTTTGAAATTGTCGGCGGTTCATAATATTATTGCTGAAAACGGTTTATCGGTTGTTGCTGCAGTAGGTGAAGGGATGCTGGAAAAACACGGGATTGCAGTCCGGATGTTCGGGGCTGTCTCCACGCAGGGAATCAATATGGAGATTATGTCCGTGGGAGCCTCGCCGGTTGCTGCGTATTTTATCGTTCGTAAAAAGGATCGCGATCGGGCAGTACGGGCTATTCACGAAGAATTTTTTAATCCTGCAAATTAATGAATAGTATATCCGGTTACTATTCGTCCAATCAAATATACGTAATCTGTCAACATGTTTGAATCGCATCTGGGTGAAATAGCTGCATTAACGACGGCGGTCTGCTGGACATTTACCGCGATGTCTTTCGAATCAGCCGGGAAGCGGGTTGGTTCACTGGCGGTGAACTATATCCGGCTGGTTATTGCATTAGTTTTTCTGAGCATTTTTACCTATTTCACCCGGGGAATGATTTTACCAGTCGATGCAACGCGACATACCTGGTCATGGCTGGTGATTTCGGGCATTATCGGATTTACGATCGGTGATCTTTTCCTGTTTAAAGCATTTGTCGATATTGGTGCGCGGATTTCCATGCTGATCATGTCACTGGTACCGCCGATTACAGCATTGATCGGTTGGGTGTTTTTGAGGGAAAGCCTCACGGTGTTTGAAATATTCGCCATGTTTGTGACAATTACCGGAATTGCAATCGTCGTTCTGGAGCGGGGTGAAACCAGCCGGAAAGTTCAATTTTCGCACCCGATTAAGGGAATTCTGTTTGCCTTTGGCGGCGCTGTCGGACAGTCGATTGGTTTAATTTTCAGTAAATACGGGATGGGCACTTACAGTGCTTTTGCGGCGACTCAGATTCGGGTAATAGCCGGCATTATTGGTTTTTCAATTCTTTTTACTATAATGAAACGCTGGCAGAAAATAGTTGCAGCAGTACGGGATAATACGGCAATGAAACGGATTACGCTGGGTGCATTTTTCGGTCCTTTTCTGGGTGTTTCCATGTCGCTGCTGGCGGTTCAACACACTATGGCGGGGATTGCTTCGACCATCATGGCAATTGTACCGATTTTAATTATCCCGCCGGCGGTCTTGATTTTCCGGGAAAAGGTAACATTGAAAGAAATTATCGGTGCACTGATCGCCGTCGCCGGTGTGACGATCTATTTTATTCATTGATAAGAGGAGTTATTTTATTTCAAGCCATTCCTATAACAAAGTTTGGCTTCATCTTATCTGGGGCACTAAAGGACATCAAAAGACCTTTCGGGAAGAAGTCCAGGAGTTTTTGGCGGCATATAATCTTGAAAATACAGAGGATTGGTTTATTGAATAGAATTTTTATTTACCCGAATGAATTCGGTGGTGGTGATCGCTTATCCCACTCATTGAAATGAGTGGTTAACCTTTAAAGAGAGATTAGGCGAAGAATGACTGTGAAAACGTTAATTATCGAATTTAATTAATGCTGGTCTTAATGAATAGAATTGGAGATGAAGCAGATATTACGTTAACCACTGGCTTTAGCCGGTGGAATGGAGTGAATTCCACACCAAATTCCGACTTTAGTCGGTAAGCAAGGAGAATAAAATGGAATTTAACGAATTAGTTCGCCAACGTCATAGTGTCAGGGACTATGATCCTGATCGACCTGTGGATCGTGAAATTCTCAATCGCATTCTGGAAAATGGCAGGCTGGCGCCTTCCGCGGCAAACCGTCAGCCCTGGAAATTTCTCGTTATCTCATCGCCGGCAATGCTTGAAAAAGTACATCGTTGTTACGATAGAGAATGGTTTAGAATGGCGCCGCATGTTTTAATTGTCCTGGGTAATGCTGAAGAATCCTGGACGAGAGCATACGAAGGTTACAATTCTATCGAAACCGATGTGACAATTGCCATGGACCACCTGATTCTGGCGGCAGCCAATGAAGGCGTCGGGACCTGCTGGATTGCGGCTTTCAAACCCGATATTCTGGAAAAAGCGTTAAAACTCAAATCGAACGAGCGGGTATTTGCAATTACACCGCTGGGCTATCCTCATGAAGATTATCAGCCAAAAAAGGAAAAAATCCGTAAACCATTGTCAGATATAATCGAATTTTTATAATAGACTCAAGCAACAAGGAAATGCTAATGAATAAGGAAAATCTGAAACGATCCGATAATTATCGGATTCATTCTTATGAAATCGATCTCTCAAAACAGTTGCGCTTTTCAAGTCTGAATCGCTATATGCAGGAATCCGCCTGGAAAAACGCTGAGCAGCTGGGATTTGGGTTTACGGCGCTGATGTCCAAAAACATTGCCTGGGTGCTGACCAGAATGATTGTAACCATTGACCGGATGCCGGGTTGGAATGAAGGGCTGAGAATCGATACATGGCCTTCCGGCAGGGAGCAGGTATTTGCTTACCGTGATTTTCAATTTTTTGATCAAAAAGAACTGGAATTAGGTCGGGCGACGACTTCCTGGTGTGTCATCGATATAAATACCCGGCGTCCAATTCCGGTCGACCAGGCTTTTGATGTTCTTCTGCCCGATTATCCGAATCACATGTTCGCGGATAGACCGGGAAAAGTCGCTGATTTGAAAGACATTCATTCAAATTGGTTAACCCTGGTCGGCTATCAGGACCTGGATGTCAATGAACATGTGACCAACAGTCGCTATATTGATTGGATTTTTGAAACCTTTGATCTCGATTTTCTGAAAGCCCGCTCTGTCAAGCAGCTGGAAATCAATTTCCTGGCAGAAGCAACTTTCGGAAAGGAAGTTTTTGTTCAGACTGAAAAATTGAGCGATTCGGAATACCTGCACCGGATTTCCCAGAAGGAAACCGGCATTGAAATTTGCCGAGCCAAAACAGTTTGGACTTCATCATAAACAATGAAAAAACTCAGCAAAATTCGATCTCTATTATTTCTCTGGGCGGCTATTTCCGTATTCTTTACGATCAGCTATTACCGGCTAGCCTCGACAGGTGGAGCTCGAACCATCCAAAAACTGGCGGTTGTATTCTGGGCAGTTCAGGGTTTGATAGCGATAGGGACATTTTTCATGTCATTTAAATCAAAGCCGAAAGATGTGATTCGAGATAAAACCTGATAAAATTCATAATTTGAAATTGAATATTCCTTGTTCGACATTGGATAATCAGATATTATATAGACTGCCTAAAAAATAGAAAACCAAATTTATTCATATTTCAGCGATACTACCGGGTTGACAAGGGTGGCTTTCAGTACCTGTGAATAAACTGCCAGTGCTGCTACGCCGACAGATATACCAACTCCCAGGAAATAGATATAGCCCGGGATCGGCTCGAAAAACATGAGCCCGGTCTGGAGGATTTTACGCCAGGCAAACCAGATCAGCGGCATGGTTATCAGATTAGCAATGATGATCGTTCTGACAAATTCAAGGGTCATTTTAAACATAATATGGCTGCGGCTGGCGCCCAGAATCTTGCGGATGCCAATCTCTTTGGTCTTACGCTCAACCATGTACGATGTCAATCCGACCAGTCCTAATGCTGAAAATAAAATTGCCAGCCAGCCGATCATCCCAAATAATTTTGAAATCTTATTGATTGTGCCGAAAAATTTATTCCAGTGATCCTGAAGTGTAAAGCATTCAAAGGGTGTCTCGGGAATAATTGAAAGCCATCTCTCCTGGATTGCATTCCGGATGGAATTGTACCGAGCCTCATCCTGATATTTGAATAGCAGATAATTAAGTTGTTTTTCTTCGATAGTGAGAACTGCCGGTGGTATCTCGAATCCGATATCACCGAAGAGGAAGTCCTTTACGATGCCAATAACGATGCCTTCATGATTGCCAATTTTCAACGAAGTTCCAATTGGATTGTCCAGTTCGAGTTTTGACAGAGCCGACTCATTGATAATGAAATGGTTTTCATCGGAAAATTGCCGGTCGAATGATCGACCCTGAATGATCTGCATGTTCAGCATTTCAATGAAATCGTAGTCAATCCCGAAAGCATCCAGAGTGAATTCTTTATCCGGTCGATCGCTAATGAAAACAGTTCTCTCATCTGACCACAATCCGGGGATATCAGCCGCTGCCGAAACAGATTGAATGTCGGCGTTTTGGTGTAATTCCTGCTCTATTCGTTCACGCTCTTCAGGATTTATCGAACTCAATGAGATTGCAGCGATATTGCTGCGATCAAATCCAAAATCGGCATTCAGTAATTTCCTGAATTGAAAATCACTGACCCGGGCGAAAATGATAAAGATCAGGGAAAGCGTAAATTGAAAGACAATCAATATCCGGGTACCGCGATTTTTCCCGGGTTTGGAAGTAAATTGTCCTCTGAAGATTTTGACAGGTTGAAACCGGGATAACACAAATGCCGGGTAGATTCCCGAAAAGACTCCGGTCAGCAATGCCAATCCAACCAGATAAAATACCAACTGTGGAATTTCCCAGATTGAGCGGCTGATCCGGGCGGAGGATACCGGATTGATGGACGCCATATAATTATTCAGATAGGGCTGAAGGAATTCATAGAGCACAATCGCCAAACCCAGAGCGAGAAAGGACAGCATCATTGATTCGCCCAGAAATTGAGTAATCAGCTGGACACGGGTAGCTCCAAGTGTTTTCCGAATGGCAACCTCTTTATTTCGTCGGAGATTTCGGGCGAGCGCCAGGTTGACAAAATTGAAACTGACCACCAACAGGAGGATTATCCCGATCGCGAAACTGACAATAACCATCATCGGATGACTGGATTGCAGCAGCGATTGGATGTGCCTGCCGCCAAGCCGAAACCGGATCAGTGGAAACAGGCTGATACTTGCAGGACGCTGTTCATTATCCTGCCAGTATTTTATAATGAATTTTGGAAATCGATCGGAGAGATTAACCATGTCCTGATTACTTTTTGTTTTAATAAAAATTGTGCAGGAATTGTATGCAAAGTCATTGAGATTGGGAGTGATGTTTTTTGCCATTTCGAAGTGCAGCAGGTACCTGAAACGCAATGAAGTTGTGTTTGGCAAATCCTCAAGGACGCCGGTAACGACCAGGTTTTCGCGATTATTAAGAGAAATGATTTTGCCAAGCGGATCGTTTTTACCAAAATATTTCTCAGCCATTTGCGCTGAAATAACGATTGAATGCGGATCCTGCAGAGCGGTATAAGGATCGCCTGATTTCAGGTTAAAAGTGAAGAACCGAAGAAATTCCGGATCGACAAACAGGGCTCCGGATTCGCTGAAGTAATGGTCTCTATATTTTAAGGTCTGCGGTCCGCCGTCAAAAACCCGGATGGCATTCTCAAATTCCGGAAAGTCCAGGTCAAAGGCACTTTTAATCCGAGAAGGGAAGTAGCTGCTGTAAGATTCTTCATTGGAAATGCTGATTTTTTTCTGAACCAGCAGGAAGATTCTGTCAGCATCCTTGTGAAACCGGTCGGTGTGGAGTTTGGAAATGGCTGAGTATGAAAAAACCAGAAACGCCGTCATGCCGATCGCAAGACCTATTAAATTCAGCAGGCTGAATACTTTTTGTTTGCACAGATTCCGCCAGGTACTGATGAGGTAATTCCAGATCATTTTTCCTCCATTCGATCCTATTTCAAAATATGCCGGAGTAGTTTACTTTTTATGGACATCCAAGACAATAGGACTATGGTCTCATTTTTTAGCGATCGGGTAAAACTAAACGGTTGTAATGAAGATTTGAGTATGATAATTTAACCAATCATGATTGATCATCTTAAACTGCTTTCGGTAATATTCAGTGTCATCATTGGTACCGGTGTTCTTATCGACACGTTTCAGATGTATCGTCGGTATCAGTATCCATTTCTGAAATACCTGACGTTCCATATTGCTTTGACAAATCTGGGGCTGTTACTGCTGTTTATCGTCAAATATATCGATTTGAATATTGCGACCACATTGCGTGCTCCGACGGATGGATTTCTGAACGTTCTGGCTTACTTGTTCGGAATTGCCATCATCGCTTGCTTTGGACTGATTAGCTCAAAAATTGTGTTGAATCTGTTAGAACGTGATTTATCGCCGAAACTGGAACGGAGAATTCTTCTGGGGCTGGCGATTTATCTTGCTGGTTATTTTATTAAATATCTTTTACCGGAAAATGGTATTTTGTCAGAAATCCACTACTTTATTTATGAAAATATCTCCGGGCTCTTTCTACTGTTGGAACTCTTTGCCCTGATATATCTGGTAATTAAAGCCGGGAAAATCGACGATCGGAACCGGTCGAAAATCGCCCGCTGGTTTGCCTATTTGTTTCTTGCCCGTTATATGTGGATTCTCCTGGTCATTCCAATTCCACAACCCTTTCGAATATTGTTGTTCGGAATAGGATTGAATCTGGCTCCCCTGATCTGGATACGATATTTTTTTCTGGATTATGCCACTGGATTAATGCAGATCGCCGGTGATGAACTGGCAATAGCGGGAATTGTAAATAGCTACCAGATCTCAAACCGCGAACAGGAAATTATCCGTCTTATTCTCGATGGTAAAAGCAATCAGGCGATTGCCGATGAACTGTATGTTTCACTCAAAACCGTAAAAAACCACGTTTACAATATTTATCAGAAAATGGGTCTCAAATCGCGTTATGAATTGATCCGAGTGATGACCAATCAGTCCAAACCGTAATAAAAGGTTGGGGTGATGTTCTATAAAAACTCCTTTGGAGGAGAATTGGAGTAGTGGAGATATGAGAATTTTAATATACTTTGGAATTTTTCCGGAAGTTATTATTTTAGTACCATCAGATTGGAGGTTTTAAATGGCAAAAGGTAAAGATAAAAGAAGCTCGGAAGTAAAGAAGAAACCGCAAAAAAGCATTAAAGAAAAAAGAAAATCCAAAAAAGATAAAAACAAAAGTTCTAACAATATCTAAGTATTATCAGTAAATCTTTTCTTCACCGGAAACAGGTATTTCGAGAATACATATAATATTGGCTTCTCAAATCCGTAGTGAGACAGCCGATGTACTTTATGATTATTCTTTAGCGGGTAACTTCAGATCGCAGCTGCCGTTCTGAAAATCCAGGATCAGTGTCCCTGATTTCGCGATGTCACTGCCGACGACGCCATCAAAATAAAAGAAATCCTGTTTGCCATCACCATATACATCCATTCGCTTGAAATCAAGGCGATGATTGCCAAGGATCAAAGACGTTGCCGGCAGTACGATTTGCCTGATCTTCTGAGCTCCGCCGGCGCCGCCGACAATCGCATGATTGTGCGATATTTCAGTAGTATCGACTTTGAACAAAGCCGGTTCAAAAAATTTTGTGCTGTTAGCGCCAGTGTCAATAAACATTTTAAACGGCATTCCGGTTGTATCAGTCATGCTTAAAAATGGCACACAGATATAGTGAAAATTTCGTTGGTCAACACTATGGCTTGTCGGTTTACGGATAATTGTCTGTCCATTTTGATAATCGATTTCCATGCTGAGATTCCGGATAGCATTCCAGCCGACGATGCCATCGATTTTTAGCAAGCGGATTACTTTAAACAGTTTGAATTCAAGGTCTTTTTTATCGAGAATTATTACCGGATGATTCTCGATCAACAAATCACCGATTTTAAACTCTTTAATGACTCCCGGAGAGGAATTGACAGTATGTTTTGTTGCTGTTCCCAGAATTGTGGGCTCGTCGCTGAGATTTTCAACACCACAATCTTTCGCAATATCAGAAGACAGCACGGTCATTTCCGCACCGGTATCAATCCAGAATGTTTGCTGCTTTCCATTAACGAAGACCTCAATCATTGGAACGCCGCTCATGCTGAGTTTGCCGGGTAGTACGATATCCTTTTCGGGGAAATGATAGGATTCCTTTTCGGCATTCTGAAATGCCCGGACAAAACTGATCGTATTCTGGTCATCAAGCCCGGCGGGCAGCAGCGAATCGATCCGGATCATTCCAGCCCAATCCGACTGGTAGGTCATCAGCCTCTGCAATACGTCACCCGTATTTTTCTTAAACAGACTATCATTGCTATGGTGAAACAGGATCGAAAATAGTTCCTCGGCATCTTCGTAATTACCCTCCATTGTCAGTTCCAGTCCATGGACAAAATTCCGTTCTTCGTCGCTGACGTCATGGCGATTGATATAATCGAAATCGAAGTGCTGAATAGCATCCCAGTAATTAGTGTAATCGGAAACCGGCGCCACTTGTTCAATGATTTTTTCTTCCAGTGGAATAATATTCAGATTGCCGGTATTGACATTGACTGAGCAGCTGCCGGTTAAAATAAGCAGCCCGGAGATTATCAGGATAATGGTTTGTTTCATCTTAAATTCCGTTTATTAGTTTTGATATCATGGTATAAAGATAAGTTCATCTCTTAAAAAATCCACATCAATAAATTGAAGATGACTATTTTTATTGGTGTTGACAACAAACTCCGGATTTTCTAATCTTATTTTGAGATTATTAAAAGGGGGAGAATTCCATGTTTCGCAATTACCTGAAAATTACACTTCGGAATCTGCTGAGAAATAAAGGATACACATTCATTAATATTACCGGATTGGCAGTCGGAATCTGTTGCTGTCTATTGATCTTTATGTACGTTTTTGATGAGTTGAATTTTGACCGCTTCCATGAGCATTATAATGAAATTTACCGGGTCATTTTAAAAGGACGTTTTGCCAGTGAAGATTTGGAAGTTGCTACCTCGCCGGCGCCAATGGCATTTACATTGACACGAGAACTTCCAGAGATAATCCAGGCGACTCGCATCAATACATCGGGGAAATTTCAGATTCGCCGGGACGATCGGATATTTGATGAAGGCGGTGTCCTTTTTGTTGACTCGACCTTTTTCGATGTCTTTTCCTTTTCATTAATTCAGGGCGATCCAAGGAATCTGCTAGTCGAACCCCATACGCTTGTTTTAACGGAGGAGATGGCAGAGAAATATTTTGGAGATGAAAATCCCATGAACCAGTCCATGATAATGGAAGACGGGACTCCGTATAAGGTGACCGGCGTGGTCGCCAATCCGCCGCATAACAGTCATATACGATTTGATTTTCTGTTTTCTCTCTCATCTCAGGATTACAGCCGAAATGATATGTGGATCAGCAATAACTACCAGACTTATATTCGGGTAGTGCCGGGTTCAGATTTCGTGGCATTGTCTGAAAAATTCAATGACCTGGTCCGTCGTTATGCCGGTCCGCAATTACAAGCTGCAACAGGAGTCACACTGGAAGAGTTTGAAAAAGCCGGTAACAGTTATGGATATTACCTTGAACCCATGAAAAACGTCTATCTGCGCAGCCGGGTCGGGAATGATTTGGGTCTGACGGGCAACATCAGCTACGTTTATATTTTCTCTGCTATTGGCATATTTATTCTGGCAATCGCCTGTATCAATTTTATCAATCTCAGCACAGCGAAGTCTGCTAACCGTGCCAAAGAGGTAGGTATTCGCAAGACGGTTGGATCGTACCGCCGCGATTTAATCAGACAATTTTTAATCGAATCAATTCTACTGACTTTTCTGGCGATCCTGATCGCTGTCCTGCTGGTCAAACTGGCAATGCCGCTGTTTAATGATATTACTGCCAAGGAATTGAGTTTCACTATTCTCAACGGCTCAGTGATTGCCGCTCTGATCTTAATAACAATTGTTGTTGGCGTGATTGCCGGATCGTACCCGGCATTTTACCTGTCCGGGTTTCGTCCGGTGGAAGTGCTGAGAGGAGATAGCGTGCGCGGCGCCGGCAGTGGCAAACTTAGAAGCGGACTGGTGCTCCTGCAATTTGCGATTTCGATAGCGCTGATTATCGGGACGCTCATCGTGAAACAGCAATTATTTTATCTGCAGAACACGGACCTGGGTTTTAATAAAGAGCAGTTGCTGGTGGTGAATCGCGCGGATGTTATCGGAGACAAATTCAAGGCATTTAAAAATGAACTTAAACAGAATCCCAATATTGTAAGCGCCACTTTTTCATCGATGATTCCAGGTCATCCGAATGCCGTAAATGCGCATATGATTGAGGATGCGCCGCCTGCTGAGTCGTCTGCTATGGTATCGGTTTGGACTGATGCTGACTTTGCCGATACCTATCAACTGAACATCAGTCGGGGACGTTTTTTATCGAATGAGATCAGTACTGATTCAAGTGCCTGTGTCATCAATGAGTGGGCGATTGGTGTTATGAATTGGGATCCCGAAAGTGGAAAGCGCCTGCTCCAGATTGGACCTACGCAGGAACAATCTCACTATTTTAATATTGTTGGCGTTGTCAAAGATGTGCATATGATGTCGCTCCATGAACCGATGCGGGCGACGGTCTTTTACTATGCGCCGGCAGCCCATAGTTATCTGACTATTCGTGTCCGACCGGATGATATCAAAGGAACAGTGGCTTTTGTAGAAGAGACCTGGAAGAAGTTTGTTCCGGAAAAAACCTTTGATCATTATTTTTACGATGATCATTATAATGAATTTTATCGGTCGGAAATGCGCACCGGCAAGGCTTTTTCGATTTTTGCCGGATTGGCGATTATGATCGCCTGTCTCGGACTTTTCGGATTGGCGAGTTTTATGGCGGAACGGAAAACCAAGGAGATCGGGGTGCGGAAAGTACTGGGTGCTTCGGTTTCCGGAATTACCTTTATCCTCGTCCGGGAATTCACCAAATGGGTGATTATTGCGAATGTCATCGCATTTCCGGCGGCTTATTTTCTGATGAAAAACTGGCTGCAGGATTATGCCTATCGAATTTCCATCCACTGGTGGGTATTCCTGTTATCAGCCGCAATGGCACTGGTGATTGCGATCCTGACGGTGAGTTTTCATGCCATCCGGGCGGCATTGTCTGATCCGGCAAAATCACTGCGTTATGAATGATTCGGGAAACATTATTGTAATCCGCAGGTTAAAGAGTTAATTTTGCATATAATGAATTCTTTAATAAATATAGAGGAGTTATAATGGATCTGAAAACAACCCTGAAAGCGTATTTTAAGGACAATTCCCCAGAGATTCGGCAGCGGATCATTGATCTGACTACCGAAATGTGTAAACATAAAACCGTTAACGTTGTTTCGGAAAAGTTGCCGGAGCATCCGTATCTGAAAATCCGCGGCGAAGAATGGCGGGTTGCGGAAATCGTCAAGCGGGAACTGGATCAGATGGGCATTCCTTACGAGGAGTTTGCCCGCATGGAAGGTCGCCCGAATGTCATCGGCAAACTCGGAAAAGACAGCAATGGTAAGCGTCTGTTGATGCCCGGTCATATGGATATCGTACCGGCGGGCGAAGGCTGGGATACGGATCCTTATGAAGTCATTGAAAAAGACGGAATGTTGATCGGGCGCGGCACCCTGGACAATAAAGGTCCGCTGGCATCGATTATGGTTGCCGTTGAAGTGTTGAAAAAACTGGAAATCGATAAAGAACTTAATGGGCAGTTGATGATTGCCGCCCTTGCGGATGAGGAAGCCGAAGATCCCGACGGAATCGACTATGGAATCGGCTACCTGATGCAAGAGAAACTGGTTGAACCGACCTATTCGATCATTCCGGACATTGGTGAAAATATGAAATCCATCGATATCGCCGAGAAAGGTCGCACGGTTTTCAAGATTACCGCCATCGGCAAACAGGCACACGGTTCCACGCCGGAACGCGGTATCAATGCCGTTTATATGATGGCAAAACTGGTCACTGAAATCGAGAAGTTGAAGTTTGACTATGAAGTTCACCCGGTGCTCGGACATCCGTCGTTGAACCTGGGTGAGATTCAGGGCGGCGCCGCACCGAATATCGTTCCCGGAACCTGCACGATTTATATTGATATCCGCTCGGTGCCGGGTATGACCAAAGACGGTGTGATTGCCCAGCTGCAAAGTTGTGCTGATAAGGTTGAAAACGGGAAGTTCGAGATCAAGGTCATGTCCTGGAACGAACCCCATGCCATCAGTCCGAAAAATGAACTTGTTGATTCGATTCAGGCGAATGCCAAAGAAATCCTCGGTTTTGTCCCGGAACCGATCGGGCAGGGCGGCGGTACCTATGCCAAGACCCTCAATTTGAACAATGTCATGGCAGTCGGTTGGGGACCCGGCGACGATGAAGCTTTTCATGTTGCCAATGAATATATCGATATCCAGCAACTGGTTGATTTTGCGCTGCTGACCTGTCTCTGTGCCGTTGATTTGCTGAAGTAATCTTTAGTTGGCAGACATTAAAAAAAACCTTCCGAAGGTTTCTCCCCTTCGGAAGGTTTTTGTATTTAATCGGGAGTCTTCACGAGCCCCGATTCATCGGGGCGAAGTGACCTGTATAACTGATTCGATAATCCTCAGGGGATTATCACAGTCGCTGCGCTTCTTCATAATGACTG
>CAZSDW010000041.1:0-22979 GCA_964605705.1 uncultured bacterium
AGTTGCCGAACCGACCGCAGGTGAACCTTGTCCCGCAAATCAGTGACGATCCCTGGGCGAATTCGAAGAACGGGCAGTTCGAGGTTGAGGTTCGGATTGCCGAGCCGGTTGAGCTCTCCGGAACGCAGCTGGTTTTTCAGTACGACAAAGAGCTGTTGCGATTTGACGGATTTATCAAAACCGGTGCAGCGGATCAGGCATTGTCGAAATCTCTGGCAAAAACCGTGCGTGAACAGAAACTTCATAATATTGCCAATATAGATGTCGGTTCAGAGAAATTGATCCTGCAACACGATCAGGAAAATGTGGTTCTGCTGGATGTGGTCCAGATGTCGGATGTAGCGCCCTTTGCCGATAAAAATGGTGACGTTTTGGTTCTGCAATTCAGTGTTGCCAAAAGTGGCATCTCGGATATCAATTACTGTTATTCCACTTTTGGAAATAATGCTCGGAAAATGAGTCTCGGAGAGGGCTCTGAGCAGATCGATTCGAAACTGCTGATACCGGAGACATTCGCCATTTACCAGAATTACCCGAATCCTTTCAATCCACTGACCACTCTCAAATATCAGGTTCCGGTTGCGGCGGATGTTTTCCTCCGAATCTATGACCTGCAGGGACGACTGGTAACTGAATTGATCCATGACCATCAGCTGCCGGGTTATTATCTGACGCAGTGGGACAGCCGGAATCAGCATGGTCAGATCGTCGCCAGCGGTTTGTACTTCTACCAATTCCATGCGAGATATGGAAACAAAACGTATCTGAAAACAAAGAAAATGATGATTTTGAAGTAGATTACTTTATATAATCTGACCGGGATTTCTTTAAATTAATTCCTTCAGAAGAGCCTGCAACCCTCTGCTTAGAAGCAATATCATTTGTCGTCAATAAATGAAAATTCGTATACGTCGTATATGAATTGGATTGATTATTATTTTATCCCTAATTCCTTACAACTCCGGTAGAAATTTGATGGTGCCATGCCAAGTTTTTCAGCGGCTTCTGTGTCGGTTTTACTTTGCCTTAAAATAAATTCGATATACTTCCGGCGAAATAACCGATCCATTTCCTTGAAAGGTAGGATTTTATTAAAAGAAAATTCTGGTGGTTGGCTGGAAGCCGAAGGCAGACTGATAATTTCTCCCATACAGGTTTTGACCAATTCCGCTGATATTTCATTTTCATTGGTCAAGATTACAATTCGCTGGGTAACATTTTTTAATTGACGGACATTTCCTGGCCAGGAATAGTTTTCTAATACTTTCAGTGCTTCCGGTGACAGTATCAAGGGCTCTAATCCCATCTCCTGACAGTACAATTGGATAAAATGATTGGTTAGCAGGGCAATATCGCCTTTTCTTGTACTTAAGCTTGGAACTTTTATCTGAAGAATATTCAAGCGATAAAACAGATCTTCACGGAGTATATTTTTATCTAAAAGATCATCGACATTTCGATTGGTTGCAGCCAGTACCCTGACATCGACACTGTATTTCTTTTTCCGGCCGATTTTATCGATTTCACCTTCCTGTAAGACTCGTAATAGTTTCGCTTGAGCAGACTGAGGTAGCTCGGTTATTTCATCCAGGAACAAGGTGCCGCCATTAGCTTGTTCAAAAAGCCCTGGTTTGTCTGCATCAGCTCCGGTAAATGCTCCCTTTTCATATCCGAACAATTCACTCTCAATTAAATCTTTAGGGATGGCAGCACAGTTTACCGTGATAAAAGCCTCATATTTTCGGTCACTGAGGTAGTGAATATTCATTGCGATCAATTCTTTACCAGTACCCGATTCACCAACAATCAAAACATTGGCATTCGGTTTTGAATATTTTTCGATTAATACGTTCAGTTTTTGCATTTCCGGAGATTGTCCCAGCAACGGTGTCTGTCCCAGAATCGCTTTAATTTTTTTATCAAGACGGCGACGAATAATATGTTGGGATATTTCAGCCTGTTTCAAAGCATAGGCGTTCATAATGCTTAGCACAAAATCGGTTGGCTGGTAAATAAATTCTTCAATATCACCGGGGTATTTGGTCCCATACCAATAAGCGCCACTTGCTAGTAATTTGTTGGCAAAACTCAAATCGGTCTGATTTATAGTCATTTTTGTAATAACCAGGATCTGAAGAGTCGGGTCCAGCGATTTTATCTTTTTTATTAACGCTTCACCATAAAGCCCACCGGAAATTTGATAATCCATAATAATGACATCGAAATGTTTTCCTGATTTTATGCTTTCAAGGGCATCATACCCATTTTTAACAACATCCTGTATTTTGATTTTTGCTTCGTATGGACGAAGTGTTTTTTTAATGCGATCCACATCGTATGTTTCGTCCTCGATAATAAGGACGTTAATCAAGTCGTCATGCATTCATGCTTCTTTCGCGGTGATGTATGGTAATGATGAACAATGCTCCGCCAAATTCTGTGTTGGATGCTTTTAAATCCCAGGCGCAACGCTTATTGCATATTTGATATGCTATATAGCAGCCATATCCTGAATTTTCGGATTGGTTCTTTATCGTGGTATGTTCTAAAAATAATTTCTGAACACCACTTTCATCTACTTCCAGCAGCGCAGGATCGATTCCAATGCCATTGTCACTGATAGTTATTGTCGAAGATTTTGTATTGGGATCAAATTTTGTCTGTACCCGGATTGTGATCTTTTTATCGGGATTGTGATCAATGCTGTTATGAATCAGAGGTTCGAGAATCTCCCAGATGACAAATTCATTAATGTGTACAATCGGGAGGTTTTCGTCGAGGTCCGTAATGATGTTTTCTAAATTACCGATGTTCTCCGGACGACCAAATATATTGGTGACAATAAACCGGATGATGGCATTGATATCGCTTTGAAATGCCTGGTTTCGTATAGTATTTAAGGGAGGATTATAGGATTTCATGTCGTAGATGACACGCTGGATATAACTGGCATATTTTGATATTTTTTTGATTTCATCTTCCGGATTTACGGAATTTATGTTTCGCAAATCCTTCTTGATATAGCCCATAATCTTTTCAGCTTTATGGTGAGTGTGATAAATTCTCCTGGCAAAGTGCTGCTCCTTCTGAAGTTCAATATTTTGTTTCAGTTGTTCCTGTTGTTCATCAAAAAGGCGGTGGAGTGCTGTATCGCGTTCTTTTACCATATATGAAGAGAGGTAAAACATGGACAATAGTCCCAACATAATAAGGGCAGTAAAAATGACACTGATATTTGAATAGCCAATGCTAATTTCTTTGATCAGGCTACGATAATCGACACCAATCCGCATATAAAGGGCTCCGGAATATTCACCTTCCAGAATAATCGGCACGATCACCTGAAATATATGTTCTTCATCGATAAAACTAATAATTGTTTGTTCTTCAGAAATTCGTTTTTCAACGGACCGATAACTGCCGATTGCAGCCTGATGCTTCAGTTGCGTAACCTCATTCGGTGCCACTGCTTCAAGATAATAAGCATATAAATCCTGACCGTTGTCAATGGTATAAACCTGTTGATCGTGAATGATAAACACACAGATCTCTTTAATATTTTCCCTTAGTGCCTGTTGGCTGAGAATCATATCGAAACCGTGAATCGTGTTTTGTTTGGATTCCGAATATTTATCCGGATTGCGGATTATCTGCTCCAGTAGTAATTCCAGAGAGGTCGTCGTCAGATCAGCGAGGTTTTCAATAGAAGTTCGGCGATATATTTCCGTTGTTTTGTTGAAGAGTTTATTCTTGGATAAATTGTTGATATACGTGGATATTGCTAAAAATGAGATGGTAAAAATAAAAATTAAAATGATATGCCTGATACCAAATTGGAATTCATTAATTCCGTCAGATAACTTCATGTTTTTAGTCTGTTTTTTTTCTGAGCATTAATTGCTGGTGAATCTGATCTGCCAGCCGTTTTGAAAATTGGGTATAATTTGGCACCACCGGTCGATAGAAGCCGGAATCGACCAAATGTTTTAGATAAGGTAAATAATCAATTTCCTTCAGAATATCCGGATCAGTATAATGGGCGCTTAAAACAGGCAGGTAACCCCCTTTCAGAAGCATGATTTTTTGGATTTCCGGAGAGATCATATAATTCAGGAAAACAGCGGCTTCACGCTTCACTTTCGAGTGCCTGGATATCATATAGTTCCATCCTCCCAGAACCGAGGAGGCTGGTTGACCATCAAAATGCGGTAATGCAGCAAATCCAATCCGATTCTGTACGGTTGTGTCAACTGTCCGGAAAAATGTCGGCCAGCCTCTGAAAAATGGGATATCGTTCCGAAGGGCAAATTCATAGGATCGGTCTTCATTAAAAGTTGTGACTTCCGGTGGGGAGAGCCGGTATTCATAGATTAATTTATATATAAAGTCAGTCCCCTCTTCGGCTAAATCTGAATTGATCGCGAGTGAATCCTGATCGAATATCCTGGTAGTTTTCTGTGGTCCCAGGATTTCCATTACATTGACCGACAGACCCTCATAATTAAATGCTTGAAATGCGTAAAATTTATTTGGGTGGTTGTATTTCAGACCCAATTCAACAAAATCTGTCCAGCTCAATGATCCCCTCAGAGCTGCTTCCAGGTTGCCATCCAGATCGATCTTCTCGGTTAGATCCCGTCGATAATACAGAACACCGACGTCCGTATGCAGGGGAATACTGACCAGAATGGAATCGGAATAGGCGTTAGTCAACACATTCGGCAGGATGGAATTTAAGGTTTCTTTCGAAAAGTATTTATCTAGTGGTTCCGCCCAGATGGCAAAGCGTGAATTCCAGACCTGGTCAATCGCAAATACATCAATTAAGCTGTTTTGGTTCCGCAGTGAGCGGGCAAGCAATTCTTTGCGGAGATTGGTATTGAATTTTATAAAGGGTAAATCAATGGGAATTACCTCAATTTTACCTTTATATTGTCGGTTAAATTCATCTATGGCAATCTGGTGGGCAGGGGAAATGTTGTCAGCGTAGTATATTTTTGTAACCGAATTCACAACATTTCCTGATAAGTAGGAAATGCCTATCACTAGGGCGAGCAACAGTACAAGCAGGAATATAAAGGCCAGGATTAGGGGCCGGGAGCGTTTTACGGAGATCTTAAAGACAGGATTGTGCATAAAATAAATCACGCTTTCAAGCGCTGAAAATATACTAATTATGTTGCTTAATTAATAGGATGTTAATTTCAATTCCCGGGCAGTGTAATTAACCTCATAAAATCCAAACGGGCCGCATTTGTCTCCCGATTCATGTTTGCGTTATGGACAAGATATTCAAGAATGATGTTATGATCACCAGCTTTGAGATCAATGTGGATGGAATTTGAAAATCCCCAATCCGACCAGTTTTGGTCACCGCGCTGGGGAAATACGGCTACGCCAATATAACGGTCATCCAGGAATACTGAACGAATTGCACAGCGGTTATTTGTATTAATGGGTCCATTGCCATTGCTATATCGGAAATCGATGGTATAAGTACCCGGTTTTGAAACGGAAAATAAATATTTTACCTGGCGATTCTGAGACTGGGTTAAAATTAGGAAATCAGTTTCATTCATCCCGATTCCATCTTCCGGTTTGATGAAGATAGTATTTTGTGAATTAGTCACGGATACTGGTTCACTAAGGAAGGATTCATATCCGTTTTTATCTACCGCAAGAACCTGGTATTCGGAGTAAAAATCAATCGGGTTTATTGAAAAGGATCTTTGTCGGGTTGATACAACCGGTTTACCGTTTTGATAGATCAAATAATGATCGGCAGATTGAACCAGCGACCAGCTGATTGAATGATCCTTGATTTCTGCAATAGGTGTGTCCGGTGTGTACACAATGACTTTCTCGGTAATTGATCCTTGATCCATCTGGTTATTCATGATGATGTGGATTGTATGGTTTCCGGATAAATTGGCAGGTACTCGGTGTTCATTTATTAATATATTGTCAAGGTAAAATTTGCTGATAGTGTTTCCAAAACCTTCAATAGTAATATCCAGTTGACTGTCTCGATAATGAAAATTGTTAAGTGAGCGAATGCCAGTGTAATTCTGGGGAATAAATGGATTGAAATTTATTTCGTCCGGTTGAAAATCCAGTCCGAAAAATATTCGGTAGATGATTGCCAGGTTGCCAGCAATGCTCCATAATTGCCGGTCGGAATTTATTTCGGTACCCATATAATCACCAGTTTCAGCCACCATATTTTCTTTGTTGGTTAAAAACAACGCTGCCGGGCGATAAATGGCTGCAATGCTGTGCTCGACGCTGGCGGAGTTTCCCGTTTTTGCCGCAGCCCATGCCCAATATGCCTCTACAAAGGGCCAGATGCTATTATTATGATAGGCGGACATGTCTGGTATTTGGGGATAAAAACAGGGCGTTCCAAAGGAGGTAATCGGTGTATTGGATATGATCATTGATTTCTGATTTGTATCAGCAATGTCAAACAAGATACATAACGCCTCTCCCAACGTTTCGGAACGAGGAGACAATGAAAAATAATTACGGCCGTACAGGTATTGTCCATAATAGTGCTTCTGATTATCCCAGAGCCATTTATTCATGGACAGTTTAATGGTTTCTGCAATGTTGTTGTACTTATTGGCCAGATCTATCTGCCCCAGATTGAGAGCCATCATAGATAAAATACGATATGTTTGATAGTGAACGGCATTTGTTCCCAGACATTGGGACATATAAATATCTTTCGAGTCCATCCAACGGGGATAACTCTGTTCACGCCAATCCAAAAATGATGATTCGCCATAAAACAGTCCGGTATTAGAATTGACAGTAGTGAGCAAATCATCTTCCGCGGTATTTTTAATAATTTCAAATGACTCCCGAAGCCAGACAGTATCTCCGCTAACGGTGTAAATTTCCCACGCGGCCAGTGCCCAGGTCATGCGATCTGTGGAAACCGGCCAAGAGCCGCCGGTACCGGTATCCTGGATAATCCGCTGATTTTGAACTTTATGCATGAGGCTTCTTCGTGCAACTTCCGGCTCAATTATCGCTAGCGAAAGCAAAATACTGTAGCTAATATCTCGGGTCCAGACTCCCGGCCATTTTGCGCCGGCCATAAATGTTCTATCTTCGCGAATATCGAGAATCAACTCTTCAAGGGACATTTTGTATAATGCGTCTGAGATTACGTATTCCGACCGGTATTCCGGATAGTTGGAGATATCTTGCTGCAAAGTCCAGGTTTGGTTTTTATTACTATTCTCTGCCTGCTGAAACTGTTGAACCATCAGTGAGATTGTATAAATACCGTCACCATCCGGATCAGTCAATTTGAATTCGGATTTTCCCGGGAGGTTTGCAAAATCCCAGGATAAGGGAAGAGTATTTCCGGCAATATATAGCCCTTCAAAATCATCGGCTCTGAAATGATCTCCGTTATAAAGAGTATAATAACCATCGTTTTTAAAAGCTTCCAACACCTGGTTCATATTAACCCGGATCGTTAAATTTATATCTTCATCTAGATACCTGCTTCTCATCGAATCGATAATAATGGCATTCGGTGGATCAGCGGCTCCAAAGGTATAGATTGGAGAAACCTGTTCTCCGTTCTGAGATTCCAGAAACAAATGATGATCTTCTCCGGGATAGCGCTCGTTATCATTTCCATTTAGTGCAAATTTGAAATTCAGGATTCTACTGGTTGGTTTTTTAAAGCTGCTGACGTAATTGGAACGCAGTGAGGTATCTGCTGTTGCTACGGCACTATACCGACCTTGCTTGACGGCGTTGGGACCAATGGTGAAATGTTCGGATTGATAAAGATACTTACTGTCTGAACAACTAAGCAAACTCAGTGTGAGCAGAATAACCAGGATAAGACGTCGCATTGATACTCCATTTATTGTGACAGGATTATTTGATGACAAGCATTTTTCTATATTTACTATCCGAATCGCCGGATAACGTATAAACGTACACTCCACTGCTGAGTTGTGTAAGATTAATGATTAAATTCTGGCAGCCAGGTCTGTATTCTGTTGTGTTTGAATAAACAATCTGCCCGACCAGATTAACGATTTTTACTATATACTTTCCGGATATAACAATTTCGAACGGTATCGTTGTTTCTGCATTGCAGGGATTTGGATAATTTTGCCCCAGATTGGCTTGTTGCGGAAGCATAGATGTCGTCATCGCCACATTTGACTGTCCATGATTAAACTCCAAAACAAGCATAGTCCAGTATTCCAAGAAAGGTAATGACAGAATGAGTGAATCACCGCTTTGTGTAAAATCCAGCTCAATAGGTGAGCACTGATTTGTATCCGGTGTTGCCATCCAGAGCCTTGTAACGATGGAATCCATTTTGATAATGAGCGGCAAATCAGTGATAAGTTCAGGAGTTTTCTGAATACCATCCGGATCCCTCCAGTCCATTGTATTGACACCGATAAAATTGATAAAGTGATAGATTTGCTGATTGTGATGAATGCGGTTCAATACCCAAATCCGGTCTTTTTCAGCGGTCTTGCTTAACTTTATATCCGTTTCGGAAAGAATGCTAAAAGGGATGGATTCCTTGGAATCGTAAAGCAGATTTTCATAAGCTACAGCAAAATCATAGTAAGTTATCAGCCGGTCTTTTAAATCGTCGGTTATAGAAAGGTTGTTATTCGGGAAATACTCATTGCTCAGATAATGTTCACCCAGTTCCAGATGGGATGCACCATTAGCAAAGATGACAGCGTCAGCGAGCAATACAGCCGGAGTATTGACCGTCCCGGAAGAACCGGAAATGCCTTTATTGACATACGCTGCCAAAACGCTTTTTTGCTGGTTGCCACTATAATAATTATTAACTGTGATGACCGATGCTAATCCCCGGTAGCTTGTTTCGCTCCAGACTTCAGTGTATAAAAAGTCGACCGGTGCTGTGGCAATTTGTGCTTGCCCGTACTGGTCGACGGCATTGAAAACCAGCAATTTGTTCAAATCAATTTTCACTTTTTCAATAAAGCCCAGAAAACTGTTTTTTAAATCGATGGTATTACCATCATAATCGTAACTGGTTCCCCGGTAACCTAGTTGATCAATGTGCCAACCATCAAAATCGAACGCCTGAAAAGCCTTGTTCATTTCATTGATGATATAATTTTGCCAGATAGTATTGGCGGGATTAATGAGATAAATGTCACTAGCCCAGGAGTCGGGTAAATCGTGTTTATCCGGAGTTTGGTGGTTGCTGTCTTGGAAAAGTCGCCATTCATTCTGAACACCGTCATTGGCGGCATTTTCGTATGCGCCGTATAGCAGGTTATAAGCCATTGCATTTATATTCTTGGTATGGGCGAGAGTAATGTAACGGATAACTGTATCCCGATATATCTTGCGTAGAGCGATATCGTCCCAGGTATAGGCGGGACTGGTAATAGTGCCGCAAAGGGGACGGTGATGTTTCCAGTGCCAGTCATAAAACTGTATACCATTAATGTGATGACGAGCGAGCCGATTAATGATGTTTTCCTGCTCTTCAATAGTCATATGTGGATATTCCGATAAAAATCCGTAGCGGGGGAATCGTCGCCAGTCAGAAGAGATATCGACAGCAATGCTACTATGCCCATCGATGGTATTATTGATGATTAATTTTACATCGACCAAATATCCTTTGAAATCATCTGTCGGCGGTATCCATTCCCATTTCATTGTGTCTGATTCAATAGGAATTGTTAAAGAATCAATAATATCAAATAAATGGTGATAGGATATACCGAGCTGATTGCCATTAGTATTATCTGTTATCGAAAGTGAAAATCGGACGGTGTCTCCCGGAATATAACAAGCTTGATCGGTTGCAATGGAATGAATTGTTTGGGCGGTGCCTATGTATCCGAAAATAATCAGTATTAGTACCAGTGATCGGAATATTAATCGCATGGCTGCTCACATTCCAATAAAAGAGTGGTCCAGTATTTAAGTTGTGGAAGGATGATCGTCACCGAATCGCCAATTTGTTCAAATTCTAAATGCACCGGGACGCCACCCGAGAAATCTGGAGACATTGTTATTATTGATTGTACTGTTTTGTGGAAACCAATCTTTAATGGTAGATCAATTATTAAATCTGGTTCAATTTGTGTTCCGTCTGTGTCACGCCAGTTAACTGTTTTAACTTTACTAAGATTGATAAAATGGATGATGATCTTATGATTCAGGCTTTTACTAATTGCCCACACCGTACCTTTTTGAGCAGTTGGAGCGATAGTAATTTTGTCTGAGCAAACGCCGATTTCATGGGGAATTAATTTCGAGTTTCTTAAGAGAGTCTGATAAGCGACACTGAAATCGTAATAGGGTATCATTGTCTTTTCTAGCTCCGGTGTCATTTTTAAATTGTCATTGGGAAAATACTCATGACAAAGCATGTGATCGCCTAATTCCAGGTGGGCACCACCATTGGCAAAAATGACGGCATCGGTGAGCAGGATTCCAGCCATATTAAACAGTCCCGGGCGTGCTGAATTGGCGTAATCCATGTACGCCGGGAGCACAGTGTTGTATAATCCGGAAGCCGATCGGTTCTGTTCCAGAATATTTACCAAATCATTGAATGTCGAGTCCGGATTCCAGACTTCATTATATAAAAATTCCACTGGACTTGATGCAATTTCCGACAAACCGTACTGGGCGACTGCGTTCATCACTAATTTAGTGTCCAGGACTTTCTTGGCGTCATTGATAAATTGTGTGAATGTATCTTTTAGAATAATTGTCTGTCCATCATAAGTATATAAAGGTTCCAGGTCACCGATTTGATCAATATGCCAGCCATCAAAATCCATCACCTGAAGGATTTTATTCATGTTATTAAACAGGTAGTTTTTCCAATCGGGATTGGCAGGATTCATGAAATAAATATCATCTGCCCAGCTGTCCGGCATATTCAGATAAAACGGTTCTTGGTGGAGCGTGTCTTTATAAAGTCCCCACTCCGCCTTGACATCTTCGGATAATCCGACACCCCATGCTCCATAGAGTAGATTATATGCCATCGTGTTCATATTATAACTATGAGCGGCATCGATGTATTTCTCAACAGTCGAACGATAAATTGTGCGATTCGCGATATCCGACCAGGTATCTGCTGGATTCTCGACTGTACCTTTCAGGGGATTGTGATGAGTATTATGCCAGTCGTAAAATTGCAGTCCATTAATGTGAAACCGGTTGAGCTTTTTGACGATAGAATTTATTTCATCGGCTGTCATTTCCGGATACTTTGATATAAATCCATATCGGGGATAGGTTTTCCAGTCGGATGAGACATCGATGGCAATACTGATCTGATGCCGGCACGTCGGATCATTGGAAAGTGTGACTTCGGCAAGGTATCCAGCATAATCGACGATCGGCGGCTGCCAGGTCCACAAAATCGAATTTGTGGTTCCAGGTTTGACGGATTCTGATTCAATTAATTTGCCCTCAAAATAGTAGTTAATCCGTAGAATTGATTTACCAATCGACTTATTCAGCTTGAGTAGAAATTCAACCGGTTCACCGACATTGTATCGGGCTTTATCCGTTTCAATAGAATAAAAAATATTCTCTGACGCGATTTTCCCGGGTTGATTTCCACAACTAAAAATAAAAAAAACCAGAAAAATACAGTGTAGTTGCATATATAAAAAAATGAGTTTTGGGGATTTTAATAATCGCATATGTCTTCATTCTTTGTACGTTAAAAAAAACCGGGCTGATGATTTACATGAGCAAATACTAGACCATTGATCGGAAAAATTTATCAATGTAATGGGATCCGTTCTGAAAAATATCGTCTGAAGCTAATTTGAATTGAGTCAAAATCAAAATAGTACAATAAATTTAAAAGGTCACTTACTTATTTTAATTGTCTTTTAGTTTTCGAAATAGCGATGAGCTTTACGGTCCGGATTTTATCGTTTTGATAAATATTTATCAAATTGATAAAAAATACAACCGCATATAAATTGGGGATTGCCAGAAAGAATTTGGAATGTACCGGGGCAGAAAACCGATATGGTGCCGTGCAACACAGGGAAGAGTAATATGTTGGCTTGATTTTTGAAAAATTAGGGTTATGAGTTCGCTTCATTCATTAATAAGTATCCTGTTGGCTGTGCTGTATTTCTTGGTGATTCTATTTACAGGGATTGATTTTAAGAAGAGAAGCGATCTTTCTTTTTACTCAATTGAAACGACATGGTATTCAAAAAAATCCGTTATTTTTACTGCTTCGCTTCCATTTATCATTCCAGTATTAATGCTTTTAAAAAGTTCTCCATTTAATTTTGGGAATAATTTCCTGATGGTTGCCGGAGTTTATTTTTCATTATTGATTTTCTATGTCATTATATATTGGTATTCCAAACATTGGACCGCTCACGATGGGAACCCGGGTGATCAAATGGAAAGTAATTCCATTTATAGCAGTTATGTGCTCGTTTCAAATTTAGGATTAAAGCTCCCGATAATTGTATGGGGCTATGCGTTGATTTTGGAATCCTTGTTGGGGGATCTTGGGTTTGTTATTGTCATTGTCCTAATAACGATTTCCGGTTTGTTACTGATGTCCAATGGCTTAGCTGCCTTTATTCGTACCGGCGTGATTACCGGTGTAGCGCTTTTTATCAGTTTGATCGGATTGTCATTGTGCAAAATTCCGGAAAATAATCTGCTGGTACTGAACCAGCTATTTCCGCATGCAACTACAATAGGGGCTGGACTGCACCCCTTATGGTATTTTGGTTTTATTTTTGTTCTAGCAGGCATCTGGATTAATGACATTTACTATTCAGTACGGTATATTTATTCTCCACAAGACTCCAACAAACGACGGAATATATTTTTTAGTAGTGTGATCCTTTTCGGTTTTTTTATACTTGTGGTGATATTGATGAACAAATATAACGAAGCTTCAATAGTTAAGGGTACAGAATACGGCGGGGTCAGTTTAATCGGTCTGAAATACAATGGTTTTGGATTAATTGTTATTAGCGGTCTTTTTATGTTGGGCCTGATGACGATACTGCAATCCGTTGCCAGGGTGATTGTGGTTCGTATTATAGCAAAACAGAGGAGAAATACGTCACCAAACGGATCGGTTTTAATTAGTCGTTTGATCATTGTAATGTCCGTTGCATTGACTGTATTACTGACCCCTGTTTTTACAGTCATCACTTTCCAGACATTTCGAATAATGATGCTGATTTATATCAGCATTTCATTGCCCGTTCTGGCACTTTTTCTCTATTCGATTATGAGTCCAAGACTTCGGAAAAAAACCGTAAGTATTATGTTGTTGTGTGGTTGGCTCCCGGGATTAATTATCCTGAGTTTAATCTTAAGTAATCGACTTGAGCAAATTCACTGGATCCAATTTTTTGTGATTCAATTGCTTTATAGTATTTTCTGTGTTTTTTTATTTGGAATAGGCACTGATCAATCGTTATTCGTTTATATAAAAAACAAGCTGTTGGCTCGCAGAGCCAATGCATCAAAATTGACTATTAAACCATAACTAGAGAAGGAGAAGAAATGAAGAAGAACTTGTTATTGATTGGATTGTTCATAGTTCTGTATCTGAATTTACCAGCTGCCGATATACCGGCAACCTGGCAGGTGGACATGACTGTGAAAGTAGCCGAAGGAGTTTTTACTCCGGGTGTTGACAATGTGACCCTGCGGGGTAGTTTTATGAGTGAATTGGGACTCAGCGGTGATTGGTTTCCCGATGAAGGTGCCTATGTCCTTGCCGATGACAATGCCGATACTATTTATACCATCACCTTAAATTTCCCGGATTCCCTCGACGGGACGTTTTTTGAGTACAAGTATCAGATGAATGACGACGTTTGGGAGAGTGGTGATAATCATAATTTCACCCTTACGAGTCCTGAAACTGTTATTCCAGTAGAATATTTCGACAATGACAGCATTGTTACTATTTTGTCAGTCAACTTTTTGAATTTTCGTCTGGATATGACCAGCTATTACGGGTCGGGTTTGGGATATTTTGATCCGAGCACCGATTCCATCAAAATTGAGGGATTCTGGGGTGATGGTGTTGCCGAGGAATTGTCCGATGCTTCCGCTCGCTGGTGCAAGGAGAATATCTGGCAGCCGGGAATTTTTGAAACCCAGATTATCATTAAAGCCGAAGAGGGCAAAATACCTGAATATAAAGCCCATGCCTTTCCCGAAGATCATTTCGAAAACTGGGGTTGGGAACTCTATGATAACCATACTTTTACGGTTGGTGCTGACAGTGCCGAAATCGCCATTGAATTTGTCCCGGAAATTATGACCAAACTGGTACCATTATCCGAAGATGTTACCATTCTGTTTGCTGTTGATATGAATAATGCCAAAAACCGCTGGAATCAGGAACTTATCGATCCGGCGACGATTACCCATGTTGGATTAAAAGGGCAAAATGAAATACTTGGTTCCTGGGCTGGAACATGGGAATTAAGCGACACAACTGACACAACCCTAATCATGTTGAATGATGACGGTATTGATGGTGATGTAACAGCCGATGATAATATCTGGTCTGTGAACGTAACATTCCCGGCTGGTATCAATGGTGGTCCCAGTCTATATAAGTATAGCGTCTATTATCCCGGCGCGGACACCTTACCCAGTTTTGATAATGAAATGTCAGATCAGGATGATAATCACCAAGTCATCATTGAAGTGGGTGGAGTCACTGTGTTAAATGATATATTCAATGTACCAAGCTGGAATGGCACACCGGAAACCGGAATATCCGAACGGTTAGCAACACTGCCGGAAAAACCACAGCTGCATCAGAATTATCCGAATCCGTTCAATCCGACTACACGAATCAGTTTTGATTTACCCAATACCGACCATGTCAAAATTATTGTTTTCGACATGCTGGGACATCAGATTGAGACATTGATGGATCAACCGATGAATTCCGGATATCATATCGTGACATTTGAGGGGCGGAATTATGCCAGTGGTGTGTACTTTGTCCAGATGATTACCCCTTCCTATTCGCAAGTTCGGAAAATAATGCTGCTTAAATAGCACAAGAATCCGAATAAAAAAAATACGCCGGAGAATTCATTTCTCCGGCGTATATTAAATTTGCAGACAAAACTAATGGATAGAATGAATATAAAGCAGTGGTTTTTCGTAATTTTTATAGTGAGTTTTTTTGTTGATATTCAGGCTGGTATCAGTGGAAAAATCATTGGTCAGGTCAGTGATAAAAGGACCGGCGAACCACTAATTGGTGCAAACATCATTGTTCAGGGCACGAATATCGGTGCTGCTTCGGATATTCAGGGCTATTTTTCAATTTTGAATGTTCCTCCCGGTATCTATTCGGTAAAATGTTCGATGATCGGCTTTAAGACGATGACGTTTGAAGAAGTATCGGTGTCGATTGATTTGACGACACAGATTGAATTCTCAATGGAGCTAAGCGCGGTTGAAATGGGTGAAGTACTCGTTGTCAAACACCGTAAGCCGTTGGTAGTGAAAGATTTAACGGCTTCTACTTCGGTCGTGAAAGCTGAAGAAATCAATTTGATGCCGGTAGAGAATGTAACGGAGCTACTGAATATGCAGGCTGGAATGATCGATGGTCATGCACGGGGTGGACGGAGCGGTGAGATCATGTATGCCATAGACGGTGTACCGATGACCGATGTGTATGATGGTTCTCAGGTCATTGAGGTTAACAAAAATATGATCAATGAGCTGCAGTTTGTCAGTGGTGCCTTTAATGCAGAGTATGGTCGGGCAATGTCCGGTTATGTCAACATTGTCACGAAAGACGCTGATAATTCCCTGCGGATGGGCATCGAGACCTATACAGGCGATCATTATAGTCAGAATACGGAAATATACAGAGGACTCAATGTCTATCAGCCGATGGCTGTTCGGGATCTGGAAGGTTACCTGAATTTTCCGATTCTTCGGGATCGGATATTCTTTTTTGGTGACTATCGCCAATTTCATAGCGACGGATGGATCAATGGGAAAAATATTTTTAATCCCTGGGATATTACTATTAACCGGGGGGCGTCCTACGAACCGGAGAATCGCTATATAATTCAGTCAACCGGTGACAGCAGCCTGATTCCATTAAACTGGGAAGACCGGGCTTATTTTCATGGAAAAATCCTAGTGAGACCCACCAAACAGATAAATTTGAATATTAATTCGATACTTGATTATCATGACTGGCAAAATTACAACCACAGCTATGCGTATAATCCTGCCGGTGATATTGTACGGCACAACCGGGCAATGACCAATAGTTTGACGATGACACATATGTTGTCAACGAAGACCTTTTACCAGGCAATTATCAGTAGTTATAACCGCGATTATAAGCACTATGTATACGAAGATCCCTACGATTCAAGGTACACTCATTATCTCCTGTTTCAGCAGGCTCCGACCGAAACCCCGAGTTTTTTAACTGGTGGAACAAATACGGAACATTTTTACCGAACCACTAAAAATTACCTTGCCAAACTGGACATCACATCTCAGGTCAATTCAGTGAATCAGATCAAAGCCGGCGTCGAATTTGGTCGCTATCAACTGGATTATAAATATTATAACGTGCTTCAGCCAGCTGGTATACCGGCGCCTTCGGAAACAATGAATCCTTTTGTGGATGTCTATATTCCAGATCCGGATGATCCGGATGAAAATACTGCGATTAATATGTATGTCCGTAGACCACAGGAAGCGTCGGCGTACATTCAGGACAAAATTGAAATGAAAAACCTGATCATCAATGTCGGATTGCGCTATGATTATTTTGATGCAAACGGCCAAGTTCTGAATGATCCGACGGATCCAGATATTTATCGACCCAAAAAACTGGAAAATATAACTGAAACAATAGAAGAACGATTAAAACACTGGTACCTTGATACAACACCCAAATCAAGTTTCAGTCCAAGATTGGGAGTGGCGTTCCCAATTACGGCAGCTGGCGTGGTTCATTTCAGCTACGGATTTTTCTTTCAAGCGCCCAGCTTCGAATTGTTATACCAAAACCCGGAATTTAAATTTTCGGAGAGCACTGGGAATCTTGGTGTCGCCGGAAATTCTAATCTGAAGCCCGAAAAGACCATTAGTGGCGAAATTGGTTTAAAACAGGGACTTTCCGAAGATATGGCGGTAGAATTGACAGCCTATTTCAGAGACATTCGCAACTTAGCTGGGACCCGGGCGGATGAAATTACCATTTATGGCGGTACATCCTGGTACAATCAATTTCAAAATAGTGATTTCGGCTTTGTGAAAGGGATTATCTTTGCCTTGGATAAGCGCTTAAGCAGCTCTTGGTCAGCGACTTTTGATTACACTTACCAGATTGCCAAAGGCAACGCGTCGGATCCCAATGCGATTCGTAATCAGATTATTAGCGGTGAATACCCGGAGATTCAATTAATCAGGCTCGATTTTGACCAGACTCATACTATCAATTTCCATTTTTCCTATGCATCAACGGACAATTGGGGTTTTAGTGTAATCGGACAGTACGGGAGTGGATTACCCTATACACCGAATCAGTCGTTAAACCTGTCCCAGCTCCTGACAAATTCCGAAACCAAACCGGAATATTTTAATATCAACATTAATTTGTACAAAACCTTCTATTATGCGCAAACATCATTTAAACTGTATGCCCGGGTTCATAATCTATTTGACCGGCTGAATGAGATGGCTGTTTACAATGATAGTGGCACGGCTGATTACACCTGGCAGGAATATAGTTACGCTCAATCCGGATCTCCTGAAATTATCAATTCCCTGGATGAATATTACCGCAATCCGGGCTTCTACTCGGAGCCGCGGCGAATCGAGTTCGGCCTGTCGATTGATTGGAATAAAAAATAAACGGGATACTATTATGAAGCGTTTTTATATCATCGGACTGCTGATAGGACTTTGTCTGGCAGTCAATCAATCTGGTTACGGGCAAATCGGGCGGGGTGTAAGTAACGCCAGGCGATCTGGTAAACATGATGGTAACCGGGTCTATTGCAATTTTACGAATGGTGGGTATACGACTTGGAACGCTTGGAAGTATTATGAAAACGGTTATGTCATCGATATTCAGCCGCTGGTCGGTGTGCAGTTACCAATCCGAGATTATCGAGTTAACGGTGTGTACGACGGAATACCGGACACGCTTACATCAACGATCTCCTGTGCAACTCACAGCGACATGGATATGAATCCCAGTGGGACAAAGTTCTGGGGATTTGAACCGATTCCGGGCTTCTGCAGTGATAATATTCAGGGGCGGGATATCGGCGTCGCAATGAGCCATCAACCTCAAACCTGGCCGGCATATTGGCCGGATCATCCAGATTGGCTGGGCAGTTCAGGGACAGCAGAGTGGAACGGCTATTTTGGACGTGGAATCATGAATTCCGACCAGGAAAGTTATTTTATGATGGATGATAATCCTGACGAGAAGATGTATTCTTTTCATGGTTTTTTACCGGATTCCAACGATGCATCCCGCAAAGGTCAGGGGATTCGAGTATCCGTGAGAGGGTTGCAATGGCAAAATCCGCTAGCCCAGGATATTATTTTTTGGATTTATGAAGTGACGAATGTCGGCACGACAGATTATGAACGCGTCAGCTTCGGTGCCCTCGTCGGAACCTATGTCGGCGGTGCCGGGACTGAATGGAACGACGATGCCTCCTTTTTCAATATTCGGGAATCCATCGTTTACAGTTGGGATTTTGACGATTATATATCACCGACGGCCAATCCCAATTGGGTCGGTGATCCCGATGATGTAGGCTATATCGGTTATGCCTTCCTGGAATCGCCAGGCCATTCCTGGGATGGCATTGACAATGATGGAGATAATGATGTGGCACCGAATAGTAGTGCTCCCTATTTTGATGAAAGCTGCTTTGCTATTCGAAAGATTGAAGCAGGTGACCAAGTCGTTTTAATTAATCGAAAAAGTCACCAGAGGACGCTTTATACTATACCTGATTCGACAGTTACGGTCCAGTCAATGGATCGGTTGTTTACATTGACTCCGGGGGAAACAACTCTGGAAGAAGGTAATATGATTCTTGGAGACGCCGGACCGGAGTTGAATCCCAACGCTTATGATGGCATTGATAATGACTTGGATGGTCTGATTGATGAAAATTACCAGTTACATTTTCACCAGTACAAGGAAAGTGTGGATGGGATCGTCCTGCTGGATTCGGAAAACCCGGTTCAATATATCGATTATTTCACCGGACAGGGAAAAGACGATTTAATGCTGGATGAAGGTCGAAGTGATGGTATCGATAATGATGACGATTGGGATATAACTCAGGACGATGTCGGTGCTGACGGGAAGGCGGATACCGGAGATGACGGAGAAAATGATGGCATCCCCACCAATGGAGAACCTCATTTTGATTCAAAAGATGTGGATGAATCAGACCAGATCGGTTTAACAAGTTTTGATTATTTTGTTCCTTCAACGGACGTTCGCCCAAATGATGAGGCTGACATGTGGGAACGGTTGAAACCCGGACGTTTCGACGTTCCTGAATCGGTCGTTGATAATCGACCCATTCGTGGTGAAGACGGTGATTTTATTTTTGGATCCGGGTATTTCCCATTGTATGCCGGAGAAACTCAGAGTTTTTCGATTGCACTGGTTTATGGTGAAAAATATGAAAGCGTTGTACGCACAAAAAATATTGCTCAGTTAATCTATAACTCGAATTATAACTTTCCGAAAGCACCGGACAGGCCTACTGTTCAGGCTGTCGCTCTTGATGGCAAAGTAATGTTGTACTGGGATCGGGTAGCTGAAAGTTCCTATGATAAAGTGTTGGGGGAGTATGATTTTGAGGGATACAAAATTTATAAATCTACGGATCCCGATTTTTCCGATTGTGAAGTTGTCACAAACGGTTATGGTGAAGAGGTCGCTGAATATCCATATTACCAGATGGACTTGAATAATGATATCAATGGGTGGTTTTATCCTGATGAATTGTTGTATGAACTGGTCAGTGGTCAGCCCTATTTTTTAGGGGACGATACCGGAATAAAAAATACGTTTATTGATGAAGATGTGGAAAACGGGCGGACCTATTACTATGCGGTCTGTGCGTATGATCATGGCAGTGTAGCTAATTCGATTTATCCGTCTGAAAACAGCAAATCGATTACACAGGATATTACAGGCATTATGACATTTGAAAGTAATACCGTCATGGTGACACCAAATGCTCCGGTGTCGAATTATGTCGCACCGGAATCTGGTCGGGCCATGCGACGAATTGAGGGTATTTCCACAGCTGTTCCCATTCTGGAAGTCGTTGATGCGGAATTGGTGAAGGATGCCGGATATATTGTGACTTTCGAGGATATGATATATCGAAACGAAGTCAGAATTGCCAATGAATACACGGTATTGGATTCGCTTACCGGTGATACTGTAATAGCCAGCAATACTTACTGGGGTCCGAGCAACGGGGATGTATTTGATGGTATCCGGATTTCGTTTAACACGGAATATCAGAATCTGAAAAATGTATTTCTGGATACTAACAATACCTGGTGGAATGATACAGCATTGGCGGATGTTGAAATCCTGGCGACGGATTTTAAGTTTTTAGCAGTCAGCAGTATCCGCTGTCCCTATGACTATATGTTAGTATTTCATGATGAATATATTTATCCATCATCAAAATTAACAACTATCTTTGGAAGCAGTACGCCTCTTCGTAAAATTCAGACAAACATTGAAATATTTGAAGCGACCAATCCTGAAAATCTAAAGCCTCTTGAGTTTGGTTTGCTTGATTATCCGTCTTTTCCCGGCACTGTCTCCCATTTTGCAACAATATTTTTGACAACTTCCGATAGTACACAGTTATCATGGCGATTGGTGTTTAAAGATAGTAATCAAAGTAGTCCGTTTGTACCACCAGCCGAAGGAGATACACTGTTTATTTCCTTTCAGAAACCCTTTAATTCGGATGACAGGTTTGTCATTAGTACCCGGAAATCCTCAATTGATAATGATGATATGAAAACGAAACTCAACCAGATCAGAGTGGTTCCGAATCCATATATTGTCTCGAGTGAATTTGAGCAGCCGTTGACCTATGGTTTGCGGGGGCGCGGTGAACGAGTACTGTATTTTACACATGTACCGGCTGAAGCAACTATACGTATATTCAGTCCGGATGGCAATCTGATCCGCCGGTTGCAGCATACTGCGGGGCTTGAGAATGGGTCAGTGGTGTGGGATCTAAAAACACTTGAAGGACTGGACATCAGTTATGGAGTGTACTTTTATATCGTGGAAACGGATGGATATCAAAAATCCGGCAAAATTGCCATTATTAAGTAGATCGGGAGTCTGACAAATGCGGATAAGACATTCATTAATATTGATTCTGATTTGCTTGACTTCACTTGGATTTTCTCAAAGTAAAGTCGGGACGACTGCGGCAGCATTCCTGAATATTCCAGGAGGAGCGAGAACAACAGGTATGGGTGGCGCTTATGCGGCGATCTCTGATGATGCTATGGCAGTATTCAGTAATGTAGCCGGAATAACGTCGATTGGTCGAAATCAGGTTAGTTTCAATATGGCGGATTGGTTTGTCGGAACCAGCCTGAATCATTGGTCTGCGGTACTATCGTTCGGGAATCATATCTTTGGCCTGAGCATGAAACAGTTGGATTATGGCAGCGAGATCGTGACAACAGTTGCCAGTCCCGAAGGAACCGGTGAACGATGGACCGCCAAGGATCAAATGCTGGGTGTTTCTTATGCAACTCGTTTGACCGATCGTTTCTCATTGGGTGGAACATTTAAATATATCAGTCAGGATGTCTATCATGAATCTGCCGGAACGATAGCGCTGGATGTTGGTCTGCTGTTTCGATCAGACTTTAGAAATATCCGGATCGGAATGAGTATCAATAATTTTGGACTCGACGCAAAACTGGACGGCAAAGATTTATTACAAGCCGTTGATATCGACCAGGTCAATTCTGGTAATAATGAAAATATCAGTGCCAAACTCGTGACTGAAGCATGGCCATTACCACTGCTCTTTACGGTTGGACTGGCAGCAGATTTAGTTAATAATAAATGGATTAACTGGCAGCTGGCAATGGATGCATTACATCCGAACAACAATAATAGCTATGTGCGGCTTGGAACCGAGATTGCGGTAAATCAGATTCTGTATCTGCGTTGCGGGCATGCTGCTATTTTTAAAAAATATTCTGAAGAAGGTTTTTCTTTTGGAGCTGGTCTTCGGTACACATTAGGAACATTGCACTTTGGATTTGATTACAGCCTAACCGATTTCGGGGGATTGGGAGAGATTCCGCAATTTGGAATTAGTCTGGGCATGTAGTTTGAAGTTTTGAATTCGTATTCTGAATGTATCCGAAAAAGTGGCAAATTTACAAATCTACTTAAGATAGTAGAATAACCTCTGCTCAATAGTCAGATGTTTGTTTCATATATTTGGATTAAATTCCGTATACGTCGTATATGCGACACTCCTGACTACCTATGACGCAAAATGTGTACCTAAGGCTGAGTTTTGAAGAATGTGTTTTTGGGAGTTATTAATTTGATTTCTCGTTGAGTAACTTTTTTGTACCCCGAGCATCCGGCTACGTTACACTACGCCGGATCATTTTATTTTGACTGTAAATTATTCTTTTAAAAGGTGCCTGCCCTGCGTAGCGAAGCGTAGAAGAGTACCCCGAGCAGGACTCGAACCTGCAACCCTCTGCTTAGAAGGCAGATGCTCTATCCTTTGAGCTATCGGGGCAATTAATTAATGAACATAGTGTCGGGGTGGCAGGATTTGAACCTGCGACTTCCTGCTCCCAAAGCAGGCGCGCTAACCGGGCTACGCTACACCCCGAAAAGATACCAA
>CAZSDW010000042.1:0-22676 GCA_964605705.1 uncultured bacterium
GGACGCACTAACCGGGCGTAGTTTATCCCGCCAACGGCGGGGCTACACCCCGAAACTTATATATAATTCAAAATTAGTGATGAAGAAATTAGAATAATTTGAGTTATAATAATTCTGTGAAAAAGCCTGCTAAGTTATTTTAGCGTAAAGATAAAGTCAAGCCTAAAAAACCGGACCTGAAGTTGACAAATAATATAAAAAAGTGTATCTTAAAATAAACTATGAGTCGTTACTACAAACATAGGCTGAATGAATGAGTCAGAAAGCTGGACGAATGGCATCCGATTCAAACAGAGCATTAAGTAAGTATTTGGAGGAAATCGGGAAATACAGTCCACTAACTCCGAATGAAGAAATCGAACTCGCCCAAGGAATCAAACGAGGTGAGCGGGATGCCTTGAAGAAATTGACCGAATGCAATCTCCGTTTTGTTGTGAGTGTTGCTAAAGATTACCAGGGACAGGGATTGCCACTGACTGATCTGATTAATGAGGGAAATCTGGGATTGATCAAAGCCGCAGAACGGTTCGACGAAACCAGGGGCTTTAAATTTATTTCTTACGCGGTCTGGTGGATCAGACAGTCAATTCTTCAGGCACTCGCGGAACACTCCCGGATTGTACGCTTGCCATTAAACCGGGTTGGTACAATTGGGAAAATAACCAAGGAAGCCGAAATCCTGGAACAGCAGTACGAGCGGGCACCCCGGCAGGATGAAATTGCCAGTGGACTCGATATGCATACCTATGAGGTTTCTGATGCAATCCGAATCTCCAGAAGACATCACTCCCTGAATGCACCTTTTCGGGATGGCGAGCGGAACTCACTGATCGATGTCATCAGTGATGACGCCCAACCGATGCCGGATTATCGACTGATGGGTGAATCTCTCAAACAGGAAATCCGGGACGCGTTGAGGACTCTGAAAGATCGTGAAAGCGAAGTCATTAAAATGTATTTCGGGATCGATCGGGAATATGCATTGACCCTGAATGAAATTGGAGAAATATTCAGTCTTACGCGTGAACGGGTTCGCCAGATTAAGGAAAAAGCGATTCGCCGGCTGCGGCATAAATCGCGCAGTAAAAAATTACGAACATATTTGGGTTAGTTATATAATCCGCTTGCAAAATGGAGTGATTCAGGTCATTGAAAAATGCCGGGAACAAGCAAAATTATCCTGGCATAATACCTGGCTTCAGGAAAATTAATTACTGTAATTGAAAAGAATCCAGATTATTGATAAATTGCCAGCCCACCTTCATTATGAATGGTGGGTTTAATATTAATTGGAGTAGCTATGTTGATTGAAAGTTTGTCGGGTGTTCGGGGCTTTGAAACGGAATTGGACCGGGATTTTATCAGTGCTTATGCCTGGGCTTTTGCGGGATTTTGCAAAGGTCAGAAAATACTGGTTGGTCGCGATACCCGGCAGAGTGGCATTCAGATTAAATCAATCCTGCTGGAAGCTCTGAAAAATGCCGGAAAGACGGTGGTCGATCTGGGTATTTGTCCAACACCCACTGTCCAATTTGCCGTAGAAGATCAGGAAGCGTCTGGTGGAATTGTCATTACCGCAAGTCATAATCCTTTACCCTGGAACGGTCTGAAAT
The DNA here is from genome assembly GCA_964605705.1 of uncultured bacterium. Classification (GTDB taxonomy): domain Bacteria; phylum Fidelibacterota; class UBA2242; order UBA2242; family UBA2242; genus CAZSDW01. The sequence goes on from CAZSDW010000042.1 coordinate 1,614, forward strand.
TTATCGGCTCCGATGGAATGTTTCTGGACGCTGGTGAAATGAAATTCCTTCAGAAACGCCGGATTGAACTCTCCGATAGATACCAGGATTTTGAAAAGAAAAAAGGCATTCTGGAATCCTATGAAACCATCGTGGATGATCATATTGAATCGGTGTTAGCGTTGCCCTATCTGGATCGTATGAAAATTAAAAAAGCCGCTTTTAATGTGGTGGTTGACGCGGTAAATGGTGCGGCTTATCGGGCGGTTCCGGCACTGTTGCGCCGGCTTGGTTGTAACGTGATTGAACTGAACTGTCATCACGATCAGCCCTTTCCCCGCAGCCCGGAGCCATTGCCGGAAAATCTGGTGGAGCTGAACGCCACGGTCTTGGCAAATCAGGCTGATCTCGGTCTGGCAATTGATCCAGATGGCGATCGGCTTGCGATTGTGTCGAATCTCGGGAAACCTATTTCGGAAGAATATACCTTGGTTTTAGCTGAAAAGCTTGTCTTATCGAAGTTCACGAATATGAACCAAAAAGTAGTCACCAATCTTTCAACAACCATGGCAGTCGATGATGTGGCGAAAAAGTACGGCGCAACCGTATTCCGAACGGCTATCGGCGAGATTAATGTCGCCAAAAAAATGCGGGACATTGATGCCGCAATCGGTGGTGAAGGCAATGGCGGGGTCCTGCTGCCCGAGGCGCATCTCGGACGCGACTCCCTGGTGGCGGCTGCGTTGGTGATGCAACTTCTTGCCGAAGAGGCAAAACCGCTTTCGGAGTTGATGGAGGAATTGCCGCAATATGTCATGATCAAAAAGAAGGTCCAGCGCGGAAATTTACAGCTGAAAGATCTGATTGAGGATTTGAAAAAGTTAGCAAAACCACTTGAGTTCGACCTTCAGGATGGTATTAAATTCATCTGGAGCGATCGCTGGGTTCATATGCGCCCGTCGAATACGGAGCCGATTATCCGAATTTACGCTGAGGCTCCGACACTGGAAGAGGTCGAAAAAACGGCAGAACCATTCGTGAATTTTTTCGAGAACCGTCTATAATTCATCAATAAATATTTTTTAAAAAAGTTGGATAAACCGTCAGATTTTTCTTGACATGCCGAATTATGTTCTTTAAAATTGAACAGATGTTAATTATATATGAACAAATGTTCAGATTATGAAAGATAAACAAATCCATACAAATACACTTGTTGAAGCAGCCCGGCTTTATTACGAGCATAATTTAAGTCAGCTGCAGATTGCCCAGCGACTGGGGGTCTCCCGACCTGGTGTATCCCGGCTGTTACAACAGGCGCGGGACGAGGGAATTGTCAATATAAAAATTGTTGATCCTTCCGATTATGGAACCAATCTCGAAAACCAACTTTGTGAAAAATATAATCTTAAAAAAGTGATTGTTGTCCCGGACGTCAGTGACGATGCTCGAATTATTAAAAAAAATCTTGGATCGGCTGCAGCAGCATTACTGGATGATCTGTTTCAATCGGGTACGATTTTAGGAGTGTCCTGGGGTAGCACAATGCTGGAGGTAGCGCGACATGTTACCAGGAAGCGGTTAAACGATTCTATTGTGGTACAATTAAACGGAGGAGTATCCCGGGCTGAATATGATACCCATGCCAGTGAAGTTGCGCAAAAAATCGGGCTTACCTGTGGCGCTATTCCTTACCTGCTTCCGTTGCCGGCAATCGTTGACCGTGTGGAAGTCAAAACGGCGATTATTTCCGACAAAAATATTGCATATACGCTAAAAATTGCCCGCAAAGCCGAAATTGCTGTTTTTACAATCGGTCTCTTTGATCATGATTCGGCTCTCGTCAAGTCAGATTATTTTGAAGCAGAAGAGGTAAATGCGCTGTTACAAAGGGGAGCGGTCGCTGATATTTGTTCCAGGATTATTGACTACAATGGAAATATATGTTCGCCGGAATTGAATTCCCGCACCATCGGGATTGACCTGGAAGAATTGTTAAAAAAAGAATATTCAATCGCCGTTGCCGGCGGAAAAGAGAAATTGCCTGCTATTCGAGGGGCGTTAGCCGGCAAATTATTTAATGTGTTGGTGACAGATGAATGGGTTGCCAATGAACTGTTACTGGACAATTAATAAAACGATATAATGATGATACAGGAATTACAAAAAATAGTTGCGTTGGGTGCCGATCACGGCGGTTATCCATTGAAAGAAAAACTCAAAAGTTTTTTAGAGGACAATGGTTTTAAGATTCTGGATTGCGGAACGGACAGCACGGCGTCAGTAGATTATCCGAAATTTGCCTTCGCGGTCGCCCAGCGGGTTGCTTCAAAAAATGCCGGTTTTGGAATTGTGATTGACGGCGCAGGAATCGGGTCCTCCATGGTTGCCAATAAAGTCAAGGGAGTCCGGGCAGCGCTCTGTTATGATATCTCAACCGCGAAAAATGCCCGGGAACACAATGACGCAAATGTACTGACGCTGGGTGCCGGATTGATCGGTGAAGCCCTCGCACAGCAAATCGCGTTGACCTTTTTATCCAATGCCTGCACCGTTGAGCGTCATTTAAAACGGGTGGCGATGATCAATGAACTGGATAAAGATGAAGTGAATACAAAAATTTTCGATGCAAATTTTCAAGAGACCAGGGAGGAAAATTTGACAGATATATCCAATGAAGATCTTGTAAAAATAGCCGATCGGGTGAACCAGCTGCTTCAGCAGCGAGATGTCTCAGTGTCCTCTTCCAATCCGGACCATAAAGATTCGGATATGGTCTGTACGTGTGGAATTACCGTTGAAAGAAAACCTGAAACTATCCGGCAATTTCTGGATTTTGGTGTGCAGCGGCTGGGGTATCACGACGGAACCGGTTGTGATTGCGTGCCGGGCGACATTGCCCACTGTATCGATCATACGATTTTGAGCCCGAATGCGACGGAAGCTGATATCAAGCGAATCTGTACGGAAGCCAGAGAATACAATTTTGCGACTGTCTGCATCAGTCCCAGTTTTGTGGCACTGGCAGCGAAAGAGTTAGCCGGATCACCAGTGAAGGTCTGTACCGTAGTTGGATTTCCTTCCGGAGCCCATCTGCCGGAAATCAAGGCGATGGAAACCCGCCAGGCGATTCGCGATGGTGCCAGAGAAATTGATATGGTGATCAATATTGGCGCTTTGAAAAGCGGAAATGATGAACTGGTGTATCGGGACATTCGGATGGTCTGTGAAGCCTGTGAAGACGGTGGCGCCATCAGTAAGGTCATCATCGAAGCTGCGCTGCTGACCGATGATGAAAAAGTTCGCGCCTGTGAACTGGCAAAAAAAGCGCGGGCGAATTTTGTCAAGACATCGACCGGCTTTGGTCCGCATGGTGCGACGGCTGAAGATGTTGCCCTGATGCGTAAAGTTGTCGGTTATTCCGGCATTGGCGTCAAAGCTGCCGGCGGAATCCGCTCCTATGAAGATGCCGAAAAAATGATCAAAGCCGGAGCGAACCGAATCGGCGCCAGTGCCAGTATAAAAATTGTCGGTGGTGCCAAAGCTATGACGGTATCAAATTAAATAATGATTAAAGGAGGGTAAAGTGGTTGACCTGCGAGCCTATGTATTTTTAGATAATTTACAACCGCAATATGCGGCTTACCTTGGCACGGTCGCCAAGGGATTTTTACCGATTGCCGGAATGGCATCATTGTATATTGAAATTTCGCCCGGGATTGAAATCAATCGGATTACCGATATTGCATTGAAATCCACCAAAGTAACGCCGGGAATGCAGATTGTCGAGCGACTCTATGGAATGCTGGAAATTCATTCGGAATCCCAGGCAAATGTCCGCCAGGCGGGCGCTGCCATTCTGGATGCCCTTGAGTTAAAAGAAACCGATCGCTGGAAACCGAAGATTTACTCCAAACAGGTCATCCGCCGGGTCGATGATTATCAAACCCAGCTGATCAACCGGATGCGCTTTGGTAACATGATTATTCCGGGACAGACGCTTTTTGTTATGGAAGTCGCGCCAGCCGCTTATGCCGCCTTAGCGGCTAATGAAGCCGAAAAAGCTGCGGAAATCAATATTCTGGACGTTCGCGCATTTGGAAGTTTTGGCAGAATTTACCTCGGCGGCGAGGAAAAAGATATTGATGTCGGCTGGCAAGCTGCCGTCAAAGCAATTGAAGATATCGAAGGAAAAGTTCAGGAAAAATAAACATTAATTAAAAATATCTGGAGGAAAGTAAAATGGCAGATGCATTAGGAATGATCGAAACCAGAAGTTTTTCAGCAGTTGTTGAAGCCGCTGATGCAATGGTAAAAGCAGCAAAAGTCGAGTTGGTTCAATATGAAAAGACCGGTGGCGGTTACGTGACCGCGGTGATTCGTGGTGATGTCGCTGCTGTCAAAGCCGCCTGTGATGCCGGCAGGGTCAGTGCTGCGCGTATCGGTGAAATTGTATCCGTACACGTAATTGCACGTCCGCATCAGAATGTTGATGAAATTTTACCGCTTGGACGTAAAGCCGACGCAAAAAAGAAATAAGAAACCGGAGGCAATATGATTCTTGCCAAAGTAACGGGTACGGTTGTTTCGACCCAGAAGGACCCGCATCTTGAAGGATTGAAATTCCTGGTCTTGCAGCAGGTCGATCTTGATGGACAAACAAACAGCGGTTTTGTAATTGCTGCCGACGCTGTGGATGCTGGTGTGGGTGAATATGTTCTCTATGCTACCGGAAGTTCCGCCCGCCAGACTGAGCGGACTGATAAGAAACCCTGTGATGCGGTGGCGATGGCAATCGTCGATAACTGGGAAGTAAAGGGTGAGATAAGATACAAAAAAGGTCGTGACGATTAATCAGTCTATCATTAGGAAATTATTGAGGATTATTTTTCAAGGAGAAAAATTGTGACGCCTCTCAGCAACGCGCAAATAGATACGATTGCATCCCGGATAGCCGGTATGATGGAAGGGAAGCAGCCCGTGCAAGCCGGTAGTATTTCTTCGCTTACTCCGAAAGGTTCGGAATCAGTTCCGAATATGGGAATATTCACAACCATTGACGCTACTGTCAATGCCGCCCGGGAAGCCCATTTGAAACTGATGAGCCTGACCCTGGAAAAGCGTAATGAAATTATTGCCAGTATTCGAAAATCAATGCTTTCACATGTCGAAGACCTGGCGAGGCGAGCGCATGAAGAGACTGGTTTGGGACGGGTGGAGGATAAAATTCAGAAGAATCGGCTGGTTGCCGAAAAAACGCCGGGGACCGAAGTTCTAAAACCGGCTGCCTATACCGGTGACCGGGGACTGACTCTGGTTGAACTGGCTCCTTATGGCGTCATTGGCGCGATTACTCCGGTGACGAATCCGACATCGACAATCATTTGTAACAGTATCGGAATGATTGCTGCCGGGAATGCCGTCGTATTCAATGTGCACCCATCGGCGAAAAAGGTCAGCATTTATAATATTCAGCTGCTGAATCAGGTAATTGTTGAATCCGGCGGTCCGCCGAATCTGGTAACGGCAATTTCTGAGCCCACGGTTGCCAGTGCTCAGGAAATGATGCAGCATCCGGGAGTTCGTTTACTGGTTGTAACCGGTGGCGCCGCAGTCGTGAAAGCCGCAATGACCAGTGGGAAACGTGCTATCTGCGCCGGACCCGGAAATCCACCGGTTGTCGTCGATGAAACGGCGGATATCGATACCGCTGCCCGGGATATTGTGCGTGGTGGATCCATGGACAATAACATTATCTGTGTGGATGAAAAGGAAGTTTTTGTGGTAGAGTCCGTGGCAGACCAATTGCTGGCAGCCTTTCCAAAACACAATGCGGTTGTATTGACCTTTGATCAGGTTTCGCAATTGGATAAGGTCATTTTTGCTAAGAATAATGGTCCTGGTGAACCGGCGGTTATGGAAAAATCTCTGATTGGCAAAAATGTGAGTGTCATCCTGTCGAAAATCGGGATGCAGGTGGATGATTCAATCCGCCTGGCGATTGCCCCGGTTTCCAAGGGACATCCGCTGGTCTGGACTGAGCAAATGATGCCGATCATGCCCCTGGTTCGGGTGTCGGATGCGAATACAGCGATCGACATTGCGAAAAAAGCCGAGCATGGATTTGGTCACTCGGCAATTATGCATTCGAAGAATCTCGATAATTTGAGCCGCATGGCAAAGGAAATGAATTGCAGCATTTTTGTGAAAAACGGTCCCGCTTTTTCAGGCTTGGGTTTTGGCGGAGAAGGGTATTGCTCCTTTTCGATTGCCAGCCCGACCGGCGAAGGGTTGACCGATCCGCGCAGTTTTTCCAGGGAAAGACGTTGTGTTCTCGTTGACCATTTTAGGATTGTATAATGAAAAAATATCCAGCATTAGCATTAATTGAACTATCAAACATTGCCACCGGGATTTTAACCAGTGACGCCATGATCAAAGCCGCCCCAATTTCGGTTCTAAAATCCGGTACAGTGCATAACGGAAAATACCTGGTGCTCATCGGCGGCAGTGTTGCATCTGTTGAGGATTCCTTTCAAAAAGGACTGAGTATCGGTGCAGAACAGGTCCTGGACCGGGTATTGCTCCCTGATATTCATCCCGACATAAATGATGCCATTTCAGGAAAGCGGTCGAAGTGTACCTTGGAAGCGCTGGGAGTATTCGAAACGTCTTCGGTCGCAGCGATCCTTCAAGCGGCTGACGCCGCTATTAAAGGTGCCCGGGTGATTATTACGGAAATCCGGTTAGCCGATGATATCGGTGGTAAAGCCTTTGTCATTTATAATGGAAAAATTGAAGAGGTCAGGGAAGCTCTGGATATTTCAAGAAGCGTACTGGCAGATCAGGGAGTGATTTTAAATGAATCACTGATTCCGAACCTCCATTCGGAAATGTCCAGACAGCTGGAGCAGAGCAGTCAGTTTAGAAATACCGATGCGAAAAAACTGGAAGGTGGGGAACTCTGATGTTGTTGGGAAAAGTGATTGGCACTCTGACACCCTGTGTTGTTTATAAAGGCTTGGAAGGTGTGCCGATGTTGCTGGTTCAGCCGTTGGATAAAAACCAGAATCCAACCGGTAATACGATTGTAGCAGCTGATTCGACCCGCATGGCAGGAACGGACGAACTGATCTATTATGAAGGCGGGCGCGAAGCAGCCATGGCGCTGGAGACGACATTTGTGCCGGTCGATGCAACGATCATCGGGATTGTCGATGACGTCAAGCTGGACAATGAGGAGGTCGAATGATCCTTGGCAGAATCAGTGGTTCGATTGTCTCTACAATCAATCATGAATTCTACGATAATAAGCGACTGCTCCTTGTGGATCGCCTGACTGTGGAAGGCAAACCTACAGGCAAGTATATTATTGCCATCGATTCCGTTGGCGCCGGCGCCGGTGAAACTGTCCTGATTATTGATGAAGGCAATTCCGCTCGGCAGATAGTGGAGGACAGTACCGCACCCCTGCGGTCGATTATTGTCGGGATTGTCGATCAGACGACGATTCAGTCCTTCCAATAAATCCGGAAAACGCTTAACTTTCCGGCATGAGTGACTGGATTCCCATCGAAAAAGATAAAAAACATATTGCCCGGGAACGGGTAAAAGCGAAAGAGCTTCGCAAAAGCCAGTGGTGGCAGAATAAAATGAACCAGGGGATCTGTCACTATTGCGGGAAGCAATTCCCCCGTGATGAACTGACCATGGATCACATTGTACCGGTTGCCCGGGGCGGGAAGAGCAATAAGGGCAATATCGTTGCCTGCTGCAAGCAGTGCAATAATGATAAAAAGTATCTGACACCGGTGGAGATGTTGTTAAGGAAGAAAAATCCCAAATAACAAATAAATCCCAATTTTCAAATTCCAAACGTTAGTATCCGGTGGTAGTATGATCTTGAATGGAAATTTTGTTAATTGTGATTTGGATTTTATTTGGGAATTGTGGATTGGAATTTGGTGCTTAAAATATTCACCATCTGAAATATGACGGTGTCGAAATACAAACTTTGCGAAAGTTTAAAACTTTCGCAAAGCAAAGATAAATCAATAATGACACGATTGATCTGTTTTAACTAACAGGTCTGTGTTAAGCCCAACTGACTTACAATAATCTACGAGCTTTTGATATAATTCCTCATCCATCTGTGGTGTTCGTGATAAAATCCATAAATATTTCCGGGACGGATCGCTGACCACTGCCCACTGATAATTTTCCTGGTCGAGTTGGATGATCCAGTAATTGCCCCAGAATGGACGAAAGAAACTGACTTTCAGCTTGGCATTCTTCGAGCCTCTGACCACCTTTGCCCGACCGGTGACGGATTTGAATGGTCCCTCGGCGCTATCTTTTCGGCAGCTGTTGACGACTTTGATTCGTCCGTTATTTTTAAGACTGTATTCCGCGGTGACGCAATGGCAGCCTAATTGAAAGCGGGCGGGAATTGTGGCAATCTCGTACCATTTGCCGAGATAGCGATTCAGATCAACGCCCTGAACAACCGCTAATTCATCCGCTGATTTCGAACAGGCAGTGACTGTAAAAAGGGCTGATACAGCAAGCAGCGTGAATAGTTTCATGATTACCTCATTATAGTTGGAGTGTTTATTGATGCCGATTCCATCATCGACAATAAAAGTTTCAGTTCCGCTAAAATTGAATCCATGCCGTAATAATTGTCAAAAATTACAAAATAAACTCATTGCCTACTTTACGGGCGCGTTCCGTTTTGTCCAGATCCACTCCGCTAGCGATGCCGGCTTCAATTAATATATTCCAGCATGCCTGTAACTGCAGATAATAATCAAAGCTGTCCAACGTCGGTATTTCGATGGTTGGAAAGCTGGTTTTATGCGAGCTGATGGCGATCGCGTTCATGCCAACCTCGTCCACCAAAACTTCTTTGAATATTTTTTCATCTTCCGGATACGGATCAATCAGGATGATCATTTCTCCGGCTTCCATAGCTTCTTCAATACCATGGACGGCATAAGTTCCTTCCAGGTAAGCAGACTTTTTGCGGATAATTTCATTGGTTTTCAAGGCGGCTTCTTCGGCGGCACCAACATTTCGCCCGGAAAAATAGATAATCTGCGCGTTTTTAATTAAGGTAGTAATCTCAGGATCGATTTTCATTTCCAAAACCTGCCGGGAAAAATCGGCGAGAGTATTCAGTGTGTCTGAATCGAGCTCTTTCCCCATCCAGGTGTAAAGCAATTTATGATAAAACAGAGCCTGTTCGATTACGCTCTTTGTCGCGGCAACCGCCTCTTCTTTTCCGCAATTCAGAATGAACTCGTCATCACTGAGTTTTCCCAGGAGTGATCCCTGGTAAGCAGTAAGTGCGTACTTCTTTGCGGCGGGACGAGTATTGAACAGGGCAATAATTTCTTTGGTTTTACCGGAATTGGATGCGCCGAATAAAACGTAGTCACTCAGGTCCAATTCAGCAGCCTGTCGGCTGCCTTCGGTATAAATTGTCAGGGGCAGAGCATTTTTTTGGGCAATGTTGATGGCGTTTTTCGCCGGGAAAATACGGGATGATCCCTCTCCTGATAAGAACAGTTTGCCGGTTTCCTTTAAGGCTTTGATGACGGCGCCGAGGTCTTTTGTCCTGAAATTCCGAATGATTTCGACGGTTTCGAGCATCTCTTTTACCAGGGCAAACCCGGCATATTTTTCTTCATGTAAATTCATATTCAAATTCCTGTAAGTAACTTCGTTAATAAATTGCTAAACATACATTACTTTGTGAGACAAGCTATAAAAAAATTCATTATGTACAAAATCTAAAAATAATTGTCATTACTCAAATGACGAGTAAAAATATAATCCACATTTTTAATGGTCAAGTCCTAAATTTTCGGGATTCTTCCTGAAATTTGTAGATCGATAGAGTTACTCCTGTCTGCTCAATTATTTAAAATTTTCTTGCCTTGCACTAAATGATTTATTATGTTACCGGTAACAGATAACGGTAACATTAAATGAGGTATAATGAATAGAGCAACTGGTTGGTTCAATTGGATCATTGCCCTGGTTTTGATTTCAGGTCTTGGGATTTGTACGCTATTTCAATGCGCGATGATAACTAAGCCCCAAACGATTAAACTGGAAGACGGCTGGCTTGTTCAGTCAGCTGAAAAAACTGTTCATGACGAAACGAAGATCAGCAATCCGGATTTTGTTCCCGAAAACTGGTACAAGGCACAGGTACCAAATACCATTTTGCATGTGCTGGTAGAAAATGGTCTTTATGAGGATCTGTACTTCTCTGATAATCTGGACAAAATACCGGTTGATCAGTTTACAAAGAACTGGTGGTTCCGGAAAACGTTCAAGGTTGCGCCATCGCAATTAAAACAAAATTCGAATCTGAAAATCGATGGCATTAATTATTCTGCTAATATCTGGCTAAATGGGCATCTGCTTGCCTCTTCAGATTCGATTAAGGGGGCATTTCGACGGTTTGATTTGAAAATAACAGAATATTTGCAAACCGGGGAAAACTGCCTAGCCATTGAAGTCATACCGCCGGTTCCCGGTGATTTTACCATCGGATTTGTTGATTGGAATCCCCAACCGCCGGATGCAAATATGGGAATTTTTCGTCCAGTGTCCATCTCTTTTACTGGTGATATCCGGCTGACGGATCCCTATGTGAAAAGCGATATCAATTTTGCATCACCGGTTACTGCTGACTTGAATATTTCATTTCAATTGGAAAATCAAAAACAGACACCGGTCCAGGGCAAGATCACCGGCAGAATCGGCACAATCGTTTTTGAAAAACAGCTTGAGTTGGAGGCTGAGGAGATTCGAACGGTTGTGTTATCAGCGGATGAATTTCCGCAGCTTAAAATCGAAAATCCCAGACTCTGGTGGCCGCATAATTATGGAAAACCGAATTTATATGACCTGCATTTGGAATGCATTGTGGGTGAACGGTTGTCTGACGAAACGGATTTACAATTCGGGATCCGAAAAGTCGAAGATTATGTCAATGATTCCGGGCATCGTGGTTTTAAGATAAACGGTGAGCCGATCCTGATCAAGGGTGGTGGCTGGGTGGATGATCTGCTGCTGGCGAATACCGCAGAGAATCTTGAAAATCAGATCAAATATGTCAAACACATGAATTTGAATACCATTCGTCTGGAGGGTTTCTGGGGGCAGGATCAAACCATGTATGATTTGTGCGACCGCTATGGCATCTTAATCATGGTGGGTTGGAGTTGTCATTGGGAATGGGACGGTTATCTGGGGAAAAAGTGCGATCGGTATGGTGGTGTAAAATCCGCCAATGACATTAAACTCGTATCAAACTACTGGCGCGATCAGATCGTCTGGTTGCGCAATCACCCGAGCATTTTTGTGTGGATGGCAGGCAGTGATAAAATTCCGCGACCGGCTTTGGAAACAGAATTTTTGACGATATTAGAGAGTATCGATTCTACCCGTCCCTGCGTTATGTCAGCCAGCGAAGCAGTGAGTAAAATAACCGGACCAACCCGGATGAAAATGCGCGGACCCTATGCGTTTACACCACCGGTTTACTGGTATGCCGATACGAGCAACGGCGGGGCTTTCGGGTTTAACACCGAAACCGGTCCCGGCGCGCAGGTTCCGCCTTTGGCGAGTATCAAAAAAATGATCCCACCAGAAAAATTATGGCCGATTAATGAGCTTTGGAATTTTCACTGCGGGCGGCATGAGTTTAATAAATTAGAAAAATATGACACCGGGCTCAACCAGCGCTATGGCAAAGCAAGTGGATTGGAAGGGTATTTGAAGAAAGCGCAACTGCTGAATTATGAATTGATGCGCCCGATGTTTGAAGCCTTTGCTGCCCATAAACCAAATTCGACAGGCATTATCCAGTGGATGCTGAATTCAGCCTGGCCGGAAATGTACTGGCAATTATATGACAGCTATTTAATGCCGAATGGCGCATTTTATGGTGCCAAAAAAGCGTGTCAGCCGCACCATATCCTCTATCGTTATGCGTTTAATGATATCTGGGTTGTGAATGAAACCCTTGAAGCAGTTCCGGCTCTGCAGGCGCAAATACGTGTATTTAATTTTCAGTCCCTGAAAATGTTTGAAAATCAGATCGAAATAAATTTATCCCCAAACAGTTCGCAGAAAATAATGGATGTTCCGAAAAACCTTGACCTGACACCCGTGTACTTTCTCGATCTGCGTTTGGTCGATGTCAATAGTGGCACGGAAATCGATCGGAATTTTTATTGGCTTTCAACTCAGAAAGACATCCCTGATTTTGAAAACTCAGAGTGGTTTTACACGCCGCTGAAACAGTATGCTGATTTTACGGAACTGAACCGAATGCCTGAAGCGACTGTGACTGTCAAGTATCAAACTCAAGTAGCAGGCGATGAACAACAGATAAATGTAGTCCTTAAAAATACCAGCGATAACATTGCTTTTTTTATTGAAATGCAGATCGTGTCCGAGAAAACCGGTGAAGTCATTCTGCCGATATTCTGGGAAGATAATTATATCAGTTTATTGCCTGGTGAAAGCCGGCATCTGCAAGCACATTTTGATACTAAAGACCTGGAAAACGATCTGCCTGAATTGGTAGTCAATGGCTGGAATTTTAAGGACTGTAAAATAGACAAGGAGTAGAATTCCGATGAAAAGAAATTACCTGATAGTGCTCTTGATTTTTCTTATTTTCTTCGTAATATCCTTTTTAACCAATATCCTGGGACCGTTAATTCCTGACATTATTGAAGGATTCAAACTCTCCCACCTGGCGCTGGCGGCATTTTTACCCTTTTCATTCTTTGCAGCCTATGGCGTAATGTCGATTCCATCCGGTATTTTGGTTGATAAATACAGCGCCAAAACAATTATGACGGTAGCATTTATCCTGGCATTGATTGGCTCGCTCCTGTTTGCTTCGGTACCGCGATTTTCGATAGCGATCATTTCGCTGTTCATAATCGGGATTGGCATGGCAATGCTGCAGGTGGCGATTAATCCGCTATTGCGGGCTGCCGGGGGTGAAGAGCATTTTGCGTTTAATTCGGTAATGGCACAACTTGTATTCGGGTCGGCGTCGTTTCTCAGTCCCCAGGTCTATTCATCCCTTGTGCAAAGTCTGCAAAATTTCACCGGGGAAGGTAATGCCGTCATCCGCTTTCTGGCGGCAGTAGTTCCGCAGCATCTCCCGTGGGTGTCGCTGTATTGGGTGTTTACGGCAGTAACCCTGGCAATGGTAGTTGTCCTGATAATCGTTCGTCTTCCTAAAATTGAACTGAAAGAAGATGAACGGGTCGGAACGCTGCAACTGACCAAGAGTCTTTTTCAGGAAAAGATGGTTATTTTATTCTTCATTGGTATTTTTGCCTATGTCGGTACGGAACAGGGATTTGCAAACTGGATGTCGAAATATCTGGCGGTTTATCATGGCTATGATCCATTGATTGCCGGTGCGGATGCGGTCTCATCGTTCTGGGGTTTACTGACTGCAGGTTGTGTCCTTGGGCTGATTCTGCTGAAGTTTTTTGACAGCCGGAAAGTCCTTATATGGTTTTCCTCCGCAGCGATTATCAGTCTGACACTGGCACTTTTCGGAACGGCGAAAATGGCGTTGTACGGATTGCCTGCCGCCGGATTTTTTCTTTCGGTGATGTGGTCTATTATTTTTTCACTGGCGTTGAATTCGGTCGAAAAACATCATGGCTCTTTTTCCGGCATTCTTTGCACCGGGATTGTCGGGGGTGCCTTTATACCGCTGATTATCGGTGGCTTGGGAGATTTGGTTTCCCTGAAATTCGGAATGATGTTTTTATATGTGACGCTGGGTTATATACTTAGTATCGGTTTTTGGGCAAAACCCATCATCAGTAATAAAACAATTAATTTAAAAAAAGTCGAATAGTGATCAGCCTATGAAAAGAATGTTGGACAAGACGATTATCGGTGTCGATCTGGGTGGTACCAAAATTCAGGTCGGGCGAATCAGAAAGAACAAAATCGAGAAGGAATATTATAGTCCGATCTCTGCAGATAAATGTGAAGACGTTATCCTGAACGAGGTCATCGCAGCCATCGAACAGGTTTATTCAAATGATATAGAAGGTATCGGGGTCGGAGTGCCGGGGATCGTTGAAGTAGATCGGGGCATAGTCTATGATATTGTCAATATACCAGCGTGGAAGGAAGTATTTTTAAAGGACAAACTTGAAGTGCATTTCAATTGTCCGGTTTATGTCAACAATGACGCGAACTGTTTTGTTCTCGGTGAAAAGTACTTCGGAAGGGCTCGTGGTTATCAAAATGTCGTTGGGATAACTCTCGGAACTGGATTTGGTGCCGGGATCATTATTCATAATCATTTATATACCGGGAGAAATTGTGGTGCCGGTGAATTTGGAATGGTGCCTTACAAAGATCGCAATTATGAGTATTATTGCAGCAGCCAGTTTTTTGCTGAAATGCACGCTGGGAACGGACATCGGTTTTTTGAGCGTGCCGAGCAGGGCGATAAACAGGCTCTGGAGATATTCGGTGAATTCGGATATCATATCGGTCAGGCAATCACGATGATCCTGTTTACCATTGATCCTGAAATTATCATCATTGGTGGATCGATCAGCAAATCCTATAAGTATTTTAATAGTGAAATGTGGAAAGTGCTGGAGGACTTTCCCTATAAACCGACCAGAAATAACCTGAAAATTGAAGTGACCGATTCTCCCAAGATTGCGATTCTTGGGGCGGGAGCATTGTACTACGATGCTCATTATACAGCAGCTGTAAAAACTTGATATTAGGAGAGCTGAAAGGTGCGAAAACGAATAACAATTTCAGATATTGCGCATCGGGCAAATGTATCGAAAATGACGGTTTCGCGGGTGCTGAGCGGAAAGGGGCATGTTGCCCCTGAAACGGCAAAACGTATTAAAGAAATTATCAGCGAAATGGGCTATCAACCCAATTTAATTGCCAGAAGTTTGTCAAGTAAGCGTTCGATGATTATCGGCATCATTGTTCCTAAAACCGAATCTATCTTTATGGACGAGTATATCGCTCAGGTGCTGAGTGGTGTGATGACTATTATTAAAGATAATGACTACCGGATTATGCTTTTTCCGGTGGATCTGGATCGCGAACAGGACAGCTTATATGTAGATACAACCAACAGTAATATGATTGATGGTTTGTTATTGCTTAAGACAAAAATGAATGATCCAAAATTACCCACTTTGCTAAAATCAAAACTGCCTTTTGTATTGATCAACCATAAAAAATTTGGCAGAGATTATAATTTTATTGATACTCACAATAAACAGGGCGCGAAAATAGCGGTCCATTATCTGTATGATCGGGGATATCGCAAAATAGCTTTCGTAGCCGGCAGCATGAATGAAACCAATGGTAAAGACCGCTTAAAAGGATTCCAGGAAGCGATGGCTGAGGTTGGCTTGAAATACCCCGAAGAGTACATTGTCTATGGGGATTTCAAAAAGGAAAAAGCGTATCATGAAGTCGGAAAATTATTAACGTTAAAGGAACGCCCCACGGCAATTTTCTGTTCCGATGACTACATGGCAATCGCCGCCATGCAGCGAATCAAAGAAGCCGGGCTTGAAATCCCCAAAGATATTGCCGTCATTGGCTTTGATAATATTGAATTATCGAGATATGTTCAACCGGCACTGACAACGATTCAACAACCGCTGTACGAACTGGGAGTCAGCGCCATCAAGCTTCTGTTGAATCTGATTACGGGCAAGCAGAAAGCACCGGTGCACAAGTTTTTGAATGTCAAATTAATTGAGCGTCAATCATGTTAGAGCTTTAAGCCAGTATATTTTTAATCCCAAAAAGAGGAGGAATGATTTATTAATTTTTTCAGCAAATGCGAGTTATGCTGCCAATTTCCGAGGACGGTAACATAGTCGCAATTAATTAAAAATGCTTAATAAAGCAAGGAGGACAGATGAAAAAGGTTATTAGCTTAGTAGCGATTCTATGCCTGGCAATATCTGTTTCATTCGGACAGTGGCTGTTGACAGGCTTTGAAGAGTATCCTGATCCTAACCTGACAATTAGCGAGATGACTACTGACCGGCAACATCTCAATTTGTCGCAGGAGAATGTAATCGTACACGATGGCAGTGCTGCATTGAAGGTCGAGTGGCAAAATGAAGCGTACGATCAATACGGTGGGTGGATTGATATTTCTTATACCTATCCTGACTCGGAAGGTTTTTTTGATTTGTCACCGTATTCCGAAATCAGCTTCTGGTATTACAATGAGCAACCGGCTTCCATGGCAAACAATGTACTTTTGAGAATAATTCTGGATGACGGAGGCGAAGGTTCCTCAATTGATGATCCTGAGCAATGGTGTGTTGATCGTTTTGTTCTTGATGATTCACCAGGCTGGAACCAATATGTCATCAACCTGGATAACGCCGATATCTCCAATCCAGCCGAAGGTCCGGAACTCTGGCAAAATCCCTGGGGCGGTTGCCAGGACGGTAACAAAGTCCTTGACAAAGATAAAATCCACAGGATTATGTTTGAATGGTCCCAGAATGGCACACTCCACGGGGCTGCCATGGATACAGTATCCGGCGTAATTATTTTCGATAATCTGGAAGCCGGCGGACAATCGGATGTAAATCTGATATTCTTCAATGGGAAGAGTATTCCCTCGAATGTCAGCCTCTCAGTCGGCTGGAGCGGTACAACCGAGATCACTGACGAGGAAGACGCCGGAGAACAGACTACCTCAATCAAATGGACAACCGGAGAAGAGTGGGATGGAATTTTCTTTGACCTTGCATCCCCTAAGAATCTTCAATTTGCATGGCAGACCGACACCCTGCAGTTTAAAATTAAAACATCAGCCGGTCTGGGGGATTTACTGATCGGTTTTGCAGATACGGATGAAGACGAGGGCACGGCTGATTATGCTTTCCAGGCGATCTATGTTTTGGAAGAAGCTGCCGTAGGATTTGATGATACCTGGAAACAGGTTAAAATTCCCCTGGTGGACTTCGACCGATTTGCCGGTGTCTGGGATGATGATATCGAAGATATGGTTGATGGTGAATTTGATTCCTCCCAGGTCAGCCAGTTTTTTATAGCCGATCTTGGTGAGCAAGGCTGGGTCGAAGGTAAGACGGTTTATTTCGATGAGATCTGGACCGGTAATCCTGAGTTCGACTGGATTCCGCCAGCTCAGGTTCAAAATGTCAGTGCCAGCGCACAAAGTTTTTACAACCTCGTTTTCTGGGATGGTCTGGAAAGTGAAGTCAACGAGACTTATACGGTCTATGCCAGCCCGCATATTATTACGGACATCAATGCAGAGGATATCGATGTTGTAGATAAAGGAGTCACTGAAAACACCTTGGCTCATTATCTTTTCTATCCTTTGGTGGATCACGACGTTGAATACTGGTACGCAGTAACCGCCAGCGACAATGCTGGTAACATCGGAGAAGCAGGCTTGGCTACGGGTTCACTCAGTAATACTGCGAGAGGTGTCCCGACTATCGCGCTGGGTGCGCCTGCCGGTTTTGCTGTGGATGGTGATTTTAATGATTGGTACAACAGTGGCATTCTGCCTTTTGAAATTACAACGACCAATACGTCCTATGGTTTGCCATCTTCCCAGACTGCGTCGGAGGATTTCAGTGGCGCTGAGGATTTATCAGCCACTGTCTATCTGGCAATAGATGACGATTATCTCTATATTGCCGCCGATGTGATTGATGACAGTTACAACGGATTTACCGGCTCCGGAAACAGCTGGGAAAAAGACCAGTTGGAATTCTATATTGGTCTTTTTGATTGGAGAGGTCCTGCGCACACATCCGTAATGCGAGGTTCTGAACCTGATTTTGCGATTGTCTTTAATGAATCGGGCATTTCCGAAGATTATACCGGAGCGGCATTTGCGGTTCCGGATGACCCGGATTATTTCTTCGAGGGCGGTCCCCAGGATTATTACTTCGAAGCCAGAATTTCCCTGGATTCCCTGGCAATTGAAGATGATCGTTTCCACCCGGTGAATGGAATGCGAATTCCATTGGATCTCTACTTTCATGATAATGACGGCAGTGATGCGGATTGGAGTGGTCTTGCCTTGTCTCCCGATAACACTGATATGGTCTATTTAGATCCGAGTGAGCGGATTTATACCTGGATTGGGGATAAGACGACTACCATCAATTCCATCGATCGTGAAAATATCTCTGCTTCTGCCCATTCTTACCGACTGAG
Source organism: uncultured bacterium (assembly GCA_964605705.1). GTDB lineage: Bacteria > Fidelibacterota > UBA2242 > UBA2242 > UBA2242 > CAZSDW01. Next base: position 19,869 of record CAZSDW010000042.1, read on the forward strand.
TCAGAATTATCCGAATCCATTTAATCCGATCACCCAGATTCGTTACAGTATCGAAAAAACGGGTTTGGTTCAGCTGGATATTTTCAATGTTCGCGGGCAACTGGTGTCGCGCTTGTTGAACGAAGAGCGCAAAGCCGGTGAATATACGATCAATTGGAACGCCGAGAATTTTCCCACAGGCATGTATTTTTGCAGAATCGTCGCAGGTGATTTTAGCAGCACTATTAAAATGCTGTTGATGAAATAATGGTGATACGACAGGGGCGCTGAATTTGTGCCCCTGTCGTATTTTAGTCAGTCCCGGTAGCTGGAAGGTGAAAACCAAATCTTAAAGGATTATCCATGAAGTCATTTCCGATAGGTCAAAAAGTGCTTTATGCCATGATTTCTGTCGTTCTTTTATGCGGGCATCTGGCAATGGGACAGGTCAGCGGTAAAATAGCGGGGCGGATCGTTGATTCCGAGACCGGCGACCCACTTATCGGCACAAATATTATGCTTATTGATACGTACCTCGGTGCTGCGACCGATTATAATGGGGACTTTTTTATTCTTAACGTTGCACCCGGCGTCTATACTTTGAAAGCCCGCATGATGGGTTATAAGGACTATAACATCAGCAATTTGAGGGTATCGGTTAACCGGACTGCATTTGTCGAAATCAGTATGGAAAAGACGATTCTTCAAGGCGAGGCGGTGATTGTGGAGGCACAAAAAATCGCTACCAAAAAGGATCAGACCAGTACTGTAAAGAATGTCTCAGCCGACAAAATTGAAATATTACCTGTTGAAAATTTATCCGGAATCGTTTCAATGCAGGCTGGCGTGGTAAACGGACATTTCAGGGGTGGCAGGCAGACTGAAGTATCGTATTTGATTGATGGTATGCAAGTGGATGAGGCTTTCGAAGGTCAGGGACGTTCCGCCGAAATCCAACCGGAAGCAATTGCGGACCTGGAGGTTATCACCGGTACCTTTAATGCTGAATATGGCAAAGCGATGAGCGGTATCGTGAACGCCGTGACCAAGGATGGCACGGATAACTATCATGGATCGTTTACCGGTTACCTGGGTAATTATTTTACAAACCACAACAATATATTTCCGGGATTGGATAAATCCGAGATCACTCGAAACCAGGATTACCGGATTGTTCTGAGCGGACCGATCCTGAAAGAGCGGATTCATTTCTTTGCCAATTACCGATCTCAGAACAATAAAAATTATCTGAACGGAATTCGGCGATTTCAAGTAACTGATTACAGTGATTTTACTGAAGACGATCCCGACATGTGGTATTCGGAACACAACGGTGACAGTAGCTATGTACCGATGGATCGTTCCGTGAATCAGGCTTTCATGGGCAAGCTCTCAATGCAAATGTTCAAAAATCTCAAAGTGTCGCTTTTGTATAATTGGAATAATGACACCTGGCATAGCTATAATCATAGTTTTAAATATAATCCGGATGGTATGGCTTTTTCCCGTGGAGTTTCCAATCTCTGGGCGGTGACATTTAACCACATGCTCAACCAGAAGCTGTTTTATGAGCTCAAATTTTCGCAACTCTCGAATTATACGGGTTGGTATTTGTACGAAAATCCATTGGATTCTCGTTATGTACACGATGCCTATTTCAGTAGTAGCGGTCCCGGTTTTTACACCGGCGGACAGCAGAAAGGTCATACTCGTCGTACAATAGATGACACAAATCTGAAATTCGATCTGACCTGGCAATTTAATAAACGAAACAGTCTGAAAACCGGATTGCTGTGGACTGAGCACCGACTGGATAATGAAGAGGCTGAGATTCGCAATGTCTATTCCGGTCTGCCGGAGGAATCGGAATATGAAGAAATCTTCGTCAACGGGAACTGGAAACGTAACTATTTATACTACGAGCCCACCATCATGGCAGATTCAACTGTTTATTCTGATATCTACCTGGTCAAACCGGTCGAATTTTCCGCCTACCTGCAGGATAAGGTGGAATTTGATGTCATGGTGCTTAATCTTGGAGTACGGTACGACCGTTTCAATCCTGAGACAGTATATCCTTCGCAATTGCGTAATCCGGCAAACCAGTCTGATTTCAGTAGCGTTCCCGGTGGTGAAGAAAAAATGTCCACCTATCCCAAAGCAGGTTCGCAAACACAGGTCAGTCCACGTTTCGGTTTATCTTATCTGTTGGGCAAGACAGCAGTCCTGCATTTCAGCTACGGTCACTTTTTTCAGATGCCCCAGATGTCGGCAATATATCGGAATCATTCCTTTCAGATTGCGCCGGCAGATTATGCGACGGTTTTAGGAAATTCCCGCATCAAAGCCCAGCGAACGGTCAGCTACGAAATCGGTCTCTGGCAGGAAATTATGACCGACATGGATGTTGATGTCGCTCTGTTTTATCGTGATATTTACGATCTGCTGAGTACCAAAGTGATTAGCACTTATAACCAGATAGAGTACGGACTTTACACCAACAAGGATTACGGCAATGCCCGTGGACTTGAGTTAAAATATGAATTCACCAGAGGGAATTTAGGTCTCTATCTGAATTACACTTTGCAATATACCCGCGGTAATGCGGATAATCCCTTACAGACTTTTACCCGTTCGGGGGACAGTATGGATCCCATTAATTACCTGATTCCGATGAGTTGGGACCAGCGCCATACTCTCAATCTTACAGCCGCTTATAATACCGCTAAATACGGGACAACCCTGATTGCGTATTATAATTCGGGCACTCCCTATTCCTGGGAGCCGGTGGTGCAGAGCATTCTTGCCAGAGTCAATCTTTTTCCGAAT
>CAZSDW010000043.1:0-22539 GCA_964605705.1 uncultured bacterium
TTGAGATTTGTAAATTGAAATTTGGTGCTTTTTGAAAAAGTATGGATTTTTCAAATATCTCATTCAATAACGATGGTTATGTTTTTTATATTTTAACCTGATTATTTATGTTTAAGCCTTCAATGCGATTGGCAAGTATTGTTCACATAAAAATTGATTTAATTTATCCGATTAATAAAAAAATGTGATTTAAACGACTGCATTTTATGAATGAAAGAAGTATATTACACTCCATTTCAATGTTATTTGTAATTTTATAATGAAAATTTTGTAACTATAACCTAATTGGACGAATCAAATCTTACTGATAATTTTTACCCCGAAAGAAAATATGAATAAAATGATCCGAAAATCAATAAAATCTCTAACGATACCAATTCTATTAATAGTTTTTGTATCCTTTTCTTTATTAGGACAGACTGCTGATAATATTGTTATCAATGAATTCCTGAGTTCAAATAATACGTCTGTTCTTGATCCGGATTTCAACCAGTATGCAGATTGGATTGAGCTCTATAATCAGGGTGCTAATGCGGTTGATCTCAGCGGATATTATTTGACTGATAATCTCGCAAGTCCCCAAAAATGGATAGTGCCGAACGGTACAATAATCCCGGCTGACGGATACCTGCTTATCTGGGCAGATGGAATGGATGTCACCGATGTCGGTTTGCATACCAATTTTAAATTGAGCAACAGTGGCGAAGAAATAGGTCTGTTCGATAATGCCGGATCACTTATTGATTCATATATTTTTGAAAAGCAGGTCACTGATGTTTCGATGGGCAGAAGTCATAGTAATCCGGTTGAGTGGCTCTTTTTCTCTGATCCAACTCCCGGAACTGCCAATTTAACAGCAGGACTGAGTTCAAATCTTCAGTCAACAGCACCTGTTGTTTCACTAAAATCCGGTTTTTACCGTGGCAGTCAGACCGTCACATTAACAAGCTCTTCCGGCGGAACCATTCATTATACAACGGATGGGTCAATCCCGGACAGTCAGTCACCGACCTATGGTTCGCCATTATCGATTAGCGTAAACACGGTGTTAAAAGCTCGTGTTCTTGAATCCAACCGACTCGCCAGTCCAATCATCTCACGGTCTTATTTTATCAATGAGCAGACGACCTTGCCGGTTTTCTCCCTTTCGGTTGATCCGGATAATCTCTGGAGCAATGAAAAGGGAATCTATAATAATCAGGATATTTCCCAACGTGATGAGTGGAAACGTCCGGCGCATATCGATTTTTTTGAGACAAACGGCAATCCCGGTTTTAATGACGATATCGACATTCGACTCTTTGGACGCACTGCGATTTATCTCCCGCAAAAATCTCTGGGTATTTTCCTGTCGAATGAACTCGATTATCCGCTTTTCGGATGGGGAGGTATTCAAAAATATTACTCCTTCGTTTTGCGCAGTTCCAGTGACGACTGGCATCTGACCATGTTCCGCGATGCTTTTATTCAAACAATGGTCAGAAAGAATTTGAACCTCGACACTCAGAATTACCGTCCGGCAATCCTTTTTATCAACGGTGAGTATTGGGGTATTCATAACATCCGTGAAAAATACAATGAGGATTATCTTGCGACCCATCATGCAGTTGATCCAAACAATGTTGATCTCCTCTATCTGGATCTCAGACCGCAAGGAGGCGTTGAAGTGATTGCCGGGGATTTAGAACAATATAATGCTTTGATCGATTTTGTTGAGAACCATGACCTGGCAATTCCGTCCAACTATGATATCGTTGCCAATCTGATGAATATCGACAATTTCATCGACTATGTCATTGCGGAAACCTTTGTGGGCAATACCAGTTGGGCTCATAATATCCGGATGTGGCGTCCCCGCACCGCTGCTGGAAAATGGGAATGGCTGTTCTATGACACTGACCGTGGTTTTCGCGACAGAACTTTTAATGCTCTGGATGAAATGTCGCAAATGCTTTCCCCGTTCCGGGCTTTACTGGATAATGAGAATTTTAGACAACAATTTCTGCAACGCTATTCCGAATATTTAAATGCCGGCTTTCAACCGGACCGGGTCACATCGATTCTTGATAGCCTGCAGGCTGGAATTGCGGCTGAAATTCCGCGTCACAGCGAACGCTGGAAAAATGAATGTGGCAATAATGTTTGTGGTATTCCCTCAATGAGTACCTGGCAGGAAAGTGTCGCTACCATGCGCAGTATTGTGCAGGAGCGACCGGCGATCGTGCGCCAGCAGTTAATTGATCTTTTCGGTTTGGAGCAAACTGACCGTCTGGATATCCAGGTTTCACCACCCGGATATGGCGTCGTTCGCTTGGGGCAACATACGGTTATCGATGGAAATTATTCCGGTGTATTTTTTAAAAACTCGACTATCGATCTATATGCAGAAGCAAATGACGGTTACCTGTTTTCTGGATGGCGTGGTTCATCATCGACGACACATACTCTTCTGGTACGCGGTTCGGAATGGAAATATTTTGATAACGGAACCTTTCCCGGTGCATCCTGGAATTCTGCCGCATACGATGACAATTCCTGGAAAACCGGTGCTGCCCAATTGGGTTATGGCGATGGTGATGAGACCACAGTCGTTGATTACGGCTCAAATTCAAATAATAAATATACTACTACATATTTTCGGACATCATTTCAAATTGCCGATATTTCCGATATACAGAGTCTGAACTTTAAATTGCTTCGGGATGATGGCGCGATTGTTTATTTAAATGGTCGGGAAGTCGTACGATCTAACATGCCTTCGGGAACAGTGGAGTACAGCACTCTTGCCAGCAGTACAGTCAGTGGTGGTGATGAAGATGCTTTCTTTGAATTTACGGTTGGTCCCGAGGCGCTGCTAAATGGCATTAATTATCTTGCAGTTGAGATTCATCAGATAACAGGCTCAAGTTCCGATATCAGTTTTGACCTTGAACTTGATGCCATTTCAAATGGCGGAGGCAGTTCTGATTTCATATCTTACGATCCTGAGTTGCCGGTCACCATCGATCAGAATCGTTCATTGTCAGCGGTATTCACGATGAATGCCGATAATATTCTTGCAACAGAAATTTCCACAAATACCACGCTGACAGCTGCAAATTCTCCCTATTTTGTCCTGGCTAATCTTACAGTAAAACCGGATGTGACACTGACAATTGAACCCGGTGCGGAGATCCAGTTATCCGACGGTGCGAATATTTACATAAACGGACAGTTGCTTGCGAATGGCAGTGAAAATTCACCTGTAATTATAAAAGGTACGGACAACGCAAAATGGGGTGCGCTCTGTATTGAAGATGCGACCGGACCATCGCTGATGAGCTACACGAATATCGACGGTGCGACAACCGGCGCGGATGCCCTTCATTACAAAGCCGCTGTTTCGACTTATAATTCGGATTTGACGCTCGATCATGTCAGTATGCGCAATGTCCAGCAGCCTTTTTATGGTCATGGTGGCGTCATAATTGTCAGCAATTCATCTCTGGATGGGACCGGCGCCGGAGATGATATGATGAATATTCAATATGCCAGTGCAATAGTCGAGAACTGTCATCTGTTTGGCAATGGTGAACTGGATTTTGACTATGTCAATGATGGGATAATCCGGAATACCCGGATCGATATAATCAGCACCAATTCCAACCGGGATGGCATTGATATCGGTACTTCACAAAATGTCCTGATTGAAAACAATCAGATATTTGATTGCCCCGATAAAGGCATCTCAGTCGGGGAAAAGTCCACGGCAATCATTCGGGGAAATCTGGTTGTAAATACATCCATGGCGGTTGCGGTAAAAGACAGTTCAGTAGCTGAAATTGATCGTAATACGTTTTTCAGTGACAGTATTGGCGTTGCCTGTTATGAAAAAAATGCCGGTCAGGGAGGCGGATCTGCGTCAGTCAGAAATACGATTTTTGCTGCGATGCGGGATGCGGAATTCTCGGTGGATTCAAAATCGTCGGTCCAAATTACATATTCACTTTCGGATCAGAATTTACTGACTGGAACCGGTAATATCCTGGGTAATCCGCTCTTTATTTCACCAAATGCCGATAATTTTCATCTGCAACCCGGTTCACCGGGTATTGATGCCGGTGATCCCGACAGTCCGATAGATCCCGATGATACTCGGGCGGATATCGGTGCCTATTATTACAATCAGAATCCTGCAGATTATTCAATGCTGTATATCAATGAACTTATGCCCTTCAACAGCCAAACCATAGCTGATAATTTTGGTGAATATGAAGACTGGATTGAAATTTACAATAGAGGAAATCAACCGATTGATCTGGGCGGCTTGTATATGTCCGATGATATCGGCATCCCGACTCTTTTTAGGTTATCAACCGATGATCCTGAACAAACGACGGTTCCTCCCGGCGGTTTTTTAGTGCTCTGGTCCGATGATAATATGGAGCAGGGCGCGAATCATCTTGGATTCCGGCTGAATCATGAAGGTGAACAGATAGCACTGGTACAACTGCTGGCAGATAGTGTGGTTTTCATTGATTCAATCAGCTTCGGACCACTGGCTGATGACCACTCATTCGGGCGTCGTGAGGATGGTGACGACACCTGGATAGTTTTTAGTAACCCGACTCCCGGCAGTTCGAATAATTTTCAGAATTCGACCACTGACGGAGACAATCTGATGATTCCCCGCAATTTTGCCATTTCCCAAAACTATCCCAATCCCTTTAATCCAACCACAACAATAAAATACCAGTTACCAAAGATGGCTGTTGTTGCTATCAACATCTTCGATTTGAGGGGTAACCGGGTGACGGTATTGGTTGATCAATCCCAAACTCCAGGCTACTATTCGATTGAATGGAATGGCAGGGATTATACCGGGCGAACAGTCCCGAATGGTGTCTATTTTTGCCAGTTTATCGCAAATTCTGACGGCATATCCTATCATAAAACAAAAAAGATGATGATGTTGAAATAGACCTGGGATTTGCTTTATTTTTAAACTTCAATTTATTGGACTCCGATATTTCAATGTCTTTCAATGAGTAAATGATTATATTTCCTCATGCGAGGATTTTCAGGGATATTTTTAAAAAAGGAGAACACCGCAATGAAAAAAAATTACTTCTTGATTTTGTTGATGCTGATAACCGTAGTGATAACAATGAGCTGTACTCCCAAGACTGAAGCAGAAAAATCGGCAGCGCATTTTAAGATACGAACGGGTGTCAATGTCAGTCACTGGCTTTCTCAGAGTAATAAGAGGGGCGAGGAGCGGATAAATTATATTACGCAGGCTGATTTCGATACCATTGCCACGGTTGGATTTGATCATGTCAGAATCCCTATCGATGAGGAACAGTTCTGGGATGTCGATGGAAACCGGGAAGAGGAAGCCTTTGATTTACTGCATAATGCGATCGATTGGGCGCTGGCGGCTAAATTGCGGGTCATTGTCGATCTGCATATTATCCGTTCGCACTACTTCAATGCGGAATTCAATCCCTTATGGACTGATCCCAAAGAACAGCAGAAACTTGTGGATATGTGGGGAGAACTTTCCAAAGAACTGATTCAGTATTCTGTTGATGACGTTGCTTATGAGATATTGAATGAAGCGGTGGCTGACGATCCGGAGGACTGGAATAAATTATTAAATATGGTGATCGCTTCCATTCGCATTAAAGAGCCGAATCGGGTTATCGTCGTTGGTTCTAATCGCTGGCAGATTCCGGGCACATTTCCGGATTTGAGACTGCCGGAAGGTGACCACAATATCCTGTTAAGTTTTCATTTTTATACACCGATTGCACTGACTCATCATAAAGCCCCCTGGAATGAGACAGCTGAATACAGCGGACCGGTAAATTATCCGGGACAGATCATTGATACGCTTTATTACAAGGATTTGTCCGAGCCGACTGTCGCAGCGATGCGTCGGTATGCCAACGGATATTTCAATAAAGAAATTCTGGAAAAGGAAATGATGCCGGCAATCGAGTTTGCAAAGCAGAATAATCTGCCGCTTTTTTGTGGGGAATTCGGAATTTATCCGACGATTCCTGAAGATATTTCACTGCGCTGGTACGCCGATTTAACATCGATTTTCAATAAAAATGGAATCGCATACTGCCACTGGTGTTATAAGGGGGATTTTCCGGTAGTGAATGAAAATAGCAGCCCAAAAAAGAAACTGGTTTCCGTATTGACCTCAAAAGAAGGTTGCCAGAAATAGAGTGGATTTTTTGAAATTTACTGGAGCATGATAATTGGGTAAAGTTCTTGTATTGTATCATAGCAAAGATGGTAGCACAAAGAAAATGGCGAAAACGATGCCGAATTGACCTGCCAGACATTGTCAACCATTTTGATAAATTATGGCTTTCTGATGTTCGGCGTCACCGATTATTTAGCCTACCAGTTTACCGGGCATTATGGGATGCCTAAATCCATTGCAATTTCATCGGATTATAATAGTACGTTTTTTTCTTTTGACGATAACAAATAATAATTGTCCATCTTGATCTATATCATTTGGAACTTTCATAATTTTACTTAAAATTGATAGGTCGATTTTTTAAATTAGCAATGCAATTAAAATAGGAGGACAATTTTGAAACGACTAATTAAAAAACTTTCGTTACCATTTATCGGATTTGCTTCGTTGGTATGGTTTCTCGTACGGGTAATTCCCAAACCCAGCCGGGCTTCCTACCCCTGTATGAAGGTTGCGGCGCCCCTGGCGTCCTCATTTGTGCTTTACATGATCGGGGTCATTTCGTCAATGCTGTTTTTTAAAAAAGCCCGAAAGTTCTTTGCAGAATCGAAATATGTTCTGTTTGCGCTGACGCTGGTTGCTGGGGTGATATTCGGTTTGACCTCCTATATGCAGAAGGACGGTAAATTGTACGCCAATTTAAAATCCGGTCAGTTAGAACCTAACCAGCCAATCGGCATCGCAAAAGGGATCAATCCCGGTCGGGTTGTCTGGATTCACAATCCCGATGTCACGGATGAAACCTGCGCGAATACAAGGAACGATTACTGGTACCAGGATACCAACACGAATCAGGATATCGTCAATGCGATGGTTTCCGAAGGTCTGCAAACGTTAACGAGTACGACAAACGATACAGCTGCCTGGGATGCGCTTTTTCGTTATTTTAACCAGCAACATGACAAAGGCGATATCGGCTATACTGCCGGTGAAAAGTTTGCCATTAAAATTAATTTAAATGGTAAAGGCAACGGTTGGCCATCAGATCCAAATATCAATACCTCGCCTCAGGTTTGTTATGCCGTGCTGAATCAACTGATCAATGTGGTCGGAGTTGCCCAGTCCGATATTAGCATCGGCGATCCGAATATTCAATTTGATACTCCTCAATGGGACAAATGTCATACCGCCTTTTCTGATGTTGTTTACTGGGGACCTAACGGTCAAGGTCGGACAGCGGTTACCGCCTCTGATGGACCGGCATTGTTTGCCAGTGACGGAGGTATCCAGGATCCACTACCGCAAAGTTATCTGGATGCCGCTTATATGATTAATCTGCCGGTTTTCAAGAAACATCATCGGGCTGGTATATCCATATCCAGTAAACTCCACTTTGGCTCAATTACTCCATTTCGAGGTAGTGCCTTTGACTGGCATTACAGTTTGCCGTGTCCGGATGGCGGTGCTGACGTCACAAATGGCGATTACGGTGTTTACCGCTGTTTTGTGGACATTATGGGACACAAGGACTTGGGCGGAAAAACGCTGCTCTTCCTGGTTGATGGTATCTGGAGTTCGATTAACTGGGGGCATCCGCCGATCAAGTGGTATATGCCACCTTTTAACAACGATTGGCCCTCCTCGATATTCCTGTCTCAGGACCCGGTCGCGCTCCAATCGGTCTGTTATGATTTTCTTTATTATGAATTCGATACAGATCATCCCACTGAGGGTGCCTACGATCCGATGGATAACCATGGTCCTTTTCCTCATTATGCCGGTGCCGATGATTTCCTGCGCCAGGCTGCAGATTCTTCGAACTGGCCTGATGACATCCAGTATGATCCGGAAAACGACGGCACCATTTTGCCGAGCAGCATGGGTGTCTATGAACATTGGAATAATGCCATTGATAAACAGTATTCCAGGAATCTTGGAACTGGTGATGGAATTGAATTAGTCTATAATTTCCAAACCACGGGAATCATTGAGGAACAGGAGGAATTGCGTGCGTTGATTAAATCCTTCAGTCTGGACCAGAACTTTCCTAATCCATTCAATGCCAGCACAACGATTGGCTTCCATTTGACTTCCGATGCCCATATAGCTCTGGAAATATTCGATATCCAGGGAAAAAGAATTCGGACAATTATCAATGATTATCGTCCTGCCGGACAGTACATTGAGAGTTGGAATGGACAAATGGATAATGGTATGAATGCACCTTCCGGTGTTTACTTTTACAAAGTCAGTGTTCAGGGTAATGGTCAATTCTCTGAAAAAGTCAAAAAGATGGTATTAAATAAATAACAATTGTATAACGGGCATTAGCCGGATGATTGTCCGGCTAATGCCGTTTTTGATTACATTATGAAGAAAATTTTTGGATTAGTCATCGTTATAATCGGATTAAATCTTCTCTGGTACAGTTGTGACAACAGCACTGAACCCAAAAAACTGACAGGTAATTTTACGGGTGTCGTTGAGGGAATCCAGTCAGGAAGCAGTGTTCCGGTTGACCATGCGTATATCATCGCCGGAGATAATCTTCTGGCGATAACCGATGAGAATGGTGCTTTTGATATCAGCGCTATTGAGGAAGGAACCTACCACTTTATCTGTTCGGCACTCTTTTATGCCGATACGGTAAAGGAACTGATGATCGAAGCTGATAAAACATTAGAGTATAATTTTAGCCTGGTTCCGGATTCAGCTACCGGCAAGGTATATGGAGAGTTTCAGGATGAAATCCTGTGGAATCAAATGCTGAATGAAAAACCGTATCTGGCAAATTGGGATGCAGATTCGGTATGGGCAGGTGTCACGGGGGCAACCTTGCAGACAAAAACGCTCGGTTATGAGATACCTCCCCGAACTATAAGACTTGGTGACAGTCTGTTAGCTTATACGGATGGATTCGGACAATACTGGTTTAGAATTCAGGGTGGGACATATCCGATTACTGGTAGCTGTGACGGTTATCAAAGTGTCACAAAAGTCGTGAAGGCGATTCCTGACCAAAAGGTTTACCTGAATTTTATATTACCGCGAGAATGATAATATTGGAAGATGATTAATATTAACGTGTACTAAAATAATAAGATAAAATTCCACTTATAAAAACCTCCGAAAATTCTCCATCCAAGATAGTAATACATGGGTAGTCCTTTTAAGCAAAAAATAGTAATAATTAGTGTTTGTCTCCTGTTAGTGACTCCGATGGTTGCCGCCGGAGATTTAGTGATTAATGAAGTGATGTCATCGAATGCCAGTACAATTACTGATGAAGATGGAGATTACACCGATTGGCTGGAGTTGTATAATAGCGGCAATTTATCCATCAATCTGTCCAATTACGGATTATCTGATGATAAAACTGAACCATTCAAATGGACATTCTCGGATGCATTTATCCAGGCAAAACAACATTTGCTGATTTTTGCCTCAGACAAAGACCGCCGTGTCCAGGATTCCTATTGGGAAACCATTATCAATCAGGGGGATATTTGGAAATATCGAATCGGCAGTCCGGATATTCCATCGGACTGGAATACGGTTGGTTTTCAGGATGCCGGCTGGTCGTCAGGTGTGAGTGGATTTGGTTATAGCGATGGTGATGATGCGACCGAATTGCCGGGTGGGACTATGTCCATATATATCCGCAAGGTTTTTACGGTTAATAATTTAGATGAGGTTCTACAGGTCATTCTACATGTTGACTTTGATGATGGATTTGTGGCATACCTGAATGGAGAGGAAATTGCCCGTGCGAATGTCTCCGGGAATCCACCTGCCTATAATCAAGAGGCGAGTAGCCATGAAGCTGAAATGTACAATGGCGGTCTGCCGGAAATGTTCACAAATGATACCTACAAGTCATTCCTTCGGGAAGGTGACAATGTGCTGGCAATTCAAGGACACAATGTCAGTACAAGCTCGTCAGACCTTTCCCTGATACCGTTTCTGACATTAGGTCTTAATATGCTACCGGCAGATCCTCGTGGAACACCGGATTTTATGAAATTTGATAAACCGATGCTGCATACCAATTTTAAAATCAGTGCAGGTGGTGAAACATTAGTGCTTACCGATCCTGATGGAATTCTTATCGATAAGACTGTAGTGCCGGCGTTAACGGCTGATATTTCCTGGGGCAGAAATCCGGATGGCGGTTCCGATTGGAATATGTCAGAAAATCCAACTCCTGGCGAAAGCAATGACGGATCTGGTGCGATTGAATGGGCTACTGCGCCACAATTTTCAGATCCCGGTGGATTTTACAGCCGCTCAATTGTCCTGACTTTAGCGAATGAAGCTGAAACCGGCACGATTCACTATACGCTTGATAGCTCGGAACCGACAACATCATCACCTGTTTACGGAAGTCCGATTGCAATCAATGAGACAAAAGTCGTTAAGGCGAGAATATTTGCTCCGGGATTATTACCTGGTAAGACAATCACACAAACCTATTTTTTAGGAACTGACCATTCACTGCCGGTATTTTCACTGTCCACCGATCCGTATAATCTGTTTGATATTGATTACGGTATTTACATGCTGGGTACCAGCTATAACACTGACTCTCCGCAATATGGAGCGAATTTCTGGGAAGATTGGGAACGACCGATTCATATTGAATTTTTTGAACCGGACGGATCGCGCGGATTCAGCATGGATGCGGGAATCAAGATAATCGGTGGCTGGAGCCGGGCAAATCCACAGAAGTCTTTCTCCATTTTTGCACGAAGTGTTTATGGGTACAGTTCGATTAAATATCATCTGTTTCCGGATCGCCCATTTGATGAATACGAAGCGTTTATTCTGAGGGATGGCGGCAACGACTGGCCCTATACCCACTTTGCGGAAGGCTTTGCTCATCGTCTGGTGGAAAATATTGATATGGAGAATAGTGCTTTCAGACCTTGTGTCGTATATGTCAATGGTGAATACTGGGGTATCCTGAATCTCCGGGAAAAGCAGAATGAACATTATCTGGCAATGTATTACGACGTTGATCCGGATAATGTCGATATGTTAGAATGGGATCGAAGCGTCATTAATGGCGATGCTCAGCATTACAATCATCTCTATAATTTTATTGAAAATAATGATCTGCAGAATTCCACGAATTATGAATATGTCAAAACCCAGATGGATATCGATAATTTTATCGATTATATGGTCACGGAAATCTATCTTGATAATCGCGACTGGCCTGGTAATAATATTAAATACTGGCGCCCAAAAACAGAAAATGGCAAGTGGCGCTGGCTTCTGTATGACACGGACTTTGGCTTCGGCATTTATGATGGATACTCGGCTGGTTATAATACCTTGGAATTTGCCCTGGAACCGAATGGTCCCAGTTGGCCAAATCCACCTTGGTCAACCCTGTTTCTCCGAAAACTGGTTCAGAATGACGAATTTCGGGCAGCATTCATCAACCGATTTGCTGATTACTTTAATACAATTTTCAGCCCGGCTACTGCAACCGCTAAGATAAATGAGATTGTTCAATTGATTGAGTCAGAGATGCCGGCTCATGTCAATAAATGGAGTCAGCCGCATCCCGACTGGGCGGTGAGTAGTCTGTGGTGGAATAATATAGAAAATTGGTATAACAATATTCAGGGATTGCGAAATTTTGTAAATATCAGAGTAGAATACTTACGACAATATATCAGTATTCAGTTTGGATTGCCCGGAACTGCGACGATTACATTGAATATATCCCCCGCAGGCAGCGGGAATGTGAATGTCAGTACCTTATTTATCAAAGATTATCCCTGGCAGGGAATTTATTTCAGGGAGACACCAATTCAAATCACCGCGCTTCCTTATGATAATTTTAAATTTTCGCACTGGGAGGGACTCAGCACGTCAAATGCGGCTTCGATATCGATTTCCCTGGAACGTAACGAAAACCTGGTTGCCGTATTTGAACCAGTGACCGATATACGTCAATCAGTAGTTATCAACGAAATCAATTACAATTCCCATCCGGATTATAACTCTGAGGATTGGGTGGAATTGTATAATAACGGTGCACCGGCTAACCTGGCATGGTGGCAAATGAAAGATGCGAACGATAGTTTTTATTTTCCCAATAATATAATGCTTGGACACAGTGAATTTTTAGTCGTATGCCGTGATACGGCTGCTTTTAAAACAATTTATTCGGATGTACATAATTGTATCGGTAACTTTCAATTCAAACTGAACAGGACGGGCGAAACGATTCAAATCTGTGACAACCTCGGATCTGTGATTGATTCAGTAAAATACGCTAACCGGTTTCCCTGGCCGATAATGCCCGATGGCGGCGGTTCAACCCTTGAATTGAAGAATCCGAATATGAACAATTCCCTGTCTTATGCCTGGATGGCTTCTGAGAGTAGAGGGACGCCGGGCAGAGCGAATGACAATTTGGTGACTCCGGTGGCAGATACTGATCGTAGTTTGATTGAATCGTTCAGGCTATTTCCCAATTATCCCAATCCATTTAACGCCTCTACGACGATCCATTTTGAAGTTGCGGAAATGTCGCAGGTGAATGTATCTGTCTATAATCTACGCGGTCAGTTGGTAGAAGTTATCCTGAATGATCAGGTTTCACCGGGATATCACCAGATCAAGTGGGATGCCGGTCATCTGAGCACCGGATTATATTTATACAAAATTTCGGCAGGAGATCATTTCGTAACGGCTAAGTGCCTGTTAATCAAGTAAAGTCAAAGTTTTTTAAACTATATTTTATTTCAGTCCTTGTATCGAATAATTCCTTGATTCACAATTGAAGGAGTACTATTTTCCGGTACATTTAAGTGTCGGTCATGCTTGATCATAAGTATATAAAATATTGATGGAGTGAATCTTGTATGTTTGGTGGAATCGAAGCCGGAGGGACGAAATTCGTCTGTGCCGTCGGAACAAGACCGGAAAATTTACATAATGAGGTCCGATTTGAGACGACTACACCTGATGAAACCATAAACCGGGTAGTTGATTACTTTCAAAAGCAGAATACGATTGAGCCATTGGACGCGATCGGAATCGGTTCTTTCGGACCCGTGGACCTGGATCGAAAATCCAGGACTTACGGCTATATTACATCCACACCTAAGTTGGACTGGCAAAATACCGATATCGTCGGAAGAATCCGGAATGCTTTAAAAATTCCAATCGCGTTTGATACGGATGTCAATGCCGCTGCACAGGCTGAATGGGAATGGGGAGCCGCCCGGGGATTGACCGATTTTATTTATCTCACAATCGGTACCGGTATAGGTGGAGGTGGCATGCTGAATGGCAGCTTGATACATGGTCTCTCACATCCTGAAATGGGACATATTTTGCTTCCCCATGATCGACAAATCGATCCATACGAAGGAAACTGCCCGTTCCACAAAGATTGTTTCGAGGGGCTGGCGTCGGGTCCGGCTATTGAAAAACGCTGGGGAGTGCCGGGACAGAATTTACCTGCCGATCACAAAGCCTGGCAACTGGAAGCGGAATATATCGCGCTGGCTTGTGTGAATTATATCTGTACATTGTCACCGCAGCGAATCATCCTGGGCGGCGGCGTAATGAGCAGGAGAAACTTACTTCCGTCAATTCATCGTAAAACACAACAAATTCTGAACAACTACATTTATGATCCTCAGATAATTAAAAAAATCGATAGTTATATTGTCTTGCCGGGATTGGGGAACAAAGCGGGGATCGCCGGCGCAATTGCCTTAGCACGCTGCCTGACTGAAGATAATGAGAAGTAATACTTGAGAAGTAGAGCGGCAGATTGAAAAATGATGGCAAAATTTGTGATGAATGAAAAAGATGGTGTATCCGAAAACGAATGCCTATCTGTCAGATTCAGTGATATCGGGTGTCTTGAGTCTGCCGTATTGTCCAGCCCTGACTCTGGCACAACCTTTGTAAAAGACGGATTGCTTTTTTAAAATAACACTTTAAATACTGTGGAAGACTCGAAACATTAAAGATGATTTTGAGTACTATTAACATTTTGATAAACAAAAACGGTAGCAACCAGATTTATAATGCTACAAATTGAAAGGAGAATAGGATATGGCAATTAAACCTTTAGCAGATAGAGTGGTCGTAAAGCCATCTGAAGCGGAAGAGAAAACGTCTGGCGGGATTATTCTTCCGGACACTGCAAAGGAAAAACCTCAAGAGGGTACAGTCATTGCGGTTGGACCAGGAAAAATCAGTGATAGTGGCGCAAAAGTTGCGATGGAAGTCAAAGTCGGTAATAAAATTCTGTACGGAAAATATTCCGGAACCGAAGTCACAATTGATGGTGTTGAACATCTAATTATGAGAGAAAGTGATATCTTAGCGATTATCAGCTAAGATAGAAAGGAGCATACATAATGGCAAAACAGATTGAATATGATGTTAAAGCAAGATCGGCTCTTAAAGAGGGCGTTGACAAATTAGCAAATGCTGTCAAAGTTACTCTCGGTCCCAAGGGACGGAATGTAGTGATCGAAAAGAAATTCGGTTCACCGACGATTACCAAAGATGGTGTGACCGTCGCGAAAGAGATCGACCTTGAAGATAAAAACGAGAATATTGGCGCCCAGATGGTCAAAGAAGTTGCATCAAAAACTTCAGACATTGCGGGTGATGGTACGACAACTGCTACCGTTCTCGCTCAGGCGATTATTGCCGAAGGTCTCAAGAATGTGACTGCCGGTGCAGATCCGATGGAAATTAAAAGAGGGATTGATGCCGCTGCTGCGGAAGTCGTCAAAGGTCTGAAAGAGATAAGCAAAGAGGTTACTGGCAGCAAAGAGAAAATTGCCCAGGTAGGTGCAATTTCCGCTAATAACGATAAAGTTATTGGTGATTTAATTTCCGACGCGATGGAAAAAGTCGGTAAAGATGGTGTTATCACCGTGGAAGAATCCAAATCGACCGATACCGGTCTGAGAGTTGTCGAGGGAATGCAGTTCGATCGTGGCTACCTGTCCGCATATTTTGTAACCAATGCCGATGCCATGGAAGCAGTGTTGGATGATCCGTATATATTGATCTATGATAAAAAAATTAGTGCAATGAAAGACCTTCTGCCGATTCTTGAAAAAGTTTCCCAGATGGGCAGACCGCTTATGATCATTGCCGAAGATATTGAAGGCGAAGCGCTGGCGACATTAGTTGTGAACAAACTGAGAGGCACTCTGCGGGTGGCTGCCGTAAAAGCACCTGGATTTGGCGATCGCCGCAAAGCGATGCTGGAAGATATCGGCGTTTTAACCGGTGGGACCGTTATTTCTGAAGAACGTGGTTTTAAACTGGAAAATGCAACGGTCTCTTATCTTGGCTCTGCCAAACGCATAACGATTGATAAAGACAATACAACTATCGTTGAAGGCGCTGGTAAATCCGATGATATTAAAGGTCGTATCAAACAGATCAAAGCCCAGGTTGAATCTTCGACTTCTGATTATGATAAAGAAAAACTTCAGGAACGTCTGGCAAAATTATCCGGCGGCGTTGCGGTTCTGGAAGTTGGTGCCGCAACCGAAGTTGAGATGAAAGAGAAAAAAGCCCGTGTTGAAGATGCTCTGCATGCGACTCGTGCGGCTGTTGAAGAAGGGATCGTTCCTGGTGGAGGCGTGGCTCTGTTAAGAGTTCTGCCGAGACTTGATAAACTGGAAGTTACCGGTGATCAGGCTGTCGGTGTCAGGATTGTCAAGAGAGCAATCGAAGAGCCGATTCGTCAGATTGCCAAGAATGCCGGTCACGAACCATCAATTGTTGTCCAGAAAGTTAAAGAAGGCAAAGACGATTTTGGATTCGATGCCTATAAAGAGGAGTATGTCAATCTCTTTCAAGCCGGTATCATCGATCCGACAAAAGTTGTCCGGATTGCCATTGAGAATTCAGCCAGTATTGCTGGATTATTACTGACAACCGAAGCAATTATTTCAGAAATACCGGAAAAGGAACCGTCAGGACCTGCCATGCCTCCGGGTGGCGGTATGGGCGGAATGTATTAAAATCCGGCTATGGATAATTTGGGCTATTTCATTTTTGGAATAGCCCATTTTTATTTCCGAAGAGCTGTGCATTTTTTTACAGAATTACTTGATTTAATGACTGAGTAAAGATATATTGCAATCATAAAAAACAGGAGGATAAATGGCAAATTTATGGGGTGACATAAAGAAGGGCTTAGGCGAATGGGTCACAAAAGCTGCTGATAAAGCCGGTGAGTTTACACGTGAGGCGGCTGACAAGGCGGAAGAAGTCACGAAATTGGGTAAAGTAAAATTAGATATTTTCCAGATTAAACGGGACATCGAAAAACAGTTCTCGGAACTTGGTGGCACAGTCTATCAACTGATAGAGGATAAAAAAACCAAGGATTTTGAGAAAAATGAAAATGTCAAGGCATGTCTCACCGCGATTTCCGATCTTGAAAAAAAATTAAAAGAAAAAGAAAAGCAATACAAATCGATTCAGGAAACAAGCAAGGCTGGCAAGGAAAAGAGCAGCAAAGCGGAAGCAGCTAAAGAAGAGTAATATTTTCCACCTGGTTTAATCCTTTATTGATGAAAAAAAGCGGGTCAATAAAAAACCTTCCCCTATTCTATAGTCATGCCCTGAAAAGATATTTCGAAGAGATTAGTCATGAGGAGCCCCTGACTCCCGAAGAGGAAATTGAACTCGCTGCCAAAGTAAAACAGGGGGATTCTCAGGCACTTGATAAATTATTGCGGGCAAATCTACGCTTTGTTGTTTCTGTTGCGAAAAAGTACCAGAATCACGGATTGTCACTGGAAGATCTGATCAATGAAGGAAATATCGGCTTAATCAAAGCCGCCCAGCGATTTGATGAAACCAGGGGATTTAAATTTATCTCCTACGCGGTCTGGTGGATTCGGCAGACCATTCTTCAATCGATATCCGAATATTCCCGTCTTATCAGGTTGCCGCTGAATATTGTTGGCAATTTGAATAAAATCACCCGGATTACATCGGAATTTGAACAGGAATATGAACGTGAACCAACCTCTGAAGAAATTGAGGATATTCTGGTTCACGAGAATATCGATCTGGATGTCGCCAGACAACTGACGGAAGGAACTTTAAGTATTGATTCACCATTGGGACGGGACGGGAGTGGTACGCTTCAGGATATTTTATGCGGTCAGGAAGAGTACGAACCGGGGAGGCTCTTGACAGAGGAGTCATTCCATCTGGAAATTAAACGGGCATTACGCAGTCTGGATAAACGTGAAGCAAGGATTATTCGACTGTATTTTGGAATTGATCAGGAATTACCCATGACACTGGATGAAATTGGCAGTATCATGAATCTGACTCGTGAGAGAGTCCGCCAGGTGAAAGAAAAAGCACTTCGAAAACTGCGACATGCATCAAGAGCCCTTTATCTAAAAGGTTATCTGGGTTAATAAAAAAAATGTTGACAAAGTGTTTACATTTTATTAAAATGCACCATAATTAATATGCGGGGTCGGTAAAATAGACAGTTGTTATTGGAATAATGAAGAAACAATCTAAGATTGTTCTCGTCTGGAACACGAAAAGATCAGCAAAGTCAATTAGCCTGAATAAGCGACAGATCGTTGGTTATTCTATAGCTGTGACTTTGTTACTATGCGTTGCTGTTGTCATTGGACTCAATCTATTTTCCAATTCAATTTACAACGCAAAGGTTACCCGTCTGCAAAAAAACAATAGTAAACTGGTCGGTACGCTTTACGACCTGGAAAACCGTATCCAGCAAATGGAATCGGAAATTCAGGTCCTGGCGGAAAAGGACCAGGCATTGCGTACCTATGCCGATATTCCTGTAATTGACCAGGATGTCCGTAAGCTGGGGATTGGAGGTAAATACATTTATCAGGGCGAAGAACTGGATAATCTGTTGCCGAACAACGATGTTAAAGTTTCCGAACTTGCCAACAATCTGGATCGGCTGACCCGCGAAATTAAACTGGAACGGATCAGTTATGAAGAAATCTATAACGCCATAAAACATCGTTCGCCCCAGATAAAATCAACACCGTCTATCCGACCGGTTAACACGGGTTATATCTCGGATGGTTATGGTTATCGTCGGGATCCGTTTTCCAATGCCCGGCAATTCCATTATGGCATCGATATTTCCGCACCTACCGGTACACCGGTTTACGCGACAGCAGATGGCGTCATCAGAAGTACGAATTATAGCGGAACCTATGGCAAAATCATCAAAATCGACCATGGATACGGATACTCGACCTTTTACGCCCATTTATCAAAGATGGTAGTAAAACCGGGTGATGTTGTCAAACGTGGTGAAAAAATTGCTGAAGTCGGTTGTACCGGAAGAAGTACTGCATCGCATCTTCACTATGAAGTTCGCCAGTTTGGTATCAACAAAAATCCGCTTGATTACTATTTTACCGGATATATTCGCTAATTAATTATAGCGTTAATTATTTAATTCTTTAATTCAGCTTTATTAATAGGCTGATTTTTTTTAATTTCCACAATGTATGAAGTCGAAAAAATATTATATCGAAACCTATGGTTGCCAAATGAATGAAGCCGATACGGAAATAATAGCCGGACTGCTTGAAAGAACTGATTATTCGGCAACCCATGTCCCGGAAGAAGCCGATATTATTCTGGTGAATACCTGCAGTGTTCGGCGAGGTGCGGATAACCGGGCGATTTCCCGTCTTTCACAATTTAAAGCGCTAAAAAAAAATAATCCGGATTTGATTCTGGGACTTGTTGGTTGCGTTGCTCAGCGGGATCGTGGTAAAATTATTAAAGAAAAACCATTTATTGACCTTGTTCTCGGTCCTGATACATATCGCCAAATTCCGGATTTAATTACCAGATCCGATTTGCCATTTATCGATGTACAATTATCCCGGAAAGAGGTTTATGATGGTTTGGTGCCCTTTCGCAGCAGCGTTGTCAATGCCTGGATCTCGATTATGCGGGGATGCGATAAATTTTGTTCTTATTGCATCGTTCCATTTACCCGAGGGCGCGAACGGAGTCGATCGGTTGTAAGTATTGTTGAAGAAATTGAGCAGGCGATAAAAGAGGGATATCAGGAAATCACCCTTTTGGGACAAAATGTCAATTCCTACAAATTTGGACAAAACCGGTTCCCCCAACTTTTATCAATGGTTGCAAAAATCGATGGAGTAGAGCGGATCCGATTTACGTCACCTCATCCCGAAGATGTGGATGATGAGATGTTAGCCGTGATGCAACGCTCCCATAATATCTGCAAGCATATTCATTTGCCGCTCCAGTCCGGATCAACCAAAGTTCTGACTGCCATGAATCGTTCCTATACTCAGGAAAGATATCTGGAGGTGGTCAAATCCATTCGCAAATATATGCCGGACTGCGGGATCACCACGGATATCATTGTCGGATTTCCCGGTGAATCATCGACTGATTTTAATGAGACGCTGAAGGTGATGGATGAAGTGGTTTTTGATAATGCGTATATGTTCAAATATTCTCCCCGTCCGAATACTGCCGCTGCAAAACTTGTTGATGATGTTTCCGGGGATGAAAAGGCAGAACGCTTGAATCAGATTATCGAAAAACAGAAAGAACATACCATCCTGAAAAACCGCTCCCTGATTGGAACGATTCAGTCGGTTCTCATTGATGGAAATAGTAAAAAAGATAAAAATGAAAAAATAGGTAGAACGGATTCAAATAAACTGGTAATTTTAAAGGACGGCGCAGCTGAGATCGGTGATGTCATTGACGTGCTGATTGTCGAGGCAGCCGGAGTGAGTTTATTTGGCAGAATTCAATAATTTGTGAGGGCAATATGAAATATTTAAAGCTACTGGTTCTCGTTCTGATCGTTTTATTTTTGCTGATATTTGTTATTCAAAATGTCGGTCAGAAAATCACGCTGAAGTTTTTTTCCGATTCTTATTCCTTTACGACCGAGATGATAATTGTATTGTTGACATCTCTGGTAATAGGATTCCTGGTTGGATATTTAGTGGCAGGTATTCAATTACTGGAACAAAAGAACAAACTTCGCGTCTTAAACACTGAGTATAAGAAATTGAAAAAAGAGATCGATTTACTGCGTAATAAGGACCTTGAAGAAGTTGACTTAAATGAATAATAATAAAAGGTATATCTTATGACAACGCTCGCAACTATTTTGGCAGTCGTCTTTGGGATTATTTTGCTGATGATTCTTGGAATGATTTTCAGTCGCAAAAGACCTGAAACCCGCGCCAAGTTTTCACTTTATACACAGGCATTAAATCATATCCTTCAAGGTCATAACGAGACAGCGATCAAGGAGTTGAAATCGATAATTGAGAAAGATACCAATCATATCGATGCCTATATCAAACTGGGTAATCTGCTCCGAAAAACCGGAAAACTCAAAGCCGCAATCAAGGTCCATCAGGCATTGCTTTATCGGCAGGATATTAATAAATATCAGAAGCTGGAAATAATGCGGAATCTGGTTCTCGATTATGTTGAATTAAATGAGAAGGGGATTGCCCTTTCCGTTGCCCTGAATATCCTCGATGAAGATAAAAAGAATATCTGGGCGTTGGAGAAAATCTGGCACCTTTATCGCGATCTGAAGAAATGGAGTAAGGCATCCGATTATCTGGAAAAGGTCCAACAGGTTAAAAAAGAAAGCAACCGGCGGATTCTGGCTATTTATAAGGTGCAGGAGGGGCTTGAAAAACTGGCAAGCGGTGAAAATCATGATGCCCGTATGATTTTTCGGAAAGCTATCAAAATCGATCCCAAATGTGAAGCTCCGTATTACTATTATGCCAAGTCCTATTTGAACGATAACCGGGAAAGTGATGCGGTTGAATGGTGGGAAAAATTCGCTGAAGTCGCGCCGACGAAATCCTGGCTGGTTTTTCACGATTTGCAGAAGGTTCTGTTCAATTTTGGGAATTTCAGTAAAATCGAAGATTTTTATCTCAATATTCTGAAGAAAGCCCCCGGTGATGTCAGAACCATAACTGCTCTGGCTAATTTTTACGAACGGAAAGGTGATTTAAAACAGGCTCTGAATCTTATCAGCGATCTGATTGTCACAAATCCGACATCGGTCATTTCCAAAATTGCCTACAGTAAAATACTGATTGCCTTGAATCGTAACCGGGAAGCCAGCGATATCTTGAACGATATCTTATATAAGTTCGATACAACAGGAGAAGTAAGATGCTCAAACTGCGGGCATATTGTTACTGAAGCCTTATGGATTTGTCCGATTTGCGGCAAGGAGGACTCCTTTCTGGATTAGGAATGAAGCGCATTACTTTAATTTTTTTGTACCTACTGACACTACCGGTTTTTTCACAGAACCTGTCAAAATATTACGATTATATTGATCAGGATCAGATCGATACGGTCAGAGCCGCGATTCCGGAATTAATGCTGCGTTTTCCCGGAAATCCGGACGTTCTCTATCTGTCAGCGCTGGTAGAATCCGACGGTGATAAGGCTCTGCTGATTTATAAGGATGTCATGAGCCAATATCCGGAAAGCAAACTTGCTGATGATGCGCTGGCTAAGATTATTGAATATCTATATACCAAAGGATTGTACAATAAAACCATTGCTTATTCAAAACAGTTGATCATAAAATATCCGCAAAGTGAGCAAATCGATAATTGTGTCTATATGCTGCTTTGCAGTTTTAATGTCATGAACAAGCCTGACTCCGTGGACTATTATTATGCTTATTATTTGAAAAGATACCCGAAAATGAAGTTGTCTTTTTATGACAATCAGGTCGTGTCTGCCTATACGACGAGTGATCAGAAAATTGTTGCTCCAAATCCGATTGCCAACCCGGTTATTTCTAAGTCCCCGGTTATTGAAACCTATTGGGCGCTGCAGGTCGGTGCTTTTGGAAATTCGCAGAATGCCTTGGCTTTGAAAAACCGGCTTAGCTCTTACGGATATGAACCTTATATTCAGAAGATCAAGGGGACTGAAAAAGATTTATTGTCGGTAAGGGTTGGAAAATACAGTTCTCAGGAGGCAGCGACCGAAGCCGGAAATCGCTTAAAGTCGCTGCATAATATTAATTTTATTGTGATCAAGAGGAATTCATGGGAATGAATGCAACTCCGGTGGGTGCCACGGTCTTCAAAATCGCTGTTCCCGATACAATCGGGAAGCTGGGTTCGACTCCCAGGCGTTCCCGCTAACGACAGAGCAGAGGCGCTCTGCCCATCTTTTATATTGTGATGGTCCAGGGGTGCTGTCCTGATACATCGGGATGGCTGAGAAAATACCCTATGAACCTGATCTGGATAATG
>CAZSDW010000044.1:0-3144 GCA_964605705.1 uncultured bacterium
TGAAATATTGGGTTTTCTACCGTATTTTTCCCTTGGTTCAAAAAGCATCATGGTACTAATGCTAATATGGGGATTTTTCTTTCTTTCTTCAGGATAAATGTATAAAGGTGTTTGTTGGATGATTCCTTTACTGCTGAAAAAGGTTCGGTTATCAACCATATGCTCAGTAATTAAAAAATGAGAATAGGAAATATTACCCGAGTATTGTCTCATAAAACATAGACCAATATTTTCTTCCTGCATGTGGCTCATAACACGTTTAACTGTTCTCCAGACTACTGAATCATGCCAAAAAATATATCTATCATCAAAAGGACGATAAGTGACAGGTAAAATGAAATTATTTAGTTCGGAATCGGATATTGGCTGTAACATATTCCATGCTTTTCGAATGTTCCACCCTTTCTTTTTACTTATTTGAAAAAAGGTATGAAGATCATCATCATTATATCTGGAATTTTTAAAGAGTCTAATTCGATTTTCTATTGAATGTTTTTCAAAATCAATTACAAAAGTATCCCTCGCTGTTGTCATACCAACGCCATTAAGAGGAAATATCTCAGAAATCTTTTTCCAATCAAGGTATCGCCTTATTTTTTCAGTATCTCTTTTAATCAAGAAATAATATGGGCTTTGCGGCAATATTTTCCGGTAATTATTTACTGTGAATTCATGCTCTTTGAGCCAGTTGTATTTTTCCTCACGTAATCCGTACAAATCCGTATGATAAACCTGTGGTTTTCTCGAAGTCTTTTTTCTTACGAAAAGCGCAATCGCAACACCCTGACGAATATCAAAGACATTTTCATCCTTATTTCCTTCAGGTGTCGTTTCTTTTTTAAGGCTGTTGCCATGCAGATCAAGAATATAAATCTCATCAAAGGTTTTCATCAGGCTTTGACGCATCCCACGAAAGGTTGGATTATCCAAATAGCTGTGGTTGGTGATCATACCCACAATACCATAACCGGAAGTCTGGATTTTCCACTGGGCAAACCGTAGAAATTTAACATAATCGTCTTGAAGCCACTTCGGATTTTTCTCACCTAAAGACTCACCGTCAACAGTATAGTAACTCTGTGTGCCGTCTATATCTTCTTTTAGCAGGCGTTCCGTCCATTCATTGATATTGGCGGAGATGCCGCTATAGGGCGGATTGCCCAGAATCACTAATATTGGTTGTTCCTTTTTGACCTTTCCTGCCATATGACTTTCTTCACTCAACGAACTCAAGCCGGGAATGGCAATCTGCTCGATTTCTTCCATTTCCAGTGTGTTTGTCAGGTAAAGTTTGAATCGTTCATCATCTTCCATTTTATAACCGAGTTCCTCAAAGATGAATCCCATCTTCAGATGACCGATAGCATAAGGCGCCATCATCAGTTCAAAGGCATAATAATTTTGCAGGATGGTTTTCCTGATCCATTGGTGCAGGTCGCCTTCTCCATACTTTTCTTTATGTTCCTGAACTGCTAGACGAATAGCCTCGGCAGGAAATGTGAGTGTTCCGGCTGCTGGATCGAGCAGTTTTACTTCATCGCTGGCAAGCCCGTCTGCCAGACCAAAATGAGATTTCAAGATTGAATTAATTGCCCGAACGATATAACCAACCACCGGCTCCGGTGTATAATAGACACCCCGGCGTTCCCGGACTTGTGGATCATAGGTTGTTAGAAAGGTTTCATAAAAGTGAATGATCGGGTCTTTGCCTTTGCCGGTTATATGATATTCATGCAGGATCTTATTGACATCGGCGACATTCAATATTTCGGCAATATCTTCAACGATGATTTGTAAGGATTTAGGCGGTTCTTCAAGCGAGATAAATCGGAACACATCCCGCAGAATGCCGATCGTATGGGGAATATAATCAAATGCAACCCGGCGGTTAAATTCTCCATCTGCTCTGGTTCGGGCGGCAAATAGTCCATATGTAATAGTCTGAGCATAGAGATCGGCGAACTGCTTCTCGTTCAATGTTCCTATCAGGTAAGTTTTAAAGGCTTCAAAAAAACCGACAATCTGATTGTGACCCTTACTGCCATTTTCCGCCATTTCCACGATAATGACTTCATCCCGTAGGAATCGGGTACGTTTGGCTAATTCAATCGCCAGTGTTTTCGCCGTTTGAACTTTTGGCAACGAGAAAGAGAAGAAAAGATCGAAGAGTTCTTTGAATTGATCGATATGCTCTACAGGTGGCGGAGTCTTCAATTTCTGTACAATAATCGGGCGTCCGATCCTGACCTGGGCGATACGCTGACCGTCGCGGTAAAGCTGGAATTCGTAGAAATTGGTCAATATGACATTCGGGAAGGTAGAGCGATAGCGTTTTAATTGTTCTGAATCTTCAATATGATCGAGATTGCTTACGAATGGGTCTTTGGCTTCAATGTAGCCGGTAATGTGGTTCTTGCCATCCCAAATGCGAAAGTCGGGATTACCTGCCTCCGTCTTCTTGGGAAGAATGGTAACATCGATGTTTTTTATATTTTGGACATTAGCATATTGCTTAATCAATTCGTCAAGGTGTTTATAAAAACTTTCTTCCCGGGCATCACCGTGGAGAGCGGTTTTTGTAAGATTATCCAGATACAGTTTTACAAGTTTATTTAACAAAACATTTTCACCAACTTATGGTTCCTTTATAAAGAAAGTAATATACATTGCTCACGTAAATCGATAACACTATTTGGAATTGTGCCATGTTGCCTTAAATATATCAAGCAATTTGGCAACTGGCAAGCGTAAAAAATAATGCCATTTTTAGACCAAGACTGTATTAAATCTCTTAAATTATTTTCAATCAGCACTTGACATTTTAATTTTCAGTCCCTACTATTAATTCAAATAAAAAATATGAGCAGGTAATGCCTATCTGTTTTATTAATAGTTCACTGGAAAGTTTAATCGTTAACCTTATACACGTCGATGCGTGATTGTTTTCATGGTTCTTTAACAGGATGATGTTTTTGGCAGATACTTCTTTGCTGGATTGAAGCAAGGTTGTCGAAGCGGGGATCGGTGACGGGTGATTGGCCGTTCCCCGCTTTTCTCCTGTTCCGCGAGCCGACAAAGGACGTATCCGGATCAGCCGGTTATCCCGGGACAATGGTTGAGAAAGTACCGGAAAAGATCGATCGA
>CAZSDW010000044.1:3244-22188 GCA_964605705.1 uncultured bacterium
GATCGATCGATGCCGATATAAGGTTTTTCGGGGTACTGACGAAGGATTCGCAGTCCCCGGAGTTGTTAAATCAGCCCAATCGGCGGAGTCGAAAAATCGTTTTGCCGAAAGGAATATCGATCAGCTGTCTCCGGTGTAAAAGCCGGGGACGCCACGGAAAAGCGGGACGCAAAACTGGATGAAATGGATCGCTGGATAGCGGATTTCAAACAGGTCGCCATGATCGCATTGGGAGACAATCCCCAATGGCTGGATAAGCTGGGATTTTGACAGAAAATTGCTGTAGGGGCGCAAGACTTTGCGCCTCAACAAAAATTCAATATTTTCACAAATCCATTCGATTAAAAGGGTACGATTATTCCCAGCCGGGAGCGTATTTCCTGACATTGTGCACCCACCGCCGGGCGAATCTATTCGGGAATATCACGAACGGTGAGATGGTGTTGAATGAATGGGGGAAGGTAGTTGCCGAAGAATTGATTCGTTCGGTAGATGTCCGATCGGAGATAGAATTGGATAAATGGATAATCATGCCTAACCACGTTCATATAATCGTTGTTATCATAGCGGCGCAAGGCCTTGCGCCCGAATCCGATCCAAACACAACGAACAATATGGCGCATAGCCATGCGCCCCTACGGGCTAAACCGGAATTCAAACGTCAATCCCGGTCTATTGGATCTTTTATTGTTGGATTTAAATCCATTACTACAAAATGTATCAATATTCAACGTAATACGCCCGGAATTTCTCTCTGGCAACGCAATTATTATGAACATATTATCCGGGATGAACGGGAATTGAATAAAATCCGGCGATATTCCATCAATAATCCGCCCCAATGGGAATATGACCGTGAAAACCGGAATGGAAAACCGATTGATGAAAAGAAGAAATTCTGGTCAAAATTTCTAAATGAATTTGAATGATTCGTTGAGGCGCATAGCCATATAGCTCAGCATACCATCATTAATCCTTAGCGGTGCAAGGCATTGAGATCTGATATATAATCCTTCCTGAAAAAATGTAGAGGTAATTCTTGTCAACGATCCTGCTTCGGCGATGAATTTGCTCCTGCAGAAAATTATTTGTCGCTTTTCTTGATGATAACTTCAGGGTATTCGATGATGGCTGGTTCGAGTTTGATATCCAGTGTGGTGGTCTCCCCGGCAGTAATCACGACATCTTTCAATTCAACGGTTTTATAACTTATCATCGTAATTCGGAAACAGTATTTACCTTCCGGAAGACCAGGGAGGAAAAATTTTCCTTTGTCATTGCTGGCTGCCCCGATTTTGCTTTCCGGTACGAATATATTGGCGGCAGCGAGTGGCTTGCCGGATTCTTTGTCTGTAACTGTCCCGGTAAGTTTGCCAACCTGAGCAGTCAGAACGAGAGGGAGGAGAATTGCCAGAATGATGAGTACTTTCTTGAACATAATCACACCTCATACTTAGGGTTTGAATACTACTGGAATCATAATCCAGACGCCGATCGTTTTATCGCGCTGTTTTGCAGGAATAAATTCAGTTTTTTCAATCGCAGCGATTGCCGCCTTATCATAGGCTTTATTGCCACAGGATTGCTCAATGGATAGTTGTGTCGCATTGCCGTCTATATCAATAAAAGTTCTGACGACTGTTTTTCCATCAATCATTCCCTTTTTTGGTAAGACAATATTTTTTTGGATTGATTTGAAACCGCCAATCGGTTCGGGTGGCGAATCATAGGCAACGAATTCAGGACCTGCATATTTTTGCAGCTGTGCGCTCTCACTGCTTTTGTCATTATCGAGTTTGAAAATAATTGGAATGGTAATATTGACTCCGACCGGTTTATCATTCAAAATTGCCGGTTTGAACTTTGTCTTGGTGATGGCTTTTATAGCGGCTTCTTCGAGACTTTTAATGCCCGGTGATCGCATGATGACCGGCTTGATCACATCCCCTTTTTCAGTAATGAAAACCTGCACGATGACCGTCCCTTCGTTACCGGCGGCTTTGTCCGATGGCGGGTAAACAAGATTCTGCTGAACCATTTTAAAACCACCAATAGGTTCAGGGGGTGTGTCAAAAGCGATGAATTCTGCACCCTCGGCGGGTGGTTCCGGGGGTGGCAATTTTTCCTGGGGCACGGGTGGTGGTGGCGGTGGGAGAATTTCAGTCTGGCTGACTCCGGCGGTAATTATCACAAATACGGCAAGCAGAACAAGAACAGTTTTTTGAAATAATCCTAACTTCATTTTAATCTCCTTTCCACGATTTAAGAGATATTCGAATCGCCGGACTATCGTTCTTCTGGAAAAGAAAAGCCCGTTAGCGATCAGCGGCAAGCGGCGATGAACGAGGAAACTTTCCAGGTTATCCATCAATGTGCGTCCGTACCGGGTGGGATTCTCATTCAAGACGGCGATAGCAGTATCGTCACAGATCTTTTCCCGTTGAAAATTAATCTGGTGATTGGCGAGCCAGACCAGCGGGTGAAAAAAGTAAAGAAGGTTGAGAATGTTCTGGAAACTGATGATGAGAATATCTTTTCGCTGAATATGTGCGAGTTCATGGCAGAGAACGTGATTCAGCTGCTGATCGGTCCATTGCAGTGCTGATTGGGGGAGATAAATAACCGGTTTACGAAATCCTCTGGTAAAAGGAGCCGGAACGTTCGGCGACAATTGTAATCCAATCGGTTTGTTAATTCTTAATTGAGTAGTGAGTTTTTGCGGAATTTTTTTATCCGGATAGATTTGCGCGTGTTTCAAAGATGAAAAAAACAGGTGCTCATTACGGAAATATAGCAGGATTAAAAAAAGGATTCCCAGTATCCACAGGATCAGAAGAATTGACTGAATCGACAGCGATGCCGCCGCTATTGATTCGGAAGAAATCCTGATTGGACTTGAATCTAATAAAACGGGATTCAGTGACATTACCGGAATGTGATACCGCTGCAGAAATGGTAGCCTGATCACCGGCAGAAGAACTGCTTTCAGAAGAAACAGTGACCAGACGGAGTACAAAAATACTGATGATTTCTTTCGAAAAAGTCCGGTAATTCCGAATAGTATGACGAACAGAATTACCAGCTGCAGAGAGTTCAATGCAATAATTCTGAACCATATTTCACTGATCTGATTGAGTCGCGTGATGATCTCAGCCATTTTCCTGCTCCTTTTTCTCGATCATTTTCTTAATTGATATCAAATCCTCTTCATTGATATTTTGAGTATCGATAAGATAGGCTGCCATTTTTGAGATTGATCCATCAAAAGCACGTTTGATAAAATGACTGGTTTCCCGTTTGAGGGTGTCGGTTTCTTTGACTCTGGCAGTGTAGAAATTGACCAGACCGATTTTTTCTTTTGCCAGATACTTTTTATCCACCAGCCGTTCCATATAGGTTTGGATTGTTGTATAAGCTCGTGATTGAGCGGGAGAGAGGGCTTCATGAACATCCCGGACAGTGGTTTTATCGTTTTTCCAGATCTGTTTCATGATTTCCCATTCGATTTTTGTCAATGTTTCGACTTTGGGCATAATCATCTCCGATATTTGTCGTTAACCTACTACGTTAGTAGTAATATAAAGGCAGTTATAATCAATGTCAAGAATTATGTCGCATAATTTAATTTTGCGAAGGTTTCAAAACCTTCGCAAGTTTGGTAAAAAGTAAAAGAGTTCAGGGTGCTTTAGATATCGTCAAGATGCGTCCAACACCCATATCTTCATAATCGTCAGCAAAAGCAGTTTTGAATAATTTAAGTGTTTCATCGCCGGAACAGTGCGTTGGTCCCGCCTTTTTTACACCCAGCACTTTGAACTGTTCAATGACAGATTTGATTCCTGAATGTGAAGTTCTCAAGAGATGGAATCCACCGAAAACCAGGTAGGGATCTTCATTGATAATCGTTTTTGCCTTCTCAACAATTTTTATGATTCCGGGATGCGAACAGCCCGTAACGATCACAGGTCCACGCGCTGTAGATACGATGAGGGCTTGCTCGGTGACATTTTCATAAAGCGGACCGGTGCTGAAAATACCCGGACAGATTTCTACTGGTTTTTCGACAATGACGATTTTTGTTCCCGTATTCGAATATTTTTTAATCTGCCCATTGCCGAATGAAGGGGGCAGATAAAGGATTATATTGCTGTTTGCAGATAAGAAACCTTCAAGTCCACCGGTATGATCTCCGTGATTATGTGAAATCACGACAATATCAATAGAATCGGGCTCAATTTTCAATTCATCCATATTAGCAAATAGAATTTTAGGATTTCCACCGGTATCGAACAGAATGGTTTTTCCGTGGGCTTCAATTAAACATCCAAATCCCCAGCCGGTTGTTAAAGCTGGGTCATAGGCATAGTTATTATAAACTACAGTGAAAATCACGTTCGACTCCGGTTGACTTGTTAAGGGTATTTGAAAAAGGAAAACTACCAGGAAGCATATTAGAATTTTTCGCATGGCTGCTATTTATCCTTTGATGATAAATCCGGCGGCGTTATGACTTCTACTTTATTTGCCAGGATTTTTTTCAACAGTTCCACATCTTCAGAGCTTCCTTCATATAATCCCCAATGGATCGGAATGACGACCTTTGCTTTTACGTCCAGTATGGCTTCTGCGGCTTCTTCGACACTGTTCATCGTAAATTTCTGTCCAAGTGGCATCATGGCAATATCGCAGTGAATATTTTTCATTTCGGGAATTCGTTCCGTATCGCCGGCATGATAAATGCGGATTCCGTTGATAGTCAGGATATAGCCCAAGTAATTTTTTGATTTTGGATGATATTGTTTTTTCTTGAGGTTATACGCCGACACTGCCTCGATACGAATATTTTTGACATTGATAAAATCACCGACATTCAGAAAGCGGGTCTGAGTTGCCTGAAGTTCTTCGATCTTTTCCTTGCATGAGCTGGGTGCAATAATCACGGTTTTTTCTGTCAATAAATTGGCAATACTGGCTGGATCGAGGTGATCCCGATGATCATGAGTTATCAGGATAATATCGGCTGCATCTTTCACTTTTATTCTGAAGGGATCGATATAAATAATTGATTTTCCCGTGCTAATTTTGATGGATGCCTGTCCGAACCACTCAATGTTGTCAAGCATTGCCGTGATTTTGGAATTATCCGGTTCCTGTGCGAAAACCACGGAAAAGATCAGAACGATCAAATACAGATGATTTATTAATCTCATCATATCTCCTTGTGTTTTTAAAATCTATAACAATTGCAGAAATAATTCCAGTAGTCAATTTAACTTTGTGCAAAGCAAAATTAATGTAAATAAAGTCTATTCCATTATTATTGTTGATATTATGGCTCCGAAAGTCATATCTTCTAGCAAATTTGTACAATTTAGGACAGCAGTTTAAATGATGAAGAAACCAACGATTCTGATTATTAAAATGGGCTCTACCTATCGGGAGCTCATTTCAGCGTCGGGAAATTTTGATCGCTGGATTGTCGAGGCTGCTATGGATATTCCGGTCAAATGGAAGTCGCTGAAAATTGATCATGTTGTTCCCCATGAAATTGAGAAGTATCAGGGAGTTATTTTAACGGGTGCGCACGACTCGCTGACACAACCTTTCCAATTTATGAAAGGAACAGAGCGTATTCTCGATCGAATTCTGGATTTGCGGATTTTTACACTGGGTATCTGTTTCGGACACCATCTGATCAATCTGCTGTTGGGTGGGGAAGTCATCCGAAACCCGCTGGGACCGGAAATTGGCGTCTCCAAAATCAGCCTGACATTGCCAGGACTGGCAAATCCGCTTTTTAAGGGTCTGAACCATGCCCGGCTGGAAGTCTATGAATCCCATTTTGATATTGTATCTTCACCGGCAAAGAAGGTTGATTCCCTGGCATGGAATGAACAAGCCGAATTCCAAGCCTGCTGTTATGATGGATTTATTTATACCACTCAGTTTCACCCTGAATATCATAAAAAAATTATGGCGTACTACATTCGCAAAAATTATGAGATTTTGAAAACGGAACATTATAAAAATCCATTGAACATCCGGACGCCGGAAGAGATTTTTAAGCATAATAAACAGATTCGGAGCAGTGCCGGGATTCTGAAAAATTTTCTCGATCTGATCCTGCAGGCAAATAATCGGAGACAATGATGGTACCTGTTATTCAACATCCCTGGAAAGTCAGCATAGCTGAAGCCAGGAACATTCAAAAACAATTATATTCACAGATTAAGCTTGAACCCATTGAACCGCTTCCCAAAACCGTTGTGGCTGTTGATGTTTCTTATACCCGCTGGGATAAAATGGGTTATGCGGTGCTTGGTATTTTTACTGCCCAGGCTGACAACGATGAAGATTCAATTATGCTCAAAGAAGAGTTGATTGAAACATTTAGCGGGCATGTTGACTTTCCTTATGTACCGGGATTTTTAAGTTTTCGAGAGATTCCAATGCTGTTACCTCTATTTGAACGTATTAATGGCGAGATTGACCTGATTATAACCGATGGCGTGGGGATTGCACATCCGCGGGGTTTGGGACTGGCAGCTCATTTAGGGCTGATTTTTGATATTCCCAGCATTGGCTGTGCAAAATCGAAACTGGTCGGAAATTACATCGAACCGGGCATTGAGAAGGGTGAATATTCCGATCTTTATTATAAAGACCATATTTTGGGATCGGTTTTACGAAGTAAGCGGAGGTGCCGTCCGCTCTTTGTTTCACCGGGGTATCGTTGCACCATTGGAGATGCCCGTAAAATTATTTTAAAATTTTGTACAAAATACAGAATATGTGAACCCATTCGCCGGGTTGATGCAATGTCAAAAATACTTAGAAAATCAAACAGGAGCTGAATATGAAGCGGTTATTTCGAAGTCAGAGGAATAAAATTATCGGTGGTGTCTGTGGCGGGATTGCCGAATATCTGGATGTTGATCCGGTACTGATTCGCCTGGTCTGGGGAGTGCTGTTCTTTGTCGGAGGGATCGGATTCCTGGGTTATATTATTGCCTGGATAATCATTCCGTTAAGAATCGATTCATCCGGTACGCCATATTCTCCTGAAGAACCATCAAGCGAAGTCGATATCCGTCCAAATTATGCCGTTCAACTGGTCATTGGATTATTTTTAGTTTTAATTGGGTTGGTGCTGCTGGTACGGGATTGGTGGTATCTCGATCATTTCCTGCGTACCGTACTGAGAATCAGCTGGAAATACCTGATTCCCATTTCACTGGTAAGTATTGGAATTTATATCATTGTCAAAGGTGACAAAAACCGTTAGCTATTTCTTTTGCTTCCAGTCCAGCGCCCCAACCGGGCAGCTGTCAATACATTTGCCGCAATCAATACAAGTGATGGGAAGAACTTCACCGAAGGCGGTATTGAGATAAGTCTCAAACCCACGTTTCTGGAATCCTAACAATGATTGATTCACCACGTCTTTACAGACTTTCACGCAAATTCCGCATTTTATGCATTTGTTCCGATCGAGAACGATGTGCGGATGGCGGGTATCATAATCATAGTGCAGTTTTTCTCCACTGATAGCGTCCGGGTGAGCGCCGAATTGTTCTGAAAAATCTTTCAGTTTACAATCATGTTTGGCAGTGCAGGAACACTCAAAACATCGTTCACCTTCCGTGGCAATTTCATCAAGAGTAAAGGTTTGTGATACTTCCTTGAAAGTTGTTTTACGTTCCTTTATTGGAATTAAGCGTTGCTTCTGACGATCGGTTTTGCGAATGTCCCAAAGATAAACAAGGTCATCTGAGTGCAATGATTGCCAATGTCCACGATTGACGTTAATTGTATAGGATTCTTTATATTTTTCATTATTCAGGAAAGCGATGATGCCAAGCGCGGCGCGACGTCCTCCGGCTACCGCTTCCACAACGGTCGCCGGTCCTGATACGCAATCACCGGCACTGAAGATTTTTCCGGACATCTGATAGTTGTCATTATTGACACTGATATCGCCCCATTTATTGAGGATCAGTTCAGCGGGAGCGGTGGTTTTCTGACCGATGGCGGCAATAACCGTGTCGGCTTCCACCTCAAATTCCGAGCCTTCAATTGGAATTGGACGACGACGTCCTGAAGCATCCGGTTCACCGAGTTTCATTCGAATACACGTGAGGATCTTTTTTCCGGATTTTTCTGTTAGACGGACAGGGGCAGTGAGAAATTCAAAATTGACACCCTCTTCACGAGCTTCATCAATTTCAATCTGTTCTGCCGGCATCTCTTTTTCAGTTCTTCGATAATAACAGTAAACTTCCGGACTGCCCAATCGAACGGAGGTTCTGACGCAGTCCATTGCAGTGTTGCCTCCGCCTATGACGATGGTTTTACCGGGATTTTCACCGGACCAGTCATTCAGGGCGATTTTCTCCAGCCACTGGATTCCACCATCTGCCAATTCTTCACCCTCAGCCCGCATGGGTGACGGTTGCCAGGAACCGATTGTTATTGCTACAGCGCCGTATTTTGCTTCTAATTCTGTGAGACTGAGGTTTTTACCAAGTTCCCGGTTGCAATGGATCTTGATGCCCCCCATTTTATCGAAATGAGCGATTTCTTTATCCAGAATATTTTTCGGGAGCCGGTATTCAGGAATTCCATATCTTAACATGCCACCGGGTTTGGGCATTTTATCATAGAGGTCAGAGGCGATTCCGTTCAGGCGTAAATAATATGCAACCGCCAGTCCGCCGGGGCCGGCACCCACGATCCCAACCTTTTTATCGATCAGATCGGGCAAATCTTCCATATAGCTATCATAATACATATCAGCGGCGAGCCGTTTAAAATCGTTAATGGCAATCGGTTTATCCTCAACATTGCGGCGGCAGTCCTTTTCGCAAAACCGGGGACAGACGCGACCGATCGACATGGGCAGGGGAATCCGCTGTTTGATGATCTTTAAGGCTTCGAGCATATCACGGTTGCGACCAGCCCGAACGTATTCTTCGACTCTGGCATGAGCCGGGCAGGCAACCGTACAGGGTGCTTCACAATCACCGGAATGTTCCGAAAGCAAGAGATTCAGCGCCATTTGCCGCATATCCCTGACCTCGGCTGTTTCCGATTCTATGATCATACCATCGCTGGCAACCGCAGCGCAACTGGGCAGAAACCGTCCGGATTTGCTATCTTTTACAACGCAGACAAAGCAGGATGTATTGTGGGAAATGCTTTCGTGATAGCACAATGCCGGGATGTCAATGTGATTTTCCCGGGCGACTTCCAGAATTGTTTTACCGCTTCTGGCTTTATATACTTTATTGTCAATTGTGATGGAAATTTCAGACACTGGCGCCTCCTCCGGGTATTCTTGCGATCGCATCCTTTGGGCAGACCTCGATACAACTGTTACAACGTGTGCAAATATCGTTATTTATGACGTAATCGTCGGATATGGCATTCACAGGACAATTTTTAATACAGAGTCCGCACTCGATACATTTTTGCTGATCCAGATAAATATTTACCAGGGCATTGCAAATCAGGGCTTCACACTGTTTATCAATGACATGCTTTTCATACTCATTTTTATAATATCGCAATGTGGTCAACACCGGATTGGGGGCTGATTGACCCAGACCGCAAAGAGAACCCTTGATAATTTTTTCACCAAGATCCTGCAGAAACTCCAGGTCTTTCTGATTTCCATTGCCGTGTGTGATTCTTTCGAGGACCTCCAGCATGCGTTTGGTGCCAATCCGGCAAAATGTGCATTTACCACAACTTTCCCGGGCTGTGAAATCCAGGAAGTAACGGGCGGTATCGACCATACAACGGTTTTTACCAATGAAAATCAGACCGCCGGAACCCATTATAGCGCCCAGCGACTTAAGGGAATCGTAGTCGATTTGTACGTCAAAGTGTTCCGCGGGGATGCAACCACCACTGGGTCCGCCAATTTGAACCGCTTTGACACTACCTTTTTCACAACCACCAATTTCATAAACCACTTTGCTGAGCGTTATTCCCATCGGAACTTCGACGAGTCCCGGATATTTCAGGTCACCGGCAAGCGCAAACAGTTTGGTTCCTTTACTTTTTTCCGTTCCGACTTTGGCAAATTCTGCACCGCCTTCATCGATAATGATTGGGATATTGCAAAAGGTTTCCACATTATTAATCATCGTCGGTAAACCATGAAAACCGGAATCAGTAGGGTAGGGCGGACGAAAACGTGGAGTGCCTCGACTCCCTTCAAGAGAGAAAATCATTGCGGTTTCTTCGCCACAGACGAACGCACCGGCGCCTTCCTTGATCTTAATGAAAATCTCCCGATCTCCGATGAGATTCAGCTTATAATCGAGAATCTGATCGATGGCAATTTTGAGATGTTTAATTGCCAGGGGATATTCCGCCCGGCAATATATAAATAATTGTGTTGCACCGGTCGCATGAGCAGCAATCAGCATCCCTTCCAGAAGCTGATGTGGTACCGATTCCATCAGAGAGCGGTCCATGAAGGCGCCCGGATCGCCTTCGTCAGCGTTACAGATCAGGATTTTTTCCGTTGTATCCTTTTGATAAAGAAAACTCCACTTCAGTCCTGTTGGAAATCCGGCACCTCCGCGTCCGCGCAATCCGGAAGACTTTACTTCATCGATTACATCGAGAGGCTGCATGGATAGCGCCTTTTTTAGGGAGTTATATCCGCCATGTTCGATATATTCGTCGATTGAGATTGGATTGATTACGCCGGCTAAACGGGTAATTTTAATCAATTCCAGGTGGCTGCGTTCATCACGAACCGGCAAGTGCTGGGAATCATCCAGATTCAATACTTTATCAAGGAATGTCTGTTTTGGTATGGCATGTTCAAAATACACTGATCCCTGGTCTGTTTCAACTTCGATGATCGGTTCAGCATAACAATGCCCGATACATCCGACTCCTACGATGTCAATATCCGGGACATTTGCTTTGAAAAAATCATATACTTCGCCAGCACCTGCTGCCAGACCACAACTTCCGGTACCGATTTTTATTCGCTTAATCATTCAAACCCATTTGCTTATATTGTTTAAGAACCCTTAGTAACTTTTTTCGATCGAGGTTTCCGAAGACTTTTCCATTGATACTGATGACCGGCGCCAGGCTGCAGCAGCCCAGGCAAGCAACCGTCTCCAGTGAAAAGAGACCTTCCGGATCGGTTTCACCATTATGAATCCCGAGGAAATCGGATACCCAGTTTGCCACAAGACTTGACCCTTTGATATGACAGGCAGTCCCATCGCAGACAGATACCCGGTATTTGCCTGGTTTGATGCGTTTGAACTGGGCATAAAAACTTAAAACACCCTCGACATCAACCGGCGGAATTGAAAAATAATCAGAGATATTTGACACGGCTGTGTCGGAGATAAATCCCTCTTTTTCCTGCACCAATTGTAATGCTTTTATCAAGTTGCTTTTTTCTTTATCTAAATTCCGGAATATGGTGCCTTCTGATAGCATCCAACCCTCGCTTTTAATATTTTTTATTACTCAAAAACCTCTCGAAAGATTACCCGAAATATGTACTTTAATTGGAAATTATCCAACAATTAAAATAATGGGAAATAAGCAAGCTGACTGAAAATTCCTAAAATAACAGAGATCGAATTCTATATCGATGCGGTATTCTTTT
Organism: uncultured bacterium; assembly: GCA_964605705.1. Classification (GTDB taxonomy): domain Bacteria; phylum Fidelibacterota; class UBA2242; order UBA2242; family UBA2242; genus CAZSDW01. The sequence continues at coordinate 14,895 of CAZSDW010000044.1, forward strand.
CTACTTTAATGCGTCTGTTTAGTTTTCCATAAATGACCTTTGGGAATGATTCTGAAATTTCTCAGAAATGGCAAAACTGTTTCATTATGGAATAAAGCAAATAGCCAAGGAAATTCAAATGAATCGGGAAAATTCGTATTTGTGTGAAGAGGCATTCTCATTAATCAAACAGGTTCTGCCGCCTGATTTCAGTGGTATGTTATTTGCTTCTGCAGAGATCGCCATATTTACAAAGGAATTGCAGGAATAATTAAAGGAGGAACGCAATGAATTATAATACCGTCGAAGAATTCATGCAGATGGTAATTGCTAAAAATCCATCGGAATATGAATTCCATCAGGCTGTTCACGAAGTTGTTGAATTTTTATGGGATTTTATCAAAGAAAATCCGGTATATGATCATCATAAAATACTTGAAAGACTTGTTGAACCGGAACGGGTAATTATGTTTCGGGTACCCTGGCGGGACGATCGCGGCAATATCAAGGTCAATCGTGGTTTCCGGATTGAGTTCAATTCAGCCATTGGACCCTACAAAGGCGGATTGCGTTTTCATCCTTCCGTGAATTTAGGAATATTGAAATTTCTGGGATTTGAACAGATATTTAAAAACAGTCTGACGTCACTTCCGATGGGTGGCGGAAAAGGCGGTTCAGATTTTGATCCTAAAGGCAAATCCGATAATGAGGTGATGAATTTTTGCCAGTCATTTATGACGGAATTGTATCGTCATATTGGTGAAAATACCGATGTTCCTGCCGGCGATATTGGTGTGGGTGGCAGAGAAATCGGTTACCTGTTTGGTCAGTACAAACGACTGAAAAACGAATTTACCGGTGTATTGACCGGAAAAAGTTTAAACTGGGGCGGCAGCCTGATCCGACCGGAAGCAACCGGTTTCGGCTGTGTCTATTTTGCACAGGAGATGCTGAAAACCCGCAAAGAATCTTTTAAAGGCAAACGCGTTGCAATATCCGGTTTTGGGAATGTCGCTTGGGGCGCGGCTGCTAAAGTCAGCGAATTAGGCGGTAAAGTCGTGACTTTATCCGGTCCGGATGGCTACATTTATGATGAAAATGGCGTTTCCGGTGAAAAAATCGATTATATGCTGGAACTCAGAGCCAGCAGTAATGATATTGTTGCCCCTTATGCTGAGAAATTTGAAGGCGTCAAGTTTGTTCCCGGGAAGCATCCGTGGGAAGTGGCTGTGGATATCGCGCTGCCCTGTGCCTGTGAAAATGAGCTGAATAAAACTGATGCCGAACACCTGGTTAAAAATGGTTGTATCTGCGTTTGCGAAGGTGCAAATATGCCCTGTACACCGGAAGCGATTGCCATATTCCATGATAATAAACTGCTGTATGCTCCCGGCAAAGCCGCGAATGCCGGCGGTGTCGCGGTCTCCGGACTCGAAATGAGCCAGAACAGCATGCGCATCAGATGGAGTCGGGAAGAGGTTGACGCAAAACTCCACACAATCATGAAAAATATTCATGAAACCTGTGTTAAATATGGCATGGAGGGTGATTTTGTGAATTATGTCAAAGGCGCCAATATTGGTGGTTTTATCAAAGTCGCGGATTCCATGATCAATCAAGGCTGTGTGTAGAAAATAGGCTCTGAAATAGTATCGATTAATTAGCGAAAGTTTTCCGATAGCATCGGGACAAGTTCCACTTTTGCAAAGTTTTTTATCTGACTTTGATTTTCTGATAATCCAGCTGCTCTTTGGGAATACCATCTTTTACTTCAGCCGGATAGCCAAGCGCGATGATACTTTCGACTTTCATATTATCTGGAAGTTTCAATAACTGCTGGATGTACTTTTCAGAAGTGATTCCCCTGGCATTCTGACGATTGCGTATTTGAATCCAGCAACTGCCGAGTCCAAGGGATTGGGCAGTCAGTTGAAGCAGAATGGAAGCGATGGAGCAATCTTCAATCCAGACATCGGATTGGTTTTCGTCAGCACATATAACAATCCCTAATGCGGCATCTTTCAAGAAGGCTGAGCCATGTGATTTGGCTTGTGAAAGACTATCAAGGAGAGGTTTATCCGCGATAAAATAAAACTCCCAGGGATTGCGGTTACGGGAAGTCGGCGAACGCAACAGGGCTTCCTTGAGAATTTCAATTTTTTCTTTCTCGATCAGACATGGCTTGTATTTTCTGATGCTTCGGCGTTTTCTGAGAAGTTCGATCATGTGAAGTCTCCTTACAAGTGTTCCTTTTACAAAGGTAATATAATCAGGAACTCCGGTTGTTCAAGACATTCAGGGCAACTTTACGAATATCTGTGATGCTGGCTGATTTCTGGATAAATTGAATTTCCGGCAGATTAGTCAAAAATCCATTTATTTTTAATCTGGCTCTGTTTTACCCTTATATGGCAATGCTAATCTTTATGCAAATTCCGCTGCCACCTGATGATATACTTTATCCAGCAGACTTTTATAATCATAGCCATCCGGATAAATCGCCTGGTGGAATTTTACATTGATCTTTTTCCAGGGACGGGGGAAATGCGTACCGCTGGGCAGCGCCTCAAAGGCACCTTTGATGGAAACCGGTACAATCGGGACTTTCAACTCTGTTGCCAGGATTGCAAAGGTTTTTTTATATTCACCCAGCTGCCCGGTGCGGGTCCGGGTTCCTTCGGGAAATATGATGATGTTTTTGCCTTTTTTCAGAACTTCAGCCAGTTTTTGGAGAGATTCTTTGAGGTCTTTATTTATATCGGTTATAATAATGTTATGTCGGTTTGCTAATGCCTTTACCCAGCGTTTCCGGATATGTTTTTCCTTGGCGTAGAAATAAGTGTTTCTGTTGACCTTATCCTTTAAAAATACTGAGACAAACATACCATCGATGAAACTCTGATGATTGGGGGCGATAATACAGGGACCATCGGGGATATTTTCCATACCTTCGCCTTTCAGACGGAAGTACATCCTGAAAATACCCTTTGTCAAATGCTTAAAAATATTCCAGGTTGCCCAGCTTTTAGGCAAAGTCAAATCCACTTTTTCCTTAAATATTTCAGCCCATCTGACAACCTCCACGTTGATTTTCTCTTTCTTTTCCCCCATGTAAGCGGAAAGTTTCTCGACGGTTGGATGGTGAATCAGAATATCTTCCGGTATTTTTATTCCGAATGTGGATTGGAGAAAGGTTTGCAGACTGACTTTATCGAGCGAATCGAGTCCGAGATCAATTTCGATGTGATCATCGGGAAATATATCGGACTTTATCTGCTTCATGAGAAAGTCACGAATTACCTGATATTCCTCGTGATCCGGTTCCTTTGTTTTTAGTTTTTTTATTCCAACTGAAGAAGCCAGCTCAGCCAGTTTAAAGCGCTGGAGTTTCCCAAGACGGGTCTTGGGAAGTTCTTCTTTCAGGATGACAAATTTCGAAATTCTCTTATAATAGGAAACCTTCTGATTATACTTATCGACAATTTCATTTTGAAATAGTTCATCAATATTGAGAATCCCACGTTCCCTCAATACATTAAAATCGGGATAAAATGCAGCCTGTACCTGATCATTTTTTAAAAAGACACCGACATCGGCGATAACATCAGAGAGGGACAATAATTTTTTCTCGGCTTCTTCGGGATTGACATTCTTCCCGCTTGACAGAACAATGATTTCTTTTTTACGACCGGTAATTCGCAGATATCCTTTATTATCGATTGTTCCCAGGTCGCCGGTATGCAGCCAGCCTTCTTTCAGGACATCAGCGGTCTCCTCTGGTCGGTTATAATAACCCTGCATAATATTTCGACCTCTGGCAACAACTTCTCCATCCCGAATCTCGACCTCGAGGTTGGGCATCGGCTGCCCGGCAGAGCCGATTTTCCATTTTCCCGGTCGGGTGAAGGTAATCATGGGCGCCGCTTCGGTCATTCCGAATCCTTCGAGCATTTCGAACCCTAAAGTTTTAAAACCACGGGCGACGTCTTCATCCAGTTTGGCGCCACCGCTGACCATGTATTCAACATGCCCGCCAAATTTCTGATGGACAGTCTTAAACAGGGTACGGGAGAATGCACGGGAATTAATGAATTTCGCGGTTTTAAACAGCGCCCGCGTAATGAAATGGGCGTTAATCTTGTCCATAATACCTTTGTGAAAAGCGGCATAAAGACGCGGAACACCGATGATGATATTTATAGCATTTTTCTGCAAGGTTGCGATGATATCTTCTGAATTAATCGTCGGGGAAAAGGCAATTTTTCCGCCAACTTTCAATGGAGCAATCATACAGCCCATCAACGGGAATACATGATGAAAGGGCAATAGTGCCAGCACCGTGCGAAAATCCGTGAAAATCGGAATGAACTCGGAAACGGCTTCCACATTTGCCAGGAGATTATCGAAGGAAAGCATGACGCCTTTCGGGCTGCCGGTCGTACCGGATGTGTAGATGATTACGGCTGTTTTCATCACATCAGGTTGATCGATTGGATCATCTGAATAATCGGAGAAGTTATAATTCTGATCTTCGAAAATGTGAATTGTGGATGTGTGAGTGACGGATTTAAGTGCTTCGTCCAATACTGCTTTGGTTTTCTGTGAGTAGAAAATATGTTCGGGATGACAATCGTTGAGGATAAAAGCCACTTCTTCGGCGCTGGCAAGAAAATCAACCGGAACCACCACGGAATTATTTTTCCAACCGGCATAAAAAGCAAAGATCCATTCCGGTCGGTTTTCAGCGAAGATCGCGATTTTTTTGGTTTTTTGATTAAAAAGTGTCGAATAAAAGTTGACATGACGAAGGACATCGCTATAGCTGTAAGTTTTATCCTTCCAGACCAGGGCGGTTTTTTGATTGGATTGTAATAGCAAGTAATTCTCCTGTTAATTAAAACGGCAATAATTATACTAAAATATACTGATTATTGGAATATATGTAGTCCGGGGAAACGTAAAAGTATTGTAAAAGCTAACAGGACGAGACGGAAGAGTCAGCCTATTTTAAAAGCATGCATTTTTGCCTGAGAATTCCTTGGCTAGTCTTCATGATGATAATATAGACACCTGATGGGACATATTCGGCATTCCATGAAATACTGTAATTACCGGCATAGTGATAACCTTTAAAAAGTTCCGCGATCAGCTGACCATTTATTGAATAAGCGGAAATATTTATGAATCCCTCGACAGGCAACTGATAACTGAAATGGGTGATGTTATTGAAAGGATTAGGATAGGCAGGGGAGAGGTAATATTGGGATGCAATTTGAGATTCCGGATTGTCGATTCCGTATTCAACGGGTTCCAGAGTGATAGTGAGATCAATTGTGCTATCAGGATATATTAATATTGATGTATCCTGCTCGATAAATCCATCTTTCAGGAATTTAAAATATGTGCGGGTTGCATAATAATGGTAGGTGCAATAACCCAGAGAATCAGTATAAATAAACAAAGAATCACCCCAGGTCGAAAAATCGAAACGGACACCTAGAAATATACCAACACTATCAATGGGATTCCCCATTTCATCAAAAATCAGATAATCAATTTGTCCCATAGCATTTTCTGTGTCATTTTCAGATCCAAGAGTCGGTGTACTATCGATATACCAGATATCAGGTGTATATGAATCACCGGCTTTCCTGCATAAAGATTGTGAGGATTCCAGTGGGAGTTTACCAATTATCATTTGATCATCAGGAAAATCATAGTCGTAGATATTCAGATAGATACTTATTGTGTCATTTGTTTGATCGATTTCAAGCCTGCTTGTTAAACTGTCGTTTGTTATTAGAAAATAGTAATTTTCAGCAGGCGTTAAACAACCGGATTTAAGATATGCTGTATCACTTTTACTCGTCAAATAAACACTATCTAGCTGGGGATACAAATCATAAGCGAATAGCTCAATAATCCAACCGGATTCTCTGAACTGAATTTCACTGAAATATTTTGGGGATACCGGATTTGCATACAGAATGAATTGTGATACCAAAAGCCAAAGAAAAACAGCAGTGAGTTTCTTCTTCATAATTGGCTCCATTTGATGAGTAAATTTTGATCAGACCTGAAATTCTCGCAACTCATCCTGAAAAGGTTTTCAGAATTTTGCTGAATTTGCTGGAAACCATCGGGTTGAATTTCCAGGATTTTCAGGTTATTGGGAATGATAATGTCAAACGTCGCTGAGGCGATCGGGAAATGCCATTGCCTTGAGGTGTCGAGTATGTATTCAAAGAAATTATTCGGAGTCATCTGGGTAAATTGGATTGTGTAATTCCGGCTACTTTTTGGCGCCACTCGCACCGGAAACAAAATATTGTTGGATTGCTTGAGGAAATCAACAGTGTTTCCTTTATCATCGAGAATTATGGTCAAATGGGGAAATGGCAGATCATCTTGAACAGGAAAGGGATAGCTGAGCGTTTTGAAAATTTCACGATCACTATCATTTCTGAATTGATAAATTCCGGTGAGGCTGCAGCTGTCTCCCCGCACCTCAATTTCGATTTGTTCACCGTGGAAAATCAGGTCCTGTCCTGAAGACATGAGAGGGAAACAAACCGCGAAAAGGATTAGCCACTTTCTGAAATGAGATGAATTGCCAATATTGTCACTCATAATCATATCCGCATATGCCAGACCAAACGGTCAGGAATAACATGATTTATTTAATATTATTCCCTTAATCTGATAAAGTCAAGAATTAACTCGGCAAAATTTATTGATGATGAATCTGCGGAAATTATTTAAATCCGTCCGTTTTGTACCAATTGTGAAAATTGTTCAAAGGAACGATCATAGGTTCGTTCGACGTCGTTTGGGAAAAAACAGGCTGGCAGTTCCCGGGTACGCAGATGATATTGGATACACTCGCAACAAATACCTTTATGCGAACAGGGGGAGTAGCTGCAATTACAGTTTTTCAGATTTCGTTCTTGATTGCATTCCATTGATAACTCCTCTGACATGAATGTTCTGAAAATAAGATAGCCAATAATTAAAAATTGACAAAATATAAATTACTTGCCAGTCAGTGTAAATGTCTGAGCATTCAGAATAATATCCAAAACCGTTCGATGATGGATGGGATTTCCCCGAAAATAGAACAGATGTGAATTTTCCGGGCTATCCGAAGCGCCAAACCCATCAATCTGACTGTCTGTAATTTTCGATAATTCGCCTGCCAGTTTTGACTCGATCGAATGAGTTCTTCGGAAATGAATTACTTTTTTGATTTGCATATGATAGGGAATGATATAATCGATGTGCCAGTGTTTGTTCTTGCGACGGGCATGGTGTCGCT
>CAZSDW010000045.1:0-21892 GCA_964605705.1 uncultured bacterium
AGGGAAATTCATCCAGCAGGTTGTCATCACCCCGCCTTTCCCAACCATGGATCGCAGCTTGGCTGGAAAGGGCAACAACTGCTGTTCCGATTTCCTTAAAAGTCACAGGATCAAGTTCGACAACCCGAATTGGGGCAGTGTTCGAGAGCCCATAACACATATACAATCGTCCATCGTCATCCAGAAAAAGATCCGGATCACCATAACTGCCACAGACTGGTCCCTTCTGCCAAATTCCCGATTTGGGATCACCACACTTATAAACCTGACCCGAAGCAGAAGGAATATAAAATAAAGTATCGCGCATCGCCACCACGGCTGGGGCGTAAGTTTCGATATCTATTCCCGTCGGTACAATCAGACTCCAGTTGTGCAAATCCGATGAAGTCCAGTAACCGCCCGACCGTGATGCAAACAGATAATAATCGTCCTTAAATAAGACAATTACCGCATCAGCAGCTTCGCGAGCATCTACCGCATCAACCATAAACCTGTAATTCAGATTAAGCGGATTGCAAAAAGTTTGTGGCGATTGGGCTGGCTGAGCCGTGACAATCGAAAAGCTTAGCATCAGGCAAAAAGCAGTGAATCCAAAAATATTTTTAAATTTCATAATGAACTCCCCTTTTTTAAACAAATGTCATTTGACAGAGCGATATGAAGATGCGCTCCATGTTTGTGTCAGACGTAATTTAGCTGGTATTCTCAAGGCAATTTTTCCCTCAGTTTCATCCCAGTGAGTCGGTATGTAATCCAGCCTAAATATTCTCCGTCCACTTAGAAAAAGTAACCACATGTTAAAATATTTTACTTTATATACTTTACTAATGCAACCGAAATTATGCTTCTTTTTCGAATACCCATCGATGCAGGACACGACCACTTGCGCTGGGATTTCCACTCCTTACTTTGCCCTTAACTCTCAAGAACTTACAGCCATTTATGATTGATAATCAACAATGCGTTAAAAAGCCCGACATTTGTAATTTTGTCTGTTTACACCCATCCCCTCAATTCGCAGGCTTCGGCTATCCGGGCGACACTGACCACCGTGGCAGCCATACGTGGATTGACTTTCTTTTCCCGAATCGCCTCGGTAACCGTATGATAGGCTTTGGTGATCTTTTTATCTAATCGTGTATGAACTTCCTCTTCTTCCCAGAAATAGGCATATTTGTCCTGAACCATCTCAAAGTAAGAGACAGTCACTCCTCCCGCACTGGCGAGAATGTCAGGAATAATATGAATTTCCTTTTGATATAGAATCTGATCTGCTTCCGGCGTGGTCGGACCGTTGGCAAGTTCGCAAATAACTTTGGCTTTGATACGGGGTGCATTCTTTTGCGTAATTGCATTTTCCATGGCGGCTGGATACAATACATCAACTTTTAATTCAAGTACCGCATCACGATTAATAGGCTTACTGCCGGGAAATCCGGTAACTGTTCCCTGGGTTAATTTATATGAAACAAGTTCTTTCACGTTAAATCCATCGGGATTATAAATACCGCCGCGGGAATCACACACTCCGATTAATTTTCCGCCACCCAGGAGTTCCTGATGAAGCAGGGCGGCACGCTGCCCGGCATTGCCGAATCCCTGAATTGCGTAGGTGCCGGTAGGATCCAGGTTCAATGATCTGCAGGCTTCCCGAACAGAGATCACACCTCCGCGGGCGGTGGCATCCCGGCGTCCTTCGGTTCCCCCAATTTGCATTGGTTTGTCGGTAATTATTCCCGGTTGATGAACATTTGAAATTACCTCAAATTCATCCATCATCCATGCCATAATCTGTGGATTGGTGTACATATCCGGTGCAGGAACATCTCTATCCACGCCCAAATACGGAGCCGCCGCTCGAATGTAAGCCCGGGACAAATTTTCCAGCTCATGTGGGGACATTTCCCGGGGATTACAGGCAATCCCCCCCTTTCCACCCCCTAACGGCAAATCGAGAAGAGCGGTTTTACAGGTCATCCAGCAGGCAAGCGCCCGGATAGTATCCGCCCTTTCATCCGGATAGAATCGGATCCCCCCTTTAGCCGGACCTCTCGCCGTATTATATTGAATACGCCAGGCATGGAAAATTCGAACGGAGCCATTATCCATTTTTACCGGAAGTGTAAATTTAAACTCTCTCTGCGGCCAGATTAAAAGATCGCGAGTGGCTTCGTTTAGATCAAGGATATCGGCTGCCTGTTTAATTTGATTTTGAGCCACTTGAAATGAATTATACGATTTCATGGTTGATCTTCCCCGGTTTTTAATGGCGGTTTCCCTTCACTTGAGGGATTCTTAAAGGCATCCAGCAGGATGCGATACCAGCATCCTTTGCACATCAATGCACGGTCAACACTTAATAAAACTCGTTCCCAGGGCGTCAGAATTCGATTGCAATGCGGACATCTTTCAGGCACACTGTCATCATGAATTTCCAACAGAATCCTCCGGTTTTAAGATTATCCCTATATTCTGATGCCCACTCATTTTTACGATGATGGGCTTTTTAAAGCGCAACAACTTTGTATAGGATTTTTCTTCTTCAACTGGCTGCTGCTGCAGCCAGTCCCAATCGACAAAACTGTCATTTGGATCGGAACGAATTGTAAAATATCCCACTAAAAAGGAATTCAGATTCTGAAAAAAATGAGAGCCCTGGGATGGCATGACCGTAAAATCTTTAAAATCCGCTTCAATGATTGTACGGGCATTCGAAATTTGTGGCCAGTCAACCGGAATCCCGAGCCAGGGATCAAGACTGCCCCAGCGACCGACGCCAATCAGGATATATCGTCTTCCTTCTGCTAATAGTCTTTGATTGAAATATTTGATTTCCTGGGCTACTTCAGTGCTTTTTCCACGCTGGAATTTATCCCGATCAACCATTACGATATCGTAAATATTTTCAATGACTCCATTTCCGAGGACTTGTCTGGTGAGACAGATCAACTGATTGGAATCAAAATTATTAATATTCAAAACTTCAAGCTCACGGTTTAAAACCATCGGGCGCATTTGCAGCAGTGCAAATTCACGTGGTTGTCCGGGTTTTACAGACAAATTGACAGCGAATTCAATTTCAACCGGTGTTCCCATACTCCAGCTGCCCATATCCATCAGCAATTCAAGAATCTGACTGATAGGGAGAACATCACTTTCTAAAATGGGTGCAAAGGTTACGACGCGGTATCCATCGCGTGAAATGCCTTCGATAAGCGAATCAGATTCCGGCAAATAAGTCGATCCGGCATAATTTAAGGTACCATCTTCTTCAGCTTCTTTAAGAGAGTATCGGTTTACAAAGTAATCTTCATATTCTGATTTGTTTATTACGGAACCATTCAGATCCAACGCATAAAATTCAGTTTGTGAATAACGTAATGTATTCTTTAATGAAGAAAACTGGTCAATGTGTTGAGGATCTTTGGGATAAAAACGCACCGTTGGTCCGCCTTCAACCACCATCTTCCCTAATCCTAATGCCAGAAAGACGACACCATCAGTGTATTTCTGAGGTGGAATCGGATAAAAATTATACGAACGCGCAACTCCTGAAAATGTCGGATAGTAGCGACTCTGATGTTCGGCTCCGATAATTTTCTGGACGATCACAGCCATTTTTTCATCTTCAAGTTGATACGAAGTGGCTTTGATATAATCCTTGGCAGATTGAAAAAAGGTCGAAGCAAATACGCGCTTGATCGCTTTAATCAGATCCATCAGCCGGACTTTCAAATCAGGATCCGAATTGGGAATCATATAGGTTTTATAGACACCTGCGAAAGGATGATTATGTGAATCTTCAAGCAAACTGGAAGACCTGACTGCCAGGGGCGTATCCACAATTTCCAGAAAAACAGCCAGCTCCCCAAACACCTCTTCAGGAAACTTCCCGGCATTCAGAAAAGCCTGAACAATTTCTTCATCGTCCGTTGAATTCAGAGCCAGATCACGTAAACCATTCGAATCCAGAAACTGATCGAAAATATTGGTACCGATGACCACTGCCGGAGGAATATAAATCCGTACATCTTTAAATCGATGTTGGACATTGTAATTATTAATCAGGATATTGACGAAAGTCAAGCCTCTCGCCTTCCCCCCCATGGATCCCCCGCCAATTCGCGATATGCTGCTGATTGGATCAAACGAATCCTTGTGGAATTCAGTCACAATGCCACGTTGTCTGAGTTTGCGATAATACCGTAATGATGTAATCAGATCAAGACGCATATCGGATAAAGATGGAAAATCGGATACTTTTCTCGGTCGCAATTGATGAGCAAGCCAGAATTCCGTGCGGGCTTTCAGCCAGTTTGAAAAGTGATTGCGTTCCGCATGGTACCTGATACTCTCATCCGGGATCACGTGAAGCATCTGTTCCAGAGAGAGTAAGTCCTGGGCACGTCCAACTTCGTTGCCTTCATTTGTACGGAAAATAAAATCACCGAAATTCAATGACCGCACCATGAATTCCCGTAGCTCGTTTAATAAATTGGATGAACTCTTGGAGATAAATGAGGTATTGACAGTTCTGGCTTTTTCTTCAAAAGATTTGACCGTGGAAAAAAGAAGAATGGGAATATCTTTCCGTCTTTCATTCACAGCCTCTGCCAATTTAATACCCGCATCGGCATCCGGTTTTCCATCCTTGGGAAAGTCAATATCCGAAAGGATTCCGAGCAGGGTATCTTCATACTTTTCATAATATGCCCAGGCTTCTTCATACGTTTTGCAGAACAGGATTTTGGGTCTGGCGCGCTGCCTCAACTTCTTATGAGACAAATTAATGCCTTCTGAGATCAAACGCTGGGATTGTTTCATCACCTCCATGTACAATACTGGTAAAAAGGAGGAATAAAATTGGATGTTATCTTCGATAAAAATAATGGATTGCACACCAACTAAATGGGTATCATGATCCACATTCATCCGGTCTTCGAGATATTTTATGATGGCTAAAAGCAGCCGGTAATCGCCGTGCCAGATAAAAATCTGATCAAAATAATCAGCCTCTTTATGCAAGAGCATATCCGAGAGTTCTTTATTATCAAAGGCAAGCAGAACAACGGGAATATCAAGACCTTCTTCTTTAATTTTTTTTGCAAATATGGCGGGACGCATATCTTCAATATGTAATGTGGTCAGGATGAGGTCAAACCGTTTTTCTTCCTTCACCACTTCAATCGCTTCCCTGCCACTGGAGACACGGGATAATTCCGGTACATGGGTCAGATTCAGGCTCTCATACTGGCTGCCAATCAATTCATAAAGCCTGCCGTCCTCTTCAAAAACATAGAGATCATATAAACTGGACACCAGGAGGATATCCCTGATCCGCAGCCTCATGAGGTTTTGAAATCCCTGGAAACGGGTACCGTATCCGTGTTCAACCCAAAGCGGGTCGGCTTGTGGTAATGATTTTTTAAAATCAGTATGCATATGAATTGAACATACAAATATTGTTATCAACACACAATATGAAAAACCGGAATATGGTCAGATATCCCGGTTTCGAAAAACTCATGCTAAAAGAGTTCTAAACAAAACCCTGATCGATCATGGCATCTGCCACTTTGAGAAATCCGCCGATATTGGCACCATTGATATAATTACCGGGCGTACCGTATTTTTCAGCGACATCCCAGCAGGTCTGATGAATGCTTTTCATGATCATTTGAAGCCTTTGATCCACCTCTTCACGGGTCCAGGGCAAGCGCATGCTGTTCTGCGCCATTTCCAATCCTGAAACAGCCACACCACCGGCATTGGCGGCTTTACCGGGTCCATACAGAATACCTTTATCCACAAACAATTTGACACCTTCCTGAACGGTCGGCATATTGGCTCCTTCGCTGATCACATAGACGCCGTTTTTCAGCAGATTTTCGGCGTCTTTTTCATTAATCTCATTTTGTGTCGCGCTCGGGAACGCACACTCTGCCTTATGATCCCACAAAGGATTATATTTCAGTTTAGGATCTATCGGCGTATAAACAGCTTCCTTGTATTTTTCGGCATATTCGGAAATTCTTCCACGGACAATATTCTTCAATTCTTTCACATATTCTAATTTTTCCCGATCAATGCCCTTCTCGTCATAAATATATCCTGACGAATCGGAAAGGGTCACGGTTTTTGCTCCAAGATCCAACAATTTTTCAACGGTATATTGTGCCACGTTACCGGATCCGGAAACAAGGCAGGTCTTGCCTTCGAGGGATTCATTGCGAGTGTTCAGCATTTCAGCCGCAAAATAGACAGCTCCGTACCCTGTGGCTTCAGGTCGAATCAGAGAACCGCCCCAGTTCAATCCTTTTCCGGTCAAAACACCCGTAAATTCATTCCTCAGTCGTTTATACTGACCAAACAGGAATCCGATTTCACGCCCACCAACGCCAATATCTCCGGCTGGCACATCCGTATATGGACCAATATGGCGAAAGAGCTCGGTCATGAAACTCTGACAAAATCGCATAACTTCTTTTTTACTCTTACCCTTCGGGTCATAATCCGATCCTCCTTTGCCCCCTCCCAAAGGCAAGGATGTCAGGCTGTTTTTAAAGACCTGTTCAAAAGCGAGAAATTTTAAAATTCCCAGATTCACGGAAGGATGAAAACGGAGACCACCTTTATAAAGTCCGATTGCACTGTTCATTTCAATGCGGTACCCGCGATTGATGTGCAATTCATGATGATCATCGACCCAGGGCACACGAAACATTATGACCCGTTCCGGTTCGACCATCCGTTCAATGATCTTTTCGTTACGATATTCCGGATGACGCTCAATGACGAGTGCCAATGAGTGTAATACCTCTTCCACTGCCTGATGAAATTCTGGTTGTGCCGGATTTTTCGCCCGGACATCTTCCATGATTTGCTGAACAAAAATAGACATTGATCCACCTCGCTTAAAATAAATAATTATCCCAATCAACAACAAAGAAAATTAACATAATTAACATGATAGCTAAAATAATATGTTAAGATACAATTTTACCTGCAATAATGCAATGATTTAAGCATAAACTATTCAATAAAATGAAAATTTATGGTTCACTGATGACAGAGAATTAAACCATTTTTAAATTTGGAATAATTCAGGGTATTTATAGTAATTGATATTTAGTTCTTAGCAGTTTTTTATTTAATCTTTTTCTTCTTTCAAAAGTGCATGAATTAATTCCAATAAAGCCCGAACCGAGTAAGGTTTTTGAATGAAACGGAATTTTTTATTCTTTTTGATCGATTGCATTACCCGATCTTCGGTATAACCACTGCAGAAAATGGCAGAAACTCCCGGATGTTCCAATAAAATCTCCTCGACGACCCGTAAACCATTTTTATCCGGCAAAACAACATCAGAAACGATCAGGTCGATTTGTCTTTCGTTTTTAAATTGTTCAAGTGCCTGTGCTGCAGTTTCAGCAGTAATTGGTAAATAACCATTTTGACGTAGCGCAGCTGTAGTAAATTTCAGAACTTCGGCTTCATCTTCGATAACCAGGATTTTTTCGCCATTCCCTTGATGGATATAACTTAAACCGGATTGATCTGACTTCTCTAAATTTATTTTTGTAGTTGCCGGTAAGTAGATTTTAAAAACTGTACCGTGGTTAATTTCACTGGAAACATTGATCCAACCCCCATGTTTTTTGACGATGCCATAAACGACCGACAAACCCAGTCCCGTGCCCTTACCGACCTCTTTAGTTGTAAAAAACGGATCAAAAATTTTCTCTAATAAATTACTCGGGATACCCTGCCCTGTATCTATAATGGAAAGGCACAGAAATTTTCCGGCTCGGGCAAAGTCGATAAACTGACAGTCTTCTTCAGATAGAATCAGGTTCTCGGTCTGGATGGCTAGGGTTCCACCGGATTGCATGGCGTCCCGGGCATTGACGGCAAGATTGACAATCACTTGCTCGAGATTACCCTCATCAGCTTCGATATTCCAGAGAGATTTCTCCAGTGTTGTAATAATATTGATATTTTCACCGATGAGACGTTTGATCATTTTAAGCAGGTTGGAAATAGTATCATTGAGGTTGATCGGCTTGAATTCCATCGCCTGTTTCCGGCTGAACAGCAGTAATTGTCTGGTCAGATTAGCCGCCCTGGAGGAAGCATTTACAATTTGCTTCAGGTCATGGTAATCAGGATCGCTATCACTATACTTCATCATCAATAGTTGGGCATGTCCCTGGATGACTGTCAGCAAGTTGTTAAAATCATGAGCGACACCACCAGCCAGATTGCCAATGGCTTCCATTTTCTGGGATTGCAGTAACTGATTTTCAAGAACTCCCTTCTCAGCTTCTATCCGTTTGCGCTCGGTGATGTCCCGAACAACTGCCAGCAGGTGCGGTTCACCCTTGAATTTCAAAGCGCTTCCCCTGACGTCAACATTAAAGGTGCTACCGTCTTTACGAATATCGACAGACTCACAGGAAAAAGCATGGCCTGCTGATGCATCTTTAACAAATTTTTCGAAAAGGTACTGATAATCGGGACTGACAATATCCTTGCCCGTCAGTTTGATCATTTCCTGATAGGAATATCCATAGATTTTACAGGCGGCTGAATTTGCTTCTTTAATCTTACCCATAAGGTCGAATATGAGATAGCCATCGTTTGATGCTTCGAATATATCCCGGTATTGTGCTTCTTTCAGGGATAATTCTTTTTCTATACGCTTGCGCTCGGTAATATCCTGATTCACGCCAAATGTCTTGATCGTACGACCTTGATGATCTTTTTTAACAAAGTAGTTGACGGAAATATAACCAATCCCTCCGTCGGCATAGATAATCCGGTGTTCCAGGTGGCGGCTGAAATTCGGATCGGTGGTAGTCAGCGCTTTTTGCATCTCGTCGGCAACAAGTCCACTGTCATCGGCATACAGGAATTGCTCAGCATACTGCTGGGGTTTCATCTGATAACCGCCCACCTTTTCAGCAGTGGTGTGGAAAATAGCGTAGAAGTGATCATCGAAGGTAAACAGGTCCTCGTCCACATTGTAATCCCAGTAGCCTAATTTGGCAATATCCATGGCACTTGACAGGCGTTTTTGACTTTCTTCCAGC
The DNA here is from genome assembly GCA_964605705.1 of uncultured bacterium. Lineage (GTDB taxonomy): Bacteria > Fidelibacterota > UBA2242 > UBA2242 > UBA2242 > CAZSDW01. The sequence continues at coordinate 9,093 of CAZSDW010000045.1, forward strand.
TCACTGACTTTCTCTTCGAGTTTTTTAACAATCCGTTGGTTATAGACCCGGAAAACATCTTGTTCATCTTTAAATTTATACTTAGCGGTCTCCAGAGTGCCGTCGATTCGACTCTGAAAAACTTCCCGGATAATTTTTAAAAAACTGTCAGGATCAGCGGGTTTGCGCACAAATCTTGTGGCACCTAATTTGATGGCAAAGATTTCATCTTGACGGGTTGTAAATGTAGCCGAATAAATAATAAACGGGATATCCGTCCAGCGAGCATCGGACTTGACCTTTTTGCACAATAGATATCCATCCATTTCCGGCATCAATATATCCGAAATGATCAGATCAACCGCGGACTTTTCCAGAATTGCCAGTGCCTCTTTGCCGTTGGTGGCACAGTAAGTCTGATAATCATTACTTTTTAGAAAAGATTCTAGCAGATCACAATTTTCAGATTTATCATCGACAATTAATATTTTCATCATTTTTACTCCTAAATTTTAGGTTCAGCTATATGAAAATAAATTGAGACCTTGGTACCATGGTCATCGGGATAATCCTGAATATCTCTGGAACTTACCTTGATTTCCCCGCCATAGTGTTCGATAAAGGATTTGATCAACGACATACCAAAACCAGTGCCGGTCTCACCATTCGTGCCGGTCCGGCTGATACATTCATTAATATCAAAGAGGTTTTCCAGTATCTTATGCGGGATACCAATTCCATGATCTTCGATTATTAATTCGGCTTTACCTGCATCGGCAATTGCCGAAATCTCGACTGAACTATTTTCGAAGGAGAATTTATGGGCATTTGTCAATATATTATTAATAACAGAGTTAACCAGAGATCGTTTTTCCGCAACCACGAAGATAGTCTCATCAATATCGATTTTAATGCTGATATTTTTCTCCTGATATCGGTCCGTGAGCAGCTTGACTGATTCGGACACCATCTTGAATAGATTAACTCGCGCCAGCTTGAGATGTTTCTCTTCAAGGCTGCGCATTTCCCGGACCAGGTTAATAATATCGATCCCATGGGATGTCGCATTTTTAATTTTAAGGTGATACTCAGCTGATTTTCCGGAGTTTATTTTTGACAACTCTAATGCAAATAAAATGACTCCAAAATGGTTTGCCAGATCGTGAGATAAAATGTGTAACATCTCTTTCTGTTCACGATTCTGCTTGATGATCATATCTTTCTGTTGTTTAATCAGAATTTGTGTATTGACTCTGGCAAGCAGTTCATGGGGATTGAATGGTTTGGTCAGATAATCGACACTGCCGGCTTCAAATCCGGCAACGATATCTTCGGTTTCGGTTTTTGCGGTCAGGAAAATAATTGGAATTTCCTTTGTCTTCGGATCACTTTTCAACTGCTCGCAAACCTGAAAACCATCCATGCCAGGCATCATGACATCGAGCAGAATCAAATCCAGATTGGCGTTTTTTTGGGCGATATTGATCGCCATTGGACCATTTTTCGCCACTTTCACATTGTACTTATCAATCAATAACGAGCTCAGCAGGTCCAGATTCGTAGCAACGTCATCGACAATTAAAATCGTGTGAGTCTTTGCATTCATCATAACACCAATTTAGGATTTTTCTCCATCAATTTTAATGAATTTATCTAATTGAGCAAGCGCCTGCTCATAATCATATTGCATAATGGATTTTTCGATATTTTCCAATTCCGGAACTGAAATTGTATGGGTCAGTGACCTCTTTAGGGCATTAAACAGCCCACTGGCGCGGGCATCGTTTTCGGAAAGATAAACAAAAAGCTCCTGAACGGACTTTTTAAAAGATTCCTGATCGGTCTGAGGCACTTCGGATTGAATAGATTGATTGTTTTCATCGGGAAAATTTGCTTCTTTAATGACCCTTATAATTTGATCGAGTTCAGTGCTTAATTGTGAAATTAAATCGTGTGTTTTTTTGAGATTATCCGGATGGTCTTTCAACTCATCATTGAGCGATGACGCAATTTGATATAACGATTGGGCACCGATATTTCCGGCACTACCTTTCAAAGCATGTGCCAGATGAATGGTTTCTTCCCGATTTTGATCTGCAAGAGCGGTTTTCAGTTTATCTATTAAGTCGCTGTTTTCCGAACAGAATTTGCGCAAAATATGGCTATACACTGTTCTATTACCGGCGACACGCCTAAGACCGTTAAGTGTATCAATACCGTCAAGGACTGGGAAATTTGTATCCGGATCGAGTTTTATTTTGCTATGCTTTTTTTCCATTTGTCTGGGTGGAATCCATTTTATCAACATGTTCTGGACATCCTTGGGATCAATGGGTTTAGTAATGTAATCGTTCATGCCGGCATTCAATGCCCGGGATTTCACCCCGCTCATAGCATCAGCTGTCAAGGCTACTATTGGCGTTTTTTTCAAATCCGGTATCTGGCGGATTTTTTGGGTGGCTATATAGCCGTCCATTACCGGCATCTCAAGGTCCATAAAGATCAGATCGAATTGTGGTTGTGATATGTCTTTGCATTTTGCGACTGCGATTTCGCCGTTTTCGGCAATTTCAACATTCATACCACTGGCAATTAGTAATTCTTTGGAAACCTGCTGATTGATTTCATTGTCTTCGACCAAGAGAATATTTGCCCCTGAAATTTTATCAATTTCTTTGTTGAATATCTGACCTCTGGTCGCCAGACGCTTACGTTTAGGCGCGGCTTTACCGAACACCTGCATGATGGTATCAAACAGGGTCGATTGGCTGACTGGTTTTAATAAAAAAGCGTCAATGCCAATTTTACCGGCTTGGTTGATGACCTTGTCCTGGCTGTAGGCGCTGACCATGATGATTGTAGGTACATTTGAGATTCCGGCATCTGCCTGGATTTTGTCGATTGTTTCAATGCCATCCATTTGGGGCATTTTCCAATCGATCAGCAGAAGTTGGTAGGGTTTATCCCTGTGTTGTTTTATTATATCAATCGCTTCCGATCCCGATGAAGCGACGCCGACGGTAAAACCGAATAACGTTAATGAATCCTTTAACAGAAGGCGAGAGGATTCGTTGTCATCACACACCAACACTTTCAATCCACGCAGATCAGGTGACGGTTTGAGCGTCTCAATTTTCTGCACCTTCTGTTTTTCAAATACCGCAGTGAAGTAAAACGTACTACCTTTTTCGGGAACGCTTTCCGCCCATATTTTACCACCCATTATTTCAACAAGCTGCTTACAAATCGCTAATCCCAGACCAGTGCCACCATAGCGTCTTGTTGTTGAAGCGTCCGCCTGGCTGAACGATTGAAACAGTTTCTGTTGCTGATCCGGTGATAAACCGATACCGGTATCCCGGACAGAAAACCTGATTGCCACCGATTTATTATATTCTCTCAGTAATTCAGCCCGAATTTCGATCTCGCCGGATTCGGTAAATTTTACCGCATTATTTGCCAGGTTTGCCAGAATCTGATGCAGACGCAGCGGATCACCAATCAACTGTCTGGGGACATCTGTTTCGATCGCAAACAGGATTTCAAGGTTTTTTTCATGGGCTTTAAAGGTCACAATATTGGCAGTATCCTGGAACACTTTTTCAAGATTAAAATCGATCTTTTCCAATTTCAGTTTACGCGCTTCAATTTTAGAGAAGTCCAGAATGTCATTAATGATTTCCAGCAGATTCTGGGCGGAAGATTTAATTTTGCTAAGATAATCGAACTGTTTAGCGTCCATTTCAGTTTGCAGCGCCAGATGGCTTAGACCGATAATGGCATTCATCGGCGTACGGATTTCATGGCTCATGTTTGCCAGAAAATCGCTTTTGGCACGGGCTGCTTCCAGCGCCTGTTCCTTCGCCAGAACCAATTCCTTTTCCATCTCCTTGATTTTCGTGATATCGACAAAGGCTTCCAGCAGGATTTCTTCGCCTTCGATTGTTATTGGCACTGCGCTTTTTAAAACCGGAATTTTTTCTTTGTTTTTATCCTGATGAATCGTTTCCTGTTTGTCGATGCTCTGATTCCGATCAAAAACCAGATTGGAAACATCATCATCTAAGTAATAGGTTTCCGTGCACAGTTTTCCCACTATTTCCTTTTCAGAATCGTAATCCAGTAATTCCAAAGCCGCTTTATTGACATCCCGTATAGTCCGATCACGATTGACAAGAATGACGGGAAATGGCATCGATTCGATGATAATTCTCAAAGACTCGCGGGATTGTTCCAGAGAAGTTGCGACTTTTTTTCGTTCCTCAATTTCGTTGACGAGGTCTGCGGTACGCTCGGCAACCCGTTTTTCCAGCTCAATATTAAGATTTTTTATTCTTTCCTCGACCTGTTTCTGCTCGGTAACATCGGTGATAACGGCAACCCGGGCATCATGACCTTTATAATTCAGATCATTTGAGCAGGCAATAATTGAAATGATACTTCCATCTTTTTTACGGTGATGCCATTCTCCAACATTTCGATAGCCATGCAAATCGTCTGCAAGTTTAACAACCTTTTCCTTTTCCTCATCGGGATACAGATCGGGCAGTTTTAATGCCGAAATTTCATTTTGTGAATATCCATAATGATGAACAAATGCATCATTGACGGCAAGAATGTTATAGGTTTTTCGCTCATAGATCAGGATCGGCGCCGGATTTGACTCAAAGAGCTGACGATAGCGGGATTCACTCTCGAGCAAGGCATTTTCAGCGGTTTTCTGTTCAGAAATATTCTGTACAGCACCATGAATACCAACCAATCTATTTTTTTTATCATCCCAAACCGGATGAGCGTAAATCCGTACCCATCTAATATTTCCGTCCTTGGTTATCGTACGTAATTCCGATAGAACAGGCTTATTCGAGCGCAGCTTCTCTAAATCACGATCATCGATTGCTAAATCATCCGGATGAAGTGTCGAACGCCAGCCGCCTAAATCAATATATTCCTGAAAAGTATATCCGGTCATGGCTTCAAAAGCACCACCGACCCAATCCAATATCATGGTACCATTTTCATCAACTTTTGTAGAAAATACATAGTCAGAAATAATTGAAGAAATCAATCTATGGCGAGATTCACTTTCCTGAAGTAATTTCTCAAATCGTATTTGTCCGGTAATATCTGAAAGAATTCCTTGATAATGAGTTATTTTCCCATCTTCATCTCTGACGATAAACGTCCAGTCGCTAACCCACTTTACCTCACCGGATTTACTAATAATTCGATAGGGCTCATGTTTAAACTCCTGGTTATCGGATTGCTGGCTGTTTTTCGAGACTTCGTAATTCACTCTGATTAAATCTTCAGAATGGATACATTGCATGTAGGAGACTTTGCCATCCAGAAATTCTTTGCTTGTATATCCTAAAAGGTTAATCACGCTTTCAGAAACATATTCTACGGGCCAGCCGTGTTTATTCTGCCAGGTAAAGGCAACCACCGGACTGCGATTGATAATTGTATTGGCTTCTCTGAGTTTTTCCTCGGCTTTATCTCTTTCCAGTTGACGTTTTTGGATTTGTTCAAACATTTCGTTGAATCCGTCGTACAATATTCCAATTTCATCTTCAGTGGGCTTGGATAAACGGATCGAATAATCGTGCTCTTTTGAGATTCTCTTTGTCGTTGCAACAAGGTTCAGAATCGGGCGCGATACCATTTTTTGCATTTGAACTGATAAGAAAAACGCCAAAGCAATTCCCATTATAAATACAATCAATCCGACTCCCAGGCTCTTTAAGATTACCTCTAAAAGGTTTGGCATCAGGTATCTTATCAGAATAAAACCAACTGGATTTTCGTCCTGTCTCAGTGGTTCACAAAAAACGATAATACGATTTTCGGCTTTATGGCTTCCCGGCTCATAAAAGGGATACTGATAGTGCTGAAATCCAGTCTGGGCATAGGAAGCGAAAAGGATTTGTTGTGTATCAAATATCCAAGCATTGAGAATGCCCGGTTCTGATTTTAAGGATGATAATATCTCCTCTGCTGCTTCAGAATCCAGGAAAACAAGCGCTGGAATGGAGTTTGCCCCAACGATATTTGCACTCGATTGAAGTCTTTGATTGACAGTTCTATGAAATTCTACCTGATCAGCAATAACCTGAAAAATAATAAACAGTCCGATAATAGCCATTGCAATTACTAACTGAATGACAATGAGTTTCTTCTGGAATGAAAGATCTTTAAATAAATGCCATTGGTTAAATTTTATTTTCATCGTGGGCTCTTCTTTGATACATGGATCGTTTTCACTATGGTACAATCCGCGCTAATTTTTGGAGTTGGGAACTTACCTTTAAACCGGCATTTTCCAAGCTTGCAGGGTTCATTTCAAACTTCACCATTTCATTTTGTAAGAAAAAATTAATCATAATCCCACGTTCACAAAAATCTGGTGAATCGCCAATCGTCAACGTAGCATTATTTCCCAACGCTGATAAAATTTCTGCAATATTTTGATTTTCCGATTCAGAAATAAATAAAATATGACAAAATCTTAGATTTTGAAAAGAATCGAAATGAACGATTTCGATTGGCTTGTTGTCAACGAGTTTTTTGGTTGCCAGTTTCTGCAAAGATACTATTACTTCACTGTCACCGAGAACTCCGATTTTGAACGTATTATTTATATTCGGAATCGGCCATTTGATATACTTTGTGAAATTATAAATAAAAGCCGCTTTCAGGTCGTCAATATCAGAATCCGGGCTTTCCGGATTCACGGGACTTGCAGGGAGTATAATAAAAGCAACAAAAATGGACAGACTTATTATGAATTTATAATATTGTCGCATCAGATTTGGCAACTAAGTTTTAGTAAAAATGTGCGTTGAGCCTGGCGATATCGTTCCGGCGGGCGGTTCGATGTGTGATAGTAGCGGGCGTCCAGCAGGTTGTTGACCGCAAACTGTAATTCTATTTTCGAAGCAGGCATGTAACTGAGCATGCTGCTTAGCACAAAATAGGCATCGACATAATTGCTGTTTGTCGTAGTAATAAAAACCGGATTTTTGCGACGGCTGAGATAATTGCCCCGCAGGTTGAATTTAAGATTATGCAGTATCGAATAAGCAACACCAGTGTTGAAACCATGCCGGGCTATTTCGGGTACTACACTGCCATCGGAATATCTCGAATCGGAAAAGGAATAATTCAGGAAAATTTGTATTTTATTCCGACTATATTCGAGATTCGCCTCTATGCCATTTGTATTCATCTGGTCAGCGTTGACCCACATTGAAGTTATTTGGGTTAGTTTATCGTAAATCTGATTTTTATAAAATGACAGTTCAATTCGGAGATAGTTCATCGGTATGAAAATATTTGCAAATTCCACCGATTTCATGCGTTCGGGATCGAGATTTGGATTGCCATCGCCCCAATTATAATCCCAGGGTTTCGGCGCCCGGAAGGCTTCGTTATAGAGCAGTTTTGCGGTATATTTTTTCCGATTATAAACAATTCCAACCCAGGGAGTGAAGACTGTACCATAATATGAACTATTATCCAAACGGGCTCCGGCGGTGAACTCAACAGTCCGGATGAATTTAGACTGGGATTGGGCGTATAAGCTGATCAGGGTGTTTTTCTCAAAATCCGGTTCACCCGGTTTGGCTGGCGCAATATCTGGATCACCGCTGAATGTCCTGGCGAAATCTTCGGCTAATTTTTCAGTTTCCAGTACAATTCCAGCAATCAGGTCTGTCTTATTATTAAACTGGTAATCAAATTGTTCTTCAAGACCGATCAGTGAGTTGGGACGATAATAACCCACCTGACCAATTGCCTGAGCAGTATCGGCTCTGATATAAGCAATAGTATTATCCATCACAGTTGCGTTTCGGTAATACAACTGTGATTTTAACGACCAGTCAGTATTCTGCTTATAAAGATTGCTTAAATAAGCGTTGATAAAACGGATATGAAAATTCGTCCCTGAATCGAGATAATCTGTATCGACAGATTTATAGTTTGTAGTCCGGGAGGCTTGTTTATCCTGGAGAGTCAGTCCAATTTTCGTGCTTTTATATTCTAATTTTAAATCAAAACCAAAATCCTTTTCGAAATTCTCCATCTCCTCAGACCAGTTCCAATCACCCTCTTCTCCGCCCAGGTCAGCTTTTTCAGTTTGTTTATGATAAGCAGCTGCGATGGCGCTGATGTCGGAATTTTCGGGATTAAAAACATAGGAACAATCGGTGAAAAGGGTCCCAAATGAACCACCGGTCACACTGGCAGTCGCATTGGGCTGATCTTCCGCATCCCTGGTGATAATATTTATAATTCCGGAAATGGCATTAGTACCGTACAAAGCTGATGATGGTCCGTAAACCACTTCGATCTGCTTGACATTTTGAAGGTTATATTGATAACCGCCGTAAAATCCTCCGGAATTTAATTCATTGATTTGGATTCCATCAATAAGCACCAAAATGAGATTATTCTGGCTGGGTGCGCCCCGCATAAACGAATAACTGTTAAATCCCTGAATATTGCGGAACTGAAAACCTGGTAAATCCTGCAAAACATCTTCCAGGTTGTTATATGCCCTATCTTTGATTTGTCTGGCAGTAATGATTCGAACAGTAGCCGGAACTTTTTCGATCAGTTGGTCTTTTTTCGTGGCAGTCGTAACCTTGATATTCATCAATTCACTGAGGTCTAATTCCAGCCATTCATCGAAATCAGATTCCTGTGAAAAAACCATATTGAAAAGAAAAAACAGTGCAATAAAACCACTATTTTTCAATCTATTCATAACTTTGCTCTGTTATAATGTTATGTCATATAATCCAGCATCAAATTCTACTCGTGATTTAAAATAACTGCTGACAATATATTAAAAAAGAACTCAGTGAAAGTCAACGTCGAAGCACGATTTAATACATTATAACAATGTTTCAATATCCTTCATTTATTTTTCACGTGCTGGTTTTTATTGTTCACTCAGCCGAAGCCACAGAGCTATATCCTATCCATCTTTTGTCTCGATGCTATCTAATTGAATCCGGTCGTAAGTCGATTCGATTTCCTGTTCGTCTGAAAATTGATCGTTACAAGTATCAAAAGTACTGACGATAAAAGACGAATTTTCGATGCCCGGAATAATCAATGCTAATTTTCCGGACTCCTCGGGTTTCAGGTTATTCAGCCAGATAAAATAGACCTGCCCGCAACCGAATCGACAATATTATCATACTAATTAAAACAGGTCTCAGCACCTTCATTATCCCTTCTGATAAATTGCATAGGATCATTTTTTTTCATTATAAAATCGATGGAATTTGAAAAATACAAAAATAAGCGAAAACACCGAATGCCAGAAACAGTCCGGCGGCTAAAATCCAGTGCGGTTTCAGAATTTTCCACGCGTCAGCATTGAATAATTTCGGCATGACTATATAGAGACCAAGAGCTACCCAGATTGCCTGCAGTGGCGTCAGCAACAGTCCGTCAAGAATCGCACTCAGCTGGACGATGATCACCGGTTTAAGCCCGAATGTATAAACAATGATCATATTGGTGCACAGGAAAAAGACCAGAAATCCCCGGAATTGGACTTTCCACTGAAATCGCTGCATGAATTTCGGAAAACAGATTCGAAAGGAATCCGCTAAAAGACGTGGCCAGCCGGCGAGCTGCCCGATCTGGGTGCTGATCAGCGCCACTGTCGCTGACAGCATGAAGATAAATCCGCCGAAGGCTCCCCATTGAGAAGAGAAAAGGGTTGCGAGCGTTGTAGCAACCTGTTCGCCTTGCGGCGCCAGTTGCTGAGGTCTCAGGATGCCCGCCCCTGCCAGTAAAAATCCGACCGTGACGACATTTCCGATGATCATCGCAATGCTGGCGTCGGTATAGACAACGCGGCACCAGCCTTTGATTTTTTCCGCGCCTTTCCGGGTAATTTTTCGCAGTCTGGCAACATCTGCCGGAACACCATAACTTCTGCCATTTGCAGCGCCATAACCGGCGCCCAGCACCCAATAGGTGTACCAGACCTGACTGGCAAAACCACCGGCTGCCCAACCCAGCAGCGGTAAAATTTCTTTCCATGGATTCTGGCTGACACCAGCCTGCAGAGATGCCCATTCGGGAACCGACGGAATATTTGGCAGAAGACTTCTGAAAAATTCCGTCAAGCCGGGAAAAACAGTGCCCGCGACGTACAATACTCCAATAATAATCACCAGCACAAACAAACTCATGATGATTTTTAAGAGATTGAAGATTCCAGACCATACTACGACCAGACAAAATATGGTTACCAGCCATCCGCCAAAATAAGGCGAAATCGGAATAAGATTGTTTAAAAACACACCGGCAGCTGAAGCAATCGATCCGATCGAAATGGTTCCCGCAATGAACTGAGCCACCAGCACAATCCAGACCACCCAGTGACGGGGACCGGGAATCCGGTCAAACATATCAATCATACCCTCGCCAGTACAGACTGTATAACGGGCGCCACACATACCAATCCAGAATTTCAGAAAAATTCCGATGATCACAGCCCAGATGACGGAATGTCCCAGAATCGCCCCGGTGCGGGTTGCCAGGATGACTTCCCCGGATCCGATATATTCGGCACACCAGATAAATGACGGTCCAATAATGCCCAGGATTGCTAATCCCTTTGGTGGAATGTTGATTCCGCTGATTTCAATTAGTTTTGGATCTGATTTCTGCAAAGATTCTTTCTTTATTTTGAGATATATCAGGGCATTTCAACAGTTATTCAAGTTGCATTGCACTGCCTGAAGAAATCATTCATCACAATTGAATTACATCGTTTCTGATAAATGTCAAATAAGGTAAATTATTTTATCGGTTCGATGATAAATGCCGCATCCTGCCCGATATAACGCGCATGACCATCTTCGATTTTCAGTGTCGGAAGCGTAAAGGTCAGTGTCTTCTTCCGGCTGGATACTTTTTGTTCATCGATGAAGTCTCCACGCCAGGTGTGATACACCTTGACAACGTAATCACCCTTTGGAATATCATTCACCGTTACTGTCGCGCCCGTGACATCGGTTTTGGGATTTACTACCCAGCCAAAGATCAGCTGGTCACTCTTCATGGCGAAAGCATCGCCGTCGGATAAATTTACTGGAACCGGCTGAATATTGGATAATTCGGAAAAGGGCACTTCCCTGACAAATTGCTCGACACTTTTCAATTGATAACTGAGCACATTATCATTGATATAGGGCGAGAATGCCCACCAGAAGGGCGTCATCGCTGAGCCGGTAGCCAGACACACCCAGAGAGCATTGTGATACTGAGCGAGATAGCCCGGCAAACTGGTTTCATAAAAGGTATGATCCCAGCCGGTTTCACCGATAATCACCGGTTTTCCGTAGTTGGACCATAGCTTCCGAACTTCATTAGCGTAGTTATTGTAACTCAATGTCAATGGATGGGTATCATCATTATCGATCTTCCCGTCTTCCAGAATGGGAAATCCCTGGGCTTCGTAGATTTCCCGGGCTGCCAGGTCAAAGACCTGATAGCCTTCCTGCCAAAACTCATAATATCCACCGCTGCGGGTGCCGGTGGTCAGGTGATTATAGGGATCATTCATTTTAAAATAATCATGAACCATCTGTCCCCATTTGGCAGCTCCCAGACTGTCACCGCAAGCCCAGCCATCGGTGCCGTTCACTTCATCAATAATGAACCAGATCGCCAGCGCCCGGCTGTAGCCCCAGCGCGCAATGATATAGCGGTACAGCTTTTCCTGGTACTTCCAGGCATCTGCGCTGCTGTAAAAATCCTTCGCTTCACAAATCAACTGGTAGGGATTGGTTAGCCAGCGCCGGTTGCCACCTGGCCAGACCGTCTCCGAAAGATAAGGGTGAAACCAGAGATTCAGACTCAGTAGAATATTCCGCTCTTCACACATCTCGATCAGTTCGTCAAGCCTGCCAGCCTGATTTTGATCATATCTTCCTAAACCACTGCCCATGGTTTCCAGTGGAATCATATAGGAGCTGATGAAATTTACTCCCAGCATTTTCAGTCGATCCAATTCCTCAGGTTTGACATTTCCCTGATTAAAGCGAAGATAGTGGTCATTATACCAGAGTCCGACACCATAGTAGGATGTCCCGTCCGAATATTCGAGATAACGTTTATTTGCGGCAATTTGAATCGGACTGTGATGATCACTAGGAATGACATCGAATGATTCCGGCTTACCGGTGGTTTCACCGGTTCGGTCCTTTACGGTGAGTTGAAAAATCCACCGCCCGGTTTCGTCAGGCGAGAACCGTAGCATCCAGAGGGATCTCCAGTCAGTGTAACAATAAAAGGCATTAATCCGCCACTCCTTCCCCGAAGGACTGGTAAATACAGCCTGAATATCAATGTCGTCGGGATCGAAGGGATTCTGATAACTGGCAGCCAGACTGATCTGAGCCTCAAATTTTTCATAAAGCCCGATAGAATTCTGAGGTGTTCCAATATCAATGATTTGCGGTGTCGCCGCAACATTGATCCATAAAATCAGGGTAATCTCAATACCGTAAAAAACTCTTCTCATTTCGATCTTGCCTTTCTTCAAATAACCGGAATTATTATTTCAGCAGAACCATCTGCTTCACACACCGTTTCTGATCGGTTTGCAGACAATAATAATAAACGCCGCTGGCGAAATCATTTCCATTGAACAAGACAGTATAAGTTCCTGCCTGCTGCCTGGATTTGACCAAGGTCGTTATATGTTCGCCGCGAATATTATACACATCCAGGATTACATCAGATTCGGCGGGAATACTGTAACTGATATGGGTCAGCGGATTGAAAGG
>CAZSDW010000046.1:0-21208 GCA_964605705.1 uncultured bacterium
GAAACGGGTGTGGGCGCTACAAGATTCGAACTTGTGACCCCCTGCTTGTAAGGCATATCTCCAGTCCCCTGTCCTATACGGATTATCAGGCACTTACAGGCTTAAGTGACTAAAAAGTGTAACATTTGGAAATGATTTATCAGGTAAATATCGTGTCCCTAACAATAATTTTTATATTTGAATCAGAGCTTGAAGAATTCTAAAACCGCAGGAAAAATTTCCTGTCTGAAACACAAAAGAAGCTAAAAACCGGATACTGACGGATTACCAATATTATTTATCGAGGGAACGCAAAGAATTGCTAATCCTTCATGAAAAATTAACTATGTCTATAACAGAATTGGATTTATGTTGTTTACGATGTATACAGAACGGGTGAGCATCTAAGCCTAGATCAGGGGATTGCAGGTTTTTCCGAAGGTCACAAAGGACTCCTACGGAGAACTCCCTTGGAGGAATCCTGCCTGAAAATACTCCCTAATCTTGCAGATTATTTCAAACCTTTTATAGTCGCGGATGATATTACTCTGTCAGCATCCAGGCAGAATCGAAGAAATCCTTCCGTTCGATAATGACTTTCTTTTGCTCAACAGTATAAATAAGATAATCGGCTACCGGTTCTTTCAGGATATCAAAATTATCAAGGTTTTCCGGAAAAATGTCGATGCGCACATAATGATCCGGACTCACTGGATTCGGATAAATCATCCGTAAACCACGCGATACAATCGGATATGATTTCTGCATAATAAATTCAGTTTTCGTGAATTCGACAGGTAGTTTATAACTAATTTTTCCCAAGTATGTATTTTCAGCAGGAGTGCCAATTAAATGCAAATTATAATTGTCAATTGTTTTCATATCCAGCAATGAATCGGGGATTAACATCGGCTCCATGTCGAATTGGGCATAATATTTCAGAATTTCTTGTCCAATTTTTCGCAGCCGAGTACCACCATCGGGATTTCTTGTACCGTACACAATTATGAATGGGCTTCGCTCAGCATCAATCCATGGTCCCTCAAGACCTTTATACTTATTTAATCCTTCGATAGGTTTTGTCCCGGTTTTCCATCTGTTATCATTATCTTGGGAAAGCGTGATCCATCCACCGGAATTTTTCAAACCGATCTTTTGTTCGTCTATATTTATTGTCACAGATTTGTTTTTTGTCAGGGATGAATGTGCCAAATCAATCCGGAGTTCATCAATGTTGACCGTGGTAATTTCTATATGGTTTCTGCTTTTCAATTGTGCTTTTAACTCGGCAAAATCGTTCCAGACAATTTTGGATGTTATATCAGTCCAATAGGCTTTGCCGTACCGTAAATAAAAACATTTATTGATAACTTTATCCGGGTATGGATCACTTTGATATCGGGTCAAACAGGGCAGGCGCTCGGCATCCGCCCGGGCATTATTCCAGGAATCATGTTTTACATTTGCAAACTCGGTATAAACATGCTCGTACTTTAAGGAATCCATTATCATTGCCATTGTCCGCGAATTTTCAACCGAAATAACCGGATCGATATCTCCATGATATATCCGGGCTGGCAAATGCAGGGCGTTTTCAATGTAATTGACCGGGCTAATGGTTTCATCATAGAAATCCAGATTAGCAATTGCTTTTCCACAGATGGGACTAATCGCTGCAAATTGGTCGGTATAATGCAAGCCAAAATGCCAGCTGCCAAATCCGCCCATTGATGCACCCATTACATAAATCCGGTTAGAATCAATTGGATACAGTTTCTTTATTTCCGAGATAACTCTAAGCACGTCCTCTTCACCGGCTCCCTGGTACCAGCAGTTACGGCGCCCATAAACCGCAACTTTGAAAACACCCAGGTCGTCCAATTCCGGGTCCTCATCCGCCCATAATAAATTTCGATATTTTTGGATCTGGTTTTCCTTTCCGTGAAGATAGATCATCAATCCATATCGTTTATTTTGGTCAAAATGATTGGGAATCATCAGGTCAAAGGGCTGAAGAGTGAAATCGATTTCCGATAAATAGCCGATTTTAATTCGACCACGCTTCTCCTGAAAATAGTCTCTTCCATTTTTGATCCAATCAATAAGCTCTTTCAGTTCCTTTTCCGTCCGGATAATATCCTTTTCATTTTCCGTTGGATTTTTACCCGCTCGTTCCAGATTTTCCAATTGTAAAAATACGGTGGCTGATAAAAGATCACCCGATTGCGGCGTTAAATACAATTCCCCCACGACGATTTGTCGATAATTACTGATTCGCTCCGGCAGGTTTTCCATTAATTTCTGACTGTTTATTTTTGCATTGAGCAAATCCGAATTTTGCGGAAGAAACGGAACAAACGGCACTTTATTATCCTTATAGGTTTCATAACTCCAATCTTCGCCCGAGTCGACCCGAATTACGGTTGTGCCTACTTCAATCGCCGGTAAATTTTCAACAATGTGGTGTTCGTTTTCACGCAGCCAGTCCACCGCTTCCCGCAAATATATTTGAGTGTATGCACTCCGGGCATATATCGCTTGCTCGGCTTGAGTTATAACGACATCAGGCTTCATTACGCGAAGATATTCTGCGTCCGTCGAACCGTGAAAATGATGATTCGCTGAATACACATTGGCTTTAATATTATTCGGAAAAGTCTTCATGATTTCCCTTTGATTAGAAGCGTAAATATCCGCGTCATGATGATAGACAAATCCGTTGTATTTCAGCTGGAATGCCATAGACCGGGTATTTTCATCAGTCCCACTTGCATAGGCATTTAAAATTTTCAATTGGACACCCTCAATTTCCAGTTCATCACCGGCATTGAAACTCTGGTAGTCCCAAAATTGTCCAACCTTAAATTTTTCCTGTATTGTAACCCCGCGATCTCCGCTATCATGATCATCATGATAATGGGTCAAAATAAAGTAGTCGATGTTTGTTATACCATTTTTAAGAAGGATCGGGATAATGACTTGATCACGGATGTAAGCTTGTCCACAATCCACCAGCATCGTTTTTCCGGTTGGGAAAATTATTAACACCGAGTTTCCGTGATCTACATCCGGTGCAATAATTGTTAAAGCCGCGGGATTCCGGCTTTCAATAACCATCAGCCGAAAATCAACGGTTTCGCCAGTATTAAAATTAATTTCAATTAAATGCTCGCCCGGCATTAATTCGGCAAGGGATTCTTTGTCAATTTTTATCAACCAGGCGTCCTCTTCAAAAGGGTACTTTTCAGAATGAAATAACAATGCTTTATCATTTATTGTAACCGATTCAATCTTGCGCCCGTAGTTGTTGACTTTCAAAAATATATCCCGGGGCAATACAGAATAATAGATATTCCTCGTCGGAGTAATTGTCGGCTGTGTAATGGCTGGATCAATCGATATGTAATCAACTAGAATCCCACCCTGGTTTGCAGTTAATGCAAGAGTATCTATGCCGGCATTAAGTGCTATTAATCGGTCTGTAAAAGCCCAGTCATTTGTCCAGCCGAAACCCATCCGCCACTGGATCTGGTTTTTGCTGAGAATATTTTCCTTTTCACCTTTTGGCGATTGATATCTAATTTTTAAATTATACCATCCAGAATCAGGAACGCTAATTTCCCAAGTAGTTGATCCTTCATCTCCCATTTCCAGGTATTTAGCGTTTGAAGCCTGTTTGTCCGACAGCTGTTTCATGTCAACATAATGACTATCCTCAGCTTCGAAAATCTTTGGAAATTCTGCCGCTTGAATAACTTGGAAAGACAACCCAAGATTTATAAGAACATACAATGAGAAATATCTTAGTAATCGTCGCATTATTAAATCCTTTATTCTACTTTAGTAACAGTATTTTGCGGATTTTCGCAGTTCCATCCGCGGAAATATGTAAAAAATATACTCCTGTTGCTAAATCACCGGCATTAAAATTAATTCTGTACATTCCGGAGTTTTGCCAGGACGAAACCAATGTGCGAACCTGACGCCCTAAAATATCATAGATTATTATATTTACGTCAGTACCTTTTGGTAAATAATATTGGATAATCGTTTCCAGGTTGAATGGATTAGGATAGTTCGGATAGAGTGTTATTTTGCCTGGCAATGCAAACTTATCATCGGATAGAATATCCAATGATCCAACCGTTCTCTCAGGTGGTTGTTGACCCGTATCAGAATAGTACCAATCATTCCCATAATCAATTTTTATTTCCGGGGCAATCATTTTCAGATCAAATAAGTGATCAGCGGAATCCAGTCGGGCTTGATGAATTTCTACCGAAATCCAGTTTTCACCATCAACCAGGTACTGGCAATCTTCAGCCGTAAGCGTCCGGGTTAAAAATGATACATCCGACAGGATTGCCCAGTCTGAATAGCTTATTTCTCCCGACGGGACACTATACCGGTCAACTTCATGTCCGTTTATGTAAATGACAAAACCATTGTCAAAATTTATGAACACAATCAATTGTTTCTGAATCGAAGCATCATCGACTGTAAATGCTTTTTTAAAATAACTGGTCCTGACCGGATTAATTTCCGTCGTTCCATTTCCCTCACCCAGAAAGACAAAGGGTGCCGGCGCATAAGACCAGTCCTGAACAGTATAACGGCTGTCATGCCAGTAAACCGGTCTTTGCAGTGTATCAATCGTAAAATCGATTGTCCTTGATTCAGTACTCGCATTCCCGGAATAATCCCTGGCTCTAATATACAGACGAAATCTGTCGCCTTGTGAACCGCTTAGCATAGTAGAGTGATACAATGTCCCCTGACCCATTTCAAAGTCATTCGGCATATCGTTAAAAGACTGATCGACAGTACTATATCGCAGGAATGCCTTTTCATTGGTAGTAATGGAAACGGTAATCTCCAATTCCACAGCAGTAACAGAATCTTCAGGAAATGATACAAAAGCCGGGGCAGTTATATCAGATGAACTCAGCTGATACATATTGGGCAGATTGTCTTCGAATAAGGTGAATGGATCGCGGTAGAATTCCAGGAAATCCGGTACCGTCGGATGCCCCGGGTAGGGTGCAAAATGATGCTCTTCGTAGGAATTTCGCCATATCGCGGCATAAGCGATATTTATCGCAATACTGTCACTTTTAATAGGATTCAAAAAAGCATCCGTGAAAAAATCGGTTTGCGGCAGGTTTTCCTGTCCTGTTTCGGTAAGCGCTGCGACTTTATCATCATCTCGGGCTGCTTCGACGCAGTAGCGTAATGTTTCCTGGAACTCCTGTTTTTCAGATACGGTGATATTATCAGTGAAATAATCATCAACACCGAAGATGTCGATATAATCGACGCCCGGAAAAATGTTATAATAATCATCTTTACTATTGATATACTGACCGGCTGGTGAAAGGGCAAACAATAAATTATGGACATTCAGGGAATCTCTCAGGTAGGTCACCGTAAATTGCCAAATCGTGTTGTACTGATCAACGGTACAATCGTCGGAACCCCACCAGAACCAGCCGCCGGTATGTTCATGATAGGGACGGAAAATAATCGGAATGTTTTCACCTTGATTACCTCGTAAAGATTTAAGAAACGCTGCAATTGTATGTAACTTATCCTTATAGTAATCATGATAAATGCCACCAGGTATCAGGGTTTTTACAATGTTTTCAAAACTTACATCGTCGTCGTTAAATCCTCGTCCCTGGGGATCAATCTGGTGCCACGAAAAGGTGCTGATTCCGCCACGATTATAAGCAGACGTCACTCTGTAGCGAACCCGGTCCACATCGATATTCCGGGTAATTTTATTCATGTCTTCGCTGTACAACGCCGGGTAAGAACCGCAGACATCTTTCACATCGCTGCGATCGTCATCACCACTCCAGCCGACACCGTAACCGGTCACATCATGCATTCCAAAGATCATATAATCGGGCGCCAGGCGCTTCAGATTATCCAATAAATACCGGGTTTCCCGCGTCGCCAGGGTGTCGATGGTCCCCTTCTCATTGGTATTGACCTGGGTTTCAAGAGTGACACAAGCATCATACAGATTCCAGCTTGCCTCCTCAATGGTTTTCTGAGTATTATCATCCGCATTTAAAATGGTTTGAGCGGTAATAATTGCCGAATTTAACGCCGCTTTCGACCCGAATTTATACTGCCCTTCATCATCGCCTTCGACCGTATTATTATACAATAAATTTGCCTGCGTCAGCGCAGTTTCCAGGATAGATACATCAATAATCGTCGTATCCACTAAATCGCCAAAACACAGGTCGTCAAGACAGACAGTACCGGACTTTGAAACCGTCGAACCACCATCCAGATAGATATACATGCGGTACATCGCTAATGGCGGTGCGGCTTCCGGTTTCAGCAAATAGGTGTGCCAGGTATTATCTCCGGGCAGTTGTAGCTCCAACCAGTCATCGCTTTCATTTTCATATTTGGTCTTTAAAGCCAACTCCACCTTCACATCGGATTTGACTTTTAGCGAAATAAACGGATAGCCGGACAGATCAACTGTTTCCGGTGGGAAATAATTGATAACATCCCACTCCCCGCTACTTTCCGTTCTATGATATGAAATAACAAAAATACTGTCTTTCTCTTCGATTTCATACGTAACCAGGTGAGTCGCGGGCACCTCCCAGCCGGTCAGAGTATTGTCGTTAAAATCCTCCAGCAAACCCGTCAATTGAGCATGGAGAGTAGTCAAAATAAAAATCCAAACCAGAAAATATCGCATTAATTTATATAAACTTTTCATCTCTATCTTTTTCTAAATTCTCCTATCCTACATCTTATTTGTCAGCAGAATATTATCATAATAATTGTGAATCGCCCGATAATCGGTTTTTATTTTGACCCTGTCTCTCAATTTTTGAATTAAATCGGAAATTTCGCTGCTGCGCTTTTCCTGCATCAACATCTCGTGGATCGTGTCAGATACTTCACTCAATGTGGAATTTTTAAAAAGTGCGCCCTTTTTTTGTTGATATCTTTCTTCTATCTCCTCTTCACTGACACTGATATTTTGAACGATATCTTTGCGCAAACGCGTTTGCAATAAAATATTTTCGAAGATATTGGTCTTTCGGACAACTTCGGGATATTTACGATCTAATTTCATCAGCCTGGCTTCGTCAGTTAAAACACGGTCACGGATGACAAAATCCAAGGCAGTTTTAAAACCTTGCCGGATTGCAAAGTAAGGTATATAATTCAACTGATAAATAAATTCGCCGACGGATAATTCAAGACCATCGATGATTACCAGCGCCTGTTCCCGGTAATCCCAAAAATTTTCTTCAAGTGAGGCTATTTCTTTCGATGACAATTGGACTTCAAATATCTGATCATCAGTAGATAAATCACGAGGAAACAGGTTTGAGAATTTTTGAGATACTAAATTCAGCATGTCCGTTCGCACTTCGATCCGTTTTCCTGCCATCATGTCTGCAATATATTCAGCTGCCAACTTATCACCAATCTTTTTTTCCAGTATAAATTTCACTTTCCGGCGACGCTGCTCATATTCCTGCTGGGAAATAAGCGGATCAAGGCGATAATCGACAAGTTTTAAAATATGAAATCCATAGGATGATTTTATCGGTTTTGAAATGGCATTAAGATCAAGGCGAAAAGCCGCCTGTGCCAGTTCATATTCCAGCTGGTCCCATTGAATCCAGCCCAGGTCGCCCCCAGTCTGTGCCAGTAAACTATCCGAGAATATTACCGATGCGGTTGCATCCCAGGATTTGCCCTCGGTTAATAATTTGTAGCAGCTATCGGCTTCCTGCAAGGTTCTGAAATATAAATGCTTAACATGCCGCTGTTGCATAAGAAAGGAATAAACTTCTTTCAACTGTGCATCATTGACCCGGACCTTTGGTCGAATGACTTCCTGATAATGCGCTTCCCGCAGACATTTGTCCCGATACGCATCAACTTTGTAGCGGAATTTTTCATCATTCTGCAGACCGAGCTGGCGAGCCTGAGCGGCAAGCAGCCATTGATTGATCATCTCATTTAAAAAATTTTCCCGCAACTCCGGTGAATCCATAACATTTGGTTTTTTCAGCAGCTCGATGTACGCGATGTTAAAATCTTCCAGGCGAATACGCATCCCGCCAAATTCAGCAACGACAGGGTCATCTTGATTTCCGCAGTCTGCAAAAAAAATCATGACGATTAACACTGAAACAAACCGCATCAATGTTTGGTTTCTTTTCATATCCGGATAATTATGTATCACTTCCCTATAAAAACCTACTTGATAATCAATAATCTGCCAACTTTATCGCCAATTCCCGGCACTTCAATATGATAAATATAAACACCGTAGGCAATTTCCATATTGTCCTTCGACAGGACATCCCAGATTTCGGTTCCGTTGGTCATAGTCGATCGGTGCTCCAATTTTCGGATTAATGTCCCATCGATTGCGAAAATCCTGACCGTACACTCCGTTGGCAGGTTAATAAAATGAATCTCCCGCGGCCCCCTTCCGCTGGTATAGGGATTTGAAGGTTCCCAGGATGCGGTCACCACATAAGGATTGGGAACCACCCGAATTTTATCCAGACTATTTTTTATCAATGTTTCATCTATTTTCTGCCCTTTTGCAGTAAATCGAAACCTCGAGCCGTGATTAAATGAAAAATCGGGATACAAATTCAAAGTATCACCAGAGCCCAAAGGGCGCCCAAACCAGTTTACAAAGTTGGTATCTTCGATATCATTATTCAGCAAGTTCATCGTGATGACAGAGCTGCCGTTCGATAATTCTTCAAAAAATATAATTCGATCTTTGGCTGAAAAGTGTCCCCGTGGTACAATATTGGCGTCAACAGTTGCATCCGAGAAACCAAAGTGGACTTCCTCACCAGTTTGCTGATCAAATATTTTAAAATTAATATCTGTTGAAGGAAGCGGAATCGGTGTTCCGGTTGTCTGTAGAATGGGAAACACTGTTTCTGACTTACCAACAATTTCATCAAAAAACACAATCTGATACTGACGGGGATAATCAATTCCCGGTTTAAAACCTCCCAGTTCAAAAGTTGAAAAAATCACATTATATGAAGAATCATAATCGATATTGCTGCTCCACTGTATGCCATTGTATATTCGTTGCTCCGGAATATGGATAATACCCGGCGATGGATTATATACCAAATACTTAATACCACCAACTATTGCCATCAGAGTATTGGGATCACCATCATTATCATTATATAAATTTTTAACTAATTCCCATGTATCATTAACATAACGATACTCATATATCCAGACCGTATCCATAATCGCTGATCGCGTTATATTCTCAACCACAAAACCGGTTGTCAGAGTCGGTAACAACTCATCGGCATCCTGACCATCGATCAATGAATCACAATCGTTGTCCCGTTTATCCATACTCTGATCAAGAAAGCGAATTTCAAATTCGTCCCCGTCGTAAATCGAATCCGGCTCGATGAAACTCACATAGACTTTTCCCGTTGTGATACTTGTACCCACACTGTATGGTTGGGAATCAAAATCGGGAGGACAATAACCAAGGGATGGCGCCTGCGGAATAACTGTCACTACATTTTCTCCGGTTGTCACATTGCCGGAGGCATCAATCGTGACATATTTATTGGTTTCGGATGGAGATATGTTTTTTTCCAAATCGCCTCTGTCATAGGCGGTCACCGCATAATAATAGCGTTTGCCATTGACGAGCGGTGAATCGACAAAAGCATGTACCAAGCCTGTTTCAGTACCAAGATTAAACTGGACTCCGGTACCAAATGTCTCCGGGAAAAACCCATAGACGCTGTCCACTTTGTCATAAATCTCAATCGGCACTGTAAAGCGGTCATAACCGTAGCCATCAGTAATGTGACCGGCATCGGAAAATCCGGGATCGGTTGCCCGGTATATTTTATATCCCTCAAAATCATATTCCTTCAAATAACGATCGAAACTGAATTCTGCCCGCTCATCCCAGTACAGGGTTACTTTCTTATCGCCCGGCACAACCCGGACATTCGGTTTTTCCGGCGCAATGGCAAAATTATAGTTCGAATCATAGATTTTCTGGACAATCTGTTTATTCCTGACAATATCTTCTCTATCCCAACCGTAAATCAATGCTATCGAGAAAAATTCACTCTGCTGCGATAATAGCGGAAAGTAACCACAGGAAAATACATAATCAGCATCAACATTAACCAGGCTGGCATCAAAGTAACCGGGCTTGGAAACATCCCACATATCGGCGTCGTTGCTGTAGGTCAAAGTTCCATAAACATAAAAAATAAAACTGGTCAAGCCGATCTGGTCCGATTCGTCCACATCGGTTATATCCACATTACTTTCTCCCGGCAAATCACCATAACCGGGCGTAGGGTATCCATCACCTTCACCGGTATCTCCGGTCCCGGGCTTGCCATCCAATCCGGTATCATCAATATTCGGGTCCCAATCCTCATCATTGTCAACACCGTCATCCCGCCGCTCGTCGATTAATTTATTATTTAGTCCGCTACCGCTAAAATAGTCAACCGCAAGATAGTCACGATTATTATAATTTGGATCGCGGATATAGAGGTAATAATATTCTTCCGTTTCAGTCAGTTGAGCGCCATCAGATTCATCAATAATGCCATTCAGGTTATCATCAATTCCATTCCGTGGAATTTCCCCCAGGAGCATGTTCGGAAGTTTTCGATATGTTGTCCCATTGGCTGTAAAGGAAATCCCGCCTGCCGGCATGGTCGATAATTCCCGTTCATAATTATAGTAATTAATTAAAACAATCGGGTCACCAACAGTATACGAGGCATAAAAATCATCAGTAGTTATAATTTTACCCCCGCCGAAAGCATCAATGCCGTCACCGTCATTATCGATACCATCAAAGGCGTTGCCGGGACTTTCGAGAAAGGCAAAACCAACCCATGGAACAGGGGAATAGCCACCGGCGCCGATATTATCCCAGTCATAGTTCACCGTTAAATTTGTCTCGCGATAGAAGGTCGCGCAATCATCGCTGTTATCGGAGGCTGAGCTGGATAAACTGCTGCCCATTCCCGCACCGACATTTAATCCGAACACCGTTTTGGCGTAATTCCTTGCACCGATATTTTTGATATCGTAAATCCAGAAAATGCAGTCCTCCGCATCAGGATTTGACCATTGCAGTCCCCGGACTTCCTGACGTAATCCTAATCCACCCCGGTTGGGATCCGATGGAATCGGCAAGGGAATACTATACCCGGACACTTTCTTTTTTAACTGGTAATCATCCAAAACATAGTAGCTCTCTTCATCGGCATTGCGCTGGTCTTTGCCGAAATAGCCGTTCCAATGTCCCGCCCAGCCGGGATCGTATGAATCTTCCATCTTATCCGGCCAATGCGCCGGCCAGGTAAACGCTTCATGGCTCATCGCCACCGCATTAAGAGGATCTAATTCTTTTTGAGTTATATTCAAATATCCCGGCAGCGGTTCAAATCCTAAGAAATTTCCCAGCGAATCATGCGGAAAACGCTCAGGATTAAAACCCTGGCACATCGACAACGGCGTAATATACGCATAGGATGAATCTCCGGTAGAATCAACTCCCGTATAAACCCGTAATTCTGTCCCGACATAGCTCGTCGCATTTCCCATTTGAATCATGCCGCTATTAATCGGCCATTCACCCGCATAAACAGTGCTTTGATCATTAACCTGTCGCCCGACCATTCCGTGATTATAGAATGTTATCCTGACCAGATTCCCGGAATGAACGTTCCGGGCACGATATTGGGCATCACCATGGGACAATTGCGCCACCAATGAAGCATGGACGAACAGAAAAAACAGAAGCCAATATCTATTTTTCATTAATAGCATTACCCCCGGAGTTAAAATGATAGAATTATTGAATACTTATTTAAATAATCCAAACGTCCAAAATCAACCGCAGCATAATCAAGGCAAAAATCATAACTCTTGAAATTAATATGCAGACCAAAACCCAAACTGAGCCCGCCTTCCCGGTCTTTCAGGTACAATTGCCGATGACCAATGCGCAAAGCTAAAAGCTTTCTGAACTGGTATTCGGCTCCGACATTCAAATACTCATAGTTATCGCTTGGATGCACGGCATCCACTGATACAATCAAGTCATTATTTTCAATGCCCAGCAAATCTTTAGTCAGGTTCGATGAAATACCAACACGAAACAGGATCGGAAGGCTGTATGCATCCGTTGCCAGGGAACCATTAATATTGGCATTATTTCCATCACTCTGTTCATCGATGTCATGCTGAATCAATAAATCTCGACCCTGGAGTTGCAGACTGCTGCCAAAATTCGATATCGACATTCCGATCCTGATGTTTTTAAAAAATGTTCGGTATAAAACACCAATATCCATCGCATAACCAGACGAACTGCAATGCCAGATTCTTTCCTGAATCATTTTAACCGTTCCTCCGATGGAGAATCGGTCGGTCAGAAATCTGGCATAGCTGATACCTGCCGTCATGGATGAAGCACCCACCATTTCGCCGGTACCGTCCGGTTCCATTACTGTCGTGCGTTCAATATCCGGCATACCAAGGAAACAGAGGTGTGTACCAATTGTACCTACGTTATGTAAATTTGTCGCGGCTGCTCCATATTCGAAATTAACATCCGCGATATAATCATAATGATTCAGTAGTATCTGTGTGTTTTGAACCATTGCCAGACCAGCGGGATTCCAGAATACCGCCGTTATATCATCGGCGCAGGTAGTGAAGGCTTCGCCCATACCAAGCGCGCGGGCACCAACTCCGATTTTTAAAAAACTTGCTGCTGACGTTCCCGCCTTTGATACCGTTTGTGCGGTAATGAACCGGGGCTGGATAATAAATATCGTGACAAGAACCAGGCATTTTATAAGAATTTTATTATTTGAACTACTGATTATTCGGTTCATGAACAACTCTCCCGATATGGTTTATAATCCAATGCGCAGACCGAACTGTATATAACGCGGAGCACTGTAATAATTTGGATTCGCATAATAATCGTCCACATTCGATATTTCGATAATACGGTCTTCCTGGGTAATCCCCTGCAAGGTGTAATCGGGCAGACCAGTATCGGCATAGACATTAGTTGCATTCCGGCGGTCAAAGATATTGCGGATATTCAGAAACGCTGCGATACGCACATTCCCAAGGTTAAAAGTTCGCGAAACTCGCAGATCCGTGTTATACGTCCATGGTTTTCGATCACTGTTTTCCGTCAAACCGATAAATGTTCCGGAACCGGAAACCTCGCCCCGGCTGAATTCCGGCGTATAGGGAAAACCCGAATTTATACTGCTGATCAGCGTCCATGACCATTGGCTTTTTGAATAATTCAGCACAGTGCTCAAGGAATGCCGCTGGTCCCAATCCAGATTGATAAAAGTCAACCGGGGGGCTTTATCGACTTGTGAGTCGTTGTATTCATCCTGGGGATTAGAAGATGTGCCCTGGGCAGTCATATAGGTATAATCAAGATTCAGGGACATCGTTCCAAATTTAGCTTTACTTGACAGGGTAATTCCTTTAGCCGCGGCATGGTCTTTATTTTCATATTTATAGTAAGTGATCCCGCGATAAGTATCAATGGGTTTGCCTGTTCCGATCCAGTCGCGGATATCCCGGTAAAAACCAGTCACATGCAGATAGATATTATCAAACAGCTGCTGTTGGAGGCCCAGTTCATACATGACGGTCCGTTCCGCATCCAGATCAGCATTGCCAACCAGGTTTTCCGCCCCGGCACCCTCAATCCAGAAATTCGGATTATTATAAAGGAACCGGAATTCGGGATTCTGGAAAAAATGACCATAAGAAAAGTGGATCACTCCCCGGTCAGTGATAGGAAACGACAGCCCGAATCGCGGACTCAGCTGGTATTTCGGACTTGCAGCGGCATACCAGAAATTTTCCCGTTCTGAGATTGTATATTCAACAAGTTCACTGTCAGCTATGCCGGGAGTATAATTTGAGTATCTATGTTCCATCTTGAACGGATCATAGATTTGAGGATCTTTCGGATCAGCCAGAATCCGCCCGTCGGAATTAAAGTAATCGAAACGGAGCCCGATATTGATCACTAATTCTTCAAATTCGATTTTATCCTGAATATATCCAGCCAATTCTTGTGGCTTCGCGGAATATTTGACATGATAGGGCGAAATATCCGGGGGCACATAGGGTCGGTAGTCATTCGTTGAGAATTGAATATCAAACTGATCGTAAGCCAAATCATGTTGCGTGACGTTAAATCCCCACTTCATTAAGTGATGGTTCGTGACCTGGCTGGTTATATCCAATTTATAGGACAAATATTCGACATTTGTTATCCCGTAAGTTACCGGATTGCCCCAGTAGCGGAAATCATAGGAATTCGACCACATGGAGATTTCATCCTGGTTTTCATATCCGAATACATAAATCTCGAAGTCGCTGGATTGGATCGGCATGTAGCGATAATCCTCCGGATCTTTATAAAGATAATTAGCATGGTCTTTTTGATAGAAGCTTATCTTAAAGTCGTAAAACGTCTTTGGCGACAGAGTATGTTTCAATGAAAGGATGTGAGTGTAGGCATCGGTTTCATATTGCCGCTGGGCATCGGGTAAATACTTATAACTGTGATTATATCCATAATTTCCGGAATCATGATTATAATAAATTCCATAGCTGAGATTCACTGAATTGAAGAGCCTGTAATACAGTTTCGAATTGACTGAATAACCTTCATATACGCGCACCGGCACTATCTTATTATCCGGTACTTCGAAAGTGTTGACTGTGTCGGAGACTGGTTCTTGAAAGCCCCATGGCATAAAGTATCTTGTACCATAAATATGCCCCGGATTATAGTTGTATCTCCCCGAAACATAATAAGTCAGCCGCTTTCCCGTAAAGGGTATAGGTCCCGAGATATTCATCTGAATATCCTTTGCCTGAAGAGGATTATAACTATTTAAATAGGCTTTTTTCTTTAAGTATGGCTTTTCTTTGAAATAGTTTTCAGCATTACTTTCATTCAAATTGGGAAATGCATAATTCAGGGAATCATCAACTCCGGTACCATATCGGGTCACGGCATTCACCCACTCGGGACTATTCATCACATAATATACATCCCTGTCGGTGCTGTAGTAATCGCCGAGGTAACCGGTCAAATTCAGTTTAAATTGATCACTCCCCTGTTTCGTGACAATATTGACCACACCTGACAAAGCCTGTCCGTATTCCGCATTAAAAGTACCGGTGATCGTTTTTAATTCTTCGATTGTCTGGTCATCAATACTTATTCCCGAACTCCGATTTAACGGATCAAGAATTTGGACGCCATCGATCATGTAACTGATTTCCGTTGAACGACCACCCCGGATATGCAGATTACCGGAGGCATCCAGCGTCACACCTGCCTGTAAAGAGACCAGATCACGCACCGAGCGGACGGGCATTTCATCGATCTGGTCTGCTCCAATGCTCACCTCAGAAGAGGTCAGGTCTTTCTGGATCTCCCGCCGTTCACCGGTCACTATCACGGCTTCACCTGCTTCTATAATTGTTGATGACATTTCCCGATCCAGGCGGGTGGTCATGTCGGAGGACACTCTTACATTGGGAACGATAACCGATTGATAACCGATGTAAGTGAATTTTATCGAATAGATACCGGGAGAGACATTGAGGATGTAATATTCACCATTGATATCGGATGCAGCTCCCTGCTGATAGGATGATGATAATTCAACAATCCGATCATCGACAACCTTTTCAATGACGATGATATTCGCACCGACCAGCGGCTCATTTGTATTGATATCGGTAATTCTACCAGCTATTTTTCCCGTAATTCCGGCATAGCTCGTTGACAACAACAGCAATAAGCAGCAAGCCAAGCAAAGCAGTAACCGGTTTCTCATGTTTACCCCTTATGGCGACCAGGAATCATAGGCAAATTTTTTGGATCAAAAACATCAATAAAACCACATGGGCAAGGTTATTTTCGATAATTTATCAATAATCCTTGAAAATTGATAGTCAGTATAACCATCACCCCTTCCATCATTAAAAGAAATTCAAGCGTATATTTTGACCGAAAAATTCAAAGTTATCAACCGGGAGATTGTCCCCATCAGCATGTCTGATCAATAAACCAACACTCCGATTTAAAGTAAAAATGGGATAACTATTCAGAAACAGTCACCCCATTTTAAAAGGAGTATTATTTGATCAATACCATTTTCTGAGTACGATTGTACTCCGGAGTAATGAAGCGACAGAAATATAAGCCGCTGGTAACCAGAGTGCCATTATTGCTGCGACTATCCCAGTTGACAACATAAGTTCCGGCATTTTTCTTTTCGTTTACTAATGTCTTAACTTCTTTACCAAGCATGTCATAGATCACCATATTCACCTGAGTTGCTTTTGGCAAATCATATTTAATACTGGTAACCGGATTAAATGGATTCGGATAGTTCGAATAAAGTTTGAATTGTCTGGGCAATCCCAAATCGTCAATCGCTAATATCGATGAATCTACATATACTTCCAGATATCCCCAGCAGCTTGGACGTAACCAGTCTTCAGTATTGCTGTTACTGCCCCATTGCACCACAAGAGAGCGGGATTCATCACCGGAATTTGGATCCAAATCGGTACCATCAACCCTTAACGGCAGCATCATGCCATCAGTAACGACAACATCTCCTCCAAGAGCCAAAGAATCCAACGCAATTCGGGCTTCAATAATATATCCATCTCCGGTAAACTTCTGATAATGGGTACTCTCAAGTCCCGGAAAATCATAAACAGCGGTTGCGCTCTGGACTTCGCCCCAGGCACAAAAACTAATCCGGTAATCACCAGTATTTACACCCATGACATCATGGTACCCATGATACTGTTTGAGTAGATTGATATCATAGACCCCCAGATAAAATTCTAATGCATCTCCCATCCAGGCTTGACCACCTACAATGGCAGCATTACCGGATGCATTAAGATCATTATCAGTAACATCGGCAGATATATACAGATAGTCATCATCAATCACAAAGGTTGCTGAAAATGTCATATCAGACGATGCCGGAGTCCAGCCACTTGTATCGGTCCCGCCGGCAGCTTCCGGAGTAATAGCATAGGACTTATGAACTGCTGAAAATTCAGTATCAAGTCCGTCTAATGTGAATGTTTCGGCAAACCCGGGATCATAATAGGCTTTTGCTGTAACCGACGTAGTCACGGTAATCGGTCCTGCTTTACAATCATCATTGAGGTCAGCAATTGTACCGTCGGCTCCCATAGCAATCACCGCAAAATAGTAATCCTTTGACTCTGCAACTCTCGAAAAGGGACGATAATTCCAGGATTCAGTTCCATGCGGAATTTCACGGGCGATCCGAATAACATTGGCAGCATCCAGATCGGTTATTTCGGAATTACTCATGTAAATTCGATAATTTTCGGAGCCGACTGTGTTATCCACCCAGACCAGGTGAATAAAATCAAATGGAACTCCGGTTTCACTATAGGTTTCGACCGAACCAATTGTAATCGGTGATACAAGAACACCCTCAGGTTCTTCAATACCAACTAATGTCACATTATCAAAATAGATATCACCCGTCCAGGAATTATCACTGGAATGTCCCAATTGAACACCAAAGACACTCGGTCCAAACGGATTAAAAGTGCCAGCTGTTATATATTGCAACACATCCAGAGATACCGTATTCCACTCACCCGGAATAACAGTCGAATCACTGATCGTATATTTTGTCTCATTCCAGGTCCAGTTAACTTTATCCCGGAGAACAAGCCCTAATGTTGCACCACTCTGCGGAAAATCCGTTG
Organism: uncultured bacterium; assembly: GCA_964605705.1. Lineage (GTDB taxonomy): Bacteria > Fidelibacterota > UBA2242 > UBA2242 > UBA2242 > CAZSDW01. Next base: position 17,860 of record CAZSDW010000046.1, read on the forward strand.
GAACCCAGACATCAATTGTAATTGCCGTCGCGCCAGTATCAACCACTGTACCTGTATCTGACCAGAAAATATTAAAACCAGAATTACCAACATATCCTTTTACGCTTAAACTGAAATCCCAATTAGTTGCTAAAACTCCTTCAGAAACTTCTGTGGGATCAGCGGTCCGCGCAACGCCTGTACAGGCTTCATAACCTGCAGTTGTTGTTTTCAAGAATCCCTGGGTTTCAGCAGCCTCTTTTTCAAAGGCTGCCACGACATATTTGGGAGTTTCATCAATCGGTTCCTCAGGTGCTTCCACACCTATCAATGTCACATTATCGAAAAGAATGCTGCCCGTCCAGGTATTATTACTGGAATGAGAAACCTGCACACCGAAATCAACAGGACTGTAGGGGAAAAATTTATTTTCCAGACCGAAGTAATGGAGTACATCGATTTCCAATGTGTTCCATTGCCCAGCTACCAGGGCTGATCCATCAATGGTATATTTTGTTTCATACCATTTCCAATTCGTATGATCACGCAGAACAAGTCCAAAAGATTCCCCGGAAACCGGAAAATCGCTGGGAATATAGATATCTATCGATACAGCTGTGGCACCGGTATCCAGCGGAGCGCCGGCAGCGTGTCCGGTGGAATCCCAGAGCAGATCAAAAGTCGAACTGTATGCCCAGCCTTTAGTTGCCAGGCTGAAATTCCAATCGGTACCTAACACACCAACTGTTTCAGAAGTCGGATCGGCTATCCGGGCTACATTGGTAAGCGCTTCGTACCCGGTGGAAGTACTTGATTTAAAACCAGCTGTTCCTTCAGTTTCATCTTCAAAATCAGCAATGACGTATCTGGGTCTTTCATCTGGAACTTCAACACCTAAGAACGAAATATTATCAATATAGATCGTACCGGTATAAAGCGTGTCAGCACCTGACAAACTGTAGGATTGCACCTCAAGTCCGACCGTTTGCACATCGCCTTCCGCCACATCAAAAGCACTGCTTTTCAAATGAGCTGCCTCGAAATCATATTGCAATGGATACCACACTTCTTTGGGTATTGCGCTGGCATAGTACAGATAATTCGAATATGCAGTCGTCCAATTATTATCCTTAAAATAAAACTTGAAATAGACATTGTTTGGTAAGTCTGCCGGACACCAGACATAAACCGTTGCCATATGGGCATCACTTGCATCGATCATTGTATTCTTATATACATTCCCTTTTTTATTGACCGTCAAATCCGCATTTAAAGTAGCTGCCAGGGCACCACTGCTCGCAGCGGCTGGATCCGTGCCATGCACCAGTGAAGTAAAAAAATCGTATGCTAAAATAAATCCACTATCATCGCTTTCAAAGTCAAACAGCACTGTCGGATTGGTACCTAAAAGAGTAACATTATCGATATAAGCAGCGCCAGTCCAGGTTGTATCGGCATCGTGTTCATAGCTGGAAATAAATTGAATTCCAAGAGTCTGCAGAGCACCTTCAGCTACATCGAAGGAACTACTTTTAATATTTGCCGCTTCCAGGTTCAATTGCAATGGGAACCAGACTTCTTTGGGAATAGCACTGACCCAGAATTGTGCATCGGTATAAGTCCAATTATTATCCTGAGCAAAATACTTGATGTAAGTGGAATCAGGTATCCCGGTTGGCAACCAAACATAAAAAGTTATTACACGAGCATCTCCGGGATCAAAAGCTGCGACATAGACATTTCCCTTCTTTCCTGTCGATGCATCAAAATCCATGGTGACTGCCAGTGCACCACTACTTAAGCCAGAAGGATCGCTGGCTTGCGCAACAGAAGTAATCAAATCATAATTTGGATCACCCGACTTGAGTTGAAAGCCACAATTATCAGCTTCGAAATCAAAAACTACCTGAGCACTCAGATTTCCAACCAGTCCAAAGATTAATACAAAAAATAATGACAATAACTTTTTCATTGAAAACATCCTCCCTTATCTTATTAAATAATCAGTCATGATTATCAAAATGGTTAAACACCATTTTATCATCAAATAAATAGAGTTGAACTAATTCAGAATTAAACCATTGCATTGAACTAACTGCTTTCTCGAATTACTAAATCTACTCCCAGCACTCTCGATTGGGGTGCCATACCGGGATTATTTATGATTTCATGTAACAGTTTAAATGCCTCTTTCCCGACTTCCATTTTTGGAACACGTAAAGTCGATAGTTTCGGTTTATGATATATTGCCAAAGGTATATCGTCAAATCCGATTACTGAAACATCTTCAGGAACCTTTTTATTGGCTTTCTGAAGTCCTTCGATTACACCAATCGCTGTATGATCAGTGCAACTGAAAATAGCATCAATTTCCGGATGTTCTTTGATTAAGTAGAGTGCTCCGCTTTCACCAACTGCTCTGGAAGTTTCGATATTTTTACAATAGCTGTATTCCGCTATTTTGGCAACATTCACATTATTTTTTTCCAAGGCGTCTTTATATCCACGATATCTATCTTTAATAGAAGGATGGAATAATGATCCACCCACGAAAGCAATATTTTTTCTTCCATTTAATATGAGGTGTTCGACCGCGGTATAGGCACCATTATAATTATCCATCTGGATACTATTGTATTTTTTTTGAAAAATATTGTAATCGATTAGTACGAAGGGTATCTGCTGCAGATCCAGATAATCAATTAAAGTGCCGGGGACTTTTCCGACAAGAATAACACCGTCAACATCTTTATTTTTAAGAAATCTTGGTAAATCTTCCTGCGGATTAAATTTTTCTTTAACTGTTGTCAATAGAATATAGTAGTCATTTATACGAGCAGCATATTCCATGCCCCAGAATATTTGACTATAAAACATTTCAACTTCGGAAAAGTAACCTTCCCAGATTATATACCCAATATTTCCCGTAGTTTGTGTCGCTAATTTTCTGGCTGAATGCAACGGTCGGTAATTCATCTCCCTGATAATTGATTCAACCCGTTCTTTTGTTTCCCGAGACACCTGTTTCTTGTTATTCAGCACAATAGACACGGTCGATATCGATACACCGGCTTTCTCTGCAATATCTTTAATTGTTGGCGCCATTTAACCTTTCAATACATCGAAACGTTTTAATTTATTTTACTAAAATATTTTTGTCAAGAAAATTATTTCCCTCCTGAGCATTCCCAAAAACACGGTTTTTAAACACCGGACACACGAAGCCAGGATATCTAGTAGCTTTGTGATCTGGAATTTTGATTAATTATTTAATGCTTAACTTTTATTATAAAAAAGACCTGTGTGGAGGTTTTTCGAATACTTAAACACAGACACTTTCAATAAATTACTACTTGTCCGGATTACTTTT
>CAZSDW010000047.1:0-20733 GCA_964605705.1 uncultured bacterium
CAAAGACCCCAAATCCATTCAAGTGGACGATTCCTAAAGGTGAAACTTATGTTCGGTGTGAATCTTCACGCGGTGAATTGGGGCTTTACATGGTAAGTAATGGTGGCGATAAACCCTATCGGGTTCACTTCAATACGCCTTCCTATAATCATGGTCTGACCGTACTGGAAAAAGCGCTTGTAGGTGAGAGTGTTTCGGATGTAGGGAATATAATGATCAGTTTATATGTTGTCGCTCCGGAAATAGACCGATAAAAAATAGGATATAAAATGTCGAAAACAAGCTATTTAAATCCATTCAAAGCAATAAAATACCTGTTTGAGAAACCGCAGACACTGAAATACCCTTTTGAAACGAAAGAAATTGCTGACCGATACCGGGGCTTTCATAAAAATGATTGGGAGAAATGCACCGGCTGCGGGAATTGCGCGGATATCTGTCCCAATAAAGCGATTGAAATGGTAAAAATATCTGAATTGCAGGCAAAGCCCGAAGAAGGTAAAAAGAATGAAAGACCCCAGCTGGATTACGGAAGATGTTGTTTCTGTGGATTGTGTGTGGATATTTGTCCTCCGGGTTCTCTTACTCTGACAAAAGATTTCTTTCATATCCATTTTGACACAAAAACTTTTACCTTTATCCCGAAAGATGAAAAACAGGCTCCCGACACATATAAATCGGCTCAGAATTACTCGATCCTGCAGGCAAGTCTTGCCCATCAAAAGGAAAATTATGACGGATTCTCACCAGATATACGTTACGCGCTATTTGAACCGGACAGAGTAAAAATGCCCGAAATAGAGCCGGATAAGCGCAAACTTTCATTTATTGAGCAAGTGATCGGTTATGACAAAGAGCAGGCGAAAGCGGAAGCCGGTCGCTGCCTGGAATGCAAACTTTGCGAAGAAGCTTGTCCTGCTCACCTCAAAATATCCGATTATATTGATGCCATTTACAGAGATGCTCCCAAAGAATCACTTAAAATTATTTTTGAAGACAATCCTATTCCTTCCATCTGCGGCAGAATCTGTATGGCACATTGTGAAGATGCCTGTTCATTACATATAAGAGGAGATTCGCTCGCAATCAGATGGCTCAAGAGATATGCGGCTGATCAAATCAAAAATTTCAAAGAAGGACTTGAACTGAAACCGGGGAAACCGACCGGGAAAAAAGTGAGTGTTGTTGGCGCCGGTCCAAGTGGTCTGTCATTAGCCTATTTCTTACGTCTGCAAGGTCACGAAGTAACTGTCTTTGATGAACTTCCCGGCGGGGGCGGTGTTCTCAGAACAGGACCGCCAACGTACCGATTACCGCTTGAGGCAGTTGACAAAGATGTTCATTATATAGAGTCTCTGGGAGTTAAATTCAAATTTAATACGAAAGTTGGAAAAGATGTTGAATTTGAAGAATTATTAAAAGATAGTGATGCGACTTTTATCGGAATTGGAAACACGATCAGTTTTTCTACAAGTGTCAAAAATTCTGAAAAATGCGTTCTCGCACTTGATTTTCTGAAAGATAACAAAATCGGTAACCAGCGAAAAGTTAGCAAAAATATTATCGTCATAGGCGGTGGAAATGTTGCCATGGATGTCGCCCGGGAATCAATCAGATTACAGCACATTCAATTTCCTGACCAACCAGTAATTACAAAGACAGTTTCATTGGAGGATTGGGATCAGTTACCGGCGACAGAGACGGAAATAAAAGAAGCCAAGGAAGAGGGTATTCAGTTCAATCCGGCTTGGGGTCCGAAAGAAGTTATCCTTGATGATAACGGCAATATCAAAGGGCTTTTATGTAAGAAAGTGAAATCGGTATTTGACGAGCAGGGTAGATTTTCTCCGACTTTTTACGAAGACAAGGAACAGTTTCTGGAAGGTTCAATGATAATCGAAGCCATTGGTCAGCGAGCCGATTTTTCATTTCTTCCCGAATCACTGTCCGGTCAGCTTGAATTCACTGAAAGAAAAAAGGTCAAAGTGGATGTCAATGGCATGACCACAATTCCGGGAGTATTTGCCGGTGGAGATATTGTCAACATAAATCTGGATGCAGTTACCGCAATCGCCGATGCAAAAGTTGCTGCGGAAGGTATAGATAAATATCTAAAATACGATTAATAACAATATTAATGAGGTGATTATGTTAAAATCGTTGCAGGCTAAAGATATCATGGTAGAAGAGCTCATCACTGTCGGACCAGATGCTCCTTTAAAAAAAGCGGTGAAAAAATTAATAACAAACAAAATCAGTTGTATGCCAGTCGTCGATGATACCGGTAAATTGATAGGCGTCATTTCCTGTCAAGATGTTCTAAATGTGGCGTTCGATGGTTACATCAATACAACTAAAGTCGAAACGGTAATGACAAAAAATGTCATCTCTTTTGAACCGGATTCAAACTTGGATGATATTGCCCTCGCCATTGCCAAACAACACTTCCATCGAATACCGATCGTGAAAGATGGTAAATTAGTCGGCACGGTTACCCGAAGATCTATTGTAAAGAAAATCTTTAATCTCGAATAGTTAATTTATTTATTCAGACAAATTATCCGATATATTCTCACCCAGCTACATTACCAATTAACAATACATCAAATAATACAGAGCGAATTTCAATACAGCTTCCTGTATTGAGGTGATTGTTTTCGATTTCAATCGTTGGATTGTGGATAATAAAGTATCGAAAGCAATCACAATTTTATTCGAATGTATATTTTTTCTCAAGAATCTTGTACTTCATAACTGCTGATTCTAAATTGGAAAGCATCTTCTAAAATGAAAGTCGAAATTCTATGTGGTATTTAATCAGCATTCTATCGGGATTTTTCTTTGCCAGCGCCGATGCCTTGTCAAAACGCGAAGCCCGGCGGACACCCGCCATTGTGCTTGCCTGGGTCCGGGAATTCTATGCACTCCCTTTTTTATTGCCGTTACTGTTTTTTATTGAAATTCCCGAACTGGAACCCGGCTTCTGGTCAGCAATGGCTATCCTGGTCTTTCTGGATATCATTACCACATTTCTCTACATGCGTGCTATCCAAATCGCCCCGCTGTCACTGACCATTCCCTACCTTGGACTTACGCCTATTTTTCTGCTCCTTGTTCCGGTCATCGTGCTTGGCGAGACGCTCTCATTGATCGGCATTGCTGGCATCATTCTTGTCTCTGTCGGAACCTATATGTTACAGATTGACCGGGCGAAATATGGTTTATTTGAGCCCTGGCTGGCGATTTTTAAAAATCGCGGTTCCCTGTATATGTTAATCGTGGCAATGCTCTATTCAATAACCGCCACCTATGGAAAACTGGCAATCATCAAGTCCTCCCCGCTGTTTATGACCATCATTTATTTCGCCCTTCTGGCGCTCAGTTTCACTATTATTCTAATGGTCACTCAACTACGAAAAATGAAGATCCTTTTCGAACACCCAATACCAAAACTGAGTATCGGGCTGGCGATGGCGCTGATGGCAGTGACCCATTTTACTGCCATTGGAATGATCCAGGTGGCGTATATGATTTCGATTAAACGATTAAGCCTGTTATTCGCAATTATCTATGGCGCAGTATTATTTAAGGAAAAAAATATAAAGGAACGCCTGCTGGGCGGTATGATCATCCTTGCAGGCGCCAGTTGTATTGCGTTTGCTTAGTTTATAATGAGAAATTCGCGATGCGGCGACCATAAATAACATTCAGACCGCAATCCTGAGCCCGTTCTATAAATCCCCGATGGGGACGATGTGCCAGGAAAATAAATCCACTGCCGTGGAGTAAATTGACACTGTGGTGGACTGCTTTCAGTTCTATAAACGATTCCCGGGTGATCGGATAGGAAAAACACTGAAAAACATAGAAGTGACACCCCTTCATCATGGTAATATCCAGCATGGACTCCGCCCGGACACCCTCCGGCATCGAATCCCGGTTCAGGCGCACGTCAAGGCGGACATCATCGTATTGACTGCGGTGCACCCGCAGAAAAACCAATTCCCGCAACCAACCGCCGTTGAACAGAAATTCTGCGCCATTTTGTTCAATATCAACCGTTTTCTGGCGTTCGGCATTTCCGAATCGAAATTTCATTTTCTTTTCAGCGGCTTCATAATTAATCAAAAAGCGATGATACTGTCCATCCATACGCCACTGAATATCCTGTTTTTCTTCGCCCATATCATTCCATTCCTGGCGAATGTCATCAATAAAAGGAATCACCTCATCCAGATTATTACCAATAAAATATGACAAGCCGCTGCGTTTTCCAATTTCAGGATCAAAACGCACACCGGTTTCTATCTCCACGCCATGCAATGCGGTGTACTCGTTTACGGTCAGGGTCAACTGAAATGATTTCTTTTCTCCGGTAACGATGTTGATCATACGGGAATGGTCGGTATCGATATAGAAGACTTCCTTGCCGGCATTTTTAAAAACCTCCGCCGCCACTAACATGGTCAGTTCATCACCACCGGTACTGTTAAAAATAATATCATGCTCCGGGTAATCTTTAATGATCTGTTGACATTGTTCAATGAAATCTTCGATTTCCGGGTTGATTTCACGACGTTCATAAGTTGCGGACAACTGTCCTGACAAGGTACTCTCCAGCTGACTGATAACATTCTTTTGACTACCTTTCTTAAGCCAGACAATCGCGTCGGGCTTCCTTAAAATGGCACCCAGATAGGCTGGCAAAGGCGAGTTATCAACCAGACACACTTCTAATAATGGCATCTCAAATCCTTAGTTTTAAGCATTCAAAGCAATTGTTTTACTATGCTTTACCTATTTTCATTTAATTTAAAAATAAATTATAATTAAGCAATATGCATCATTGATTATCCAGGTTATTGAGATTTCAGACCTGATTTCGACTGTATATGATAGGCTGAGAGTCTAAATCAGCAACTTATTTATTTTAATATTTCAGTTACTTTCCATGTAGAAAGCTTTGCGCAATGTAGGAAAATAATTGGGCTGTGTGGCAAAGGATTTATACGAGAAAAAGACCAGCCTGTCGTAACCGTTCGTAAAAGTGACCAAAATTTTGGTCAGGGCTTCATAGCGTCCCTGGTTATAAACCCCGATGCCCATCCAGATTTTTTCTTTAGCAATCAGGGGATCTATTTTCTTAATCGACTGCTCAAATATTTCGGCATCCTTGGAGTAATTCATCGGAACCGCGAAATCCAAATATTCCAGTTTGAGCCATTTCTCCCAATCCTGATAGAAATAGTGTTTCGCCTCGATCGGATCGGGCTTGACGGCGGCACTCAGCAGAATGGGTTTCCGGCTGGCAATAATCGCCGCACGAATTTCCACAACGAGCTCCGTGATGGCATCCCGGCGGAAATCACCCCATTTTTCAATGACCGTTTCCAGGGTTTTCAGTTCCAGACCGTTGAAATAGGATTTATTAGAAATAGACAGCAGCAGCGGGTCCACCGCGTATATTTCTTTAAACCGTTTTCTACCAATGTCATTGTAGTCGTAGGAACTCTTAGGATAGCGAATATAGTCGAGATGAACGCCATCGACATTATACTTATCCACCAGTTCCTGCACCACTGATAAAAGGTATTTATTGACCTCCGGAACCAGTGGTGAGAGATAAATGCCTTCGGTGTTATTTTTTTTAAAATCCTTTAATTTCCGGTTCAAATCCTTTTTACCGTCAGCATCCACGGAAAACCATTCGGGCTTACGATAGTACAAATGCTCAATATTGACCGGTTTATCGTCGGATGACCAGAGCAGATACATGTTGAGCCAGGCGTGGATTTTGATGCCTTTGGAATGGGCTTGTTCCAGTAGAAATTGCAAAGGATCAAAATCATTGTCGGGCAGATTTTGCGATCTAGGAACAATTTCCGAAATATAAAACGAATCTCCTCTGCCCCGGATCTGCACAAAGAGATCGGTAAATCCGTTCCTGCTGGCATAATCAATGAGTTGAACAATCGAATTTTTACTGGTAATCTGATCTCGTACAACCCACATTGCAAGGCGACTGGCTTCCCTTGACAACAACAACTGAGTCGATAAAAGAAAAAGGACAGTAATCATTACTGCCCTGTGAATATTTTTTTGAATAAGATTCAATGAGTCATCCGGCGTTTTTCTGCTGATTACTCCTTTGTTTCCGCTTCTTTCTCGGTCGCATCTGCTGAAGGTTCTTCGTCAAGCGGCGTTTCTTCAGTGGCTACATCGACAACTTCAGCCTCTTCTACTTCTTCGACAACCTTTTTCTTCCTGGATGCAGGAGCTTTCTTCTCTGGTTTCGCTGCTGCTTTGGTGGTCTTGGCGGTTTTGGTACTTTTTTTCTCGCCCGGCTGCCGGTAATCAACAAATTCTATTAAAGATACCGCCGCACTGTCATTATCGCGGAAACCCAGCTTGGTTATTCTGGTATAGCCACCATTGCGATCGGCATACTGGGGGGCGATATGTTCAAAGAGTGTCTTTACAACAGTCCGATCCTGAATCACTTTATACACCAGTCGGCGATGATGAACAGTACCCCGTTTTCCATAGGTAATTAATCGTTCAATATACCGGCGCAGTTCTTTAGCTTTTGCATCGGTGGTTTTAATTTTTCCATGTTGAATAAGGGCGATTGCCAGATTCATCATCAACGCTTTTCGATGACTCGCTGTTCTGCCTAATTTCGCTACCCGGTTCTGATGACGCATGACTGAATACTCCTATTAGCTTATAATTCGTCCTTTTCAGACAGATACTTGTTAACATCCAAACCAAATTCAAGATTCATCTCTTTCAATTTTGCCATCAGTTCGTTGAGTGACTTCCGACCAAAGTTCTTGAATTTCAGCATTTCCGATTCCTCTTTCGAAACCAGATCAGAGATTGTCCTGATATTATTGGCTTTCAAACAGTTATAGGAACGGACTGAAAGTTCCATTTCATCGACACTTTTCTTGAGAAGGTTCCGGGTTTTAATGACGTCCTCATCCGGTGCTTCTCTGGGAATTTCTATCTGGGATGATTCGACTGTCGAAAAGAGCGAGAAATATTCCATCAGTAATTTGGCTGAATAATCCACCGCTTCATCCGGTTTTATACTTCCATCGGTGTGGACATCAAGGGTTAATTTTTCGAGTGTTTCACGGGAAGTTCCGGGCAGGCTTTCGACTTTAAAGGATACGTTTGTGACCGGTGCATAAATAGAATCGATAAAGATAGTTCCGATTGGGAAATCAATCGTTTTATTCTTCACCGCAGGAACCCAGCCGGTTCCCCGCGATATTTTGAGTTCAATAACGAAATCGGCTTTTTCATTCATTTCACAGATATGTAAATCCGGATTTAAAATTTCAAAATCGGCGGATTCTTTACCAATATCACCCGCAAGAAATTTACCTTTTCCTTTGAAGCTCAGGGTCACTTTGTCCGGTTTTGAATCAATCAGTTTGAACCGAACCTGTTTAAGATTCAGAATAATATCAGCAACATCCTCAATTACGCCCGGAACAGTGGCGAACTCGTGCAAAACACCATCGATTTTAATCGATGAAATCGCAGCTCCGGGAACAGATGTCAATAATACCCGTCTTAAAGCATTTCCGAGAGTTGTAGCAATTCCTCTCTCGAGAGGTTGAACGATAAACTGACCGTATGTATCTGTCGAAACTTCTTTCACGACTCTTGTTAAAATTTGATCCTGTGTGGTCATTATTTTCCTCTTTATTTATTTTGAATAGAGTTCGACAACCAATTGTTCATTCACCTCAAGTCCCATCTGGTCTCGCTCAGGTACCTGAATGAAAATTCCCTGCATTTTGGCTTTGTCCAAAATCAGCCAGGGCAAATCATGGTCGCCACGGATTCGTTTCATGGAATCGTGGATGTAACTCAATTTTTTACTGCTGTCGCGAACCTGAATCACATCGCCGCCTTTACACTGGAAAGAAGGGATATTGACGATTTTTCCATTCACCAGGAAATGCCGATGCAACACCAGTTGGCGCGCCATACTTCGGGAAGAAGCAAATCCAATTCGATAAACGACGTTATCCAGGCGGCTTTCCAGAATTTTCATCAGGTTTGTACCGGTAACGCCTTTTTCGCTGTCGGCTTTGGCGAAGTATCGCCTGAATTGATCTTCCAAAACGCCGTAGATTCTTTTGATTTTCTGTTTTTCGCGCAGCTGTAATCCGTAATTGGATAAACGCCGGCGACTTGTCTGTCCATGTTGTCCCGGTGCATAACTTTTGGTCTCAAAGGAACATTTTGTCGAGTTGCACCGATCGCCTTTGAGAAACAGTTTGGTTCCTTCCCGGCGACACAATTTACATACTGGACCTGTATATCTTGCCATTGATTTCTACTCCTACCTGTTTATACTCTTCTCCGCTTGGGAGGTCTGCACCCGTTATGGGGAATGGGGGTCACGTCTTTGATTGCACTAACCTGTAATCCGGCTAAACTTAACGCCCGAATAGCGGCTTCACGACCGGAGCCGGGTCCTTTGACCCGGACTTCAATGCGTTTTAAACCGAGATCCATCGCTTCTTTAGCGGCTTTATTGGCTGCTTGCTGAGCGGCAAAAGGGGTATTTTTTCGCGAACCTTTAAAACCAACAGTGCCGGCTGATGACCAGGAAATAACATTTCCATACTGATCAGTCAGGGAGATGATGGTATTATTAAAGGTTGCTTTTATCGTAGCGATACCTTCGGCATCTACCTTAATTTTTTTCTTTTTCTTAGTAACAGATCGTTTGGGTGGCAACTGAAATACCTCCTATGTTAACCTTTCTTTCCGACTTTCGCCTTTTTTCTACTAACTGTCCTTCTCGGACCTTTACGGGATCTGGCATTGGTTTTCGTCCGCTGTCCTCTGACCGGTAATCCGCGGCGATGCCTCAATCCTCGATAACTGCCAATATCCATCAGGCGTTTGATGTTCATTTGAAATTCAGTCCGAAGGGTACCTTCGACTTTGCTTTCATTACTGATTATCGTCCGAATTTCATGAACCTGTTCCTCCGTAAGATCTTTCGTACGGATTTCGGGATCGATCTTTGCTTTTTCAAGGATCTCTAACGCCGTAGTACGACCTATTCCGAAAATATAGGTCAGCGCAATTTTAATTTTTTTATCATTTGGTAAATCTACACCCGCAATTCGAGCCAAAATGTCCTCCTGTTACGCTATTATCCTTGTCGCTGCTTATGTTTGGGGTTCGAACAGATTATTCTAACAACACCTTTACGACGTATAATTTTACATTTGTCACAAATCTTTTTAACTGACGCTCTCACTTTCATGATTCTTCCATTCTATTTATAACGATATGTGATTCTGCCTCTCGAAAGATCGTAGGGCGAAAGTTCCAGTGAGACCTTGTCACCCGGCAAAATCTTGATAAAGTGCATTCTCATTTTACCCGACACATGCGCCAGAACCTCATGTCCATTTTCCAATTCAACCCGAAATGAGGCATTGGGTAAATTCTCCTTGATGATTCCATCAACTTTGATCAATTTTTCCTTTGCCATAAGGTTACCTTACTTTCCTGGTCGATAAAATAAGCGGACCATCCTTGGTAATAGCGATGCTGTGTTCAAAGTGGGCGGAGGCTTTTCGATCTAATGTCACAATCGTCCATCCATCCGTCAGCGATTCAACTTCAAATGTCCCAACATTCACCATTGGTTCAATAGCCAGACACATACCCGGTTTCAATTCAGGGCCTCTTCCGGGATTCCCATAATTTGGTACCTCCGGTGCCTCATGCAGCTGGGTACCGATCCCGTGTCCCACCAACGTTCTGACGACCGAGAAACCGTGTGCTTCCACATGCATCTGTACGGCATTCCCGATATCCGACAGATGATTGCCGGGACAGGCTTTTTCAATACCCTTGTACAGGGATTCTTCGGTTATCGTCATTAACTGCCGGCGAACATTATCAATATTGCCAACAGCGAACGTATGGGCGGCATCGCCATAGTACCCGTCCTTCAACACACCCACGTCAATTCCAACAATTTCACCTTCTTGTAATTGACGATTGGAAGGTATGCCATGCACGACCTGCTCTTCAATACTGGTACAGATACTGGCAGGATAACCGTTATATCCTTTAAAAGCCGGTAAGGCGTCATTGCTTCGAATGAAATCTTCAGCAATCTTATCCAGCTCCCGGGTGGATATACCCGGTCTGATCTCTTTCGCTAACAGTTCCAGCGTCTTCCCGACGATCTGGTTACTAATCCTGATCTTATTAATCTCTTCCTGAGAACGAATATAGATCATGAGGTTTTAGCGGCGACGACCCTTCATTTTTCCGCTTTTCAAAAATCCATCATAATGTCTCATCAACAGATGTGATTCTATCTGCTGTAATGTATCCAGAGCGACACCGACAATAATTAACAAACTGGTGCCGCCAAAAAACGACGCTACGTCATAAGTCAAATCCATAACCTTCATCAGGATGTATGGAAAAATGGCAATAAATGCCAGAAAGAATGATCCCGGTAGAGTCACTCTTGTTAGAATATTATCAATAAATTCAGAGGTTCTTTTTCCCGGACGAATCCCCGGAATGAAACCGCCGTACTTTTTCATATTATCAGCAACTTCAATAGGATTAAAAGCAATGGCTGTATAAAAATAGGTAAAGAAAACGATCAACGATCCGAAAAACAGCCAGTAAACCGGTGACTGAACGGTAAACAGTCGCATTGCGCCCTGAATAAAATCACTGTTCGGAAAAAAGGTCCCGATTGTGTTGGGAATGAACATGATCGCCTGGGCGAAAATAATCGGCATAACACCGGCTGTATTAACCCTTAGGGGTATATGCGTTGCCTGACCGCCATATACTTTGCGACCGACTACTCGTTTCGCATACTGGACGGGAATTTTACGCTGTCCTTGGGTCAGCAGTACAACAAACCCAACAATTGCAAACATTAATGCAAGCAAAACAACTTCAGTAAAAATACCGCGGACATCTTCCGCGACCAGCGAAATTTCACCCAGAATTACATTGGGAAGACGCGCCAGAATACCGATCATAATGATCATGGAAATTCCGTTGCCGATACCGCGTTCCGTGACCCGTTCTCCCAGCCACATGATCAATATCGTTCCGGTTGTCAGGGTCAGCATGGTGATCAACGTAAAAGCAATACCCGGATTAGGAACCACTGGCAGAATCTGATTGCCAACCCTGGCTGACATCTGCGGGCTCATCAGCAATTGAGCAATACTAAAAGATTGTAAACCGGCAATGAGAACCGTTCCGTAACGAGTCAGCTGCGTAATTTTCTTCCGTCCCTCTTCACCCTCTTTCTGGAGTTTCTGGAAATACGGAATAACGGCACCCAGCAGCTGAATAATAATCGAAGCACTGATATAAGGCATTATTCCGAGAGCAAAAAGCGTCGCCCGCTTAAAAGCACCGCCTGCAAACAGATCATAAAGTCCGAACAGCGTATTGGCAAAATTCCGCATGGCAGCACCTAAAACTTCCCCGTCAATTCCAGGAATAGGTACATGGGCACCAATCCGCACCACCGTCAGGATCGCGATGGTATATAGAATTCTTTTTCTTAATTCAGGAATTCGGAATATGCTCTGAAATTGCTGCTTCATATGATTTCAGCCTTTCCTCCACTAGCTTCAATTTTTTCTATCGCAGTTTTACTATATGCATTCGCAGTGATTGTTACGGCTTCCTTCAAATCGCCGAGCCCAAGAATTTTCACCGGTTTCGACAGTGATTGAATAATTCCTTTTTCATACAGAATTTCCGGATTTACTTCGGTCATCTGCAGACGGGCAATCGTACTCAGGTTTACGATTTGGACTTCTTCACGGAAAATATTGGTAAAACCGCGCTTGGGCAGACGACGATAGATCGGCATTGTGCCACCCTCAACCCAGGCTCGATGCTTTGAACCGGAGCGGGAATGATAACCTTTATGTCCGCGTCCAGCCGTTTTACCGGTACCGGAAGCATGACCGCGTCCGAGACGCTTTGTATTTTTTGTTGAACCGGGTGCATTTTTGAGAGAACCGAGATTCATAATTATTCCTTAACTTCTTCGACTTTTAATAAATGCTCAATCGCTTTAATCATTCCCCGAATAGCAGGATTATCCGGTTGCTCAACGGTATGATGCATCCTTTTTAATCCAAGGGCTTCAAGGATTTTCCAGGTCCGCTGGCGATAACCAATCGGACTTTTAATCTGGGTAATGCGCAGGGTTGCGTTCTTCATTTTACTCATGTACCAAATATCTCCTGAAGAGTAATTCCTCGTTTATGGGCAACCATATATGGATCTTTCAATGTTTGCAGTGCCCGCATGGTTGCTTTGACAATATTGTGGGTATTATTGGAGCCGATGGATTTGGATAAAATATCGTGCACCCCCACCTGTTCCATGATTGCCCGAATCGGACCCCCGGCGATGATGCCGGTACCGGGCGATGCCGGTTTTAAAATAATAATGGCAGCACCGTATTTTGCCTGAATCGCATGAGGAATTGTCCCATTGATAACGGGCACTCTTACAATGTTCTTTTTGGCATTTTCTTTTCCTTTGGCAACAGCTGTGGTTACCTCAAGCGCTTTTCCAAGACCAACGCCGACATGTCCTTTACCGTCGCCAACGGCAACGATAGAGTTAAAACTGAACCGCCGTCCACCGGTTACGACCTTGGCGACACGGTTTATTTTGATCACTTTTTCTTCAAGCAGTTCCAACTGAGTGGGATCGACTGATTTCAAATTGATACTCCTTTGAGATTAAAATTCCAACCCGGCTTTTCTGGCAGCATCAGCCAGCGCTTTTATACGACCATGATATTTAAATCCACCGCGGTCAAATACAACAGCCTTAATATTTTTTGCCTGCGCCCGCTGGGCAATGAGTTCACCTACCATGACACTTTTATCGATTTTTGTCACACCCTTTTTTACTTTTGATTTGATATCAGGCGTCAAATCCGATACTGCTATCAATGAGTGGTTTTGCTGATCATCAATCAACTGGGCATAGATGTGACCTAAACTTCGATAAACCGCGAGGCGTGGTCTTTCGGGTGTCCCGAAAACGTGTTTACGAATATGACCTTTTCGGCGTAATCTTGTTTTGACTTTATTGTTTACTTTTATGCTCATTCCGAAATCCTCTATTTCACACCAACTTTTTTACCGGCTTTTCTGCGAACATGCTCATCCTGATAACGGATACCTTTGCCCTTGTAGGGTTCCGGTGGCGCAACCGACCGGATCTTGGCAGCCATCTGTCCAACCTGCTGTTTATTAATCCCACTGACGGTAACTGTCAGGTTTTTGGGAACGGTTAGTGTGATTCCTTCACTGGGAGTAATTAATACCGAATGGGAAAATCCAACATTTAACAGTAGCGATTTCCCCTTCATTTCCGCAGAATAACCAACACCGGTTATCTCCAGGGTTTTTTCAAAACCTTTTGTGACGCCTTCAATCATATTGGCAATTAACATACGCGTCAATCCATGTAACGCCCGGTGTGTATTACTGTCACTTGGACGGGTCACCACGATTTCATTGTCCTCTTTTGCAACACTGATTTCAGATGAAAACTCCCAGGACAGTTTGCCTTTTGCTCCTTTTACAGAAATTGAATTAGCCGTTAATGCCACTTCAACATTTTCCGGTATTGGGATAGGTTTCTTACCGATTCTAGACACAGTTTACTCCTCGCTTAAAAGCATTACCATATATGACATAGAACTTCGCCGCCGACATTACTCTTCCGGGCAACCTTATCGGTGACAACGCCTATTGGAGTTGACATGATTGCAACACCTAAACCACCCAATACCCGTGGTATTTCGGTGGCATTTACATACTGACGACGTCCGGGACTGCTGATCCGTTTGAGTCCTTCAATGACCGGAGAGCCGTCTTTTGCATATTTCAGATAAATTCTGATTAAACCCTGTTTACCGTCATTAATCAGAATAAAATCTTTAATGAATTTTTCATGTTTTAAAATCAGAGATATACGCTTTTTCATATTGCTAGCAGGTACATCCACCCAGCGGTGATCAGCAGCTAAAGCATTGCGAACTCTTGTTAAATAATCTGAAATTGGATCAGTTACTGGCATATTAATAATACTCCTGTGTTACCAGCTGGCTTTGGTTATACCTGGAATTTCGCCTTTGAGGGCTAATTCTCTGAAACATAAACGACACAAACCGAATTTGCGATAATAAGAACGTGGTCTTCCACAAACTGAACAGCGGTTGATGGTTCTGGTAGAGAACTTAGGTTTTCGTTTTGCCTTCGCGATCAGTGATTTCTTAGCCATATTAGTTCTTCTCCTCTGCAAGTTCAGCTTTCACCGGTCGTTTTTTGAAAGGAAATCCAAACAGTGACAGCAGTTCATAGGCTTCCGCATCGGTTTTTGCAGTTGTCGTTATCGTAATATTCATACCACGGATTTTATCAACTTTATCGTAATCGATTTCAGGAAAAATGATCTGTTCCTTGACACCCATATTATAATTTCCACGACCATCAAATGCTTTGTCCGGCATTCCGGAAAAGTCACGAACCCGCGGTAAAGCGATAGAGATCAGCCGATCGATGAATTCATACATTCTATCCCGGCGCAGGGTGACATGGGTGCCGACCGGATCACCCTGCCGAATTTTAAAATTGGAAATTGCCTTTTTCGCATGGGTAATCACCGGCTGCTGTCCGGTGATCGTCCGAATCTCTTCCTGGGCATGTTTCAGGCTCGCCGGTTCTTCCTTGGCTTTACCGACCCCAATATTGATGTTGATTTTCTGAAGTTTCGGAACTTCCATTTTATTTTTATAACCAAACTTTTTAATCATTGCCGGTACAACGGTCTCTTCATATTTATCTAAAAGTCTGGGTCTATATTCCACTTTTTTAGCCACTTATGACTCCTCTAATTAGCGTCAACTACTTCACCGGTTTCTTTTGAATAGCGCACCTTTTTTCCGTCTTTCAGGGTTTTATAACCAATTTTCGTCGGTTTGTTATTAAAAAGGAGCTGTACATTGGAAATATGAAGGGGCGCCTCTTTCTCAACAATTCCACCCTGCTGATTGTTTTGACTGGGACGCGTATGTCGTTTGATAAAATTAACACCTTCCACAATAACACGATCGGTTTCCGGATACACTTTCAATATCCGACCGGTCTTTCCTTTATAATTCCCGGAAAGGACCTTGACCATATCGTTTTTCCGAATTCGAAACATCCTCATTCTCCTTTATAGGACCTCGGGGGCCATGGACACGATTTTCATATAATTTTTCTCGCGCAGCTCGCGGGCAACCGGTCCAAAAATACGGGTACCGCGGGGCTCGTAATTATTATCAATCAGGACTGCAGCATTGTCATCGAAACGGATATAGGAACCATCCTTGCGACGAATCTCTTTTTTCGTCCTGACGATAACGGCTTTGGATTTCTCACCCTTCTTGACCATTCCACCCGGAGACGCCTGCTTGACGGTGACAATTACGATATCGCCGATCGAGGCATACCTGCGCCCGGAGCCACCCAATACGCGAATACACAGGACTTTTTTTGCGCCCGTATTATCTGCAACACTCATTCTAGTTTCTTGCTGTATCATCGGAACTTTCCCTTAAAATTTCATCCTAACGATCTAATACTTCAACCAATTGCCAACGTTTCTTACGACTGAGCGGTCGGGATTCTTCAATGCGGACGTTATCCCCGATCTGACACAGATTCTGAGGATCATGGGCATAACACTTGGACGTTTTGCGAATATATTTACCATAGACCGGATGCTTGACCGTTTTTTCAATCGTGACAACAACCGTCTTATCCATCTTGTTACTGATGACTTTCCCGACAAGAGATTTTTTATTTTTTGGTGATTCCATCATCTCAGTTCCTGTATTTAATTCCCGTGTTTGCCGTGCAGGTCAATTCCCAGAGCCGATTCATGTAAGACGGTTTTAATCTGGGCGATCTCCCGGCGAACCTGTTTGATTTTCAACGGATTTTCCAACTGCTGCAGCGCTTTCTGAAAACGGAGATTTTCAAGCGCGGTGATATTGTCATGAAGCCGGGCTTCAAGTTCTGTTATTGATAACTCTCTTAATTGATTCTTCTTCACACTAGGCTCCTAATTCTCGTCTGGCTACGACCTTGGTCTTCAGCGGCAGTTTGTGGACAGCGGTGGAGAACGCTTCTTTAGCCTCTTCAAAATCTGTTACCTCAACCTCGAATAAAATCCGACCCGGTTTAATCACCGCGACCCAGTATTCCGGAGCGCCTTTACCTTTTCCCATCCGAGTCTCTGCCGGTTTTTTTGTAATTGGTTTATCCGGAAAAATTCGAATCCACATTTTACCATGTTTCCTGACTTTCCGCGCAATGGCAACCCGAACGGCTTCGATCTGACGACTTGAAACCCAGCCGGCTTCCAGTGCTTTCAAACCAAAATGTCCAAAACTGACTTCGTTCCCTCTGGTGGCTAAACCCTTCATTCTTCCTTTTTGTTGCTTGCGATGTTTGACTTTACGAGGTGCCAGCATTTTTATAATCCTTTATTACGATTTTTTAAATGATTCGCCGTTACAAATCCAGACTTTGATTCCGATACAGCCATAAGTCGTATGCGCGGTTATGGAAGCAAAATCGATATCCGCCCGCAGGGTGTGTAGCGGAACCCGACCTTCGCGGTAAGTTTCCGTGCGCGACATTTCTGCGCCTCCCAAACGACCACTGCACTGGACACGAATACCCTCTGCACCCATTCGCATGGTAGCTTGGATCGATTTTTTAACGGCACGTCTGAAGGATACTTTTTTAACAATCTGGGCAGCAATATTATTGCCCACGAGAGTCGCATCCAGTTCCGGTCTTTTAATCTCATTGACATTGACCTGAACATCGGTATTGGTCAGTTTCTGCAATTCGAGACGCAGAAGATCCACCTCTTCACCTTTTTTTCCAATGACGATACCCGGACGTGAGGTATTGATGGATATCGTAATTTTCTTGGATGTCCGATGAATATCTACTCCGCTGACGCCGGCATTGGGTAATCGTTTTAAAATATAACGACGCAGTTTTAAATCTTCCGTCAACTTCTCGGTATAATTACGTTCGTCAAACCAGTTGCTACTCCAGGTTTTATTAAATCCGATTCGAAATCCAATTGGATGAGTTTTCTGACCCAAGAATCCTCCAGTTATTTTTTCTTTTTCTTGTTTTCTTTTTCAGCGACGACCACTGTCAGGTGACTTGAACGTTTGCGGATAATTGAAGCACGACCCATCGAACCCGCACGCCAGCGCCGGGCAATCCCGGCTTCATCGACAAATATAGTTTTGATGAACATATTTTCGGGCTCAATACTTGAACCACCTTCAAGATTCATCAAGTTTGATACGGCTGAGCGAACAGTCTTTTCAACGGTAACAGATGCCTTTTTATTGCTGAAGTGCAGAGCGTTCAGAGCAACTTCAAGATCTTTACCGCGAACCATATCGGCGACCAGACGTACTTTACGTGCCGATTGTCTTATGTGTCTGCTAATTGCTTTCGCTTCCATAATACCTATTTCTTACCTTTTTTTATCTGATCCGGCATGTCCACGGAAAGTGCGGGTATGAGAAAATTCCCCCAGTTTGTGTCCGACCATATTTTCCGTGACGAATACCGGTATAAATTTATTTCCATTATGAACCGCAAATGTATGACCAACAAATTCAGGAGAAATTGTCGACTGCCTGGACCAGGTCT
Source organism: uncultured bacterium (assembly GCA_964605705.1). Classification (GTDB taxonomy): domain Bacteria; phylum Fidelibacterota; class UBA2242; order UBA2242; family UBA2242; genus CAZSDW01. The sequence continues at coordinate 17,805 of CAZSDW010000047.1, forward strand.
TGATGACCTTCTTTTTCCCGGATTCATTCATTTCGTTTATCTTCCCAAGCAGTTTGAAATCAATATAGGGTCCTTTTTTCAGCGAACGAGTCATTCCATATTCTCCCTAATTATTTGGCGCGTCTTTTAATAATAAATTTATCACTGGGACTGTTCTTTTTGCGGGTCCGATAACCCTTGGTCGGTTTTCCCCAGGGCGTGCAGGGATGACGACCGCCTGAACTTTTTCCTTCACCACCGCCCATCGGGTGATCAATCGGGTTCATTGCAACACCACGAACTTTCGGACGACGACCCAGCCAGCGGTTGCGACCGGCTTTGCCAAGACTGATATTTTCATGATCCTTATTTCCAACCTGACCAATTGTGGCAAAACATTCACCCAGTACCAGGCGCATTTCACCGGACGGCATTTTCAGGGTAACATAATTCCCCTCTTTCGCCATTATCTGAGCAGCCGTTCCGGCGCCCCTGGCAATCTGCCCACCTTTTTTGGGTTTCAATTCAATATTATGTACATAGGTGCCTGCCGGGATATTTTTCAGCGGCAACGAATTCCCCAGTTTGATCGGTGCATCCTGCCCGGAGACAATCACATTGTCAACCTGTAAACCATCGGGAGCGACGATATATCGTTTTTCACCGTCTCTATAGGTAACCAGGGCAATTCTTGCCGATCGGTTCGGATCATATTCGATGGTTTTTACGACGCCTTCGATTCCATATTTATTGCGTTTGAAATCAATCATCCGGTAGGTGCGTTTATGACCACCACCACGCCGGCGCGAAGTGATCCGCCCCTTGTTGTTTCGTCCGCTGGTTCGGATAAGTGGAGCCAGCAGACTTTTTTCTGGAGTTGTTGTGGTGATATCTTCAAATGTATCAACCGATTTAAAACGTTGTCCCGGTGTTGTTGGTTTTATTTTCTTTATACCCATGATACTATACCGCGGTTTCTCCTTGATAGAAATCTATTTTTTCACCCTGCTTAAGTGTCACAATCGCCTTTTTCCATGATGATCGTTTGCCACTTGTACGAATAACTCTGCCGCCACTTCGCACAGTCATCTGTTTGGTTTTGCCCTGCACGTTCATGGTAGCAACCTTTTCGACTTTTACTCCAAAGCGAGCTTCAACGGCATTTTTAATCTCAATTTTATTCGCCTTTGAATGAACTTTGAAACCGTATTTCCGCTCAGTTTCCTGAAGCGAATTGATCTTTTCAGTCAAAATCGGCTTAATTATAATGGTCCCTTTAATTGACATTACTGAATCCCTATTAATTTACCAGAAGGCGGTTATTTAACGTCTCGAGTCCTTCTTTATCGACCAACAATACTTCACAATCCAGCAGGTCGTACGTCGAGGCTCTTTCGGCTTCAACCAGAAGAATGTTATGGAAATTGCGGGTCGCCAGATAAAGGTTTTCACTCACATCTGAAGCCAGCAAAGTAATCCGCTTGTTTTCAATATCAAATGCTTTCAGCATCTGACGGATTGTTTTGGCTTTCGCTTCTTCCAGTTTAAAATCCTCGACAACCCTGATAGCGCCCTCTTTGAATTTATAAGCCAGGGCACTCTTCCGGGCTAAGGTTTTCACCTTCTTATTAATTTTCATCGAATAGATTTTCGGCTTGGGTCCGAATGCACGTCCACCACCGACCCAGATCGGACTTCGGCGTGAACCAGCCCGGGCTCCTCCGCGTCCTTTCTGCTTCCAGGGCTTACGTCCACCACCGCGAACTTCTCCGCGGGTCTTTGCTGAATGAGTTCCCTGACGAGAATTTGTCATCTCGGTTTTAACGGCTAGATAAATCGAATGATCGTGGGGTTCTATTTCAAAAGATGCTTCTTTGAATTTCAGCGTCTGACCGGATTCCAGACCGTCTTTTTTATATACAGTAAATTTTACGCTCACCGTTCCTGCCTCCGAACTGTGACGATGCCATTTCGCGCACCTGGCACCGCGCCTTTGATATAAAGTAAATTGTTCTCAGCATCGATTTTCACAATGGACAGACCTCTGATGGTCTTGTTATCGCCGCCCATTCTGCCAGCCATCTTCATACCTTTGATGACACGAGAAGGATAAGCGGATGCACCGATAGAACCGGGTGAACGAAACCGATCACTCTGACCGTGGGTTTTGGGACCGCCTCTGAAGTTGTAACGCTTCACAACTCCCTGAAAGCCCTTGCCTTTGCTCACACCGGATACTTTCACGGTATCGCCAACATTGAACAATTCAACTGTAATTGTTTCACCAATTTTGGAATGTTCAGCCTCGAAATCCCTGATTTCCGACAGAAAACGGTAGGGTTCTGCTTTGGCGGCTTTGAAACGACCGAGTGCCGGTTTGTTGATTCGCTTCTCGGGCTTCTTTTCAAATCCCAGCTGAATCGCTGAATATCCGTCTTTTTCAGGTGTTTTCACCTGGATGACCTGACATGGACCAGCCTCAACAACGGTAACGGGTATTATGTTACCATTTTCCACAAAGACCTGGCTCATTCCAATTTTTTTTCCGATAATTCCTAACATAGGGCTACTTCCGTTATACCTTTATCTCAATATCAACACCTGCAGGAAGATCTAATCGCATGAGAGCATCAACCGTTTTCGAGGTCGAATTCAGAATATCCACCAGTCTTTTGTGGATTTTAGTCTGAAACTGCTCTCTGGATTTTTTATTCACATGAGGTGATCTTAAAACCGTATAAACCGTCCGTTGAGTCGGTAATGGGATCGGACCAGACACAATGGCACCGGTAGATTTTGCCGTAGCAACAATCTTCTTGGTACTTTTATCCAGGAGATTGTGATCATACGCTTTGAGACTTATTCTTATTCTTTGTCCTGGCACGTGAAACTCCTTACTCCAGTATTTCGGTTACGACACCAGCACCGACGGTACGACCACCTTCTCGAA
>CAZSDW010000048.1:0-15625 GCA_964605705.1 uncultured bacterium
CCGTCGATTATATTAATACCGACCGACCAGTCGGTCATAGATAAAACAGGAGCAGAAAATGGCGCCAATGCAAAAAGATGAAGACAAACGCAGGCGCATCATTCAAGCCGCTATCAATGTCTTTGCGCACGACGGTCTCAGCAATGGGAAAATCGCCACTATCGCCCGCAAAGCCGGGATCGGTAAAGGCACGGTCTATGAATATTTCAGCAGTAAAGAAGAGATATTCGCCGCCGTGTTCGAAGATTTTTTCGAGCAGATGATGAGCGGTTATGCCCAGCTGGGCGCCACCCCGCTGAACCCGGTCCAGAAAATCGAGATGATGCTCGACTATACATTCGACTATATCGACGAACACCTGAACAGTGAACATGGCTCGGAGTGGATGATTTTCCTCGAGATATTCCTGCAGGGATTTCGGGATGAATTCGAAGGTGGACAGAAACTCGCCTTTAGCAAAGTTCTGAGAGACCTGTACAATATGTTCAAACCCTTGATTGACGAGGGAATTCAGTCCGGCGTCTTTCAAAAACTGGATGCTGATCATGCAACGTTTATCCTGTTTGCAGCTCTGGACGGAATCGGATTACACTATTTTATTAACCGCAAAAACTACGATAAAGAAACACTTAAAACCGTCACAAAAAACATATTTTTGAATGGTCTGCTTAAATCCAATCCCATAAAAGGAACATAGTATGAAACGGACAACCCTCTTTCTGTTATTATTCATTTCCATGGCTTTCGCCGATGATCCCGACGGTCCCCAATTACTGCAAAAAATCATCGATCACATGAATCCCGAAAACGCTCAAGCCGTAATGGAACAGACGATTGTCACTTCCTCCGGTGAAAAGCGGACTTTCAAATACGACACATTCATGGGTAACCGGGGTGAAAATTCACTGATGCGTTATCTCGAGCCATCGAGAGTTAAGGGCAATGCCATGCTGATGACTGGTTTCTCGGACAATATCTGGATGTATAACCGGCGCACCAATCGCGTCCGCAAATTGGCATCCAGCGCCAAGAACCAGAAATTTGAAGGCTCGGACTTCACCTATGAAGATATGGGCAGCGGCGACAGCTGGAAGGATGATTTTACGCCTGTGTTACAGGGCATCAAGAAAATCGACGGCACAAAATGTTATGAACTGGAACTGCAGGCAAAAACCGATGACCTGTCCTACAGCAAGTTGGTCTGCCTTGTGCGGGTTTCCGATTTTTTTCCGATCCAGATCGACTATTATGATAAAACCAATGTTTTCATCAAATCCCTTTATCTTAAAGATATTCAGACTATTGAAGGTATTCTGACACCCATGAATGTTGTCATGCATAATCATCTCGATAACACCGAAACCGTCATGAAATATCTTTCCATCACCTATAATGTGGAATTTGACAAGAACTTCTTCACCGAACGGAATCTGAAAAAATAAGATGCTAAATCAATGGAATATTTATGAAAAAATTTATTCTAATGCTGCTGATCTCCACCACCCTTTTTGCCGGGGTTGACTGGTTCGGCTATTATGAAGGTGAAGGCGACTGGGGTAAGACGCCGGATCTGAGCATTTACTACGGATATAACAAACTGCGCCTGGATATGGACAGCAGTCCTTCCGACAATATCCGGATCAGCGCCAACCTCATCTATAAACAGTTCAACGGTCAGACCAGCTTGAACTTCATGGACTTTATCCATCCGACCTATTACCCGGTCGTACCGGCGATGGATGGCTTGGGATTGGATACCATTTCCTATATGCCATACACACTTGTGGATACCATGTTCATCGACAATATGTTTCTGGAATTTCATCACAAACTGTTTGACCTGACGCTGGGCAAGCAGCAGATTTCACCGGGCGTCGGCTACGCCTGGAATCCGACAGACATCTTTAATTTAAAAGACATAATGGACCCGACCTACGAAAATACCGGGATTTCTGCGATCAAATTATCAGTTTCCCTGGCGAGTAGAATCAACCTCACCGGGATTCTGCAGCCGAAACAATCCTGGGATGAAACCGTTCAGTATTATCAAATAAAAGCCGGAATCGGTCAATTCGATTTATCCGCTCTGTACTCCCGCAGTCAATTAATCCGAACGACGCTGTTCGGTGTATCGACCAATTCCCATGATCTTTACGGTTTCAATCTCGAGGGTGAACTGCTTGGCGTCGGCATTCGCAGCGAATTCGCCAGCCATCGCATCAGCTATAATAATGACAATTTGCAATATGAGTTCATTCTCGGCGCCGACTATACCTTTAAAAATTCTCTTTACCTACTTTCTGAATATTATCACAACGACCTGGGCTCCGGCGCTGAGCAGACCAGTTTCACGGATTATCTTGTCTATTATTCCGGGGAACGGAAAAGCATCAATCAAAATTACCTGTTCACTTTTACCATGTACCCATTGGGTGATTTGCTGGATATCAGCGCATTCGCCATTATCAATCTCGACGATCAGAGCCTTGTCCTGGCGCCACAACTGGTGTATCGCATCTTCCAGGATGTCGAAATCAGCCTGCTAGGCAGCGGGTTTATCGGTGAGGATACCGATGAATTCGGTTACCAGGAAATGGGCGCCCGCGTGCGCATCCGAGCCTATTTTTAAGCCAACTTATTACGGAGAATAAAATGAGACAGAAATTACTGGAAAAACTCGGACGCCTGGCTGCCGAAAAAACCTGGTGGATGCTGATCGGAATTATTATCGTCACCATCATTTTCGGTTTGCTTTCCGAAAATCTCGAAATGAGCATGAACCTCACAGATATCCTGCCGGAAAATGACCCGATGGTGGATGAGTTCAATTATATCTTCACTGAGTTCAACGGCGCTTCGACCATTTTTGTGGTCGTGGAGGGCGAAGCCGACAATATGATCAACTTTGCCGAACACGTTTCGCCAATGATCCAAAAGATCGACGAGTGGATTCCTGCCTCAGCTTCTGCCGCAGTCCAGAGCGAACATCAATCAGCCATGAAAAAAGTCGCCGACGGGAAGATTGAATTCAGTGGTCATTATATCGACCGCGTAGATTACAAGCTGGAAGTGGACTTCATGAAAAACCACGGCTTGATGCTGGTCAAGCCAAAAGACCTGGTAAATATAAAGGAAGTTTTCACCGATCCCAATCTGCTGCCGTTTCTCAGAAATCTGAATAACAGCCTCGAAAAGGAATATATTCAGTCCGAAGAAAAAATTTCCACGACGCAACGTGAACAAGCCGCCGTTCGCTATCTGGATGGTATTGAAAGCTGGGTTGATGAAATTTCAGCCGGATTATATTCAGAAAATTATTCACCTCAATTTTCCGAAGCCGCTGCCAATGCAGTTTGCATTGGTTCGCCCTACACAATTTCTCCCGACCGTTCGATGCTGATCATCATGGTGGAACCAACCTTTAACATTATGGAAATGGATTTCCTGCTGCCGGTGATCAACGGGATTGAAGAGTTGGTCAAGACTGAAGCAAAGGATTTCAACGTAACTACCGGGCTGGCAGGCGGAATGGCTCTCGGGCGAGATGAATATGTCTCCGCGATGGAAGATTCCATGCTGCTGACCATCCTGGCGCTGGTGGCAGTCCTGATTCTGTTCATCATTACATTTAAAATGCTCAGCGCGCCGCTGCTGGCAATCACCAACCTGATTATCGGGCTGGTCTGGGCGATGGGTATTTCATACCTGCTGGTCGGTACGCTGAATATGTTCACGGCAATGATGGCGGTGGTTCTGGTCGGGCTTGGCATCGACTTTTCGATTCATATTATCTCGGTGTATTCTGAGTTGATCAATCAGGGTATCGATCCCAAAATTGCCATTATCGAAACCCTCAAAAAAGTCGGAACTGGCATCATTACCGGCGGCTTGACAACTGCTGCCGCCTTTTTGACTCTGATCATCGGGCGAAGCCGCGGAATCTCAGATTTCGGGCTGGTCTGCGGAATCGGGTTGATTGTTACGATGCTTGCAACACTGATTACCCTTCCGACCATGCTGATGCTGCGTGAACGCTATCGCCAATGGCGTGGAAAAAGTATTAAAAATCCCCGAGACGTCTCCTATGCAGTTATTGGCAATTTCAGCGAGAGTATTTTCAAGCGCTGGAAATTCTCGCTTATTACATTAATCCTGGTTACGATCGGCTTTGCGATTATGATTTCCCGGGTAACCATGGATTATAATTACCTGAACATGGAACCGGAAGGTCTGGAGTCGATTATCCTGAATGATAAAGTCATTGAAAAGTTCAATTTCTCATCCGACGTGACCATGATGACGGCAAAATCAGTGGAAGAGAATTATCAATTGACCGAAGCCGCCAAGGAAAAATCCAGTATCAGTTATGTGGAATCTATCAGCGATTATCTCCCAACCTTGACCGAACAAAAGGAACGTCAGGCAGGTGTCCAAAAAATTCACGACAGTATGGAAGAGGCAAAAATTCTCGGAAATATTTCAGAATTCGACTGGGATTTTTTCACCCAGGAACTCTGGCGACTGGAAATGAATATTATTGAAATCCAGGACCTCGCGTTTCAGGGCGGACAGGACCAGGTCGATGCAAAAGCCAGCCGGCTGGTGGGGAATCCGGACCATCCGGAACACGTGGGCAATCTCACTCAATTAATTGCAGACATAAACGAAAATGATCCCGATCTGGCAAGAATATCCAAACTCAACCGGGACTATGCCCAATCATATCGTCAAATTGTGTTGAATATGGCAGATACGTCGCTAATATCGCAAGCAATGCTTCCTCCCATGCTGAAAAATAAATTTATCAGCGATAATGGTGATCGATACCTGATTACAATCTACCCTAAAGGGAATGTCTGGAGCATCGATTATCTTGAAGTGTTCACGAAAGAAGTCCTCGAAGTTTCCCCCAGTATATCAGGAACACCACCCATGTTTTACTACATGCTGAAAATCATCGGTGAAGATGGTCGGCGGGCATCGCTTTTAACCCTGACGGTCGTATTCATTTTACTCATTTTGGATTTTCGTTCAATTAAATACGCTATCTTTGCCATGCTGCCTCTGATTGTTGCACTTGTCTGGACAGTCGGATTCATGGGATTGACAAATATCCAGTTCACGTTACTGAATATCATGGCAATTCCACTAATCCTGGGAATTGGTATCGACGACGGCGTCCATGTACTGCACCGCTACCGGGTTGAAGGATTGAATTCGATGAAGGTGGTTTTCCGGTCAACCGGCAAAGCGATAATCATAACCTCGCTGACCACCATGCTGGCATTTGGTTCGCTGGCATTTGCCACTTATCGGGGATTTGGAAGCTTGGGATTAGCCCTGTTTATTGGTGTCGGCATGTGTTTGATTGCCACCGTAACTATATTACCGGCGGTACTGGCAATTTCCGAAAAGAAGAAATAAATATCATCGGGTGAATGAAAAAAGGGCATCCCGACAAATCGGGATTGTGCCCCTACTCTTAATATATAAATTTTTTATTTACAGATATTTCTCCACTTCAGCCATGAATATTTTTTCGGTGCGCGCACCAACCCATTTCTGCCGGATATTTCCATTCCGATCAATCAAGAAAGTCGTCGGAACGCCGCGGATTCCACCATATTTTTGGGTCAGATCCTGCAAAACCTTTTCATCGCCCGTCAAGACAGTGTAATTCATACCCCATTTTTCCACAAACTGTCGGATATTTTCCGTGCTGCCGGAAGAGAGGGTTATCCCCACAATTTCCAGCCCATCTTTTTTATGCTGGTTGTACATCTTGATAAAATCCGGAATCTCAGCCTTACAAGGACCGCACCAGCTCGCCCAGAAATTCAACATGACAACTTTGCCTTCAAATTGTGTAAGCGTCACTTCTTCACCAACCAGGTTGATCAGTGAAAAACCGGGAGCCGGATTGCCGGATGATTCGACCTGTTCCGGCTTTTTCTGAGCGCAGGCAATACTCAAAAATATCATCAATACCAACAATACAATAACTAAATAAGATTTTTTATTCATTTATCAATTCCTTTCTCCGATTACAGCTAATTGGACAGTGTCTTGTTCATTTTGGATAAAAACAGTTCCGGTTTTTCGAATCCCAGTGTCCGCAGGGACGGAATTTCTTCACCCTCCCTATCGACAAACAGAATGCTTGGAACGCCCTTTATCGAAAACTTTTTCCTTAATTGAATTACATCCGGTGATGATGCAGAAGTTAAATCCACCTTGAACAGCTGAAACTGATAACTGAGTTCAATGATTTCAGAATCGGTAAACGTCAGTTTATCCATTTCTTTGCAGGGAATGCACCAGTCCGCATAAAAATCAATAATTATCGGTTTCCCGGATTGGATTGCAGCAGTGTAAAGTTCCTCCTGATAAGGTTGCCAGCTCATCGCATCCGCTGGAGTGCTCGCCGGTTTCAGAAACCAGGTACCCAGAACAATCGTTACGATCGCCACAATTTTTTTAAAAACCAGAAATCCTCCGGCTTGGTTTCCGGATTTATTGAATAACAAAAGATAAATACCGGACCCTGTCATATAAAGCGGAAACAGGTACGCATAAATCTTTTCAGGAATCAACGGATGGACAAAATAGATTGCCATGCCGACCAGGATCAATCCAAAAATAATTCGGACACCCACCATCCATTCGCCCGACCGCGGCAGGCTGTCAATCTTGCTTGAAAAGAATGCCAGAAATATAAATGGCAATCCCAGCCCCATCGACAGTGTAAAAAACATACTGAATCCCATGAACGGATTACCTGTCGATGCCACATAGGTCAACAATCCGATCACAAAGGGACCAATACAGGGCGCTGCGACGATTCCCATCGTTAATCCCATGACCAATGCGCCTAAGTATCCGGTTCGGCTGCCGCCGCCCATATTCATCAAAAAAGAGGGTACGCCAAACTCATAAACGCCAAACATGCTCAATGAAAGCGCTATCAAAATTCCGGCGATAGCTATCAACACAATCGGATTGGTCATGAATGATCCCAATAGTCCACCGGTCAGCGCTGCTAATGTACCCAGCGCTGAGTTGACAATTGCGATTCCCAGTACATACAAAATTGCCAGCGACAGGCGCCTGCCCGATTTCCCGGCAGTCTGACCGCCAAAATAGCTCATCGTAATTGGGATCAGCGGATAAACACAGGGCGTCAGATTTAAGCCCAATCCACCCAGAAAAATGAGTAGAAATGTAATGACAATCCCCTTCCGCGCAAATGAATCCTTAACGTCAAAAGTATCGGATGAGGTTTCAGCCATTTCCTTGACAATCCCGGAAAAATAGGATTCGTTCTGAAACGTCAGTGGCTCCGAATCAGCCAGGATTGGCACCGTTATTTCAAAAGCAGCTTCTGCCGGTGCCAAGCAGACCTGGTCATTGCAGCCCTGATAAAACAGAGTGCCGGAGATTATCACCGGATCAGAATATTTTTTATTAATAAGACCGGTGACAACAATAGTGATTTTACCCTCGTAAACTGCCAGTGCTTCATCGTAAAAAGCAAAGGTTATCATTTCGTGAGACGGATAGTGAATATTCTCTATTTGATATTCATCAGTATCCGGAATCCGTAAGGCGGTGGCAATCGAAAATTCATCCACTGGCTTGGAAGAATTGATATGCCAGGGCTCTTTCAGCTGAACAACCACAGCTGCCTGGAATTCACCGCCACTGTAGATCCCGTTGGTAGAGAGAAATGTCTCGATTTCCAGAATATTTACAGCAGCCTGAACGGGCAATATAGCCAACAGTAATGTCGCCAATAATAAAACAAAAAATCTTTTATTCATAACTCATCCGTTTTCAGCTAAATAGTCTTTTGAAAATAGAGTCCTTCTTTTTTAAAATGTTACGAATCTGAGTCAGTTTTTCCCGGGTTTCGACAATACCGGAATGAATAAACTCTTCATAATGCTGAAATTCACTCCAGTGGGCGTTGTGAATCTGGGGATGCAGTTGAATATCGGCTGTCAGCAGTTGCAATCTGGATAGCAGTTTACCCCGAACCTGATCCGCCCGGGAAATAATATCGATCACATGCGGAGTTTCCATTGGACTGAGATGATTCGCATCGACACTGACACCAATGACTATATCAGCACCCATTGTCCGGGCTTCCTCTACCGGAATCGGCGCCGTTACACCACCATCGGTCAGGTATCGCCCATCCCATTGATGCGGTGAAAAAAAACCGGGGATACTGGAGCTGATTGTCACTGCTCTCCGAATATCACCCTCCTGAAATACAATCGTATCACCGGAATTGAGATCGGTCGCGGCACAGGCAAAAGGAATCCGGGCATCTTCAATATTACCCGCATCGAGCAGAAGATTCACCGCTTCCGAGAGACGCTCGGTTTTGATGATGCCGGTCCGCGATTGCGCGATATTGACCACAATTCTCTGTTTGACATCCTTGACCAGCTGGTTTAAAAACGACGGATTCTGGTCGTTTTTAGGTGCGACAAATTTCAAGCCGAGGGATTCATAGTCACGGCTCATGAAAAAAGATTTAAGGCGCTCAATCACCTGGTTAATATCGGGATGCTGAGCATACATGGCTCCGATGAGGGAGCCCATCGAGGTACCGGTGATAATATCAATCGGTATCTGTTCTTCTTCGAGAACTTTCAGGACTCCGATATGCGCCAGACCTCTGGCACCACCACCGCCTAACGCCAGTGCGATTTTTTGCTTTTTCATATTTTATCTGAGTTTTAATTCTTTTTTTGTCGAAATATAGACTCGTTTCATAACGACATCCTTAAGTGGACGATCCTGTGAGTTCCGTTTCACACTAACAATTCTATCCACCACATCCATGCCTTTGATCACCTGACCGAATACCGTGTATCCCATCCGATCAAGATAGGATTGGTCCTTGACACAGATATAAAACTGGCTGCCATTCGAGCGTTTTTCAGGATTTACCTGATCGGGCAACCGCGCAGTAGCCACGGCGCCCCGCACATGCCGTTTCCCAAATTCCGCCTGAATAGTATATCCGGGTCCACCGGAGCCGTCGTTAGATTGATTATCATCACGGCTGAGAATATCACCACCCTGAATCATAAATCCCGGAACCACCCGGTGAAAGGTTGTGCTGTCATAATAACCGAAGTTCGCCAGCTTTTTAAAATTCATGGCGTGGATAGGCGCAACCAATGGAAAAAACTCAAATACAATCGTCCCAAAATCGGTCTCGATTACCGCCACTTCATCTGCCGTAACGATCTCATCCGACAGAGCCTGGGCTTCCTGCTGAATCACGGCAATCTCTTTGCTGGACAGGGACCCGGCAAAGACATTCCAGGAAATTGCGCATATAAAAAAAATGGTTCTGACTTTCATACAGCTCCTATAATAGAAACACAGGTCCCGGTTCATGTTGCTTTGCGATACTGATTTGAACTGTGGGTGTTTTTTGACGTAATAGATTCACAAATTGTTCCCGGACTATATCGGGCGTATTATTCTGTTCGCTGAGGTGTCCCAAAATAAGGTATTTAAGCCGACCATCCAGCGCTAATTGCTCAAATATTACCGCCGCCTGTTCATTGGACAGGTGACCGACCCGGCTCTTGATGCGCATTCTCAGCCATAACGGATAGGGACCGTTGTCCAGCATGACAACATCGTGATTGGATTCCAGAAAAAGCAGGTCGAGATTGTACAGATATTCCCGCAAATACTGAACTTCAGTGCCAATATCGGTAATTACACCGACGCGATGTTTGGCACCGGAAATTACCATCGCCACCGGATCAGTTGCATCATGGGGAATATGAAAGGTTTTCACTTTCAAATCTGCAATGGCTAATTCATCGCCCGCAGTATATTGAATGACATTGACATTTTTCAATATTTTTTCAGGAATGGCTGTGAACGTTTTTGCCGTGATGTAAACCGGCACCCGATAACGGCGAGCAAAAATTCCCACCCCTTGCAGGTGATCGGAATGTTCGTGTGTCAAAATTACCGCCCCAACCTGTCGCGGATTGAGACCTGCCGTCTCCATACGGTCAACAAGTTTCCTGACACTGAAGCCTTGATCAATTAAAAGGGCTGGACCGGTATCCTGAATAAAAGTACTGTTCCCTTTACTCCCACTACCGAGGTTGCAGAAGATCATTTTTTACCTGTTCGTCCCCGGGAAGTCAAGGGTATATTCTGCGCACATTGCGGACAATCATCAGGTTCATAGGAAGGGATGTCGAGCGAAACCAGCGAAAAGAACGGAAAACCGAAATCTATTTTCCCGTCACTGCGATCTATCAAAGCACCAATTCCCATGACGACACCACCACTCTGAACAACCAGATCAATCAACTCGAAAATCGATCCTCCGGTAGTGATCACATCATCGACTATCAAAACCCGCTCGCCTTTCTCGATGCTGAAACTACGCCGAAAAACAAGTTCCTTGTCAACCCGCTCTGCGAAAATACTCCGGGTCGATAAAAAACGACCAACTCCATGACTGATGATAATACCGCCGGTAGCAGCTCCAACAATGACGTGCGGTTTCGTATCTTCAAATTTCTCGGCAATGGCTTTACATAATTTATCAGTGAGGGCGGGATATTGTAACAACTTGAATTTTTCGACGTAAGTATCACTGTGCCGACCGGAAGTCAATAAAAAATGACCACTCAGGATCGCACCACACTCTTTTAAAATTTCAACATTGGATTTCTGATTCATTTATCGTCCTTAATGCTAAATAATTGATGATAATTTTCGGCTGATTTACGCACATTATCGGGGAATTTCCCCTCTGTGGGATAAAGAATCCCCCGGGATACATTGATCAATCCCAGCCCATTTTTACGACATACTTCAACCGCTGTCTCGATACCGCCGCCCTGACTGCCAACACCGGGTATTAAAAACGGCAAAGAGGGAAATCGCTGACGGACATCCAGCAGCTGTTCCGGTTTTGTCGCGCCTATGACCAGCCCGAGATTTTTGTGTTGGTTCAATCCTTGAACCAGTTCAGCCGTTCTGATATAAAGCGGTTTGTTTGCACCATGCTCCTGAAGCTCACGACCGGAAGGATTGGATGTCACGCAGAGCACAAACGCACCTTTATTTTCATCCTCAATAAACGGTATAATACTATCGGATCCCAGGTAAGGACTGACCGTTGCCGAGCGAAAAGGCAGCTCTTGCAGCAACGCCCGGGCATAAAATTTGGAACTGTTGCCAATATCGCCCCGTTTGGCATCGGCAAGGAGTAGAATATCACCAGGTACTTCACTGACAAGTTTCTCTAAAACCTGCCAACCCCTCCAGCCCCAGCGTTCAAAAAATGCCAGATTGAATTTATAGGCGGCAGACAGCTCAGCTGTTGCCTGAATTATCACCCGGACAAACTCATATATTCCCTGAACATCTTTCGTAAAAGCCGCTGGAATATTGTCAACGTCCGGATCAATCCCCGTACACAGAAACGAATTCCTGGTTTCAAGGCAGTGATGAAAATACTGTGTATAATTCATGGCTGCGGAAGATACGGCTTTTTCAGGATTTATTCAATAACGAATCCGGCAAAAATATACGATTAAGGGTTGTGTTCATGCTGCCAATCCTATAACTTTGCCACGATCTTTAAATATGACAAATCAATTGAAAAAATGAAAAAAGATTTTGATCTGATCATTTTTGATCTGGATGGCACACTTTATCCGATCAGCAACGAGATGGACCTGGTTTACCCCCGGGTCGCCTACAAACTGCTGTCTCAAAAAACGGGACAGAGCCTGGCGACAGTCAAGGAAGAATTCCTTATTAAAAAAGCCGATCTTGGTAAATTAATTGGTGGAAAGCCGACAACCACATTGACTCTTCTGTACTTCTATGATATTGGCTTTGATGATTTTGAAAATGAAATTGATCGCGAAGTGGCAATTGATAAACATATTCATTTCGATGCCCGGGCGGTCGAAACTGTCAAGCATATAGCTGCAAACTACTCGACATTTTTATATACCACAAATAATGCCAAAGTCTGTGATCGAATCCTGAGGCATATCGGAATGAGTGATTTTTTTCCGGCAGAGCATCGCTTCACTTTCAGCACTGCCGGACGACTTCCCGTATCAAAAGAAGAACGCTTGCAGTTTATTAAACCCGGTGAAAAAGGATTTAGACACATCCTGAATTTTCACCGGGCAAATCCGGAAAGAACCCTGATGATCGGCGATTCCGAAGTCTCAGACATCATTCCAGCCCGGCGACTGGGTCTGAAAACCTTCCATGTGACATCACGAGCATCTTTTTACAGTTTGCCCGATTGGCTGGGATTGTGACTATTTTTGCCCATGATGAAAAACTATTTACAGAAAATCTGAAATAATTCATATATTACCGGCAGAAATGACTGACATAACACGCGACCTTTTTGAAGTGACCCTGTCCGAAACGCAAAGTCGGATACTGGCTTCGACACCGGATGGAATTTCCATCGAGTTAGTCGAACATCTTGGTGAAGCCGAATTCGGCAATATTGTGAAAATCTCCGAAACCCTGGTCGATAATTTTGGCATTAACGCCCGCTTTAATCGTAACTCGGTCAAAAAATATTTCAATTATCCTAAAACTTTTCCATTCGTCATCCGTTACAAAGGTGTTATTGAAGGATTTATTGTTGGCTCACCCATCGAGAATTTTGCAAAAGAATCCTGGATTCAGTACGATGATAATCTGGGAAAAGGGAACACCATTTACACCTATGCCTATGTAGTCAAAAAGGATAAGCGGAATCTGGGTATCGCCAAGATGCTGAAGCGGGTTTATCAAAACACACTCCGGCGCAAAGGTTACGTTTATATGACCGGACACGTGATGGAAGGTGTCAGTCTCAACTTCACCAAAAAAAGTATTGTCGTCCGAAAATTCGACAACTGGAATAACACCGGATACGCCTTCGAATATTACCGTTGTCCGCTTTAAAATTAAATCATCCATAATTTTTAAAAATCACCCTCGAATAAAATTATTCCGGCAAGAGAATTAAAATGACAACCTTTCCCTAATTCCTGCAATCCAACGAACCATCTGATCCTTATTTGACAAACCCACACACCCACATACATCCCCCGGGGTTGTTTACCAAAGCAACCCCTTCCTTCTTTTTAAGCTGAAGCTCTGTACATTGACAAAAAAATTACTTATTTTTAACTATTCACTTTTGATTTGTGAAATCTTTTGTGTTTTAGTCAATGATCTAAAGCTTATTCTGACAGTATTAAAAGGAATCCAATTGTGATCAATTTATTCAAAAGACCGTTTTTACTCCATAATTCGATCCAACATTACAGTTGGGGTTCTCGAAACCAGGATGCTTACATCCCGAAACTGCTGGAGATTGTCCCCGAACCCGACACCCCTTACGCCGAACTATGGATGGGCGCTCATACCAGCGCTCCTTCAAAAATAGAAGTGGAAGGCGAAATCCTGCCCCTGAATGAACTCATTCACCGCTTCCCCGAACTATTTCTGGGACCCGCAGTTGCATCCCGGTTTAAAAATACCCTGCCTTTTCTATTTAAAGTTCTATCCGCCGCGGAAGCCCTATCAATTCAGACTCACCCATCAAAAGGACAAGCGTTACTTTTGCATAAAACCAATCCGGTTCACTATCCTGACGATAATCACAAGCCGGAAATCGCTATCGCACTGGATTCCCTGACGGCTTTTGTGGGATTTTCTTCATATTCAAGCATCCGTAAAAATATCGATAAATACCCCGAGATCGCCCGGTTTTTCGGACTTGAAGCGCTGGCAGACCTTTTTCCGACCACTAAACTCACCCGCACCCGCCAATATGAAAAAATACGTGAATTGTACCTGACTTTCATCCATCTTACCCAGACAAAAACCGAACTGTATAAATATTATGTCAGCGAACTGGCAAAACGCCTGGCACAGAAAATCCACCGGATTTCCTTCCGGGAAAGACTGTTTCTGGAATCATTTGAAAAATATAATAGTAACGACGCCGGCTTATTTTCGATCTTTTTCCTGAGAATCGTCAAATTAAAATCCGGCGAAGCAATCTGTATGAACACCGGACTGCCCCATGCTTACCTGAAGGGTAACATCATCGAATGTATGGCAAATTCCGATAACGTTGTACGGGCAGGTTTAACCCCCAAATATCAGGATATTCCCACCCTGATAACGATCCTCGATTATTCGCCCAATTCGGTCAAAATCGTCAAACCTGACTATTCCCAGCAGGAAATTCAGTATCCAGTATTTACACCAGAGTTTAAAATCAGCCGGATGAATCGGATTACCGGATATAGAGAACTGAGCACTAAAAATAAAATTGAAATGCTGCTGGTTTTAGAAGGAAACGGAGCCATTGAATGGGATTCGCCAACTAAAAAAATCCCGATTAAAACCGGTCAATCCTTTATCATCCCAGCCGTCCTTGGCAAATATAAAATCCGACCGGAAATCCCGCTCACCCTGTTCAGGGTTCAGGTTCCATAAACTTTATCAAACTTCCATCATTTCGATTACTCGATAATCGCAGAATATTTTGCACTCAGTATTCTGCCGTAGTTAATTTTCCGGAATCGATTCTCTTTATTTACTTGTTTAGAAGCATCCGTAACTAAGCTAAAGTAAGATTCTCCAAATAGAAAAACACATTTGATTAGTGTGCTAATTCGAATGGAGAAGATCATGACAAAAATTATCGAAAATCCGCAGCAGTATTTTGACCGGTTTGTTCCGAAACGTCATAAATTTCTGGTGGCGCTAGAAAAACAGGCAGTCCGGGAAGATATTCATATTGTTGGTCCGATTGTCGGTGAATTGCTATATTTGTTAGCGCATAGCAGTGGTGCTAAAACTATCCTTGAACTCGGTACATCCATTGGATATTCGACGATCTATCTCGCTGAAGCCCTTCCGAAAAACGGCAAAGTCACAACCATAGAATACGGAATGTCAATTGCTGAACAGGCACAGGCGAATTTCGAAAAATATGGAGTTACCGATAAAATTGACTTGGTTTTCGGCGAGGCGCTGCATGTTTTGAAAGAAATGAAGAAAACGGTGGATCTGATTTTCATGGATATCGACAAAGAGTTTTATATCAAAGCCCTGCCAGATTGTCATCGCCTATTGAAACCGGGCGGACTACTGGTAGCGGACAATACGGCTCTGCCGGAAGCACATCCATTCAATATCGAAATTGCCAAAAGCTCGCACTGGCGCTCCGTGAATATATTCAGCCATCTGCCCGGTCACGGACCATCAGATGATGGTATCTGTATTGCGTTGCGGGTCTGATCAATAATCCAAATTCCAATTAGGGAACTTCCCCGTTTTCCATTAATTTTAGAACCAGAATAATGATAAAGCTATCGTCAAATTACGCTCGAATTTCCGCAATATTTTCAATTTTAGTGCTATTATTCTATACTGGAATCGCTGGAGAATTCACTTTTTTGGAGGATGATTTCAGACATGGTACTCACAATGGAATCGGGCTTTTAATGGCTCCACTACATTGTGATCAACAGGGTTGGCGCAATACCGGATTAGCGCTGGCGGGAACCGTCTTGCTTTTCAGCAT
>CAZSDW010000048.1:15725-20423 GCA_964605705.1 uncultured bacterium
CCTTTTCACCTGACTGAAAATCGATATCATTCCCTACCCAGTGGACACACAACCGTCAGTTTTGCCGTTTCTACGGTCATGGCAAAATCCTGGGATAATGTCGCCTGGAAAGTCTTCTGGTACGGCAATGCCGGTCTGGTCGCCGCATCGCGTGTTTACCACAACAAGCACTGGCTTTCAGACACATTTCTGGGAGCAATCGTCGGTTATTCCGTAGCAAATTTCGTTGTGAATCGTAATCCAGAAAAATCTTCACAAAGAAAGTATCGGATCGTATCCGAGCTAGGCACTCATAGTATCGGGCTCAATATTTGCTTATATTAATTTCACTATGCAGCGACAATATAATAAAAGCCTCCAGCGCCAAATCAGCCTATATTTTATAATCCTGACTATCGTTATCGTCAACACCATTGGCTGGCTGTTTTATTTACGTTCAGAATTCTATTTCGATGAAGAGTCAGGCCAAAATCTGGTTGGTATTGCAAAATCGGCAGCAGTATCTACTGATACAGATTTATTGCAATTCATTCAGCCGGGCGTCGAAACAGGACAGTTTTACGCCAGTTTGCGATCTCGCTTACAGTCTTTGGTAGTGAGTTTTAATGTCGAACGGGTCTATATTGTCGATAGTTCGTTTCATCTGTTAGTTGATTCTGATTCATCTACACTGATCGGTTCACCGATTCCCCAATTGCAGAGCAATTTGCTGGAATTGTCCAGCGCGGCTGCCGGAGAAACAGCCTACTCAACACTCTACCGGGGCTACGATGGAAATCTGTATAAATCCGGCTTTGCTCCGATAGTTGATAAAAATTTGACTGTCACAGCAATCAGCTGTGTGGATGCAAGCCCGGCATTTTTAAGTGTCATTGATAACATTCGGAATTCACTGCTGATTATAAATCTTATAAGTTTTATCATTGTTCTTATTATGAGCTACTTCCTGTCACGAACCATAACCAGCCCGATTAATAAACTCGTCAGTGCTGCCCGACGTATCAGCGCTGGCGATTATACGATGCCGCTTCAGATTCAGGCAACCAATGAAATCGGCTTCCTGGGCGATGTTTTTAATACCATGCAGGATAGCATCCGAATTAATAATCAGAATTTAAAAGCATTGCAGCAGCAGGCAGAAAATGAAGCCAATCGGATCAAATCCTATAATGAACTGATCTTGGAAAATATTGCCACCGGCATTATGACCCTTGATCTGGAAGGAACAATAACGGTTCTGAACGCTGAAGCAGCGCGCTTACTGCGAATTAACCGCGGGGAAAATATTGGTATGTCTCACAGAGTTGTTTTTCACCGACATCATCCTTTTAGTAAACCGCTGTCAAAGCACTATAAAAATCCGCCATTCGCAGACTACGCTGAAACTGAACTAAATTTCGATGATGAAATCGTTCCTGTTTCTATCCGAATTTCACTGCTTCACGACGCAGACGGCACTATCATCGGCAGCAACTGGCTGCTAGTGGATTTATCTGAACTTCGGAATCTGCAAACCCGGATCAAGGAAACCGAATGGCTAGCTTATCTCGGTGAACTGTCAGCTGCGATTGCGCATGAAATCCGCAATCCCCTGAATTCCATCAACCTGTTTTTGGGGCTGTTGCGAAGGCGGGTAGAACAGCAACCACAATCTCTGGAATCCGTCGATAAAATCCAGCAGGAAATTGAGTCACTGAATACCATTATCACAGATTTCCTGTATTTTGCACGACCGACAGAACTTCATAAAGTATCAATAATTATTCAGGATTTATTTCAAAATGTTTTATTCCTTGCCAACCAGGAAATTGAACAAAAAAAGATCAGCACTGAAATAAAGACCACTCCGAAAACGCTGACCTGTGTCGGTGATGCTAACCAATTGAAACAGGCCCTCTTGAACATTGTCCTGAATGCAGTCCAAGCTATGGAAAAAGAGGACAAGCTGATCCTGGCTGCGCAAGAACTCTCCCCGGATAAAATTCAATTATCCATCAGCGATAACGGATGCGGTATCGATCCCGACAACATCGATAAAATCTTCAAACCGTTTTTTTCCACACGCAATCAGGGAACCGGACTTGGGCTGTCGATTGTAAATAATATCATCGGCGCTCACAATGGCACAATTGTTGTCAATAGTGAATCCGGGACTGGTACCCGGTTTATTATTGAATTACCGAAAAAGGAACCGCTATAGATGGAAAAAGTTTTAATCATTGATGATAACAAAAGCACAATCGACGCGCTATCCCAAATCATTACGGAAAAGGGCTACAATCCAATAACCGCTTACACCGCGGAGGATGGCTACAAAATCTACAAATCCATCGCGCCCGACATGATCATTACCGACATGAAACTGCCGGGCATGAGCGGACTCGACCTGCTCCAAAAAATTCGAACGGAAGACGAAGCGATACCGGTGATCGTTGTAACAGCTTTTGGCACCGTCAAGAGCGCTGTTCATGCGGTAAAGCTGGGCGCGTTTGATTTTATCACAAAGCCATTTTCTGTGGATGAAATCGAGATAAAAATTGACAAGGCTCTGGGCTCCCGACAACTTGCGTTAAAAAACCGGGAGTTAAGTCTCGAGAACGCCTATTTGCGGGAAGAAATTGGCCACGAATTTTCCGAAATAATCGGACAAAGCACCGCTATGCAAACCGTCTTTTCCCATATAAAAAAAGTCGCTCCGGCAAACTCCCCTGTCCTGATACTCGGGGACAGCGGGACTGGAAAAGAACTCGTGGCACGGGCGATTCATTTTCACAGCAATCGCAAGGACCGACCGTTTATAAAAGTGAATTGCGCCGCCCTGGCTCAGGGCGTTCTGGAGAGTGAACTCTTCGGACATGAAAAAGGCTCGTTCAGCGGTGCCATCCGGCAAAAACCCGGACGTTTTGAAATCGCCGCGCAGGGCAGTATTTTCCTGGATGAAATTGGAGAAATTCCCGCCGATGTGCAGGTAAAATTACTGCGCGTTCTGCAGGAAAAGGAGTTTGAGCGCGTCGGCGGTACCGAAACCCTGAAAATGAATGCCCGCATCATTACTGCCACGAATCAGGATTTAACGGTATTAATCAAATCCGGAAAATTCCGAGAAGACCTCTTTTACCGCTTGAATGTCGTCCCGATAACACTGCCATCGCTCAAAGATCGCAAAGAGGATATTCCCCTGCTTGTGGGTCATTTCATAGAAAAATACAATATCGAAACCGGTCGACAGGTACGGGAGATTCTCCCGGAAGCGCTCTCTGCCTTGAAAAATTATGAGTGGCCCGGAAATATCCGGGAATTGGAAAACGTCATCGAACGAGCGATTGTGATGAGCAATAAGCCACAGATTCGGCTTGAAGATTTGCCGGATAGTCTGACCGTTGATGAGATGCGCCCGCTTGAATCCACTTCGGTGCCAGTAAATGAACCCGGCAGTTTGTTTGAAATTGTAGATGATTTCGAGCGTAAGGTGATCCGGGACGTTTTGGATAAAAATGATGGTAACATTGCCAGAGCCGCTCGAAAACTGAAAACCAAACGAACAACACTCCGGTATAAAATCGAAAAACACGGATTGCTGGGATACAATGCCGAAAGCGACTGACAATCGTATAAATGTTCTCCTGCGCTTCCTACTAATTATTGCCCTGACAATAAGTATATCGACAGGAATAAAAGCACAGGATCTTTCCATCGCTTCCCTTCAGCAAATCGTAGTCACAGATGAGGATTCCCTCTCAGAACTGACTCTTAAAACCGCCTCTCTGTCACGATCACTGGATCAGCTGAATAAGACCATCTTTCAGCAGAAACAAAATCTAAAAGGCTCATCCAATCCCCTTAAGAGATACAATCTGAACCGGAATCTGAAAGAAGCCCGGCAAGTCGCTGCAGAGCTGGAAGCAGCAGAAGCCCGGATCCGCACAATCCAAAATCGATTACAGGAAAATTATCATTTTATTATCGACCTGTACGATGCGGCACTTCAGGAAACCATGAGAACCATGGGAAAAAATAATCAGGATAGATTGACGGCATCCGCCCTCAGTCTATTCAATACTCTCGAGAGAAATAAAAAGAAATATCAACAGAAGCTCGCCGATCAACAATTCCAAAAATCGGAGCAGCCATCTCTGGAAATTGAACCAGAAGATAATCTCGAGCGATTACAATTAAAGAATACACTCCTGCAGGATCGGATTGCCCGGCTTCGTCAGGAAGAACAGCAATTAAAGGACCGGCTAGAGGAATTACAATCCAATCTATCCATCTACAAAGATATGATTATTTTTACAGATAATTTGCAGCAGAGCATCGATCCTGAACAGGAATATTTCGATCAAGAACGTATCGAACAGCTAAAGGAAGAAGTACGTGCCATCAAAGCCGATATTTCACGCAGCCTTAATCGAATGCAGCAAATTCAAATCGAAAAAAAATCACTTGAAGATAAGCAGGACATGTTCCAAAAAACCATTCAGAACAAACTGAAAAACCCTAAGGACGGCAGGTCAACAGGCTATGAATAAATTTCAATTTTTCCGAATTCAAATGGGACTGATATTAATGTTCTGCAGCGCCACTCTGTTCGGTCAGAACGAAAAACCCTTTTATATGAATCTGAGCGCTATCCAGGAGTATCGCAGCAATATTTATCGTGTCGAGGATTCTCTTAAAACCGCGGATCCCCGCATCAAC
>CAZSDW010000049.1:0-20205 GCA_964605705.1 uncultured bacterium
CGGTTGTGTTGCCCCAGCGAATTACAAATACTTTTGTAAATATGCTGAAGCAGTTTCATCCGCTCTGGATGAGCATCCATTTTACCCATCCCGACGAATTGACGCCGGAAACCGCGCAAGCCTGCAGTCGCCTGGCTGATGCCGGTCTGCCTTTGGGCAGTCAGACTGTTCTACTGAAAGGTATCAATGACAATGTCGAAACGATGAAGCAGCTGACTCAGGGATTGATGAAAATTCGGGTCAAGCCCTATTACCTTTATCAATGTGACCCGGTCCAAGGTTCAGCTCACTTCCGGACGTCGGTGAACAAAGGTCTGGAAATTATTGCCGGCTTACGGGGATTTACATCCGGATATGCGGTACCCTCTTATGTGATCGATTCTCCGGGCGGCGGCGGCAAAATCCCGCTCTTACCGGAATACGTTGTCGGACGGGATGGCATCGATCTCCTGTTGAGAAATTACGAAGGAAAAATCTTCAGGTATCCCGATTCAGCCGGCACAGTCGGGAAAAGCGTTCAGAATCGCTCCAAAAAGTAAAACAGGACATTTATGAACATCGGGATTACGTACGACCTGCGGGATGACTATCTTGAACTCGGCTACAGCGAAGAAGCTACTGCTGAATTCGACCGGATTGATACCATCGAAGCCATTGAAACCACTCTCCAACAATTAAATCATCAGACCGAACGGATTGGCAATATCTGGAATCTTACCAGGCAACTTTGCAATGGCAAGCGCTGGGATTTGGTTTTTAACATTGCAGAAGGTCTGCACGGAATCGCCCGTGAAGCGCAGGTGCCGGCGCTGCTGGATGCCTATAATATCCCTTATACTTTTTCTGATCCTCTGGTGCTGGCATTGACCCTGCATAAAGGAATGACAAAGCGGGTTCTGCGCGATCTTGGAATTCCGACTCCGGCATTTACCGAAATTCACGACGAATCCGATATAAGCAAGATAGATTTACCCTTTCCACTGTTTGCCAAACCTATTGCCGAAGGAACCGGAAAAGGAATTTCAGAACATTCAATCATTCACACTCAACAGGAATTGGAAAAAACCTGCCAGCATCTGCTCTCGGAATTTCGGCAACCGGTGTTGATCGAAGCTTATTTGCCGGGCAGAGAGTTTACGGTTGGTATTGTCGGTACCGGGTCGAAAGCCAGATCGGTGGGAGTCGTTGAGGTGACCCTGAACAGTAATGCCGAACAGGGTGTCTATTCCTATGAAAATAAAGAAGATTACGATACAAAAGTCAATTACCTGCGTGTCAATGATGAAATGGCTCAACAAGCGGTGGAAATTGCTATAGCCGCCTGGCGCGGAATCGGCTGCCGGGACGCCGGACGAATCGACCTCCGTGCCGCTGCTGATGGAATCCCGAACCTGATGGAGATTAATCCATTGGCAGGTGTTCATCCGGTTCGCTCAGATTTACCAATTATCTGCACCCAATATGGAATCAGTTACAAGCAGCTGTTCCAGATGATCCTGGAAAGTGCATCCGAACGGCTGACGCTGAAGCCGTCATGAAAGTCAGTATCCTTTACAATGATGTCAGTAACGCCAGCAGCCAGGATGATCTGGATGTCCTCGCGCAGGTTGACATTGTATCTGAAGCGCTGCGGAAGCTGGGATACACGGCAAGCACAATACCCTTATCTTTAAATCTGCAAGCGGCGCTCGATTCATTGAAGCAATCCAATCCGGATATAGTATTCAACCTCGTCGAGTCAATTGGTGGTATCGAAAAATTTATCCACTTTGCCCCGATAATACTGGAACATCTGAAAATTCCCTATACCGGCGGCAGCGCCCATGCCCTGTACATCACAACCAATAAATTACTTACCAAAGAATTAATGGATTCAGCGAATTTGCCAACCCCGCCGTGGTTGACGCAGGATAAAATCGCTTCCGGTCAATTCAATCTCAATCCACCCTGCATTATCAAACCTGTTTGCGATGATGCTTCCGTAGGAATCGACGAAAATTCCATCGTTTACGATATTCGACAACTGCCGGAATCCCTCAAAAATCGCTCGGCACAATTCGGTGAATGTTTCGCGGAAGCCTATATTCCCGGTCGGGAGTTCAATTTATCTATTCTGGCGAATTCGGATGGTCCGGAGCTAATGCCGATAGCGGAAATCCGCTTTGTGGATTTTCCCGAACGAAAACCCAGGATAGTCGGTTATCAAGCCAAATGGGATGAGAATTCTTTTGAATATAAGAACACAGTCCGCAGTTTTCAGTTCGCTACGAATGATCGACCTTTGCTGAAGCGACTATCTGAAACCGCCTTGCGCTGCTGGAAAGTCTTCAAGCTGCGCGGTTACGCCCGGGTGGATTTCAGGGTCGATTCCGAAAACAAGATCTGGATTCTGGAAATCAATTCAAATCCCTGTATCTCGCCAGACAGTGGTTTCGTCGCCGCGACTCGCCAGGCAGATTTGAAATTCGAACAGGTTATCGCCCGGATTCTCGCCGATTCACTAAACATTTCTTCCGGATAAAGGATTAATTTATGTTTCGCATCCGGCGCATTTACGATGACAGTTTACCCATTAACCGACAGGCAATTTCCCGGGTCCAGGAAATTCTGAAGGAGCAATTCAGCGGGCTCAATAAGCTGGATATTGACAAGCTGCCCGAACATCTCCGAAATCCGCAGAAATACAAGTTTCAATCCACCCTGTTCGTAGCCGACGACGAGCACGGACACATTCGCGGTTTCGCGCTGCTGCACTATGCCGCCGACCTGAATTTTGCATTCCTGGATTATATCGCCGCAGCCCTGCAGAAAACCGGTGGTGGCGTCGGTGGCGCGCTTTATGAAAAAGTCCGCGAAACCGCCCTTCATTTCGGCGTTATCGGACTATTTTTCGAATGTTTGCCTGACGATCCTGCCTTCTGCAAACCGGAATTTCTGAAGCAGAATGCCGCGCGCCTGCGTTTTTATGAGCGTTATGGTGCCCGACCAATCTGCAACACTGCGTATGAAACCCCGGTCAATCCTGAAGACAGCTGTGCTCCCTACCTGGTATTCGACGATCTCGGTCAGGCAAAGCCACTAAAGCGTAATCATGCCAGAGAAATTACCCGGGCAATTCTGGAACGAAAATATGCACGGCTCTGTTCACCGGAATATATCAAAATGGTCATCGAATCCATTCAGGATGATCCAGTCTGCCTGCGACCCTTCAAATACATTCAACCGGATAAAATCACCCGAATAAAAACAATCCCCGCCGGTGATCTGCGGATTGCATTACTGGTCAATGACAAACACGAAATTCATCATGTTCATGAGCGCGGCTATGTCGAATCACCAGTCCGGATTAAATCCATTTTAAAGGAGATTATTCCCACCGGTCTGTTCGAACAGTTGCCGGTCCGAAGTTATCCGGAAAAACACATTATTGCAGTCCACGATAAAGGATTTGTCAATTATCTGAAGAACGTCTGTAAAAATGTGCCTGAACATAAATCGGTTTATCCTTATGTATTTCCAATCCGCAATGCCGCCCGTCCCCCGAAAGAGTTGCCGATGCGGGCGGGCTATTACTGTATTGACACCTTTACGCCCCTGAACCAGAATGCATTCCTGGCAGCCAGACGCGCCGTGGATTGTACCCTGACAGCCGCAGACTGTTTACTGAAAGGTCATTTCATTGCCTATGCCCTGGTTCGCCCGCCGGGACATCATGCCGAGCGCCGTGTGTTTGGCGGATTCTGCTATTTCAACTCGGCAGCAGTCGCAGCCCAATATTTAAGCCAATTCGGGAAAGTGGCAATTCTGGATATTGATTACCATCATGGGAATGGTCAGCAGACGATTTTTTACGATCGGGCAGATGTACTGACAGTTTCCATTCATGGACATCCCCGTTTTGCCTATCCCTATTTCAGTGGTTTTTCCGAGGAAACCGGGGAAGGCGCCGGAAGCGGTTTTAACCTTAATCTGCCCCTGCCTGAAAAACTCAGCGGCGAACAACACCGGGAAGCCCTGGATAAAGCACTTACGCGGATCAAGCGTTTTCAGCCCGGCTTTGTCATCATTACCCTGGGACTGGATACCGCTAAAGGAGATCCGACCGGTTCCTGGAGCCTGAACGCCAAAGATTTCGAACAAAACGGCTATAAAATCGGGTCCCTTGGATTGACATTTCTTGTGGTTCAGGAAGGCGGTTATGCCGTCCGTTTACTTGGTATCAATGCACGACATTTTTTAACCGGTCTTTGGCAAGGCTTCAATGATTATTATAACAACCATAAATCAGGAGCAATTAAAAATGCAGAAATTTATTCCGGTCTGGCGAAACACAGTTAATTCTGCCGACCCGGAAAATGTCAGGGAAATCGTTTCCTCTACCGGTTTTTTTTCACAAGATGAAATTGATATCGCTGTCGAGTTGGTCGAAGAGCGCCTGCAAAAAGGTATTGAAAGCGGATATCACTTCATATTTGCTGAAGTCAATGGAAAAACAGTGGGCTATGCCTGCTTCGGACCGATTCCGGCAACCCTGAATAGTTACGATCTATATTGGATTGCAGTACATAATGATTACCGCAATGCCGGAATTGGCAGACAGTTGCTGTCTGCCAGTGAAACAGCGATTCGCAGTTTAGGGGGATCCCGGGTCTATATTGAGACATCCGGGCGTGATCAGTACCAATCGACCCGCGCTTTCTATCTGCGCTGCGCCTACACGGAAGATGCCGTTCTTGACGATTTCTATGCGCCCGGCGACGCCAAGTATATTTACGTCAGAAAAATCTGATATTCCTACTTGAAATATCTCGAAAAACGCTGGCTGTTCGATACATTCCACTCCGGTTTATCCGACAGTTCCGCGGAAATATAACGATTGATTTCATCGACCCTGTCGCCAATGGCATCATATTGCCAGTTGGATTCGGGATGAAAGAAATCCGGGCTGGTCATGGACTTGATTCTCATCAGCATAGCCGGTAATCCGCGGGGATCATAACCGGCGCGATAAGCATAGGAAGCACCCATGCGATCGGCTTCCACTTCATATACATTCTGTCGGCGGGAAACGGACGCTTCGAACATTTGGGAAGCCAGCTCATCGAGCTCGGCATCGGAAAACTCCGGTGAAGATTCTTCTTCCAGATCGGCGAAGGCATCTTCAGCCGCGATCTGAGTAGTCCGTTTCATGACTTCCGCGTAGCCATGCTGCTGGACAACGTGCGAGATTTCATGTCCCAGAATACACGCCAGTTCAGCTTCACTCTGCATAATATTCAGGAGACCATTTGAGACAAAAATCATCCCATTGGGAGCAGCATAGGCAGTCGGACGCGAATCGTCCAGGATGTAGAACTTGAACGGATAATAATAAAGCGGCGTGCTTTCGACAACCAGGTTTCCGACCATGTTGAGATATTTCAGTTTTTGAGGATCGGTGTCCAAGCCATTGGTGGCAATTTGTCCGGCAACGCCAAAACCCAGTTTTTCCAGGTAAGAGGTAACCTCCGGCTTCCGGTTTTCGCCTTTTATGCGTTTTATCCGTTTCTGTATTTTTTCTGGATTTCGATTCCGATAAGTCTCGTTCTTGAAACGTTCGTACTCCCCTGGTTCAAAATAGACTGCGTCGTACTGATCGAGAAAACTCAGATTGGCTTTCCGGCTATTCAGATAGGTTTGGGCAAATCCCTTGACGGCTCCGCTGGCAGAGGCTTTGGAAATGAATGTCGGTTGTGATGAATAAAAACCGGTATTCTTCATACTGGATGATTCACGGTCACCTTGCGACAGTGCATTTTGGGATATATATCCTTCCTGTCCCTGGAATTTTATTTTGACCCATCCGGAAGTCTCACTCAAAACCGTCACTACCGCTTGTTTTAAAAGAACCCCAATCAGAGGATAATAACTGCCAGGTCCTTTACGAAAATGGGTATTATCCTGATAAATCTGAGATTCCTGTTGCGCTGAAATGCTCAGCGAGATTAAAAGAACAATCAAAATTAAGCGTTTCATAAGCTGATCCTTGCTTTTTATTTTACGGTAATATTAAAGATTCCTTTTTCATCAATCAAGTCCGGATTCTTAAGTAATTTCTGACAACGGTCGATAAAAACCGGGGCGACCGTATCTGCGGCTTCAATTTCTAAAACTTCCCGAAAAGCATCAATGGCATTTTTATACATATACTGCCGATATAATTTCAGTGCATTATTGTGGATTGACAAGAATTCAAGGATTTTGTTGTCAGCCGTTTCCTGGTCGGCAATAACCGTATAGATTTTGAGAGCTGCGTCACGTCCTTTGACCCGAATATAGTCAATTTCACGGCACAGGATGCGATGTTTCACCATCTCGTACGTGGTTTCGGAAATCATGTTCTGGGTGCCGTAAATTTTATTCACCCCTTCCAGACGCGCGGACAGATTGACCGTATCGCCGATTGCCGTATAGTCCATCCGGTTCGATGAACCGATATTCCCGACGATCAGGTTGCCACTGTTGACTCCAACCCGGGTAATCAGCTGCACCGGTTTTCCGGCTTTTTCAAATTGCATTTTTGACAGATTTTTAAAGTCCAGGACTGCCCGGCAACTGAGAATAGCATGTTCGGAATTCTCAATAGGCGCTCCGAAAATTGCCATAATGCCGTCACCGGTGTATTTATCAAGCATCCCGTTATTTCGGAAAATGATATTTTCAACCTGACCAAAATACTCATTCAGAAATTCCACAATTTCATGCGGTGTGAACATCTCTGAGGTTCCGGTGAATCCCTGTAAATCTGTAAAAAGTACGGTTCCTTCGATCTCTTTCCCGCCCATTTCAATTTTACCGGAATTTTTGGTAAGATTCTCAACCACCGCCGGGTGCAGATACCGATTAAAGACCTTTTTAACCATTGCTTTTTCACGACCTTCGGTCAGGTAATTAATCACCAGCACCGAGATTACCGAAAGAATAATCGCTGTTTCGGATTGAACGATTGGAAAAAAGCATAATTTGCGCTGGTAAAGCAAAATACTAACGACAATCGGTACGGAAACCACGATCAGCGAAAGGATCATCGACGCCCAAATCTTCTGCTTCTGCCAGAAATTGCAGAGGAAGGTCAGGATAAACAGAGCGAACATAAACCACACAATTTTATTGAAATGCGTGGCGAATTCACCATGAATGATATTGGAAAAAAGGGTCGCATAAATCTCAACGCCGGGATAAGGTTCCACCGGGCTGAAAGGAGTAGTTTTCAGATCCAGCAGACCAGCCGCCGTCGCCCCGATAAAAACCGCTTTATCTTTAAAAGTATCTACCGGAATCTCCGGCTCCTCCCCTTGCTGAATCTGCATGAAAGAATTTAGCAACTGAGCAAAAGAAACATAGTGAAAGGTGTTTCCGGGTCCACCCGGTCCGTACCAGAAGAGTTCGACGGTGCCGTCCTTGTTTATGGGAATGGCATAGTCATTCAGGATAATTTCTTCCGCTTTGGGATCATAGCCAAAAATGCTGTCATTGCTGAAAACCGCCACGGCTGAAAGTGCCATATAGGGAATTATCCGCTTATCATATTGAAATAAAACCGGAATCCGGCGGCAGACACCATCATCATCGGTGAAAAAATTAACCGCACCAGGTAGTGTCATCGTTTCCTGGAACTGCCGGATCGGTGCCGTCAGGTTCGGATATTCCCGGATGAATTCCCGGGGACCTGAGTATTTCAAAGACATATTGAATTTTTTGACAATACTCTCATCGGTAATATGGGTTGCATCTTCCATCTGGGTCGCCAGAACGACTTTACCGGATCGCTGCATTGCTTCGGAGAATTGGGCATCGGCATATTGCGCATTGACATTCAAGCGGTCAATATCCGGTGACGAAAAAATCACATCATAGGCAATCACCTTCGCCCCGCACTGTGTCAGAAAATCGGTGATCAATCCATAGACATCCCGGGGCCAGGGCCACAAAATCTGGAAATTGCGCTGGAAAAAATCCAGGCTGTTCTGATCGATGGCAATAATTACCACTTCCTCGGGATGGACTTCTTTATAACAGCTGCGATAAATCAAATCCTGCCCCTGTTTTTCCCAGCGGTCGAAGATCATCATCTGCGATCCCAGCTGTGCCAGAATGCAAACAGCCAGCGCAATCAGGATTGAAACTGCCAGTTTTGGAACTCGCCTGATCATGGTTAATTCTCTGATGAGCAATTGATGTTATTCATGCAGCGTACTGTTATTTTAAATAATATTCCGAAAACCAGAACCGTTAGACTAAATATACATTATTTTCATAAAAAAGAATACGGATACATTTACACTGCTCTACCATCATTTTAAATCCTCACTTCATCGGTGTGAGAGATCAGTTAAAACCATTGCACTGGTCTTATACGATTTCTCTCGCGCAACAGTAGAAATCGAAATGACGCGAGACAAGGGCTCGCTGGTCTATAACGATTTTCCTCTGTCAGAGTCAGGATTCGTTAAAAATAACAACTGAATGGTCACCTCGAATCCCGATGAATTCGGGTGAGAGGTCGGGTCAAGTCAGAGCACTGATCCAAATAAATTGCTCCTATTTGATCGACTAAAATGACAAAACTTCGTTCAAGGTTCAGAACCTTTAGAAGCTTATGGCATAGCTTTTGACGAAATAATACCGACGTTTTTGCAGGTATGAACCATTATCGAGAGAATACATGAGCCGAATCTGGAAGCATCCGATACTGGAAATTCCCGAAAATAGAAAAAAGGTACATTTTTTTTTCAAAGGTAAAAATTTCAGCGGATTCGAAGGTGAGCCGGTTTCTTCGGCTCTGATCGCCAATGGTATCCAGGTTTTCAATATCCATCAAAAACATGATACTCCACAGGGGCTTTTCTGTGCCAACGGTCAATGTTCCCACTGCACGCTCCTGATAAATCAGTTCCCGCTGAAATCCTGTGTGACGCCGTTGCGTGAAGGAATGGAAATTCATCCCCTTATTCACCTGCCGGAGCTTCCCGATGATGACCAACCCCTATTTAATCACCGGAAAATAATCGAATCCTGCGATGTGCTGGTTATTGGCGGTGGACCATCGGGACTGACAGCGACTATTGAACTGGCAAAACAGGGTTTCACAATAATATTAATTGATGATAAAGCCAGACTCGGTGGCAAGCTGTTGCTGCAAACTCATAAATTTTTCGGTTCTATAAAAGATTGCTATGCCGGCACAAGAGGCATTGATATTGCTACAAAACTGGAAGAGGAACTGCGGCAATACTCCAATGTTAAAATTTTAACGAATTCGGCGGTCGTCGGGATTTTCAAAGATCAAAAAGCTGGCGTATTTGTTGACAATAACCGATATATCATCATTGATTTCAAGGGCTTGGTGGTATCCTCAGGAGCCCGGGAAAAGTCGTTGATCTTCCCGGGAAACCAGTTGCCCGGCGTCTATGGTGCCGGGGCATTTCAGACACTGGTAAATCGCGATTTGATCCGATCGTCGGAACGGATTTTCATTATTGGCAGTGGTAATGTCGGTCTGATCGCGGCATATCACGCGTTGCAGGCTGGTATTCATGTCGTTGGGATTTGTGATATTCTGGATAAAGTTTCCGGTTACAAAGTTCACGCCGATAAAATTCAGCGGATGGGAGTACCAATCTACCTGAATCATACAGTCATCTCTGCCGAAGGAACTGAAAAAATCAAACAGCTTACCATCGCTAAAGTCGATGAAAATTACCAGCCAATCCTGGAAAGCGCCAAGACCTTCAATATCGATACATTATTAATCGCAGTAGGATTAGCGCCGGTGGATGAGTTCTATGAGACCGCAGTGGATTTTGGATTCAAGGTTGTCAAAACCGGTGATGCACAGGAGATAGCTGAGGCATCTTCAGCCATGTTCGGCGGGCGAATTGCCGGGCTGGAAATGGCTAAACTTTTAGGTAAAGATATCCGGATTGATCAAAGCTGGGCGAAGAAAGCCGACATCCTGAAAAGCAAACCCGGGCTAACTTATGACCCTGTCGAACTTCAATTGACAGATTCTTTTCAGCCTGTTATTCGATGTGATGAGGAAATCCCCTGCAATCCGTGTACGTCAGTCTGCCCGGTTAATGCGATATATCTGGAGAAAAAACTGGGGAATATCATGGATATCCCCCGTTACTCGGGCGGCTGTACGGGGTGCGGACTCTGTGTCTTGATCTGCCCCGGTCTGGCAATTACACTTGCCCGACAACTGGATGACAGCTTTGCCGAAGTTGTCCTGCCCCACGAATTCATTCCTGATTTTGAAGTCGGTGATAAAATTCCGGTCACCGATTCAACAGGTCACTTTTTGGAAAATGCCGAAGTGCTGAAAATTCGTTTTATTAAAAAGTATAAAACTCACCTTGTTCACATTAAAGCGTCGCTTGAAAACGGGGCGAAAATCGCCGGTATCCGAGTTCAGTCACCGGAATACACTCAACCGCTCACAAATGCTTCCTATCAGTATATCCCGGAAAACGGGATTGTCTGTTATTGTGAAATGATCACGGTCAAGGAACTCGTGGATTATATCAAGGAACACAATATTCGCGATATCAATCAGCTGAAACAGATCCGGGTCGGGATGGGTGCCTGCGGCGGGAAAAACTGTTCTGTGCTGCTGCCCCGTATTTTTCAAATGGCTGGAATCGATTGGTCAGATGTTACCCCGGGCAGCCAACGCCCGCTCAGCATTGAAGTTCCGATGTACGCGTTAATTAATGAAGATATTCCGGAATAATCCATGAAATTCTACGACGTTGCCATTATCGGAGCCGGAAGCGTGGGAGTCCCTCTGAGTTTTTATCTGGCAGAGAGAGGTTTAAGAGTCATAGTTCTGGAGAAATTGCATTCCTGCGGACGCGGGCAAAACCGGGCTGCGATCGGTGGAATTCGCGCAACCCATTCTGATTCGGCAAAGATTATAATTTGTCGGAAAACGATTGAGATTGTCTCCAGGATTGAAGAGGAACACGGCTATGATGTAAACTGGATTGACGGTGGCTACCTGTTCCCTGTTTACACCGCTGACGATGAAAAGAAGTTGAAAGACCTGCTCGAATTCCAGAAACATTTTGAGCTGAATATTGACTGGATTCCACCGGCACAAATTTCTGAACTGGTACCCGGAATCAACCGCGAAAACCTGCAGGGTGGCACTTATTCTCCCGAAGATGGTTCAGCCTCTCCGCTGAAACTCATCGATGCGTTTTATATGCTGGCTCTGCAACAGGGAACCGATTTTCATTTCAACGAAAAGGTTATTAGTTTTACAACCAATCATTCAAAGATCACGGAAATTAAAACCGAAAAAGATCACTACTCAGCCGGTCTGATCATCGATGCCGCCGGTGCATATTCCCGCGAATTAGGCAATTTACTCGGTATGGATGTTCCGGTCTATCCGGATTCCCATGAGGCTGGCATCACAGAACCGGTTCAGCGGTTTTTCGACCCGATGATTGTTGATATTCGTCCCGCGGAAGGATCAGCGAATTACTACTTCTATCAGAACCAGGAAGGACAGGTCGTGTTCTGCATTACGCCCGAACCGAAAATTCCCGGTACCGACAGCGACAACACATCGGTTTTCCTGCCGCAGGTAATCAAGCGAATGGTGAATCTCTATCCACGCCTTCGCAATCTCAGGGTCCGCCGCACCTGGCGGGGACTTTACCCGATGACGCCCGATGGATTTCCCATTATCAGTTATGCCAGGGAATTTTCCAATTATTTACTGGCAACGGGAATGTGCGGACAGGGCTTTATGATCGGTCCGGGACTGGCAGAAATTCTAACCGAAATCATCGTTGATAACAGCGATGAACACGACGATATCCTGAAACAGTTAACACTTTACCGCAACTTCAGCGGCGAAGAAATGCTGAAATAATTATAATTTAACATACCATTTTTCTATCAATTTTGTATCTTATTGCTGAATTCTTCATGGAGTAAAAACATGGCTGACAGGATTTCCGACAGAGCACTTCAAATAAAAGCTTCCCCGACGCTGGCAATGCATGCCCTGGCACGCAATATGGCAGCGAAGGGTATTGACGTAGTTAATTTCGGTGTCGGTGAACCCGATTTTAACACCCCGGATTATATCAAGCAGGCAGCAATTCAGGCAATCCATGATAATTTTACCCGATATACTGCCGCAGAAGGCATCCTTGAACTTCGGCAGGCGATTGTCGAAAAACTGCAACGCGATAACCAGCTTTCTTATCAACCGGAAAATATATTCACATCGGCGGGTGGCAAGGGCTGTCTCGCAATGGTTCTGCTGGCAATCTGCAATCCCGGTGATGAGGTACTGATCCCGGCGCCCTATTGGGTCAGTTATCCATCCCAGGTCGAACTTGCCCAGGCGATTCCGGTTTTCCTGCCTGCTGACGAACGGCAAAATTTTAAGATGAGCGCTCAGCAATTGGATAATACCCTCGCATTTTTGAAAAAACCTAAAGTGTTAATGCTTAACTCACCGAATAATCCCACCGGCGCGGTTTATACAAAAACCGAATTGGAAGAAATCGCCGCCATTTGTCAAAAATATGATATCCTGATCATTTCCGATGAAATTTATGAAAAATTGCTTTATGACGGTGAAGAACACTTTTCCATCGCCCAGGTCTCGGATGCAATAAAAAATCGCACAATCATTGTCAACGGCGTGTCAAAAGCTTATGCCATGACCGGTTGGCGACTCGGCTATGCCGCGGGACCTGTGGATATTATCAAAGCTGCCTTAAAAATTCAGGGACATACGATTTCCTGCCCCACTTCCATTACCCAGAAAGCTGCGGTAGCTGCATTAACCGAAGATGACGGCAGCATCGAGGCAATGCGGACAGAATTTGACCAGCGCCGGAAGTTTCTGGTAAGTGAACTGAATCGCACTCCTCATGTATCCTGTGCCCTGCCAAAGGGAGCATTTTACACCATGGCAAATGTCACCTATTACATTCAGCAAAATAACAAAGGCATTACTGACACGAACAAATTGTGTCTCTACCTGCTGGAAAATTTCCATATTGCCGTGGTTACCGGCAGCGCTTTCGGGATGGAAAATTATGTGCGTTTCTCTTACGCCAATAGTATGGAAAATCTAAAAACCGGTCTGCAAAGGTTTCGGCAGGGACTGGCAAGTTTAGCCTAATACTGTAAAATATTTTATGCATCCAACCGATTATGATGTCTATTTTTATGAAGCCTTTGACGAGGAAGAGCGTCATCTGCGGCAGTTTCTACCGGGAAATATCAAAGCAGGATTTACCTTCAAAACCATCCAGGAATGCAATCATAGCGCTCCACCGGCAAAGATCATCAGCACCCGTACCCAGACAATTATTCCTGATGAATGGCTAAAAAGCGTCGATGGCTTTCTAACCCGCAGCACCGGTTATGATTATTTCAAATCTCTCCGCCCAAAAGCGGCAAACCAGGTTCAATTCGGTTACCTGCCGCTCTACTGCAATCGCTCCGTCGCTGAACAGGCGCTGACGCTCTGGATGGCATTGCAGCGCAAGCTGCCAATCCAGATGAAACAATTTAACACTTTTTACCGGGATGGAATTACCGGTCGGGAGAACCAGGGAAAAACTCTGCTCGTGGTGGGTGTCGGCAATATCGGTCACGAAATCGTCAAAATCGGTCGCGGGCTGGAGATGACCGTTTACGGAGTCGATATTGTTAAAAAACATTTCGATGTTGAATATGTGGATTTCGCTAATAAACTTCCCGAAGCCGACATCATCGTTTCCGCCATGAACCTGACGGCGGAAAACACTGCTTACTTCAATTATAAAACATTGAAAAATGCCAAGCCAGGCGCCCTGTTTATCAACATTGCCCGCGGTGAACAGTGTATTCCTTCGGATTTGAAAAGACTCCTAGACGAAGGGATTCTCGACGGTATCGCGCTCGATGTCTATCCCAATGAAAATCTGCTTGGTACTGCACTCCGGGGAAATCTAAGTATCACGGATACAGAATTAAGGATTATCAAAGAATTAGCAGACTATCCAAATGTAATCTTTACGCCGCACAATGCTTTTAATACCACGGAAGCGGTCATTCGTAAATCGGAGCAGTCCGTTCAGCAGATTGTCAATTTTGTAAAAACCGGGAAATTCCTCTGGGAGCTGCCTGAATGAAAATCGCTATTATCATCGGTGCAACCGGATTGGTCGGCAGCCACCTGACCCATCAATTACTGGAAAATAAGGAATATCAAAAGGTCAAAATATTTGTCCGGCGGTCTCCGAATATTACCCATAAAAAACTCATCACTCATGTCGTGAATTTCGACGACTTGCAGTTCTGGAAAAAGCACCTCACCGGTGATGAACTTTATTCCGTGCTGGGAACAACCCTCAAAAAAGCCGGCAGTCAGAATGCTCAGTACAAGGTCGATTATGATTATCAATACAATGTCGCCAGCGCTGCACGGGAAAACGGCGTTAAAAAGCTGCTGCTGGTATCATCCGCCGGCGCAAATGCCGATTCCAAAAATTTTTATCTGAGAATGAAGGGCAAGCTTGATAATGCTGTCAAGGGATTGGACTTTCCCGGAATCTGCATCTTCAAACCATCAATTTTAATCGGCAAGCGAACCGAGCTGCGCATTATGGAAAAGATTGCCGTATTTTTCACTCGTATTTTTACAACTATTATCCCATTTCTTCGGAAATACAGACCCGTTCATGGAAAGACCGTTGCGGCGGCTATGATCACAGCGGCAAACCTTGCAATTGACGAAAGAGTTTTGGAAATTGAATCTAACAAAATTTTTTGGTACGCTAACAAGAAATCATAATTAAAAAGGAGATAAATCATGGAACTAAAAGGAAGTCAAACGGAGAAAAATTTACTCACTGCTTTTGCCGGTGAATCCCAGGCGCGCATGCGCTATACCTATTTTTCATCGAAAGCCCGCAAAGAGGGCTATCGCCAGATCGCTGAGATTTTCGAAGAAACTGCCAATCAAGAGAAGGAACACGCCAAACGCTTTTTCAAGTTTCTGAAAGGTGGCGATGTGGAAATTACAGCCGCCTTTCCGGCGGGTGTCATTGGCAGCACCCTTGATAATTTGAAAGCTGCTGCCATGGGCGAACATCATGAATGGTCTTCCATGTACCCCAGTTATGCAAAGATCGCCCGTAAGGAAGGTTTTAATCAGATTGCCGATGTTTTTGAAGCTGTATCGATTGCTGAAAAACAACACGAAAAACGCTATAACGACCTGGCAAACAATATCGAAGAGGGCAAAGTATTCAAAAAAAATGAATCCACCGTCTGGCGCTGTATGAACTGCGGCTACATCCATGTCGGGGAAGCAGCGCCGGAAATTTGTCCCGCTTGTGCCCATCCGACCGCCCATTTCGAAGTCCTGGCAGAGAACTGGTAACCGTCTGAGAAATCATCATTCCGTATGCGGTGGCAATTCATGAATTGCCGGTATGTTATAATCTGATTTACTTTAGCTTTTCGACTTCTTTATCGATCCGTACATAGATGGATTTTGCCGCCATGGAACCGGCACAGCCCATAATAACGTCCCCGTTTTGGCTGCGCCAGTTGCTGATACTGGAATCAGTAATGGGCAGGCTGGAATAGACATAGCGCCCATAATTTTGACTGGGAACATATACGGTCCAGCGATAAAGTCCCGGAAAATAGAAGTTGATAAAATCACCACCAATATAAAGCCCATTCTGCTGGATAAGTGGCATCGCCGGTGAATCAGTAACGATGACAATTGAATCAGGACGAAATATTCTTTCGACCACCACCCAGAAAACAATCGGATCACTGCCCGTTGACCAGATCGGGGCAAGAGAATCGGCTTCGGTTACAATCAGTGTGTCATTATTCATGGTAAAGAAATCCGTGAGAAATTCCACCGGTCGCTCAGGCTGAAAGGAAGCCCGGTATTCATCACTGCCTTTATTGACTTTAAATTCATATTTTTCCTGATAATCGATCGGCTCCGTTAAATTTGTTAATTTGTATCCGCCAAACCAAAACACCTCTTTTTCTTCGGTTTCATAATAGTAAGTGAGCACAGAAGAATCCGCCCGGGTTTGCCAGCCAAAATCAGCAACCTTTGCTCCGGTCGAAAATTTATGAAGACTTACCGTAAATGTTGAATCATGAAGCTGTGGAATAATCTCATCCAGTTCATCAATATGAGGTTCGCCGACGGTAGGCAAACCGTCTCCCTCACCTTCATCCGGTTGGATAAATCCATCTATTTCACCGGGCATACCATCCTCGCCCAGATCATCATTCAGCGGCTCGCCCGCATCCCAACGACCATTTTTATTCTCATCTTCAAAAGGCATCCAGTCACCATCATCATCCCTGCCATTGAAAATTGATGTATCCGTAACAGACATGGAGTAGTCAATCCTCACAACTGTCCGCTCCGGAAATTCAGTATTCAAAAACGCTTCGATCCGGAGTTCCGGTTGATAATCAAACTCATAATCGGTGAAGTCAGTTAATAGCATCTCTTTATCACAGTTGGTTAGTGACATTGCTGCCATCATTGCCAGAAATAATCCAAGAATCATCGCTTTATTGTTTTGCATTATTCGGCTCCTGTGATCCTATAATTCAAATTCGACACCAAAGGAAGGGATAACCGGAAACATGCTGAAGGCTCTGATCCTAGTGGGATTCGTATTTTGAACTGTCTGGGCGAACAGAACATTAAAGTGGTTGCTTAGGTTAATGATCTGAAATTTAAATTTTCCATTCAAATCAAACGGATGGATCTGTCGTTGATAACTCAGATCCATTCGAAAATAACTGGGATAGCGGGCACCATTTTTTTCACCGGGAATATTCTGCAAGCCGGAATAGGGAAAAATCGGGCTTGTGTAATTCGTCCCCGCATAAACCATGCCTTCATTGACGGTAAACGGTTTACCGGTATTATAGGACAATGTCAGACCAATGCTGTTTTTTTCATTTAATTTATAACTGAAGACCGCATTAAAAGAATGCGGAATGTCATTATTGGTATAATAAATCTCACCCTCTCTTTTTGATAAAACACCATCACTGTTAAAATCAATCTCTTTCTTTATGCGACTGTAACTGTACCCCAGCCAGCCATTGAACTTCCCATGGGTCTTTTTCAGCAAAAGCTCGATGCCCCA
Organism: uncultured bacterium; assembly: GCA_964605705.1. Lineage (GTDB taxonomy): Bacteria > Fidelibacterota > UBA2242 > UBA2242 > UBA2242 > CAZSDW01. The sequence goes on from CAZSDW010000049.1 coordinate 17,205, forward strand.
GGCTGCTCCGGTTCCGGCAACAAAATCATCGGTATCTGTAGCCGGATCGTTATTGGGATTGACCTCCAGCATATTGTCATAGGGTTTATAATATGCCTCGATACTGGCAAAAATTCCGTTTGAAAAACGTTGTTCCAGTCCCGTAATAAAATGCTGGCAGGACTGCGCATCCAGCTCTTTCGGTACCGGGAGCCAGAAATCGACAAAATTAATGATATCTTCGTCGTTGGTATTGGTGAATATATACTGTTTATAAATTCCCCAACTGCCTTTCAATGCCAGGTTTTCAGTCAATAAGTACTTAAATCCAATTCGCGGTTCCGGATACAGACGGTCATGCAGTTCATATTTACTTAACCGCAATCCAGGCTGAATATTGAAAAGATTCGTGATTTTCCAGAGGTCTTGCAGATAAACCGAGAAGATATAGGGACTCTGGGTCCTATCGAGAAAATTGATATTGGCGACTTCCTGTTTAATAGACATTTCCAGAACTTTATATTCAAAACCGGTCGTGATTGTATGCTGATTGCTGACAAACCAGTCCAATTCTTCCTTGACTGTCCAATCCCGCAAATCAACATTTTCAAAAATATCAGTCGATACTTTGCCGACTAACGAGTCAATTTCAACTAATGTAAATCCGAAATCCCAATCATAAACTGTTCGCGCAACCGACAGCCGGGAATGAATTTTAGAGGATGGTACCGATCGCCACTGGACACTGGTCGTATAATTTCCCCAATTCAGATCGATGCCAAATCCCATATCACCATCTTCGAAATCAAAGGTCAAATAATCCCGTCCGTAATATCCGGCAACCGTCAGGCGATTCCGATCATTGAGATCAAAAAAGATTTTCCAGTGTGAATCCCAGAAGTAATAAGCGCCATCGGGTTTGCTACCATCTTTGATCCGATAATACAAATTAGCAATCTGGTCATAATAGGTCCGGCGGGCTGCAAACATCCAGGTACCCCATTGATGCGGTCCTTCCGCTAAAATCTTACTGCTGAGCAGACTGACCTCACCCTTAAGACTGCTCAGGTCAAATACCTTGGACACAGGTCCCTGTCGAAAAAGGAGATGTCTTCGTGAATTGCCCTCACGTGAAGTAATGTCCAGCACCGCTGAATTTCGGTTTCCAAATTTTGCCGAATACCCACCTGCCAGAAATTCCGCATCTGCCAATGCTTCAGCATTAAATGTTGAGAAGAGCCCACCCAGATGATAGGGATTATAAACTTCAATACCGTCCAGCAGGATTAGATTTTCATCTGTACCGCCTCCGCGAACAATAAGCGCTGATGAAAAATCATTTTTAGCGGTGACACTGGGAGTCATCTGCAAGGTCCGAAAAAGATCGGCTTCTATCATCGCCGGTGTATTGACAATCTGTTCCATGGACAAATTCATACGACTGATTTCGACTTTCTCTTCAAACCGGGTTCGTTCAGCCGTCACCTCGACGGTCTCGCCCTGGATTGCCATTATCTGAAGTTCCATATCCAGCCGGTAATCTTCACCGGATTTCACGACAACCATCTCACTGTGAGTTGTATATCCCATCATCATCGCTTTGATTGTATATTCACCTTCGGGAACGTTCAGAATTACATAATGTCCATGAACGTCACTGGCAGCACCATAATAGGTAGCTTCCAGAACCACATTGGCGTACATAATCGGTTCACCGGTTTCGGTTTCGCGAATATAGCCTGATATCTTGCCGCCGGCTGCGGCAGCAGCGGATCCTGAAGACAGTATCAGTAAAAGCAGAACATAAAAAATCCGGTGTCTCATGCGCGTTATCAATCCTTCAATTGTCTGTAAATTTCGCTTACCTGTCATCAGATTCAAATGAATTTCGTGAATCAGACCCGGAATTACAGATATAAGTTGTCGAAATCTCGGGTATTTGATTTTTATGTGAGTAAAGTCACAAGCATATTGTTACAATTCGGCGCATATCAATTTTGTAACCATTTTCCCCCGTTAATTATCTCAGGATTGGACATTGATTTACAATTGATTTACAGTTGAATGATTCTTAAACTCCGGATGTAATTGAATGACAATAGAGGTTTTCGATGATTTATAAAAATATACTCCAGACGATTGGTCGTACTCCCATGGTACAAATTAATAAATTGAATCCTAATCCCAATGTGGAAATTCATGCCAAGCTCGAGGGCTTCAATCCATCGGGTTCTATCAAAGACCGGATCGCTCTGAAAATGATCGAGCAGGCGGAAAATTCCGGCGTACTAACCAAAGCTAAAACGATTATCGAAGCAACCTCCGGCAATACCGGCATCGGTCTCGCCATGATCGGCTCCGTCAAAGGCTATAATGTCGAAATCGTCATGAGTGAAGCCGTTTCAATTGAACGCCGAAAAATGATCAAAGCCTATGGCGCGACTGTGACATTAACTCCTGCTGAACTGGGGACCGACGGCGCAATCTGTCATTCCAGGAAACTGGTTGAAGAATTTCCCGATAAATATTTCCTGCCTGACCAGTTTTCAAATGAATACAATAAAATCGCCCATTATAAAACCACCAGCCAAGAAATATGGGAACAGACCAACGGCGATATTGATTATTTTGTCTCCTCCATCGGTACATCCGGCACCATCATGGGCGTCGGCAAATCCCTGCGCGAGAACAAACCGGCGATCAAAATCGTCTGCGCCTACCCGGAAAAGGGACATTATATCCAGGGCTTGAAAAACATGGAAGAGGCGATTGTCCCGTCAATTTACGATCCAAGTCAAATTGATATTATGGTCAATATCAAGACTGAGGAAGCCTTTGAAATGGCACGCCAGATCGTCAAAGAGGAAGGCATATTCGTTGGCATGAGCAGCGGCGCTGCAATGGTAGCTGCTTATAAAGTTGCCCAAAAAATCGATTCGGGAACCATTGTGGTCATTTTCCCGGATCGGGGAGAAAAGTATCTCAGTACGACACTGTTCGAGAAGTGATGGAGTGGTGGAGT
>CAZSDW010000050.1:0-19995 GCA_964605705.1 uncultured bacterium
TGATCCTGAAATAATAAATCAGAGCGAGTGCAAATGAGATCACACCAAATTTCTCAACTCCAATCACCCGAAGCAGGTACGGAACAGTAATTAAAGGTACCAGATAGCTGATTATCTGAAATACACCGAAATGGGCAATATTTTGAATTAAATTTTTACCCTCTGATTTTTGAAAGACCTCTTTCTTTTTTTTTAATCTGTCAATTATCATTATCTTTTTTTAAATCAGAACGGATATTTTTATATATCAAAATAGCACTATTAGCGCCGATTTGCATCACCAGGAAAAGGAGCCCGGCACTAATCATAAGCAGCATTCGTTTAGGTCGGCTTTTATAAAAAGGTACATTTGCCTGATCCAATACTTTTACTTCGGCTAGATTGACCATCGATTTCAGCGTAAATATTTCCAGCTGTTTCTTCAATTCCACATATATTGCCGTATGCAATTCTAAGTCTCTTTTTAATGCCATTTCCTTGATTAAGTTTTCTGGATCAGACATTGCACCTACATTCTCTAAAAAAGTCTGCAAAATGTCCTCAGAGATTTTGATACTGTCCATAGCACTCGATATATGATCATGGATATACTCCAGCTGCTGCCGATATTCAAATTGAACCTGATTAATTACAATATCATTAAGAATTTCAATCATACGAGTAGCAACCTTGGCTGAGAGGTCTGGATTATAAAGTGTAACAGATAAAGTAACAATACCACAATCAGTCTTAATATCGGTAAAAATAATCTTCTCCTGGAACATTTTTAAAGCAAGGTCAAGTAGTTCATTATCAGATTCTGCTTTAATTTTTAAGAGATTAATTAAACTATCTTTGATTAAAATATTCTGATCAGAATAAATTTCAAATTCTTCATATAATACTCGCTCAGTCAGTTGACGAGATAATAAAATCTCCTTGAACATATCTGGGCTCTGAATTGTATTGGACTGAAAATTAACGCCTACAAGACTTGCCAAATCACCCATTTGCCCCGCTATACCTGATGACATATTTCCACTGGGTGGTAAAATCGAAATACTGGAAGTATATTTTTTTTCAATTCCCCATAGAACAACGATAAATATTGCTATTCCGGCAAGAAAAAGTATCAGAAAATTAATCTTGAAATGTTTAAGAATAAAAAATATCGATGGATGTTCATGTTTAAGGTCTTGCAAAATTGATACCTCATATTAATAAATTTTCGATGGATAATATCAGAACTGCTACATCCATCCTATAAAAAATCATTTCACTACTTTACTCTCTGGATATTTAACAACACAAGAATAATTGTAAAAATCTGGGAGATTGTCGTCAAGGCATCTCGGAGGGCGTCATCCTGGATCGTTCGATCTTTCTTCTGTGGAACAAATAAACGATCGCCAGCTTCAACCGAAATACCTTCTTTTGCATCTATCCAGGCATTGGTTCGGTATTTGATTAAAGTGACCTTTTTTTTCTGGGCGGATTTTTTATATCCTCCGGATGCAGCGATATAATCCAGATATCCCCACTGATTGTTATATTTAATTATCCCGGGATTAACAACAGCGCCACTGACGTAAATATATTCCATTTTTGTCCCGATCTCTATCAAATCCTCATTTTCTAATATGACATCCTGATCCGGATCATTTTCATTGAATAATTTTGAGAAATCACACTGGACAACATTCAAATTTTGCTGCGTCGAACTCGCCCAGTAGCTTTTTTCAATAAGTGACATATTAGTCGTTGATGCCTCACCGATTCGATCAAGTTCATCCTCTCCGGGAATAATTCCGCCATCGCGAATGAGACGTGAGGTATGAAAATCAGCATACTGAGTAAATCCACCGCACTGTTCAATTATCTCAGATAATTTTGTTTGATCGAGGATAATGGGGTATTCTCCCGGAAATTTCACTTCACCCTCGACCGTTACACTCGATTTCAAATGATACAAGGACTTCCGTCGTACATAAATTCTGTCGTCCGATAGCAGCGGAAACGCCGGTGTCTTCTTGTAATCAACGATCTCAAGGTCAAAACTTGTTCCTTTATCGGTAAATCTATACAGCATGATATAACTTGAATCGGCTGTTGGCATCATACCGCCGGCAATTTTCAGCGCCGTTTCCAAATCATCTCCCTTTTTATATTCAAAGGAAAGCGTCTTTCCAACCAGACCACTCACCAGAATATCACCACCGGTTGTGTCACGATAAGCGATATTGATTACATCGTCGTCCATCAAGTATGGATTTTCTGCTCGCGTTCCGGCATTTCTGAATTTCAAAACATCATAGACTTTTTTATCATCATCCCTGATTATCGACACATTTCTCAGAGAGGCTTTCTTAAATTTTTCCGTCAATAGGGTATCTTCATGATACACATTTATTATATCCTCAATCGCATCATGCAAACGATTGCCTGATGTCATTTCAATCTTCTCTGTTCGTAATAATGCCCCGGTTATATGGACCTGAATTGGATGGATTTTATCTAAATTGACCTCAATATTTGCCAGCGGATACTGGGATTTTAAAATATTCTCTACTTCCCGGATCATCTCCGATAAAACCCGGTTTCTGACATAAATGCCCGGAGAATTTGGGATGGATAAAAAACCATCTGAAGATACCTTGATGTTATAAATCATAATCTCCGGTCCCTGAATATCAATCGTAACCAGAAATTCATCACCGGAATCCACGATATATTCTTCGGGATTTATTGATGAATAGGTACCAGTCAGACTTTTAGCACCGGCAGTCTCTGCAGAACGTCGTAACTGAAGCGTCGAACTTAAGGTATTTTTTTGATCCATCATGGTTGATGAAAGGTTTTGTGCAATCAAATGCCCTGACGATAAAACGCTTGTAACCGCGATAAATCCCACCAAACCGATCAGAAACATCCAGGTTCTTTGTAAAAATTCTTGTCCTTTTAACACAGCTTCATCCTCTGTCTATGAATTCCCATCGGGATATTGTTTTTTATAATACTCCAGATATTCTCCGGATTTTAAAGGTCTCCACCAGTCTTCGTTATTCATATACCAGTTGACAGTCTCCTGAATCGCTTCAGCGAATTGATGCTCCTGGTTCCAGCCCAGTGATTTCAATTTGGACTCATCCAGCGAATAACGCCAGTCGTGACCGATCCGGTCGGCAACCGGTTTAATGAGGGATTCAGGTTTATCAGTAAGTTTTAGGATCATACGGGTAATTTCAATATTCTCTTTTTCGTTACCACCGGCAATGTTGTACACTTCGCCAACCTGACCTTTTTCTATCACATACTCAATTGCTTTGCAGTGATCTTTTACGAATAACCAATCCCGTACGTTTTTCCCATTCCCGTATAAAGGCAGGGATTTATTTTCAATCGCATTGGTAATAAAAAGCGGGATTAATTTTTCCGGGTACTGATAAGGTCCATAATTGTTGGATGCCCGGGTAATAATTACCGGCATTTTATAGGTATTGAAATAGGAATACGCCAAACGATCGCCACCCGCTTTGCTCGCGGAATAGGGATTGCCCGGCTTCAGCGGAGATTCTTCAGTAAAGGAGCCCGATTCAATGGAACCGTAAACCTCATCGGTACTGATCTGTATAAATCGTGTGATACCATATTCACGAGCGGCTTCCAGAAGAACATAGACGCCATACATATCAGTCCGAATAAAATCCTCGGCATCACCGATACTGCGATCAACGTGACTCTCGGCAGCAAAATTTACAAGATATTCGGGTTTATGCTCTTTAAAAATTTGATTGACGATCTTCGGATCACAGATATCACCTTTTATGAAAATGTAGTCCGGATTATTTTGCAGTTTTTTTAAATTTTCGGGATTACCGGCGTAGGTCAATTTGTCAAGGTTAATGACTTTAACCTGATTGTGTTTTTCAAAAAGGTAATGAATATAATTACTACCGATAAATCCGGCGCCGCCGGTTACAAGATAAACTTTTTTTTCAGTCAACCTTATTCCTTAACTTTGATTATTATCAATTTTGCGCCCGATACAATCATACCGAAATCCCTTTTGGATCACCCGCTCCGGTTCATAGATATTGCGCGCATCGATCATAATTGGTTTTTTCATAACGGACTTAATATAATCCAGGTCCATATTCCTGAATTCGTTCCATTCAGTCAGTAGAATCAGTGCATCGGTATCTTTAATTGCATCCTCAGCTGAAGCGACATAGGTTATCTGTGGAAAGTGTTTACGCATTTCGTCAATGGCTTCCGGATCGTAAGCTTTGATCTTGCCGCCCCGTTTCAAGATTTCCGAAATTACGGTCAATGCCGGGGCATCGCGGACATCATCGGTATTTGGCTTAAACGCCAGTCCCAGTAATCCGATTGTCTTGCCTTTCAGCTTGGGCAAAAATTTCAATAATTTTTCAACAACCCGCAGCTTCTGTCTTTCGTTTACTTCAATAACTGCCTCAACAATAGTGGATTTTATGCCTGCCTGCTCGGCAATTTTTGTCAGCGCCAGGGTGTCTTTTGGAAAACATGAGCCGCCATAACCGGGACCGGCATGTAAAAATTTCGGCGATATTCGTCCATCAAGCCCCATCGCCTTTGAAACTGCCTGAACGTCCGCTCCGACCAACTCACAGATATTGGCGACTTCGTTAATAAATGATATTTTCGTTGCCAGGAAAGCATTCGAGGCATATTTGATCATCTCGGCGGTTCGGACGTTGGTTGCCACGATTGGCGTTTCAATTAAATAAAGTGACCGGTAGATTCCTTTCATGATTTCAAGGGCTTTTTCAGAACTGGTGCCCAACACAATCCGGTCCGGACGCATAAAATCCCCGACAGCTGATCCTTCCCGAAGAAACTCAGGATTGGACACAATATCAAACATCTCTTTTGAAACACCTTTTGAGAGTAATCGCTCAATAATTTTATCGCCGGTTCCGACAGCAACCGTACTCTTTGTGACAATGATTTTATAGCTGTCAATAACTTCAGCGATTTTATCAATGACATTAAAAACATAGGAGAGATCAACCTCGCCGTTTTCCGCTGACGGTGTGGGAACCGCCGAAAAAATGACCCGGGATTCCCTAATGGCTTTATCCAGATCGGTCGTAAATGTCAGCCGATCTTTATCGACATTCTTCTTCACTAACTCCAGCAGTCCCGGCTCGTAAATCGGCAGAACATCATTTTTGAGTTTATTTATTTTTTCTTCATCAATATCGACACAGACGACTTCATTGCCAAAGTCTGCCAGTCCGGTTCCGGATACCAGACCGACATAGCCTACACCAATCATTGCAATTTTTTCCATGGAATCTCCCTCTAAGAAAAGTAAGGTGGAATATTTTCAGGATTTATAACAAAAGTTGAGATTTATTTTTGGATATCAATCTATCTATTTTGCCTCTATTGTTTCTACCGTCGAAAGCACGTCGGAATTTGCTCATCAAAGGTCAAAATCGCAAGAATTTTTTACTGGAGACCTGATAAACGGCGAATCAACCATTCTGCTATTAACAATGAAATTAATAGAATAAATATTTCCCTCCGGCGCCATAATTTTATCTCGTGCTGAACTTTTCGATAATCGGGTTTAAATTCGAGTTCGGTCAATAAATCCTTAAAATTTTCCGGCGTCGAATATGCAGCTCCAGTCATTGTTGCAATTGAGCGTAAAGCCGCAATATTTTGTCGAACCGTCAGAAGTTCCACAGAATTTTCCATAACGAGAAAATCTTCCTGAGTTTCGCCAATCCTGACATCTCCAACCGAGGCTTCGATCTTAATGTAATACTCTCCTTCTGAACGCAATGGAACCCTGCCATTGAAACTTTTACCATCCCATTGTATGAGAAATTCACTGGAATTGTTCCGGGAATCAACTATCTCACCCTGAACGACAGCCTGGGGCAGGACTTGCCCCTGAACATCAGTCACGACACCGGTAATTTCCGCGATCTCTCCTTTCAGATATATATCCTTGTTCATAGAAAATTGCAGGTTAGAACTGCTTAATGTGTCTGTCAACCAGCTGATTAATCCGGTAAATAATTCCGAATAAATATAATTGTTTTCCGCATCTGCCGTCATCATACTCCAGCGCCATAAATCGATACCGGTCACGACAACCTGTCTGACACCCGCTGTTTCACCGATTGAAATAATCGGTATCCGATCCGAATTCGCCGATTCAAGCAGAGTAAAAAACCGGGGCGCAAGCTGAATATTCTCGAACGGCATTCCAACCGGCGGAAGAGCCGCCCAATCATTTTTGTATGATAGATTTCTTCGCAATGGCATGACAATCGGGTGATTTTTCTGACTATCCGATAATTGAACTGAAACCGCCGAAATTTCTTTTTGATTTAACCGAAAATTCTCAATTATTAGTCGAGAAAACATACTGTTCAATTTATTTATATTCATATTGGGCAAATAATGAATATAGACAGCCGAGCGATCCTGATTGATTTTTGATGCGATTATATCGAGATGTTGCCGGCTTGTTTTATCCGTCGGAAAACCGAAAAAAGCGACGGCATCCCATTTCATCTGAAACGGATCTTCTCCGTAAACCGAGTGCCATTTCTCATCAGATTCCAGCAACGATACCGGTTCTATTCCCGGCATTGATTGCACCAGTTTCGAAATGAACCTGACATCAAAATTACTGTTCCCCTGTACAATTAAAAATCGCTTCCGGTTATTGGTCACCCGCAACAGCTTCTTGCGGATATTATTCAAAGGATTTCGATCCATTGTTGTATCAATCAATACACTATATTTAATCACGCCTGTTCGATCAGGAACAATCTCAAACCGGACTGACTGCAACAGTGACTGTTGAAATGATGGAAGCACCTTTTTCTGAATGATTTGATCTTCTTCCATCAAAGCGACAGTAATTGTTTTCCCATGACCAAGTGGTAATACCCTGGCTTCGATATTTATACTATCGCCGATACTGGCAAATGTCGGTATAATTATTTCATCCACCGCCGGATCCAGGATCATCAGGCTATCACCGATGCCTATTGTGAACAGCGGAAAATCCGGATTTAGATTCATTAACATTGGATTTTCACCGGCTGTAAATACACCATCAGAAATGATAATTCCCCCCTGCACCGGCAACCCTGATAATTTTTCTTTACAAAATTTCAGAACCTCGGACAAATCGGTACCATCTGCATCAAATTTCAGTTCTTTTAACGAACGGATATTTTCTTCGATACCTGTCGAAAACGGGTAGATTTTTACATTGACGCCGTTTTCTTCCAGAATGGTTCGGATACCATTTACAACAGATACTATCGAATCCTTTGTAACGTTCTCATGGGCTGTCATGCTCAATGATCGGTCCAGAAAAATGACGACCTCGGGGTCCAGTTTTTTTGTGCTTGACCATTTCAAGATTGGTTTGCATAACACTATCAGTAACAAGATAAAAATAAATGATCGAATCAATAAAAGCAGACCATGACGACGGGCAATTTTACGATCAGCATTACGATAAGTAAAAAATAAAATTGCCGCAATAATTAAAATCAGCAGCAAATTCCAGGGCGAATTATTTTGAAACTGTAACGATTGTGAATTCATCAATTATCAGATACCAGTGATAAATTTGGGACCGCAGAAATATTACTGGACGCGAATTTTTTCCGAATGAACAATTCCAGTCCCGTCCGGGCAATCATTGCGGCATTATCAGTACAGTATTCCAGCGAAGGAAAGTAGATATCGAAATCATGCCTGGCGGCTTCGGATTTGAATCGCTCTCTTAATCTGGAATTGGCAGCGACTCCCCCAGCCAGCACCAGTCGCTGAATGTTTTTTTGAACAGCAAGATCAATTGTTTTATCAATTAACACATCAACAATCGCCTCCTGATACGAAGCGCAAATGTCATTTTTATGGATTTCACTCCACTCTTTCCCCTGTCTTTTGACGAGGTACAGCAAGGAAGTCTTTAATCCGCTGAAGCTGAAACTGCTGGGATTGCTTTTAATTTTCGCACGGGGAAACTCATGAAAATCCGGATCGCCGTCCTGTGCCAATTGATCGATCATCGGACCGCCCGGGTACCCTAATCCCAAAATCCGGGCAGCTTTGTCGAATGCCTCACCGGCGGCATCATCGATACTTCTGCCCAAAATTTCATAATCATGAAAATCTTTGACCAAGACGATTTGTGAATGACCACCCGAAACAAGCAGACACAAAAACGGATATTGCAGAGCGGGGTGGTCCAGAAAATTCGCCATAATGTGACCCTCCACATGATTCACACCCAGGAGCGGTTTGCCAGTAGAATAGGACAATCCTTTCGCAAAACTGAGTCCGACGAGCAATGCGCCCATCAAGCCCGGACCTCGGGTCACGGCAATTCCATCAATATCAGCTAATGTAAGATCGGCATTATCTAACGCCTCGTTGCAAAGATCTTCAATAATACGCATATGTTCCCGGGAGGCAACTTCAGGAACGACGCCGCCGTACTGTTGATGCTGCAGTTGGGAACTGATCAGATTGACCAGTACTTTCTGGTCATTTAAAACAGCGATGGAGGTTTCATCACAGGATGTCTCGATACCGAAAATGTTCATTTACCTGTCCCGTATTATGCGGACCTCAATCCGCCGCGGTGTCATATTGCTCCAGCTCAGGATACCTTCCGGTAATTCAACCGTCGGCACATAGTTACTTTCACCGTATTGCCAATTCTTATTAAAATCAAAATAAACATTGATGTCTTCCGGTCTGATATTCGTCAAATTGCTGATCGCTGAGGACACTGTCAGGGACACTTCGGAAGGACTTAATTCAACTTTTGTTCTCCCGGGCACCCCCACGAGTTTGACCGGTACATTTGAAATAGTCTGTTCACCGATTTGTTCGACATTCTGATAGAAATGCACCTTGTAATGATTCGATTGAATATTGTCTTCGACCGGAATGACTAAATTCAGATCGAGTTCCACCGGCGAAGTCACATTCAGTTTTCGATGTTCTTCAGTCACCACTTCTGAATATTTCTTCATATAGGTCCGTGGTCCGCTCAATAATACACTATCGGGCGTAATGATCGGCGCATTGACCGCAATATAACCGGGAGCCGTCTTAATATTCGTACGTAAACGGACTGGTGCCCGCAAAATATCCAGACGGTCCAATTCAACCCGTAACGACTCCGGGTAAACAATGTGGTTGAAGGTCACATTGACATTGCGCGGGATGATAATCTTCTCCGGATTATCAATGTAATATTCATTCAGATTATAATCATAAAACCAGCGAATAGTCTCGACATCGAGCACAAACTTGAAGGCATATTTCCGCGTAGTCAAAATATAAAACAGGTCGATTCCTCTGCCGGAAAAATTCGCCTGAATAAATGTTGGCACTCTTTCCTTCAGAGTTTTACCCTCTTCAATATTTATAATCTCAAGGGGAGTGTCCATTGTGTAGGTATAATGATTACCAAGTACCGTAAAAAACCAGATAATGACGGCGAGAATCAGGATACCGATTTTGATTTTTGTATCTTTTAAAAACCAGTTTTTTAACTGACGACCAAATTTAATGAGAAAAGATTCATCTGCCATTTAAATACCTATTATAAATTTCTAAATCCACCTGAAAATAATATAGGGGCTCAATAATATCAAGCCCCTACATTTATTAAATAACGCGAAGTCTCCGATTATGCAGTTTCCCCTGCAACTTCCGATTTACTTTCTTCTCCCTGATCAGCCGCTTTCTTTGAAGGTTTCTTTGCAGTCGTCTTCTTAGCCGTCGCTTTTTTTGGAGTTTTTTCTTTCTCTGCACCTTGCTCTTCTGCTTCGGATTTTTTTACTGTTTTCTTAACAGTCTTTTTTCTGACAGGTTTTTTCTCTGCTTTTTCAACAGTCTCTTCTTCTGCAAGTTTCTCGGTCTTTTTCACCGGTTTCTTTTTTTCGGTCTTCTTAGGTGCAACCTTTTCGACAATTTCCTTTTTCGATTCTTTAACTGCGGTTTTTTTGCTTGCCTCGGATTTCGCGATTTTTTCCCGAATTTCATCCGGAATTTCAATCTTATCCGTCGTATCAATTGGTTTCAGCTTGTATGCTTCCACACCGTCTTTAGGTTGTTTGGTAATCGCCTGTTCTCTGGAAAGCACAATCCGTTTTTCGTTTTTGTTGACTTCCAGTACTTTCAGTTTAAGCTTCTCACCGATACTAATGGCTTTACTGATATCACCGCGATCTTTTTTTGGCATCTGCCCAATGGGCACGATCCCTTCAACACCGTTTTCCAGGTTAATCACAATGACTTTTTCGGTAATCTTGGCGACTTCACCTTCGACGATTTCACCTTCGGTATAGATACCTTCAATCATCGGCCAGGGATCTACTTCAGTCTGTTTCAAACCAAGTGTGATTTTGCGGTTTTCTTTGGATACATCGAGTATCTTGATATCAATCTCATCGCCACGTTTGACAATTTCACGGGGATGGCGAACTTTACGGGTCCAGGATAGATCTGAGATATGTACAAATCCATCGATGCCTTCCTGAAGTTCAACAAAAACGCCATAGGGTGTCAGATTACGGATAATGCCCTTATGGGTTGAACCCGGAACATAAGTCTGTTCGATGGATTCCCATGGATCAGGTTCCAGTTGCTTGAAACCCAGTGATATTTTCCGTTCCTCAGTATCGATACTCAGGACCTTCGCTTTGATTTCTTCACCAAGGCTAAATACCTCAGACGGATGTTTGATATGCTGAGTCCAGGATATTTCAGAAATATGGATTAATCCTTCAACACCTTTTTCAAGTTCGATAAATACACCGTAGTTGGCGATATTTACAACTTTGCCATTGACGATGCTATCGATGGGATACCGATCCTCAATGCCTTCCCATGGGTGAGGCGTCAGTTGTTTGAGTCCCAGGGATACACGCTGTTTATCCGAGTCATAATCAATAACCTTAACCGTCAGTTCATCGTCCATATCGACTACTTCCTTCGGATGATTGACGCGTCCCCAGGAGAGATCAGTAATATGCAGTAAACCGTCAAGACCACCCAGATCGATGAAAACACCAAAATCGGTAATATTCTTCACACGACCTTTGAGTACGTCTCCGACCTTGATCTTTGAGAGCAGGTCATCGCGTTTCTCTTTCATGCTTTCTTCAAGAATCTCTTTCCGGCTCAGCACAATATTCTTCCTGAGTTCGTTCAGCTTGACAATTTTAAAGTCGTAGGTTTTTCCGACAAAAGAATCAAAATCCGTTACCGGACGAATATCAATTTGGGAACCCGGCAGGAATGCATCGATACCCATAATGTCAACGACCATACCACCTTTGATCCGGTTTGTAATACGACCTTCAATCGTCTCGCCGGTATCATGAATATCACGCACTCTTTCCCAGACACGCATAAAATCGGCTTTACGTTTGGAAAGAATCATCTGACCGTTTTCATCTTCAAGAACATCGACAAAAACCTCTATCTGGTCACCAATCTTAGGACTTTCGCCCTCTTCAAATTCATCGCGGGAAATTACGCCTTCGGACTTAAATCCAACGTCCATTAGAATTTCATCATCACTGACGGAAACTACGGTACCAATAACCCGTTGTTCCTGGGAAATGTCCTTCAATGAACTCTCATAGAGCTTTGTCTGTTCGGCTTTTGTATCTTCCGTAATTTTATTAATATCTTTTAAATCATATACTCTGATTTCTTCAGATAACGGTCCACTGACAACCAGTTCGGTTTTATGTGGAGTGCTTGTTTCTTCAGATGTCTGCTCTTCGCTTACTTCCGGAGCCGGAGTTTCATTCACTTCTTCCTGAATAGTAGGTTCTTCCGGTTCAGGAACTGGTGTTTCTTCTTCAGCAGCTTCAGCAACTTCTTCGGTCTCTGTTTCTTCTTTTAATTCTGCTTCTGCCGGGACTGTCTCAACAGGTACTTCCTCGGCGGGAGTTTCTTCAGTATTTTGTTTTTCTTCAACATCATCTGAAGGGTTAGGGGTTAATGTTTTTTCTTCCTCTGTCATGGAATGAATTCCTTTGATTAATGGTTAATGGTTAACTGTTTTTTATCTTTTCAAAAATTCTTGTATTAAGCACGAATAATGCTCACTATCTTCTCGACCTGTTTTTCAAAACTCAAGTGGGTCGTATCAATGATAATCGCATCATCGGCTTTTTTTAACGGTGAATGGGATCGTGATGAATCAATTTTATCGCGTTTCCGGAGCTCTTTAATAATTTCATCGATACTCAGTTTCTGCCCGATTTTATCGTAATCTTTACTTCGCCGTTTTGCCCGAATACGAATATCAGCATCCATATAAAATTTATAATCAGCATCTGGAAAAACATTGGTTCCAATATCGCGACCTTCCATGACAATATTATCATCCTGCGCCATCTGTCGTTGGCGACTTGCCAAAATTTCCCGTACTTCCGGTATCGCACTAACCGGGCTGACCATTGCGGCGACTGTCGATGTCCGGATGGCATCGGTCACATCTTCATCATTGAGATATGTATGATGTTGATTGTCAATCCACTGAAACCGGATCTGAATTTGCCGGGTTAAACGGGCAATTTTATCAATATCATCAATGTGAATGTTTTTTCGAAGTGTCGCCAGAGTAATCGCCCGATACATAGCGCCCGTGTCAACATAAGTAAAATTGAGTTGACGGGCGACTTCTTTCGCAGTACTGCTTTTGCCTGAACCTGAAGGTCCATCGATTGCTACAATCATTCCCATATATCACCTTTCAAATAGCCAGTGAATTTAATTCCCTATTCACTAAAAACAAATGCTTTCCTTGATTATTATAAGCCACATTTGACCTTTAGGTCTTGCACCTCCTGAGCATTTAAATAGCGCCAGCTGCCTCGCTTGAGCAATCCTACCGTCAGTCCGGCATACTTGATACGATCGAGATCAACGACTTTATAGCCCAACACTTTGAACATCCGGTGAATCTCGCGATTCAGCCCTTCTCGCAACTCAAGTGTCACCACTGAATTGTGTTTCAGATGTCGGACAGATATGACTGATCCGCGTGCGGTTTCCTGGTAATTCAGTCGTACACCACGCTTGATTGTATCGGAGAGATTTTCAGAAAATATTTTATCCAAGGTGACAAGGTACATTCGTGGTATCTGATATTTTGGATGGGTCAGGCGATATTGCAGTTCGCCATCATTGGTGAACAACAGCACACCAGTGGTATCTTTATCCAATCGCCCGACCGGTTTAACCAGGATATTATGAGGCAGCAATATCCCCACATGCTTGCGGTTGCGTTCATCATTCAAAGTCGTCACAACCGATTTGGGTTTGTTCATTAAAATGTAAGTAAATTGCTGAGCGGTAATTTTGCCACCATCCAGAGTGACTGTATCACTTTCCTGGATGACGGTGGCTAAATCGGTAACAGTTCTGCCATTGACAGCAATGCGCTGATCGAGGATTAATTCCTCACATTTTCGGCGAGACGCTATCCCGCAAAGCGACAGATATCGGTTGAGACGAGTCCCCTTCGATTTCTTCATCATTCTCTATTTCACTTTTCATGATTTCTTCGATCTCTTTCAACTTGGGCAAATCCTGGAGACTACTCAATCCAAAATATTCAAGAAAATGCGATGTCGTTCCATACAGCAGTGGTCGTCCCGGACCTTCCTGACGCCCTTTTGTCTCAATTAAATTCTTTTCCAAAAGTGATTTCAGATAAGAACTGACGCCACGGATCGCATCGATTTCACTTCTCGTAATCGGTTGTTTATAGGCGACAATCGACAGGGTTTCCAAAGCCGATTTGGATAACCGGACATTTCCCTGGTTTTGATATAAACGGCGAATCCAGGGCTCATATTCCACACGAGTCATCAGCCGATAACCATCGGCGACTTTCTGCACCCAGATCGGCAGTTCTTCCCGTTCGTAATAGTCATTGATTTCCTGAATGATCCCTTCAAAATCGACCGATTCCTCAAGACATAATTTCACCTGGACTTCGGTTAAGGGTTCCTCTGCGGAAAAGAGTAGCGCCTGGATAATTTTATGCGTTTGCGATAACATTTGCGTCCTTCAACTGAATTTTGGTTAGATAGATATCGCCGTAGATGGTCTTCTGGGAAACCCGGATCTCTTCGGACTTTACCATTTCCAGAATAGCAAGAAAGGTGACCACGACCTCTATCCGGTTTTTTAACGTTTCGGCAATAGCAGAAAATTTAAGCCGTTTTTTCCGAGTGAACATAATCCGTAACAGCTGCGCCTGCTGGTTGATATTTATCTTATAGGTCTCAATCTCATAATATTTTGGTTTCGGCATCGAATCAATCAGTTGTTTAAAAGCAACACCCAGATCGACCAAATGAATGTCCGACAAGAAGATTGCGGGATCCCAGGATGCGTTTTCCGACGGTGTCTTGACAGGATAAAACTTCTGCTGATTCTCTTCGAGCCTTCTAAATATTTCGCTGGCTTCTTTAAACTTCTGATATTCTACCAGCATCTGCACCAGCTCCGTACGCGGATCTTCGATAATCTCTTCATTATCCACTTTTTCACGGGGCAGGAGCATCTGGACTTTGATCCGCATTAACATGGACGCCATCAGAATAAAATCACCTGCCAGCCGCAGATTCATATTCTGCATAACTTTCAGGTAATCGAGATATTCCTGAGTAATATAGGAAATGGGGATGTCATAGATATTAATTTCATCCCGTTTGATGAAAAACAGGAGCAGGTCCAGCGGACCTTCAAAGATATCCAGTTTGATATTATAACTCATCGATCAACCCAGGGACATCGCCTTTCGTACTTCTTCCATGGTTTCGGTCGCGACTTTCTGGGCTCGTCTTTCCCCGTCTTTGATAATGTCAAGGACTTCACCAAGATGTTCCGAATAGTATTGCCGCTTTTCAGAGAATGGCGCGAGAGCCGCCGCGATGGCTTCCGAACATTTCATTTTACAGTCAACACATCCCAGTGCGCCACTGGTACAGTCGGAAAAAATTGCTTTTATTTCACCGGGATTGAATTTTTGGTGGTAGGTATATACCAGACAGATTTCCGGACGACCCGGATCACCACGCCGGATTTTCTGCGGATCGGTAACGGCTTTACGAATCTTCGTTTTGATCTCCTCAATTCCGTCCGAAAGCAGAATGGTGTTGCCGACGGATTTACTCATTTTATTACCATCGAGTCCCGGAAGACGGGCGAAAGTTGTCAGTTTCGTTTTTGAAATCGGGAAGACTTCTCCATAGGTAGTATTGAACTTGCGGGCAATTTCACGGGTTATTTCGACATGCGGCGCCTGATCTTCACCAACCGGTACGACATCGCCCTTATAAAGTAAGATATCGGCTGCCTGGAGAACCGGGTAACCCAGATGACCATAAACAACCGAATCCATATTCAGATCTTTAATCTGTTCCTTGAGCGTTGGATTTCTCTCAAGGCGTGCCGTAGTAATCAACATTGAAAAAATAAGGTGCAACTCGGTATGTTCCTTGATCTGGCTTTGGCGAAATATGGGACTGTGTTTCGGATCGATGCCGACCGCCAGCCAGTCTGCAACCATCTCCAAGGTATTTTCAAGGATATCCCCGGTTTCAAGTTTCGTCGTCAGGGCATGATAATCGGCAATCAAATGGAAATTTTCATATTCGCTCTGCAGCGAAACCCAATTTTCGAGAGCTCCGACATAGTTCCCCAAGTGCATTTTTCCGGTCGGTCGCATACCGCTCAGGATACGTCCTTTTCCTTTTTTCTCCATCTGATCTCTCTTCCTAATCTAAATACAGATACGGGCGCCACTCCTGAAGCGGCGCGCCACTGAATCGTTGTAATGTATGAACCTTATGCGGTCTTTTCGGTTTTGATTGCAGAACCATCCCGGTCGATTCCAGCGGACGTCCACCCTTTTTATTATTACATTGAATGCAGGCAGTCACCAGATTTTCCCAGCTATCCTTACCGCCATCGACTTTCGGAACTATGTGATCAATGGTCAGCGGAACATTCTTCGCCCCGCAATACTGGCAGGTATGATTATCACGCCTGAAAATATTCGCCTTGTTCAAAACCGCAAACCAGCGATGTACCCTTATATACCTGTTAATCCGAATAATTGTCGGAATCGGAAATGTCGCAGAGGCAGAATGCAGTACCAGGTGATCAACCGTTTTTACCATGCTTGCTTTTTCTTCAATCAGCAAAACAACCGCCCGCTTTACGTCGCAAATATGCAGCGGTTCGTAGGTCTGGTTCAGCACCAGAACGGAGCGATTGATCAATGGTGAATTATTTTGCATGACTGAGCTTAACATGCCTCATTTTCAATCGGTGCTTTAAAATTTCACGAGCAACTTCGACATCATTAAAGTGTATCGTCCGGTCTTTCAACGTCTGAGTGGTCTCATGCCCTTTTCCGGCAATCAATACTAAATCTCCGGATCCGGCAGTTTCAAATGCATGCTGAATTGCCTGATACCGGTCATGAATGATAATATAATCAAAAAAATCACGGTTACGAATGCCAAAGATGATCTGATCCGTAATTGACTCCGGATTTTCAGTCCGCGGATTATCATCAGTGATGATTGCCAAGTCACTGTATTTTTCAACAATCGCTGCCATTTTCGGACGTTTATCAGGATCACGATCGCCGCCGCAGCCAAAAACAGTAATAATCCTTGCCGGTTTCATTGACCTGGCTGCATTCAGGACTTTGAGCAGTCCATCCGGTGTATGCGCATAATCCACGATGATGGTGAAATCCTGTCCCAAATCGACTGACTGAAAACGACCGGCAACGACGATCTCCGCTTCAAGACCGGCTTTAATCTCCCGAAGACTAATGTCCTGCCCTACAATCGATGCCACCGCGGCAAGCTGATTGTACAGGTTAAATTCCCCCCGAAACTTCGATTCAATCTCAATATTCCCCTTCGGTGTCATTAGCCGGAATTTCGTTCTATTCCTATCTATCTGAACATTTCGGGCAGTGACATCAGCAGGATTTTCGATTCCATAGGTCACGATTGTTGCCCGGGCGGCATCAATGAACTGTTGAACGGAAGGATCATCGACATTCACCGCCGTGATTTTTCCCGGAGCAATACTGCCAAACCAGCGCAGCTTCGTCGCCCGATAGGCATCCATGGTTTTATGCCAATCCAAGTGATCCTGGGTAAAATTCGTCCAGATACCCGCTTCATATTCCACACCAGCCACCCGATGAAAATCCACACCATGGGACGACACTTCCATAACACAATAATCCACCGAATGATTTTTCATATTAGTGAAAATCTCCTGTAGGTCCGGTGGCTCGGGAGTCGTATCCTTGGAATGATAAATCTTCCCGTTAATTTTATAATAAAGTGTCCCGATCAATCCAGTTCGGTATTTTTGCGACAGAATGCTTTCGATAATATGGGCGGTGGTTGTTTTACCATTAGTCCCGGTAACTCCAATCACTTTAAAGGCTCTTGACGGATGTTGATAGAATTCACCCGCTACTAATGCCAATGCCAAGCGCGAATCCGGAACAATAATTTTTACAATGTTTTCCGGAAGTATCATATCTTTTTCCACAATGACAGCACAGGCGCCGGCTTTAATTGCATCTTTAATAAATATATGTCCGTCAGGTAACTCAATCTTATCCAGCTGGGTATAAATATTAATGGCAACATAAAGGAAATTTTTTTCAACCCGTAATGGATCGTAAACCACGCCTTTAATATCAGGATTCTCGTTTCCGATAACCTGTTTATCCGATAAAATAGTTAGTAGTTGATCAAGCTTCATCTGGCAATCTTAGATTATTTGAATCCGACTCATATAATCATCAACCGTCTCACGACGGGTTATTAACTTATCCTCTCCATTAATGACGGCGACCTCCGCTGGACGAAAACGCAGATTATAGGAATTGGACATGACATTTCCGTAAGCACCCACCTGAGTAAAAACCAGCAAGTCGCCTTCCTCAATGTTTGGCAACATTCGATTCACGGCAAAAATATCGGTATTTTCACAAATCTGTCCGCAAATATCCATTTTCAAGCTGGGTTTTTCAGCTTCTTTTCCATTTACAAAAATCGGGTGCTGTGCTCCATATAGCGCCGGACGAATCAGTGTATTGAAACCGGCATCGATACCGACAAAAGTCCGGTAACTTTTTTTGATTCCGATTACTTTGCTGACCAGGACACCGGCATCACCTACCAGAAATCTGCCCGGTTCCAGCGCCAACGTTGGATTGCCAAGATTGAACTCCTTTACTCTCTTTTTAAAGACATTCATCACACCACTGCCGACAGATTCAATATCCAGAGATTCATCGTCACCAAAATAGGGAATTCCCAATCCGCCGCCCATATCAATAAACTCAAACGTGATCCCCAATTCTGAATTTATTTCGCTCAGAATAATGATAAACAGCTCCAGCATACTCGGAAACCACTCGGCATCAAGAATACCTGAACCGGTCATCATATGAGCACCGAAGCGTTTGATCCCGGCATCCAGGGCATTTTTATAGGCAATGATCGCTTTTTGAAATGGAATACCAAATTTTGCTTTGTAACCACCAGTGGTAATTTGTTCGTATTTGCCATGCCCCTCACCGGGATTTATGCGGTAAGAAATCAATTCCGGTGTTCCGGTCTTCAACAAACGTCCCAACGAATTAATATCATCCAGGTTAATGATGACCTTGGAATTGAAAGCAAATTTCAGTTCCTCAACACTTTCGTAGTTGCCATTGTATAAAATTTTACCGGGATCTGCGCCGGATTTAAGCGCCAGCGCCAGTTCCCCGGGACTCGCACAGTCAATCCCATATCCCTCTTCCAGGATAATCTTAACAATTGCCGGATGATTATTTGCTTTAATTGAATAATAAATAACAACTTCCGTGTCATCGGATTTAAATGCTGTTTTTAATCGTCGGGCGTTCTCGCGAATCCGATCAAAATCATAGATATACAAGGGAGTACCGTATTTATCAGCTAACTCTCGAATTGATCTGCCAGAAACATCCATTTTCTTTAATTCCTTTGTTAAAATTAAACATATTCATAAAATTTATTGAATAAATTTATGGTTTTGCGAATTTATCATCATCAAATACGGATAACAAGTAATATTAGAGCAAATAATAAAATCCCGAACGGTGATATTACATTATTACTTTGATGAAATCTTCTTCAATCTGCAGTTGCAACGCCTCAAAACTCTCAATCTGCAGGGTATGGTCAAAACAGCCTTTTCGCAGACATCCGAAAATTTCTCCTTCTCCCGGAAGAATCATTGAAAAAACCGGTGCGGAACATTTGCGGCAGGTTTTATTTTCACTTGTCAAAGATAATCCGCAGTGCGGGCAGCTAAAACTCACGATTTCACCATCAGGTATATTCAGATCAGAGATATGCTGATAATTTCCAAATTCAGGATCGAGATAGGTCAATGCTACCCTGTTTTTATATTTCGTGGTAACACAGATTGAATTCGATTGTGGATTTTTACCTCGCTGCACATCAAATCACAGCCCTTTGGACAGTGAGCTGTCTGGATGTTAACTGTTCGGACCGGAGTTATGACGGATGTTTTTGACAATTGGACATCTTTTAAGCGCTCGCCCATCTTATATCCTTTCAAAAATCTGGTCATAAGTTAATAATTTTCCATGACATCTAATAAAGTTGATTTACAATGATGTGATAAATTTTAGACCTACTAATCCAATGAGTACAAGATAAATCATTCCTTGATTATTGCTGGCTACAATAGTAACTTATCGCGCTTTTTATCAGGGGCTGTAGCTCAGTTGGGAGAGCGCTTGAATGGCATTCAAGAGGTCGTCGGTTCGATCCCGTCCAGCTCCACAAAACATAACTTCAAAAATAAATAACAATATCGGGAGAGCGTCCCGATGGATCGGGA